>JBAZSU010000002.1:0-490235 GCA_041662325.1 Sulfurimonas sp. | reverse complement strand
TTCCGTCAAATTAACTTCTTACTTATTTTCTACTCATTTATAATAACCCATTTATCTTCTATTTTTTGCTTATTATCTTTCTTTAATCTATATAAAAAATACTCTCTTGTTACTTCTTTTGCACCTAAACTCTTGAGATGGTTTGTCGGAACTTGACAATCTATAAAGTCATAACCCCATGTTTTTAGGTGTTTTACTAAAACTGCATAGGCTGATTTTGAAGCATCAGTAATATCTGCAAACATTGACTCTCCGCAAAATACTCCTCCTACTACAACGCCATATAATCCACCAACTAACTTACCATCTAAATAACTCTCTATAGAGTGAGCAACTCCCAGCCCATGTAGCACTTCATATGCTTCAATAATTTCTTCTTGTATCCAAGTTCCGTTTTGATTCTCTCTTGGAACTGAGGCACATTTTTGCATGACTTCTGCAAAGTTGGTGTCAAATTTATACTCAAACTTTTTCATACTTTTTTTTAGAGATTTGCTCAGTTTAAAATCATCTAGCTCCATGATTAATCTTGGATTAGGAGACCACCAAATGATTGGATCATCTTTTGCATACCATGGAAAAATTCCATTTTGATATGCACGAATAAGTCTTGAGTGGCTTAAATCACCTCCCCATGCTACGATACCATCTTCATTTGCATCGTTTGGATGGGGAAATACCAAGCTATGCTTATTTAACTTCGGTATGTTCAATTGTCAACTCTTTGTCGTAATCAACATCAACATGCCCGCCATGTTTAAGCTTTCCAAAAAGTATCTCATCGCTTAATTTGTTAGTAATATTGTTTTGAATAAAGCGTTTTATAGGTCTTGCTCCCATCTCAATGCTGTAGGATGATTTAGCAATATGTTCCACAGCCTTTTGGCTCAGTGAAACCGTAATTCTTTTCTTTTTCAACTCTTTGTTCAATTCATTGATAAATTTATTTACAATGCCCTCAATCGTTTCTTCTGAAAGTTGTTTAAATTCAACTATTGCATCGAGTCTATTTCTAAATTCCGGAGTAAAAAAAGATTTCAGCTCTTCGTTTTTGGAGATTGAACTGTCTTTGTTGAAACCCATAACGCTTCTGGCTGTTGCACCGATATTAGAGGTCATAATTAAGATGACATTTTGAAAGTTTGCTTTGTATCCATTATTGTCCGTGAGCGTTGCACTATCCATAATTTGGAGCAATATATTTACTAAATCAGGATGCGCCTTTTCTATCTCATCTAACAGCAAAACTGAGTAGGGATGTTTTTTTATTGCTTCTGTTAGTAATCCACCCTGTTCAAACCCGACATATCCTGGAGGTGCGCCTACCAGCCGACTAAGAGTATGCTTTTCCATATATTCGCTCATGTCAAAGCGCTCAAAGTTTATGCCGAGCGTTTGGCTTAGGGCAATGGCAAGTTCTGTTTTTCCGACACCCGTGGGTCCCGAAAACAGAAATGAGGCTATTGGCTTGTTTGCCGGAGTGAGACCCGCTTTTGATATTTTAATCGCATTTGTTACAGTTAAAACAGCACTATCTTGACCTATAACTCTTTTTCTTAGTGCATCTTCCAAATTCATCAAGGAAGAAGTTTCATTTTTGTTTACTTTTGCTCCAGATATTCCTACTATATTTGAGATTGTTTTTTCAATATCTGTGGCTGTAATCTTACTTTTTTTACTCTTTTTTAAGTGAAAAGAGGCAGCCGTTTCATCTATTAAATCTATCGCTTTGTCTGGTAAAAATCTATCTGTGATGTATCGTTTTGATAGCTCTACTGCTCGTTTTAGAGCTTTGTCTGTATAGCTTACACCATGATGTTTTTCATATTTCTCTTGAAGACCTTTTAGAATAAGAAAAGTTGTTTTTGAGGATGGTTCATTAATATCTATTTTTGAAAATCTTCTGCTGAGTGCCTTGTCTTTCTCAAAACCGTTTCTGTATTCAGCGAATGTTGTCGCACCCATGCATTTGAGTTCACCAGAGGCAAGGGCAGGTTTGAGTTGGTTAGCTGCGTCCATTGTTCCGCTTGTAGAACCTGCACCTATGAGCGTGTGAATCTCATCTATAAAAAGTATGGCATCCGGAATTCTTTTTAACTCGTCCATAACGCCTTTGAGTCTTTTCTCAAAATCGCCTCTGTACTTTGTTCCGGCTAACATAGCACCAAGATCAAGCGCATAGAGTTGAGACTCTTTTATAATCTCCGGTACTTCTCCGGCTACGATATTGAGTGCCAGTCCTTCGGCAATTGCAGTTTTACCCACACCCGCTTCACCCACCAATAGAGGGTTGTTCTTTTTTCTTCTACATAGAATCTGCGTAACTCTTTTTATTTCGCTATCTCTTCCAATGACTGGGTCTATTTTACCCTCTCTGGCTTTATCTAGAAGGTTTATTGAATATTTATCCAGATAGGATTCTCTCTCATTACTTTCTGCTTCTATCTCAGAGTGAGAAATAATTTCCAAAATATCTACTCTTGATATTTGATACTCATGCAAAAGCATAGTGCTGAATGTGTTCTCTTCGTCATACATGGCGGCTATCAAATCGCCCACATCTGCACTTGTCTGTCCGGCACTCTGCACATGTTTTATCATATTGTCAATGAGCCTTGAAAGAGCAACGCTTTCATAGGGGTCAAGGTTTACCCCATTAGGAAGAGCTTGTATGTTCGTGGTTATATAGTTTTTGAGCAGCTCTTTCATCTTCACAACATCTCCGCCGGATAGAGTGATGATGTGCGCGCCTTCCGGTGAGCTAAGAAGAAGATAAAAAATATGCTCAATTGTGAGATATTCATGTCTGAGTGCTTTTGCAAATAGGATTGATTTTTGAAATATATCATTTAAACTTGGACTAATCATTACTCTTCTTCCATTATAGCTTTAAGCGGAAAACCATGGTCTCTGGCCCTCTTGCTCACTTGCATCACCTTGGTTTCGGCAATTTCATATGTGTAAACACCACATAAACCTCTCTCTTTTTTATGCACTTCTAACATTATATTCTCAGCCTCTTGATAAGTTTTATGAAAGAGAGTCATCAAAATATCTATTACAAACTCCATTGATGTGTAATCATCATTTAGGAGATAAACTTTATATTTTTTTGAATATTTTAGGGATATCTCTTGTAAAAGCTCAAGTTCTATATTGGTTGCCATGGTGCTCCTGTTTAGCTGATTCTAAAAAAAATTATAAAATTTTGCGAGTTTTCAAGTGGATAAGCCCTATAATAGCTTTTAGATTATACCAAAGTAGAGATAAATATGAAAAAAAGAATTTTTGTTACCGCTACAAACACAAACATAGGTAAAACCTACACAACGAAACTGCTTTTAAAAGAGTTTGCTTCACGGGGAATTTTGGTAGGAGTAATTAAGCCTATTGAAACTGGAGTTGCGAATGATTTTGCAGCAGATGCAGAAGAACTGTTAGAGTGTGTGAAGGGCTTGAACCATAAGTTGTGGTCTTTGGAAGTGGATGATATTGTCCCGATTACTTATGAATTGGCGGCAGCTCCGTTTGTTGCTTCAAATAACACTTTGCTTGATTTAAAAAAAATTCTGACTAAGATTGAAGAGATGGAAGCCTCTTGCGACCTTGTAATTATTGAAGGTGCCGGCGGGCTTTATGTGCCAATTGATGAGAATACGATGATGATAGATTTAATCACGCACCTAAATGCAATTGCTCTTTTGGTTACACACTGCTCCCTTGGCTGTATCAACGATACTTTGCTGAGTAAAAAAGCTCTAAGTGATAGAAATATTCCTCATACCATCGCTTTTAACTGCAGAGATAATTACGAAAATTTCAAAGTTGTCTCCGAACCCTATTTTTTAAAAACAAATCAAACACTCCTAAAAGTGGACGATGATATTGTAAAAATATGTGATGTTTTGTATAATCTATAAAAAATAATAAGAAGCCAAAAATGAAGCATTTAATTCGCACGGATGATTTTACTACACAAGAGATTGAAGAGATTCTGGCTGATGCTAAAAGGTTCAGTGACGGGAGATTTGAGCGAATACTCCAAGATAAAATAATCATTACGCTTTTTTTTGAAAACTCAACCAGAACAAGAAGCTCCTTTGAGATAGCTGCAAAACGACTCGGTGCGGAGATGGTACACCTTGATGTTGCAAAAAGTTCAACTGCTAAGGGGGAGACTCTGGTTGATACTGCGATGAATTTGGATGCGATGGGTCCACATGCAATAATTGTTCGTCATCAAAATGCAGGTGTTCCTAAAATTCTCTCCGATCATACAAACGCCTCTATAATAAACGCCGGAGATGGCGCACATGCACATCCGACACAGGCACTTTTAGACCTTTATACTCTTAAAGAACATTTTGGCGATGTTCGTGGCAAAAAAATTGCAATAGTCGGAGATATAAAAAATTCGCGTGTTGCCAACTCAAATATTGAACTTTTAACCAGATTTGGAATGGAGGTGATTTTGGTCGCACCTCCCCAATTTTTGCCAAAAACTACTCTGAAAACTACGCATTACATCAAAGAAATTATCGATGAAGTGGATGCAATCATGAGCCTGAGAACACAGACAGAGCGACACTCTTCACAAAGTTATGCTTCTCTCAAAGATTATGCAAGTGACTTCTGTATCACCTCGGAACTTGTTGGTGCGCGTGATATTATTTTACTCCACCCCGGTCCTGTTCACAGAAATGTAGATATTTGCGACGCACTTTTAGCCGATGAGAGATGTAAAGTTCTTGAGCAGGTGACAAATGGAGTCTCAATCAGAATGGCGATACTCAAAAAATTAATCTCTTGAGAATGCAGTTTAATCTTTTAAATTCTTTCGGGAGGCAAAGAAAACCTTTTCTTTTTATCTCTGATTTTAAAGCTGAGAATTTGGAAATTATACTTTTAGAAGATTTGCAAAAAGAGGATATTGAATTTACTATCAATGAAAATTATATTTTCACACCACATGGAGAAACTTTGCAAAAAGTGCCTCTCTCCTTTGATGTTTATAAAAAAAAATTTGATAGAGTTATAGAAAAAATTGAAGCGGGCGAGACCTATCTGCTCAACCTCACGCAACCCACAAAAATCAAAACTACTCTTACTTTAAAAGAGATATTTGCACATGCCTCCGCGCACTACAAGTTGAGATTTAAAGATAAGTTTGTGTGCTTTTCGCCGGAAAAATTTATACAGATAGAGGGCGATAAAATCAACACTTTCCCGATGAAAGGGACAATCGACGCTTCCATTTTAAATGCTGAGCAAATAATCCTGAACAATCAAAAAGAGATGGCGGAACATGTGATGGTGGTGGATTTGCTACGGAATGATTTGTCGATTGTGGCGATTGATGTAAAAGTAGAAAAGTTTAGATATATTGAAACAATAGAGGCTGGGGAGAAGAGACTTTTACAGGTTAGCTCGCACATCAGCGGGCTTGTCGGAGAGGATTGGCATGGGCGAATCGGCGATATTTTAAAATCACTTCTTCCCGCAGGGAGTATAAGCGGAGCACCAAAAAAAAGTACATTAAAAATAATTGAAGAGACAGAAGAGTATGAAAGAGGCTTTTTTAGCGGTGTTTTTGGAGTGTATGACGGAGAAAAATTTGACAGCGGAGTGATGATTCGTTTTATTGAAAAAACAGAAGACGGATTTATCTATAAAAGCGGTGGCGGGATAACGATTGACAGTGATGCCATGCAAGAGTATAAAGAACTTTTGGATAAGATTTATTTACCATAATTTGAGGTTTAATATGAAATTAAAGATAGATAATTTTTTTACAAGCGGATTTGTGTTTGACGATTCTCAGCTAGATTTAAAAAGTGCTTATCAGATGATAAATATCGCTCTTCTTCTTTCAGCTGCAGCATTTATGTATGGAATAGTAGTAAACACAATCAAAGAGATTCCAAATTTTGTACCGCTGGAAGCTCTTTTACTTTTCATGAATGTGCTTATGTTTTTTGCACTTAGAAAATATAAGAGTGCCTTTGAAAAGGTAACAATGATTATCACTGTTCAGTGTACATTTTTATTATTAGCAATTATATATACAAGCGCCCCAGAAGAGATGAAACATACATGGATATACACATATCCGATAGTGCTTTTATATTTTCAAAAAAAATATTATGGCATCTATTGGTTTATATTTCTTCTCTTCATGATAATGATTGCTCCGGTGCAAGATTTTATAGAAGTGAAATATTCTCTGTTTCAAGTAACTTATATATCTGTTGTATTGCTGGTCGTAAGTGCGATAGTTCGTTTTTATCAGATAAAAATGCTTGAAGCTAAAGAGTTGATTTTAAAACAGCAAAACGAACTTCTTGATTTTAATGCCGAACTGGAGAGACAGGTAAAAGAGAAAACAGCAGCACTGATAGAGCTTAATGAATCTCTCGAAGCAAAAGTAGAAGAAAAAGCAGTAGAACTTTTTCAAAAAGACAAGCTTATTACTGTTCAGTCAAAACAGGCTGTTATGGGCGAAATGATAAACATGATAGCACATCAGTGGAGGCAACCGCTCTCTATGATTACTTTAAATATAGCTAATTATCAGTTTGAACAGCTGCTGAATAAGGAACAAAAAGCTAGAAAAATTGATAAAACACTTGCCCAGATAAGCGACACTATCCTTTACCTTTCAGAAACAATAGATGATTTTCAAACATATTTTCATCCAAATAAAGAATTGAGTGTAATAGAAGTAGATGCACTGCTTCAAAAAGCTGTTAATTTTATACTTCCTAGAGTAAGCGATGGGTCCATAAAAATCACGCTTCAAAAGAGTGAGGGTCTCTTCATTCATACCTATATAAATGAAATTGTTCAAGTTCTGCTGAATTTGTTCAATAATGCGGTTGATGCCCTAAAAAACTCTACTCAAAGTGAACCAAAAATTACGATTTATACAGAAGATAAAGAGAATACTCTTCTGATATTTGTCAAAGATAATGCCAATGGAATAAGTGATGAGAATGTAGTCAAAATATTTGAACCATACTTCAGTACTAAGGGCAAAAATGGCACAGGACTTGGTCTGTATATGAGCCAGATGATTGTTCAAAAACAGTTTTATGGAGATATTAGTGTTGAGACATCTCCAGAGGGCTCTACATTTAGAGTGGAGATATCAAAAAAATTGTATGAGAACAGATAAAAGATATTTTGTTGCGCTTACCATAATTCATTTTTTTGTTTCAGCCTCTCTTTTATATTTCTCTCAATACTTTTTTTTAATATTTTTGCAAATCATCTACTTTTTCATTCTATTAAGCTATAAAAGCAGCTTTTTAAATAGCATTCTTTTATTTCCCTATTTAGCATGTTTGAACTACTCGTTAATCCTCATTTTTTCATTCAGTGCCTATATTTTTTACTTTATAACTCTCTTTGGAATAATATATTTTATCTATTGTCAAGATACAAAATT
The DNA here is from genome assembly GCA_041662325.1 of Sulfurimonas sp. Taxonomy (GTDB): domain Bacteria; phylum Campylobacterota; class Campylobacteria; order Campylobacterales; family Sulfurimonadaceae; genus Sulfurimonas. The sequence goes on along the minus strand of JBAZSU010000002.1, from coordinate 482,788 downwards.
TATAAAAATAGCAGTTCTAATCGGAAGCATACTTACTTTCTCTTCTGTCCTTTTATTTAGACATATGAATGAGATTGTTTATAAGATTTATCTCTATTTTGATTTTTATGATGGACAAAATTTTGTAAACAGCGAAATCTTTTTTGCTCTGACACTCCTTCATTCTCTAATTTTATTTTTTGTTTTACTTAGAAAAAGAGGTAAATTAGAGATATAATTTAGAAAAATTATTTAGGAATTAAAATGTATATAGAAGATTTAAAATTCTCGTTATGGGCAGATTTTATTGAGAGAGAGTATCTCGATAATGAGTTTAAAGAGTTGATTAATAGCGGAATAATCAACGGTGCGACTTCCAATCCAGCTATATTTAAAAATGCCATTTTAAATTCGCCGGCATATAAAGAGCAGCTTTCAAGTTTAGCTTCATTGACTCCAAAAGAGAAGTATGAATCTTTGGCAATTTACGATATTTCTAAAGCCGCAGATATTTTAAAACCGCTCTATGACAGAGGCGATGACGGATATGTGAGTATCGAAGTTGACCCTTTCTTTTGTGATGATGCAGAGGCTACAATTGCCGAGGGGAAGAGACTCTTTGAGAGAATCGGCAAAAAGAATGTAATGATAAAAGTCCCTGCTACACATGCCGGATATGAGGCTATGAAAGAGCTTACGGCGTGCGGAATTCCGGTAAATGCAACACTTATCTTCTCAAAGGCTCAAGCCATCTCCTGTGCAAAAGCATTTGAAGAGGGTGTAGCAAAACATGGCAAGAGGGTAGATACGGTAATAAGTATTTTTGTGAGCAGAGTTGACCGTGCGCTCGATGCAGAGCTTGCTAAAAATGGTATTGATGTGGCGTTATCTGGAATTTATAACAGTGCCGATATTTACAACAAAATTGAGGAGATGGGCGTTTTAGGCTGCCGTACTCTCTTCGCCAGTACAGGTGTAAAAGATGACTCACTTCCGGCGCATTATTATGTGAGTGGACTGCTGGCATATAACAGCGTAAATACAGCTCCGATCGATACCATAAAAGCTTTTCATATCAATGGAGAAAAAGAGAGAGCGTTGCCAATTTCAGATGAAATCATAAGAGAGCATTTTGCAAAAGTGTTCGCATGTGGAATTGATTTTGATAAAGTAATCGAGACGCAGATAGCGGATGGACTGAGTGCATTTAAAGATGCATTTAGAGATATTTTGGAGGCATTATGATTGAAGATGATTTTAGTATAGATGTAGAGAAGTTGACCTACGAGCAAACAAAAAAGATACGGGCTTACCTGAAGACCATGATAGATAATAAGGGAAGCGATTTACATATAAAAGCAAGCTCGGCAATCAGAATGAGAAATAAGGACGGCGATATTGTTGCTTTCTCGGGCGGGATATTTGAAAAAAGCGATGCACTTATGTTTGCAAAAGAGCTTTTAAAAGATAGATTTCCGGAGTTTGTAAAAAATAAAGAGATGGATTTTGTTTACCCTTTTGATGAACAAAATCGTTTTCGTGTCAACATGTTCTTTCAAATGGAAGGAATCTCCGCGGTATTTCGTGTTATCCCTGTAACTATTCCTACCTTTGAGGATTATAATTTACCTGAAATTTTAAGAAGTTTTACTACAAAAAAAAGCGGAATAGTTTTGGTAACCGGTGCAACGGGAAGTGGTAAATCAACTACTTTGGCCTCAATAATAGATGAGGTGAACAAAACGCAAAGAAAGCACATTATAACAATAGAGGACCCGATAGAGTTTGTTCATAAAGATAAGGGGTGCATTATAAATCAGCGTTCGGTCGGACAGGATACCCTCTCTTTTGGAGCGGCGTTAAAATCGGCGCTTCGTGAAGACCCGGATATTATTTTAGTAGGAGAGATGAGGGATAAAGAGACAATTAATCTTGCCCTTCATGCGGCAGATACTGGGCACTTAGTCTTTTCGACACTTCATACCATAGACGCAAAAGAGACAATCAACCGTATTATCTCCCAATTTCCGACGGATGAGCAAAACCGCGTGAGACTCTCGTTAGCCGGAGTTCTTCAGGGAATCGTTTCACAAAGATTGGTAAAGACGATTAATGGAGGTCGCCGTGCCGCTATGGAGATATTAATCCGCAATGCAACAATTGAGAAACTGATTATGGAGAATCGTGACCATGAGATTCGTGACGCAATAGAGCAGGGAAAAAGTCACTATAAATCTCAAAGCTTTGACCAGTCGCTTTTAGATTTATATAACGAGGGAATTATCTCAAGAGAACAAGCCAAAGAGAACGCAACAAGTCCGGCCGATTTAGAGCTTAAGATGAGCGGTTTAACTTCGGGCGACGCATCAAGCAAAAGCGGTTCTGTAAACGGACAAATAAATGATGGAGACTTTTTTGATTTGAAGCAGTAGTTTAACTGCTTTTAAAGCTTAACTAAGTATAATTGCGCCTATTTTTTATTTAAGGATTACATATGTTAGAAGGCATAATTAGAGAGAGTATTGGTAAGAAGGGTACAAAAGCGCTTCGCCGTGATGGTTATCTGATTGCAAACATTTACGGAAAAGGTCTTGAAAATATTCATGCGGCATTTAAGTCAAATGAATATATCCGTACTGTTCGCAACAAAGAGACTTTAGCGTTCCCAGTTTCAGTTAACGGTAAAGTGATGAATGTTGTAGTTCAATCATATGAGTCACATGCAGTTACAGGTATCCTTTTACATGTTGATTTAATGGTGGCACAACCGGGTGTTGTTACTCATTATCATGTTCCTGTTGTACCAGAAGGTATTGCATTTGGTCTTAAAAACAAAGGTCTTGTAAATGTTTCAAAAGCTCGTTTAAGAGTCAAAGCTGCGATTGAACATGTACCAAATTCAATTGTTGTAGATGTTACTCCAATGGATGTTGGCGATTCTAGACTTATCCGTGATATAGCTAAAATTGATAATGTTACATTTACAGATTCTGATCGTGTAGCTGTAGTAAGTATCATTAAAGCTAAATAATCATGCTTATAGTCGGACTGGGTAATCCTGGCCCGACCTATGAAAAAACGCGCCATAACATCGGTTTTATGGTTATTGACGCGCTTGTTTCTCGTAATAATGCAAATAAACTCTCCTCTACCCCTCAATCTGAACTTTATAAATTTTCTGAACATTTTCTACTTAAACCGCTCACTTTTATGAACCTCTCCGGCATAGCAATAGCACAGGTAAAAAATTTTTATAAAATAGATAAAGTTGTGGTTATCCATGATGATTTGGATCTTCCATTCGGAGCCATTCGTTTTAAGTTTGGCGGCGGACATGGCGGACATAACGGCTTGAAATCTGCAGATGAAAAAATCTCTAAAGAGTACATTCGCGTGAGAATGGGAATAGGAAAACCTGAGCATAAGGGTGAAGTCGCCTCTTTTGTTTTGGGTGATTTTAGGGCTGATGAAAAAAATCATCTTGAAGCGTGGATTTCAAAAGCATGTGAAGCGGTAGAATTTTTGCTTCATAATTCACTCGAAGATACAAGCTCTCAATTTACAATCAAACAACTTGAGCTAAAATAGCTCCATGCTCGCCTTCAAATATATTTCCCTTCACTACCTCAAATATTTCTTTGTCATTTTATTGGCCTTAAGTATGTTTTTGGTCGGGCTTGACTACATGGAAAATGCAGAAGAGTTGGCAAACTCCGCCAACTTGACACTTATTTATCTCACATATAAATCTTTCTTTGCAATAGACATGCTTCTTCCTCTGGCTTTAGTTTTTGCTATGATTACGACAAAGATTTTTTTAATTCGTTCAAATGCTTTGGTCTCATTTTACTCTTTAGGTTATTCAAGAACAGATATCCTTCGCCCGTTTGTTGTTGTATCAACCTCAATTATATTTATATTTATATTTTTGCACGCACTCCCAAGTTTTTCAAGAGCGGACGAATTTTCTAACAATATCCGCAAACATGCACAATATTTAAACCCCACACAAGATCTCTTTTTTATATACAAGGACAAGTATATTTATTTCTCAAAATTGCTGCCGCTTCAAGAAAAAGCCGAGGGGATAAGAGTTTTTAGTGTAAAAGAGAACTCCCTCAATGAGGTTATAGTAGCAAAAGAGGCAAAATACAGAGATGGATTTTGGCATATAAAAGAGGCAGATGTTATTACAAAGCCAAATGATTTAAGTTTTGAATCACTCGGTATGAGAATTACAAATCAAAAAGATTTATATATTCTCGAGGGATTCCGTCCTGACATGCTTGACCAAGTTTATGAAGGAAAAGTTAATTTTACAATCAAGGATGCTTTGGACGCCATATCACTTTTAAGAGAGCAAAACATAAATATAAGCAGCATTAAAAGTGCCCTCTACAAGATATTTATCTATCCTCTTTTTGTGCCATGCTTGGTTGTGATTATCTTCTTTTTTGTGCCTGTTAGTTCGAGATTCTTAAACGTCTCACTCTTTAGTTTTGTGGCAATTCTTGCAACTCTTCTCATTTGGGGTATCCTTTTTATGCTCATAGAACTCTCAAACAACAAAACTCTCCCCAGCGAAATCGGCATAGTCGCCCCCGTATTTATTCTCTTTTTCGTAGCACTCTATAGGTGGAAAAAATCTCATCATTGATGTTACGCATTCTAAAGCTATCAGAGAGATGCCTTATAACAAAAATATAAGCACATGTTGGGTAAAATGACCAAAAAATATTTGGACAATTTATGATTAATTTTAAAGAGTTGGCAAAAGAGTATAAAACTCCGCTATATGTGTATGATTTAGACTATATGAGTTCACAGTACAGTGAGCTTAAAGAGGCGTTTAAGGGGAGAAAATCTCTCTTAGCGTATGCTGTAAAAGCAAACTCAAACTTAAGTATTGTAAAACACTTTGCAGATTTGGGAAGCGGAGCGGATTGTGTCTCTATCGGTGAGGTTCGGCGTGCTTTTTTGGCGGGAGTACCGAACTATAAGATTATCTTTAGCGGTGTTGGCAAGAGTGACGATGAGATTCGTGAAGCGATTGAGAGCGATATTTTGTATATAAATGTTGAGAGCGAAGCAGAACTTGGGCGCGTTGAGCTGATTGCAAAAGAGCTAAACACCGTATGCCGCATAAGCATAAGAGTAAATCCAAATATAGACCCGAAAACCCATCCATACATCTCAACAGGACTGCATGACAATAAGTTTGGAGTTGACATAAACAGTGCAAAAAGAATGTATATTTTTGCAAATAATTCTGAGCATTTAGACCCTGTAGGAATCCACTTTCACATCGGCTCTCAGCTGACGGAACTCGACCCAATCAGAGAGTCGGCTGAGATTGTGGCAGATTTGGTTCGTTCACTCTCAACCATTAAAATAGATTTAAAATTTTTTGATATTGGCGGCGGGCTTGGCGTGCAGTATAAAAACGAAGTTACGATTAAACCTTATGATTATGCACAAGCGATTTTAGGCACTCTCAATGCCCTTGACATGACTATTGTTTGTGAGCCGGGGAGATTTTTAACCGCAAATGCAGGTTATTTTTTAACTAAAGTTTTATATGAAAAACATAACGGTCAAAAAAGATTTGTGGTTGTAGATGGTGCGATGAATGATTTGATTCGCCCTAGTTTATACAATGCATACCATAAAATTGAGGCTATTACAGACTCAAAAGAGGCGGAGACTCTGGCGGATGTGGTTGGTCCCGTTTGTGAGAGCGGAGATTTTTTAGCAAAAAATTACTCTTTGCCTAAGTTAGAGCATAATGATTTGCTTGTTGTACACAGTGCAGGTGCCTATGGATTTGGCATGGGGAGCAACTACAACACAAGAGGAAGAAGCGCCGAGATTGCCATAAAGGGCGGTGTCGCAAAAGTGATTCGAAAACGAGAGAGTTTTGAGGATTTAATTGCACTAGAGAGAGAGTTTTTAAACTAATGTATTTCATAGATGTTCAAGGTACACTTATCAGCGACACAGATAAATCCCCGATTCGCGGTGCAGTAGAATTTATTGACATGCTTAATGATAATAAAACTCCCTACATGGTTATCACTAATAATACTAAATACAGTTCAAAAGATTTTTTAGCCTATCTTAACTCTATTGGCTTTCATTTAACGGCTTCTTCCTATTTAGACCCCCTCATGATGCTCGAATATAAAGTTTCCAAGGAGGCAGTTGCAGCGTACGGAACCAAAGAATTTTTGAGCGTTTTAGTCGATATGGGATATAAACTTGATTACAAAAATCCTAAAACAGTTTTGGTCTCTATAAAAGCGGATTTCACTTCACAAGAGTATGCCCAAATGATAGAGTTTTTACTCTCAGGGGCATCTTTGGTCGGCATGCATGAGACCTCTCTTTATGCAAAAAACTCTAAAAGATACCCGGGGGTTGGAGCAATTTTAAAACTTTTAGAGTTCGCAACATCCACTCCCTATGAAGTTGTAGGAAAACCTAGTATAGCGTTTTACAACGAGAGTTTAGAACTGATTCGCAAGCAGGCTCCAACTGCTAACTTTAGCGATATAACGATAATCAGCGATGATGTAAAGGGTGATTTGGGCGGAGCAAAAGAGCTTGGAATGAAGACGGTTTTTGTTTTAAGCGGCAAATATAAAAGCGAAGAGGAGATAGTTCCTTTCTTAAAACCGTCTCTTCGACCAGACCATATTTTTGGCGATATGCAAGATATTTTGGAGGCTTTATGAATACATTAGAAGAGTGCAGAACTAAAATTGACAGTATTGATAATGAGATACTGAATCTGCTAAACAGCAGAATGAAGGTAGTTCAGAGAGTTGGGGAGATTAAGCACGATACAAAAACCGCTGTTTACAGACCGGAAAGAGAAAAAGCTATCATTGACAGGCTGACACAAATCAGCAAAAAGAACGATTTTATTTTAAATAAGGGCGCAATCGAGGCAATTTACCTAGAAATTTTTGCTGTTGCCAGAAACTTGGAGCTCCCTGAGAGAATAGCATTTTTAGGACCGGAGGGGAGCTTTACGCATCAAGCGGCGGAGAGCCGTTTTGGCGGGATGAGTGACTATCTCTCTCTTGGTTCTATTCAATCTGTATTTAAAACGCTTGAAGCAAAAAGAGCAAAATTCGGTGTTGTACCGATTGAAAATTCTAGAGACGGAATAGTCGGTGAAACATTGGATTTACTCTCTAAAAGCAGTGTCAAAATTGTAGCGGAACTCTACATGCCTATCCACATGTCCTTTGCAACAAAGGCGAAAAGAATAGAGGATATTAAAAAAATATATTCAAAAGACAAAGGTCTCGGGCAGTGCAGAGAGTTTCTCTCAGAACATGGATTTTTAAATATTGAACAGATTCCTGTAGAATCTACTGCAAAAGCAGCTATTTTAGCGGCAGCAGATCCAACTTCTGCCGCAATCTGCTCTCACATAGCGGCTAAACTTTACTCTATTCCTACTATGTTTGACAACATCGAGGATGAGCATGACAGTGCCACCCGATTTGTAATACTAAGTGATTTTAAGAATGAAATAAGCGGCGATGACAAAACTTCGATTTTGGTACGATTAAATGATGCAGCAAAAGCCGGTTCTTTGGTTCATTTTTTGCAGGACTTTTATGATGAAGAGATAAATCTCTCAAAAATTGAGTCTCGCCCTTCAAAAGATGAATCCGGATTCGGATATTGGTTTTATATAGATTTTTATGGACATATCGACGATGAGAAGGTGCAAAAAGTGCTCTCAAAACATGAGGGTGAAGTAACATGGCTGGGAAGCTATACAAAAGGGGAGTTATGAAATTTAATAAACATTTAGAAGAGATTACAACGTATGAGGCTGGAAAGCCGATAGAATTAGTTGTGCGAGAGTTCGGGATAGATCCAAAAGACATAGTAAAGCTTGCAAGCAATGAGAATCCGCATGGCTGTTCACCAAAGGTTACAGAGGCTGTCGGTAATATACTTTCAAAAATGTCACTCTATCCAGATGACTCAATGATAAAATTAAAAGATGCTTTGAGTCGCAAATATAAGGTTGCCAATGATAACCTTGTAATAGGCTCGGGAAGCGATCAGGTTATAGAGTTTGCTATTCATGCTAAAGCCTCTTCAAGCTCTAAGGTTTTAATCAACAGCGTTACCTTCGCTATGTACGAGATTTATGCGAAACATATCGGCGCAGAGATTATCAGAACAGCGTCAGTACAACATGATTTAGAGGAGTTTTATAAGCTTTACGTGGAGCAGAAGCCTTCGATGATATTTTTATGTACTCCAAACAACCCTACGGGTGATGCAATTGATTCAAAAAAGTTGTATGAATTTTTAAGAAAAATTGATAGCGATACTTTAATTGTAGTGGATTGCGCCTACATGGAGTATGCAATAGGCAAAGATGAGAGTAAAAAAGTAGAGCCAAAAGATTTAATTGCTGAATTTGATAATGTGCTTTATCTTGGAACATTCTCCAAAGCGTACGGACTTGGAGGGATGAGAGTGGGGTACGGAATCGCTAATCCTAAAATAATAAAAGAGCTTTATAAACTGAGACCACCGTTTAATATAACTACACTTTCATTAGAAGCTGCAACTGTTGCTTTGAGTGATGAAGAGTTTGTGCAGATGTGTATTGCAGACAATATGAAAGAGATGAAACGATACGAAGAGTTTGCAAAAACGCAAAAAATAGATATAATTGAAAGTTATACAAATTTTGTAACATTACGCCTAAATAATAATCAAAATTCAACAGAAATATCGAATGCGCTTTTACAAAAAGGAATGATTGTTAGAAATTTGAGCAGTTATAATATGAATGCAATAAGAGTAACAATTGGTACAACGGAGCAGAATAGTCGCTTCTTTGAGCTTTTAGAACAGATAATATAACCGTAAAATGGGAATTTAATGGATTTTAAAGTACTTTTTTCACAATTAGTTGTTTTATACACAAAATTAACGAAGCAACAGAAGATAATTATTGCTGCTGCTATAATCGGGATAGTTTCATTTCTGATTTTTATGGTTATTTTTACAGCTAAAAAAAATTCAGATGCTAACAAATATGAAGTACTTTTTGATTCTCTAAGCGCATCGGATGCCTCTAAAGTTGTTGAGCATCTAGAAAAAGAGAATGTTCCCTATGAACTTTCGGCAAACAATATTATTAAAGTTCCAAAAAGCTTTGTTTATAAAGAGAGAATGGCAATTGCTTCTATGGGAATTCCAAAAAACAGCGGAGTAGGTTTTGAACTTTTTGATAAGCAGGAGTTTGGAGCTACAAGTTTTGACCAAAATGTTAAGTACCTCCGTGCATTAGAGGGGGAATTAGCCCGTACAATAAACTCCCTAGCTCCAATAGAAACAGCCAATGTGAGCTTAGCTCTGCCAAAAGATACACTTTTTGTAGCTAAACAGATTGAGCCGAGTGCCTCCGTTATGATAAAGCTAGTTGATGGAAGTTCTCTTACTCCAAAACAGATAAGAGGCATAAAAAATCTTGTCTCAGCTGCCGTTCCAAAGCTGACTCCCTCAAGCGTAATGCTTGTAAATAGCGACGGTGAAACTATGGGTGATGAAGATGAGATGGCACAAATGAGTGAACTCTCAGCCACGCAACAAAAGTTTAAAGTCAAAGAAGAGAAAAAACAGCAAGAGAAAATTATTCAGATTATCTCTCCTTTTGTCGGCGGAGATAAAAGTGTTATTGCTCAAGTTACAATAGAATATGATTTTTCCATTCAAAATTCAACTTCGGAGAAGTTTGACCCTGAGAGCATTGTAAGAAGTGAGCAAACGAGTGAAGAAAAACGCGAGGGCGGCACCCCTCCTGAGGTTGGCGGAGTTCCGGGTACAGTAAGCAACATAGGTCCGGTCGAAGGATTAAAAAGTAATCAAACAAGTGAAAAATATGAAAAAAACAATGGAACAACTAATTACGAGATTGGAAAAACCGTCTCAACTACAAAGTCACAATTTGCCAGAATTAAAAGAGTAACCGCAGCCGTCTTAGTAGATGGAAAATATAAATATAAACTTAAAGAAGATGGAAGTGCTTCGGAAGAGTTGGAGTATGAAGCTCTCGGTGAGAGTGACTTGCAGGCTCTTACTTCGTTGGTAAGCCGTTCTATAGGGATTGATGAGGCTAGAGGCGATCAAATTTCTGTTAAAAACTTACAGTTTAAAGTGGATAAAGCATCTGCCGGAAAAGACAATATGTCAGCCCTATTTGCCTTTAGTCAAATATACCTTGCACCGTTTTCAGGGGCATTTAAATATCTATTTGTTCTTATTCTTTTGCTCATTGTTTATAAAAAAGTCATATCTCCTTTTGCCGAGAGAATGCTTGAAGTTTCAAAAGAGGAAGATGACTTGGATAGACCGATACTCGCTATCGCCGATGATGAGAATGAAGATTTAGTGGAAAAAGTTCAGGCAATGCGTAAAAAAGTAGAGGATCAACTTGGAGCAGGCGGTGCCTTTAATGAGGATGAGCTTAAGTATGATGTTCTGCTTGAGAAGGTAAAAACGATGATACAGGATCAGCCAGAAGCTATTGGATCACTTCTTCAAGCTCTTTTAGCCGAAGAAATTACAAAGGAACATAGGTAATGAATTTATCTCCAGCACAGCAAGCCGCTTTTGATGAAATGGACATAGCAGAAAAAGTTTCTATATTACTGCTACAGGTTGGTGAAGATGCAACTGCAGAACTGTTTACATCTATGAGCGTAGATGCTATTACAGAAGTTTCAAAATATATTGCAGGTAACAAAACCATAGAAAAAGCAGTCGCGACTGCTGTTTTGGAAGAGTTCTATGCTATTTTCCAATCGGGTGCATATATGACATCCGGCGGTATGGAGTATGCCAGAGAGCTACTCTATAGAACATTGGGACCTGAAGAAGCAAAAAGAGTCATGGATAAATTGACTAAGAGTATGCAAAATACTCAAAATTTCTCTTATCTTTCTAAAATTAAGCCTCAACAACTTTCAGATTTTATTTTGCATGAGCATCCACAAACTATTGCTCTTATTTTAGCGCACATGGATGCGTCTGAGGCTGCAGATACTCTAAAGTTTTTTTCTGATGATTTAAGAAGTGAAGTTGCTATGAGAATGGCAAGACTTGGAGATATCTCTCCTTCGGTTATTAAAAGAGTCTCTGCGGTTTTAGAGTCTAAGTTAGAGTCTCTTGCATCCTATAAAGTTGAAGTCGGAGGACCGAGAGCTGTCGCAGATGTATTTAACCGCCTTGGTGCAAAATCTTCAAAATCTACACTTGCTACAATTGAGCAGGTAGATGAAGAGCTTGCAACTCTAATCAAAGAGATGATGTTTACTTTTGAAGATATAGTTACACTTGATAAAGCGGCCATTATGGAAATTTTAAAAACTGTTGACAAAGGCGACTTGATGCTTGGTCTCAAAAGTGCTCCTGATGAGTTGAAGCAGAAGTTCTTCACTTCCATGAGTGAGCGCGCAAGAGATGCTTTTGAAGAAGAGATGCAGTTCTTAGGTGCTGTTAAAATGAAAGATGTTGAAGGGGCGCAGAGAAGAATTGTTGAAGCAGTGAATGGACTTGCAGAGAGTGGAGTAATTCAAATGGGCTCAAGTGAAGAGATGGTTATTTAATCTTGGCAACAATTATTTCAAACAAAGCTATAAGCGGGCATGACGTAGTCAAATACAATTTTAAAGTTCTGCCTATGGGTACGGGAGCGGATGAGCAATCAGATACTTTAATCCCATCTTCCATGGAAGAGAAGTTTACAAAAGAGAGCAGTTCTAACATAAGAGAAAATAGTGATATTAATTCTAGTGCTTTGAGCCAAAGTTCAAAAGATTCACTGATAGAGTCATTGATGAAAAAAACAGATGACATGTCGTCAAATTTCATAAAAATGCAGATGAAGCTTGAAGACAAAGAGGAAGAGCATAAGATAGAGATTCAAAAGGCTCGGGAAGAAGCATTTCTTGAGGGTTTGAATGCAGGAAAACAGCAGGCTTCACAAGATACGAATGCAAATGTTGCAAATGGGTTGGCTCAATTTGCATCTTCTGTCATGACACTTGAAAATAGTGCAAAAGAGTTTGAAAAAGCCTTAGATAAAATTAAAAAAGAGCTCATGAGTGCTGCATTAGACATAGCAAAAGAGGTCGTCGGTGTTGAACTGAGTGTAAGCTCTTCTGAGATAGCAAAGAAATTATCAGATGAGCTTATCGGTGAGTTGCAAAGTGCTTCAAGAATAACACTCAGAGTGAATCCAAAAGACCATGGCGCTCTCTCGGAGAGCGTCGGAAAGTTGTCACATGTTCAAATTCTCTCCGACAGTGCCGTGAGTCAGGGCGGAGTTGTGGCAACCAGTGATGCAGGAAATATAGACGCACAGATTTCAAAAAGATTTGAGAGAGTAAAAAGGGCAGCGTTAAGTGAATAGCAAGAATATTAAATCAAAAACAATACAAGAATTGGGTGAACTTTGTCAGGAGATTCGCTTCGAGATTTTAAGAGTTGTGAGCAAAAATGGCGGACATCTGAGCTCAACTTTGGGTGCAACAGAGCTTATTGTTGCCATGCACAAAGTTTTTGATTCAAAAAAAGACCCTTTTATATTTGATGTTTCTCATCAATCCTATGCCCATAAACTTCTAACTCAGAGATGGAAAGCATTTGATACTCTGCGTCAATTTAACGGACTAAGCGGATATACAAAACCAAATGAGTCGGAAGATGACTATTTTGTAGCAGGGCATAGTTCTACCTCTATCTCTCTGGGTGTCGGCGCTGCAAAAGCAATCGCCCTCAAAGGGGAGCAAAAAGAGAGAATTCCCGTGGTGGTAATCGGTGACGGCTCAATGACTGCCGGCATGGTTTATGAAGCACTCAATGAGCTGGGTGATAGAAAATACCCGATGGTGATTATACTCAACGATAATGAGATGAGTATTTCAAAGCCAATCGGTGCGCTTAGCCGCATGTTGAGTTCTGCAATGGCGGGACCTTTCTATCAGAGATTTAAAAAAAATATTGAAAATTTTGTCGATAATTTTGGTGAGGGTGCGCACTATATGGCAAAAAAAATGGAGGAGAGTCTCAAACTCATTACTCCGGGAATTATGTTTGAAGAGATGGGAATCGACTACATCGGACCCGTTGACGGACATAATCTAAAATCACTCATTGAAATTTTACAAATAGCAAAAAATCTTGGCAAACCGGTTATTGTCCATGCACAAACTCTTAAAGGAAAGGGCTATCAGATAGCCGAGGGCAAAGAGGAAAAGTGGCATGGTGTGGGACCTTTTGATTTAGACAGCGGAGATGCCTCTAAAAAAAGCTCTACAAAAAGTGCAACGCAAATCTACTCTGAAGCACTGCTTCACCTTGCAAAACATAATGATAAAATAGTCGGTGCAACGGCTGCTATGCCAAGCGGAACGGGTTTAAGTGAATTGATAGAGGCGTATCCAAACAGATTTTGGGATGTAGCAATTGCGGAGCAACATGCAGTTACATCGATGTCCGCCATGGCAAAAGAGGGGTTTAAGCCCTTCTGCACAATCTACTCCACATTTTTGCAAAGAGGGTATGACCAGATAATTCACGATACATGCATAATGGATTTGCCTGTTGTTTTTGCCCTTGATAGAGCCGGAATTGTCGGAGAGGATGGAGAGACGCATCAAGGTGCTTTTGACATCTCCTTTTTGCGAGCCATTCCCAACATGACCCTTTTTGCTCCGAGAGATGAGAAAAGTTTTCATCAGGCGATGGCATTTGCTGCAGAGTATAACCATCCATGTTCTCTTCGTTATCCAAGAGGTTCATTTACGCCGACAGATTTGCCGGAGTCTCAGCCATTTGAGCTTGCAAAGTCGCAACTGCTTCGCTCAAACGGCAGTGACATACTTTTTATTGGCTACGGCAACGGTGTCGGTCGTGCGTATGAGACCGCAAAGCCGATGGAGCAAGAGGTGAGTATTTTAGATTTACGATTTGTAAAACCGCTCGATGAAGAGATGCTAAAAAGCTTAGCAACAAAACATACGAAGTGGTTCGTTTTTTCAGACAGTTCTAAAATGGGCGGGGTCGGCTCTGCAATTTTGGAATTTTTATCTCAAGAGAAAATCCAGCATGTAGAAGTTGTAACTTTTGAATACGGTGATGCCTTTATTACACATGGAAATACAAAGAAGGTAGAAGAGTCTCTAGGACTTCTACCACAGCAATTAGCCAAAAAAATTCTAGAACTGATGTAAATTCTATTGTTATGCACTAAAACGAATGCGTCCGTTTTAGTGGCAGGGACAAAAGTCCCTACAACCCCCTAAAGCTACGAGAAAACTTTGTTTTTGAGAGTTTAAAAGTGTGTATGATTAGATGAATTTACAAATACCATAAAATGAAGGATTTAAAATGGAGTCTATCTCTCTAAAATCAATTCTCTCGCATGCTAGCATTTGCATGAATTCTGTTCAAACGGTGGCTGTGGCTCTTGAAGTCATGTCCTTAAACTCTATAAGTTCTGTAGTTATTGTAGATAGTCAAAGCCATCCTGTTGGAATATTTACCGAGTATGATGCACTTCGCATAGTTGCAGAAAAAATAGATACACAAAAAACATTATCTGAAGAGATGACACCCGACCCTTTATGTGTAGCAGAAACCCTCAATATCCATGATGCTTATACCATAATGGAAAACAAAGGGTATCGTCACCTTGTGGTAGTAGATGCAGATAAAAAGTTTGTTGGTATTGTGAGTGAGGGAGATTTTATCCGTCATATCAGCTTTAAAGAGTTGAATAAATTTAGCAGAATCTCCGATATCATAAGCAGCTCTCCTCTCGTAATCGAAAAGAGTACGACTATAGCAGAAGCAGCAGCACTGATGAAGAGGCAAAGATGTGACTATGCTATTGTGCTTGACCATCATACGCAACCAATAGGTTTGATTACAGAGCGCGATATTGCACAATGGCATACGAGGGACAAGGAAATAGTAGATAAGAGCGTTGAGTCACTCTTTCAAGCTGATTTTAAAGTAATAAAAGATGATATTTTTATCCATGAAGCTGTAACACAGATGAAAAAGCATGGAGTTCATCAACTGATAGTGGTCGATGAGTTGCAAAATCTGGTTGGAATGATAAGCCGCCATGATCTGCTTCATGCTATACATGGCAGTTATTTTGAACATTTAATCAAGTCAATCGAGCAAAAAAATGAGACTATTTCCAGGCTTGATAAGCGTAAAAAAGAACTCGCAGAGCAAAAAATATTTTTCCATACTCTCATCAATACTATTCCTGATTTGATATGGCTTAAAGATACAAATGGCATATATTTGGCATGTAATGAGATGTTTGAACGCTTCTTTAATGCTAAAGAGTCAGAAATTATCGGAAAAAGTGATTTTGATTTTGTAGATGCAAAGTTAGCCGATTCTTTTCGTGAACATGACAAAATAGCAATATTGTCAGGTGGCTCCCGAACAAATGATGAGTTTTTAAAATTTGGTGACGGAAGCCATGAAGGTTTTTTTGAAACAATAAAAACACCTATGAAAGACAGTAAAGGCAAGGTGACAGGAGTTATTGGAATTGCACGGGATACAAGTGAGCGAAAACATAGAAATGAAGAGATGGATAACATTCAATCACTCGCACATATCGGAACATGGGAGTGGGACATTGAGAGGGATGAATTCTCCGGCAGCTCGGAAGCTTACAAAATTTTTGGTATAGAGGATAAAAAAAAGATACCATTTAGTGAAGTTATAAAACATTTTGCACCGGAGGATCGCCAAAGAGTACAACATCAACTCTTTGAAGATTCAAAAAAAAGTAAAATACATGCATCCATATATAAAGTCCATGATATAAACGGCGGATTTAAGTGGATTAAAACACACACGGAATTTCAATATGATAAAGAGAATAATCCGATAAAAGCACTAGGAATTTTTCAGGATTTTACAGAGCAGATAGAACATGAAAACGAGATAATTCATAAAGATAATGATATACGAAGTGTACAAAAATTGGCAAAAATAGGGAGCTGGAGACTTAATAAAGAAAATAATATTTTGGAATGGTCCGATGAAACTTATAGAATTCTTGGAATTTCAAAAGATACACCACTGACTTACAACTCCTTTTTGGAATGTATCCATCCAGATGATGAGAAAATGGTTAATAATGCTTGGCAAAAGGCGTTAAGAGGAGAGATATATGAAGTCGAACATCGCATTATTGTAAAAAATAAGACAAAATGGGTAAAAGAGTACGCCAGACTAGAGACAGACAAATCTGGAAAACTTTGTGCAGGAATTGGAATGGTTCAAGATATTACAGAGCAAAAACTCTATCAAGAAAAACTTGAAACACTTGCAAATTATGACCCTTTGACGGGGTTGGCAAATCGTACTCTTTTGATGTCGCATCTGCAAAAATCCATAGAAAAAGCGAAGCGTAACAAAACACAGATAGCACTTCTTGTGTTTGATTTGGATCGTTTTAAAGATATTAATGATAGTTATGGACATAACTCTGGAGATGAGCTGCTTCAACATATCGCCAATAGTTTTTCTTCACGATTGAGAGATGGAGACATGGTGGGTCGTATCGGCGGAGATGAATTTGCCGTAATACTAGAAAATTTGGCACATCCGGAGGATGCGGGACGACTCGCATCTGAGATGATTCATACACTCTCTTTGGATTATGAGTTGTCTGCTAGAGCTGTAGCTCACGTTGGGGTAAGTGTGGGTATAGCACTTTACCCTGAAGATGGAACAAATGCTTCAGACCTTTTACAACACTCTGACGCGGCGCTGTATAAATCAAAAGCGGATGGACGCGGAATTCATAGTTACTACACGGACGAGCTTACAGAGTTGGCACGTAAACGAATAGATTGCGAGAATGATCTACGCCGTGCTATTGAGAACAACGAGTTTGAAGTCTATTATCAGCCCCAAGTTCATATCGCCTCAGGGCGTATCCTAGGGGCTGAAGCATTGGTGCGATGGAATCATCCGCAAAAAGGGATTGTATCACCTTTTGAATTTATTCCAATTGCCGAAGAGCTGGGGCTTATAGGCAGTATTGGGGAGTGGGTTTTAAATGAGACTTGCAGACAGGGCAAAATTTGGATGGACAGAGGGTATCGTTTAACATTAGCCGTGAATATATCAGCACATCAAGTTCGTTTTCAGAATATCCCGTTAATGGTAGAACAAGCTCTCAAAAAGAGCGGATATAAAGCAAATCATCTGGAGTTGGAACTGACAGAGAGTGCCTTGATGCAGAGAGAAGAGGAGACTGTTGAGATGCTTCATCTTCTTCGTGCAAAGGGAATTCGCTTGGCGATTGATGATTTTGGTACAGGGTATTCCTCTCTCAGTTATCTCAAGCGGTTTCCTATTGATGTGCTCAAAATTGATAAAAGTTTTGTAGATGATATTCCTTACGACATGGACGATATGGCTATTGTAAGCGCAATTATTGCTATGGGACAGGCACTCGGATTTCAGCTTCTGGCTGAGGGCGTAGAGCGCGAAGACCAGCTAGCGTTTTTAAAAGAAAAAGGGTGTTCGATGTATCAGGGGTATATAAAAAGTAAACCTGTTCCGGCTGTGGAGTTTGAAAAACTTTTGCAAAGCTGATTGACTATTTTAGAGCAATAACTCCTGCAAACCTTCCTGTTACTCCGCTTTTTCTGTAGGAGAAGTAGGTTTTGTGTTTGCAGCATGTGCACTCATCGGAAATCTCAAGATTCTCATTTTTTATTCCACATGCCAAGAGTTGCGTTTGCAAAATCTTGCCCACATCAAGATAGTATCTTCCCTCTCTTTTGTTTACCGCATACTCCAAGCCAATTGCACATGTATCAGCGTAAATCTCTTCTCCGACCTCATAACAACATGCACCGATGCTTGCACCGATAGTCACTAAAATATTTTCCGGCTCAGATGCAAACTCATTCACAAAAGAGTCAATAACATTTCTGACAATATTGCTAAATGCTCCAGCTCTACCTGCATGTGCAACTGCTATCACTTTTTGTACATCATCATAAAAAAGCAGAGGCGAACAATCTGCCACCATAACCATGAGAGGAGTGTCTGTTTTATTTGTAATAAGTGCATCGCAGGTAATCGGTGTGAAAAAATTATCAGTTTCATGTACCACATGCACCAAATTTGAGTGAATCTGCTTCATGTGAAGAAGCGAATTTTTTTCATACCCCAGCGCTTTGGCAAGGAGTTCATGGTTTGTCTCCACATGCTGCGCATCATCGCCCACATGCCAAGCTAGATTTAAAGAATCATAAGGCTCTTTACTCACTCCGCCATCTCTTGTGGTAAAAGCATGTTCGAGGTTCGAAAAGCTGTTGAATAGGTTACTTTTGATTAATTGCATAAAAAATTATAGCTAATTTGCTACAATAGAGAAATTAAAAAAAAAGGCTTATTTTTGAGAGAGTTTAGCACATATCCGCCAACACTTGATGGGAACAATCCTGAATTAAAACGCCAAGAGATACGAGATTATTTTCATAAAACTTTTGATTTGTTTGAGAAAGTCTTTGAGCTTTTAAAGAGTGATGAGGTTTTTTACAGAAAATCGGAGCCGACGCGCCATCCTATGATATTCTATTTTGGACATACCGCAACTTTTTTTATCAACAAACTTATTCTTATGAAAATAATCAAAGAGAGAATTAACCCCCGTTTTGAATCTATTTTCGCCGTTGGCGTGGATGAGATGGCATGGGATGACCTTTCACAAAGTAGCTATAAATGGCCAAAAGTGAGCGAAGTTCGAGAGTATCGTGAAAGAGTGAGAGTTCTAGTGGATTCACTCATAAGCAACATGCCCCTTACTCTGCCTATCACACAAGAATCTGACATGTGGATAGTTTTGATGGCAATTGAACATGAACGCATCCATATAGAAACTTCTTTAGTATTGCATCGACAGATGTCCGTCGAATTTGTAAAAGAGGTGAAAGAATTTGTTATTTGCGATGAAGTAAGCGAAGCACTGCAAAATGAGATGTTCACTATCCCTCTAAGTCAAGTGCGATTAGGCAAAGAAAAAAATCATAATCTTTACGGCTGGGATAATGAGTATGGAAATTATGAAGAAGATGTAGCAGAGTTTCAGGTTTCAAAATATCTCGTCAGTAACGGCGAATTCATGGAGTTTGTGGAGAGTGGAGGTTATGAAAAAAAAGAATTTTGGGATGCGGAGGGGCAAAAGTTTTTAGAAATCTGCAAAGCAAAATATCCGCCATTCTGGGTTTTAGAAGATGGCAAATTTAAATATAGAACACTCTCCTCAGTAATTGACATGCCGCAGAATTGGCCTGTCGATGTCAATGCACTCGAAGCCGAGGCATTTTGCAGATACAAAAGCAAAAAAGATGGAGTAGTCTATACTTTACCAAGCGAAGCCGAGTTCAGAGCCATTTATGAGTATGCCGGTTTAGTTGATTTACCGGATTTTGATGACAAAACAGCAAACTTGAACTTTGCTCACTATTTCAGTGCATGTCCTGTTGATAAATTCTGTTTCAATGGTATATGTGATGTGGTCGGCAATGTTTGGCAATGGAGCAGAACTTCCTTTTTTGGTTTTGATGACTTTAAAGTACATGAAGCGTATGATGACTTTTCTACTCCTACCTTCGATAATAAACACGCCATAATAAAAGGTTCATCATGGGCGAGCAGCGGCAATCTTATTATGAAACACGCCCGTTACGCATTTCGTAAACACTTCTATCAAAATGCCGGATTTCGCTATGTGATTTCAAATACTAAGGTTACAAGCGTGAGTGATATTTATGAGAGTGATGCGCTTGTTTCTCAATACTGTGAGTTTCAGTATGGAGATGAGCATTTTGGTGTGAAAAACTTTGCAGTCGAAAGTGCAAAAATAGCTTCAACATTTGCGCTAAATAAGCAAAAAGCCTTAGACTTGGGTTGTGCAACAGGAAGGGCAACTTTTGAGCTGGCAAAGAGCTTTGATGAGGTTGAGGGTATTGATTTTTCTGCCAGATTTATCGGCGTGGGTGTGAAACTCAAGTGTGAGGGCTATCTTGCATTTCATTCAAAAGAAGAGGGCGATTTAGTTTCAGATAAAAAAATTACAATAGAAGAACTCGGGTATGAAAAGATAAAAGAGAAAGTCTCGTTTTGGCAGGGTGACGCATGTAATCTGAAACCTAATTTTACGGGTTACGATTTAATCTTAGCAACAAATCTCATAGACAGACTCTATCAACCAAGACTGTTTTTAGAGACGATTGACGAGAGACTGAACAAGGACGGCA
This sequence comes from Sulfurimonas sp., assembly GCA_041662325.1. Lineage (GTDB taxonomy): Bacteria > Campylobacterota > Campylobacteria > Campylobacterales > Sulfurimonadaceae > Sulfurimonas. Next base: position 462,446 of record JBAZSU010000002.1, on the reverse strand, counting down.
TTTTAGTTATAACCTCTCCCTATACATGGCAAGAGAGCTCGACAAAAAAAGAGTTCTGGCTCGGCGGATACAAAAATGAAAGCGGCAAAGAGGTGAAAACTATAGATACACTCAAAGAGATTTTAGGCAAAAAGTTTGAGCTTATTCATTTAGAGAATTTAGAATTTGTGATAAAAGAGAGTGCCAGAAAATACCAGCATACCGTTTCTGAGGTGAGTGTATGGAGAAAGAAGTGAGTTATGATTTTTCTACTGCCACATGTCGAGAAAATACAAACGCAGAAAAATATACTCTGAGAGAACAGCTTTTTGGTACTGAAGATGTGTTGCCCGTCTGGGTGGCGGATATGGATATTGACACTCCTGATTTTGTTCTTGATGCCGTGAAAAAACGGCTCGAACATCCTGTATTCGGTTATGAAGAAGTTCCGAAAAGTGCATTTTTGGCTCAGATAGAGTGGATGAAAAAAGAGCATGGAGTGGAGTTTGCTCTTGAAGATATCTTTTATTCGCACTCCGTTGTGGCTTCTATGAATGTAGTTATTGAAGCTTTTACGAAGGAGGGAGAGGGTGTGATTGTTCAAACTCCCGTCTACCCTCCATTTTTTCATAGTGTAATAAAGCAGAGGAGGGTGCTTATAAAAAATCCGCTCAAACAGCTGCATGATGGAAAATACACTTTTGATATAGAAGATTTGAGAGCAAAAATAGATGAAAAAACAAAACTTTTACTGCTCTGTTCTCCGCATAATCCAGTTGGAAGAGCGTGGAGAAGAGAGGAACTTGAAGAGATTTTAGAGATTTGTTTGGAGTATAACATAGTGGTGTTTTCTGATGAGATTCACTCTGATTTGGTTTATGCACCCAATAAACACATACCGTTCGCCGCACTTAATGACAAGGCAAGAGCCATAACGGTTACAGCTTTGGGAGTTGGTAAAACATTTAATATGGCAGGTTTTGCTATGAGTACGGTTGCAATTCCAAACAAAGAGTTAAAAACAAAATTTTTAGAAGTTTATAAAAGAATTCATTTTGCAAATGGCACCGTGTTTGGGCATGTGGGATTTGAAGCGGCTTATGTTCACGGCAAAAAGTGGCTGGAGGATTTAAAAATTCATCTCTTCCAAAACTTTCACATGCTGCAAAATCTCTGTGAAAGATTTCCAAATAGAATAAAGATAACTCCTCTTGAAGCAACCTATTTGGCTTGGCTTGATTGCAGAGGAATGGAATTTTCTAATAAAGAGTTGAGAAGATTTTTTATAGATAAGGCAAAGCTTGGTTTAAATGACGGGATTCGCTTTGGACGGGAAGGGAGCGGCTTTATGCGCTTGAATTTTGCAGTCTCACATGCTAAAATGCTGCAGGTAATTAAGCAGCTAGAACTTGCTTTACAAAATAGATTTGGGGCATAAAATGGTAAAGATAAGCTGGGATGGATATAAAGATTTTAAAGCACATTCAAATACCAAAGATGATAATTTTACAACACTTATAAGTTTTATGAAAAGTTACTACAACATGAACAATCCGAGAGATATTTTTGACTCTTTATCGAGTGATGAGCTGGCTAATATGATGCTAGAAAAAAGAGCAATATACAGTGTTGAAGAGCTGGAAACCTTCTTGTTGAAAATCTGATTTGTTATGAATGAAAATTTAAAAAAGATAAGCAAATTTTTGAATGAACATCATGTCATGAGCTTGGCAACTTCAACTGCGGATGAGATTAGTGTCTGTTCTCTTTTTTACGCTTTTGATGAACAAAAACTCTCTTTCGTAGTTGCCAGCAGTGATAATACAAAACATATAGAGCATATCGCAAAAAACTCAAATATTGCCGGAAATATACTCTTAGAGACAAAGATTGTTGGCAAAATTCAAGGTGTTCAGTTCAGAGGAAATTTTGTGCCGCTTGAAGATAAAGAGCTAAAATCACGCTATTTTAAAGCTTTTCCTTATGCTCTTGCGATCATTCCAAAACTATGGCAAATCAAAGTGAACTATTTTAAGATGACAGACAACAGACTTGGATTTGGAGAAAAAATTATTTGGGATGCTTCTGTTTAAACAGAGCGCAATCCGTGCCGCTACTCTGAAAAACCAGGAGTGACGGAATCTGTGGCGATTTAAAGCCATACGCTTTACAACCATGCGGTCTCTGAGGCTCCCAGGTGACAAAATAGTGTTCGCATACTCTGCAATTAATTCTTTTCATAGTTATTCTCTAAAGTTTAAGTAGGGTATTTTAGCATATTAGATAAAATGGGCAAAATTATTTTATAAAGAGCGAACACAATGGATAAAATATTACAGATGTTACAGTTGCAGGCTTCTCTCAATGACGCCACTAACGGCGAAGAGTGGGTAAGAGGAACAACAAAAAACGGTAAAACCATAAACTGGAAAAGATGCATATACATGGAAGCAGCCGAAATGATTGACAGCTTTTCATGGAAACATTGGAAAAATATAGATCAAGAGCCGGATTGGGATAATTTACAAATCGAAGTTGTTGATGTTTGGCACTTTATTATGAGTTTGGCCATTGAAAACTACTCACAAAACATGAGAGGGCAAATAGATAATTTAGCGATTGACATCTCTGAATTAGAAAATTTCGATATTTTAAATGAAAAGAACAGCTTGTTTGCTTCTCAAGATGAGATAATGGCAAAAGTTGAGAATATAATGTTTTTATCACTCACAAAAGAGAATTTTACTATAGAAAAATTATTAAAAGAGTTTTTTGATTTAGTTACCATGAGCGGATTGAATTTGAATACGCTTTACAGACTTTATGTAGGCAAAAACATTTTGAATCAGTTTCGTCAGGATAACGGTTATAAAGAGGGAACCTATATAAAAGTTTGGGATGGCACGGAAGATAATATCATTATGAAAAAAGTTTGGGAAGAGAATGGCGATATTACGCCGCAAACTCTATATAAAGAGCTTACAAAACTCTATCTGGCACTCAATAAGAGATAAATCAATGGATAATGTTTTAGAGGTAAAAAATTTATCATTCGGGTATAAAAAAGATTTTTTGCTTTTTGATAATTTTTCTATTTCATTAAAAAAAGGCGAAATTAAAGCCATAGTCGGAGCTAGCGGAGCTGGCAAAAGTACTCTCTTTGAACTTATTCTAAAAAATTTAAAAGCGCCAAATGCAGAGATAAAATCTTCAAAGATTTCACAGGTTTATCAGGACCCATACAGCTCCTTTCATCCAAGCTATACGCTTCTAAGTCAGATAAAAGATGTGGCAAGTACAGATGAACTGCAAAGTTATTTAAACTCAATTAATCTTGACTATGAGTTACTTTTAAAACTTCCGCATGAACTCTCTGGTGGACAGCTTCAGAGAGCCTCTATCCTTCGTGCCATGCTCATGCAACCGGAACTTCTTCTTTTGGATGAGCCGACTTCCGCTCTGGATAATCTGATTCAGCTAGAGGTTATGAATATGCTTATGAAAAATCTTGACAAGATGGGAATGCTTCTAATCACACATGACATGGAACTTGCAAAGTGGTGTGCGGATGAGATTATTCTAATTTAATAAACTCTACTTCAAAAAATATTTCACAAGATAAAACCCGCCGCCTGCCATAAAAATAGTTCCAAAAGCGTTGAGCGATATATTTGCAAGGGCGAGCAAAATATGCCCACCCTCTAAAAGTAAAAAACTCTCAATTGCAAAAGTTGAGTAGGTTGTGAATCCACCCAAAATCCCTGATGTCAAAAATGATTTTGCATGCACTGATAAGAGAGTTGAATGCATAAAATAAGCAATTAACAGACCCATTATGAAACTGCCGATCAGATTTACGCCAAGTGTTCCAAATGGTAAGACATGCGGCACTTTATGAGAAATAAGACCGTTCATATAGACTCTAAGAACTGCCCCGATAAAACCGCCGCTACCTATGGCTAGGATTGTTTGCCAACTCATGGTCATACACCTTTTGCATCTCTACTCTTAAATTTTGCAGCCAATACTCATCACTTTTATCTGCCACGAAAGAGTCCAAAAATATCACTTTAATGCGACCCGGCTTGTAGTAGAAGTTTTTAATGTTGTAATATTTTGAAGTTTGCATTAAAACTATAGGCTGAACACGAAGTTTATATTTGTCTGCTATTACCTTTGCACCATTTTTAAAAGGAAGCAGTTTCCCGGTCATTGATCGAGTTCCCTCTGGAAACATGGTAATGACTCTATTTTTATCAAGTCTATCTTTCGCAGCTCTCAGTAGTTTTATAAGTGAAGTTTTACTCTCTCTCTCTACGGCAATATCCTCGGGAAGCTTAAGTGCGAGCCCAAAAAAAGGAATATCAAAGAGAGTTTTCTTCGCAACCCAAGCTAAATCTTTACCGGTGACACTTTCCATAATCCCTATATCTAAATCGCTTTGATGATTAATCAAAAACATTTGAGTCTCAGGATCTTCTTTCCCCTCAATCTCAATAGTATAGAATATAGTTAATCTTATGAACCAAGAGGCAAATTTACGAGAATAAGGGCGAGGCAGCAAATAGTAGGTTGCAATCATCATGGTTAGGGCAGAAAAAATGATTATTGTTGCATAGAGCCAACTAATGCGAGCAAATATCTTCATTTTTTACCCATCCGATTTGTTTATTTTGTAGCTCAACTTTGATGAAATTATTTACATTTCCCTCTTTTTTTAAGTGATATTCACTTTTAGCAGTCTCAAATACAGTGCCATTACTTACAGGCAGTAAATATATATTTGCTCCCTTTTTAATGCAAATTTCCTCGGATGGAACCGCTAAAACAGCAATATAGATTAAAGGAATTAAAACAAATAACAGGTATATATATTTTCTTATCCATAAGACAAGTAAAAGTCCAAAAAATGCAATTACTCCAGCAATTTGCATTTTCAGCATCTCTCTTGATTGGTCGGTAGGTTTTAAATCACTCTGCGTTGTAACGCTGTCATCATCAACAATTATGGGGATATTTACATTAAAAAAGTTATTTTTTTGAAGATTAAAATACGAAAACGAGAAATTTTTCAGCTCTTTGTTGATTATTAAATAATAGGTTATTCTAGAGTCGAGATGTGACTTTTGTACAGATTCAATGCCCTGTTTGAATACATTCTTAAAATGCATGGCTCCAATGTCACAATTTGCAGCTTTGGCAACGAAAACAATTATGTTATGTTTGCTGTCATAGCTTGTGGTTCTGTAGTCAATCAGCTCAAAAGAGTTTGATATTATATTTGAGAAGTCGTTTTTTGGATTTAAAGATATTACGTTGAGTGAGGAGCCGGAGAGAGAGGCACTAGCATATTTATTTGAGTCTGCAATAAAAGCCTCAATATCCGGCAGTTTAACCTGATTTGATTTTGCTAAAAAATAGAAAGTATCAAAGAAATATTTTGACTTTTGCTCTCTCGAAGGAGTCTGAGTTAAAATTTCTAACCCTTGGTAGTTTGTAAGCTTATAGACTATATCGTTTGCATTATTGAGGGTTGATAATAATTTAAGGGTTATGGAAAAAATTTCGCCTTTTAAGGCTCTCTCCGGAACTGATTCATAGCTTAGGTAGAGAACTTTCTGTTTCGGAGCCACTGCTTCTGTACTATTCTCTTGTGTTGCTTCATCTGCATCTTGTGCAAAGATAGGTGTAAAAAACAGAAAAATAAGAAGCAGTAAGATTTTCACGCTGATAAGAACCCTTGAAGCATTTTCAAACCATCATCAGAACCAAGAAGTTTTTCCATTGCTCTCTCAGGGTGGGGCATAAGTCCAAATACAGTTTTTTCTTTGTTGCAAACACCGGCGATTGAGTCAACGCTTCCGTTTGGATTAGAGATATTTCCATCTTTATCGCAGTATTGCAAAAGAACCTGATTATTCGCATAAAGTTCTTTTAGTCCTGTTTCATCTATGTAGTAGTTCCCGTCATGGTGTGCAATTGGAATATTTACAATATCTCCAGAAGTCAACTTTTCTAAAAATACATTGTCATTATTTACAACTTTGAGGTTGTGGTGTTTAGATAAAAAGTGCAAATGTTCATTTCTTTTTAATGCACCAGGAAGCAATCCGGCTTCTGTCAGCACTTGAAATCCGTTACAAATACCTAGAATTTTTCCGCCATGTTTTGCATACTCTTTCACCGCTTTCATAACAGGGCTAAATTTTGCAATAGCACCGCTTCTCAAATAATCTCCATAACTAAAACCGCCAGCGACTACTAAAAGGTCTGTATCGCTAGGTACAGATTCGGCTTTGTGCCATAAAATCTCAGTTTTTGCCCCTAGAGATTCAAACGCATGTTGCGTATCATACTCGCAGTTTGTACCTGGAAATTGGAGAATCGTTACCTTCATGAGATTAGCTCAATCTCATAATCTTCAATTACCGTGTTTGCAAGTAACTCTTCACACATTTTAGTTACATCCGCGTTTGCTTTTTCTTTGTCGGTTGTATTTAATTTTAAAATTATCTGCTTGCCGACACGGACATCACTCACTTCATCAAAGTGCAGAGAACTTAAAGCATGTAGCACTGCTTTGCCTTGAGAGTCTAAAACGCCTGCTTTTAAAGATACATTTACTATTGCTTTCATCATACTATTTTCCTAAAATTCTATTTAATACTTGTTCATAAGCTACTGTTAATCCGCCAAGACCTTGACGAAATCTATCTTTATCCATTTTCTCTCCACTCTCCATATCCCAAAAACGGCAATTATCAGGGCTGATTTCATCAATCAAAATAATATTTCCACTTCTGTCTTTTCCAAACTCTAATTTAAAATCAACTAAATTAAGCCCTTTTCCTGCAAAATAGGGCTTTAAAATATCATTGATTTGTCTTGCCATACGGCGAAGTTTGTCAAGCTCATCTTGATAATCAACTAAACCAAGTAGAAGCGCATGTTGATCATTAAGTTTCGGATCGCCTAGGGCATCATTTTTATAATCAAACTCAACCAGAGTAAAAGGAAGAACTGTTCCATCTTCTATCCCTAGATTACGGCTTAAGCTCCCAGTTGCAATATTGCGAACTATAACTTCAATCAAGATAACATTCACTTTTGTATGAAGCATGTGATTGTCATCCAGCATCTTTACAAAGTGCGTTTGAATGCCGTTTTTTTCTAAAAGCTTGAAAAGCTCCGTAGAAATTTTATTGTTAAGCGCACCTTTTCCGGCTTCGCTAGATTTTTTCTCACCGTTAAATGCTGTCAAATCATCTTTAAACTCTGAAATAACCAAGTTTTCATCATCTGTTGAAAAAAGCTTTTTTGCTTTTCCCTCATAAAGTAACTCTTTTTTTTGCATTGTTTTCTATCCTTTTGTAATAATTAAAGCTTTTAGAATATCTACGCCCGCTTTTAGCTGCATGTCTTTGTTCATCATTTCGGGCGTAATTATATCTTTTTTATCTTTCTCACTCTTTTCATCTTTTTTATTGCCATCAATCTTTTTAAGCTCCTCTTCTAGGTGCTTTTTTAAATCAGCCTCTTTAATGGAAAACTCATTTTTAGTAGCATTAACCTCACCTGGAAAAACTTCTATATCTGGTTTAACGCCTACTGCCTGAATAGTTCGTCCGCTTGGAAGGTAATATCTTGCAATTGTGAGTTTTATAGCCTCTTCTTCCGCAATTGGAAGTACAACTTGAACACTTCCTTTGCCGAATGTATTCTCACCTACTAAAATTGCTCGTTTATGGTCTTGCAGTGAGCCGCTGACAATCTCAGAAGCACTAGCACTTCCTGCATTTACTAGGACAACAAGCGGCACTTTTACTGTCGTTGTACTTGATGTTGCTTTATAAATTTTATTGTCAATATCATTTCGACCTTTTTGGGAAACAATCTCACCCTCATCCACGAATAAATCTACTAAATCAACGGCTTGGTCAAGAAGACCGCCTGGGTTATTTCTCAAATCAAGAATTATCCCTTTTGTTGTAGCTTTTTTCAGTTTGATTGCTTTTTCAACATCCTCGGCAACTTTTTTATCAAAGCTTGTTACACGAATATAGAGAATATCGTTGCCGATAGATCTTGTATAAACAGATTCGATTGTAATATTTGCTCTGATAATATGAAGATTAATAGGCTTAATCTCATCTTTACGAATTATTGTTAAATCTATAGGAGTTCCGACTTCACCTCTCATAATTCCCACTGCATCATCTATTGTCATACTAATAGTTGAAGCATCATTTATTTTTAGTATGACGTCACCAGATTTAAGTCCCGCTTTGTCCGCTGGAGTTCCCTCAATAGGGGATATCACGGTCAAAGCTCCGTCTTTAATGCCGACAGTAATGCCAAGCCCGCCGAATTCACCATTAGTTTGAACTTTTAGTTTTTTGTAATCGTCTTTTGACAAATAGCTTGAATGTGCATCTAAGTTGACAAGCATGCCCTCAAGAGCCTTGTCTATGAGTGTCTCTATGTTTACGTTATCTACATTATATTGCTCAACAATGCTTATGACTTTTGTAAATTTTGCTAAAGCTTGAAGACGAGAGAGCTCTTCTTTTTTTTGATCTTCAATGGATGAAGCAAAAATATTTGTGGATAAAAGGAGTGTAACGGCAAGGCTGACAGAAGCGAAACCAAGTGTAATATATTTTTTATGTTTCATAATAAATCCATGTTAATTTTTAAAAAAGATATTATAGTTTATGTTTTGTTAATCGATTATTACAATTAGAATTAATGGAGTTTAAATAAGACAAATAGAGTGTTTCGAGCAGTAACCATAAGACAAGCTTTAGAATTTACTTTCTGAAAAAAAAAGTATATCAACTGTACTTTCCCACTCTTAGAGAGGGAAAGTAAAAGATTAAATTAGATTAAGCAATATCAGTGACAATAATTTCACCAACAAGGTTTACACCAGTTAGGATAATCACCGTATCACCTGAATCTACTATATTGTTTGTATTTGTATCACTAATAACCCAAGCATTACCGCTATTAGCAGCATTGTATGCGATATATGCACCAGCAGCTCCGGTTAATGCTGTTGCAGCAGCAGCAGCAAAAGCTGTAAAATCAGCTAAAGCAGAACCGTCAGCTATTGTTACTGTTCCTTCAGTATATTGCGTAGTAATTACATCAAAAGCTGTTGTAAAGTCAGTAATAATATCTGCAGTTGCCAAAGTGAAACCAGTATCAGCAAGTCCAAATCCAAATGTGTTTGAACCACCACCACCTGTCATCATATCTACACCGGCACCACCTATTATAGTATCACTACCTAGACCTGCTACGACAGTATCGTTACCCGCATCGGTAGTAATCGCATTGATTGTTCCCGCAGCTGATGTAGTTGTAACATGGTCATTCCCTGTACTAGTTGTAATTGTTTGCGCACCATTCACGGCATCCGCAACCACTGTAACATCTGATGTGCTCGTACTTGTAATAGTTTGCGCACCTGCTCCAAGAACTGTTGCGTGTACAGTATTAAGATTAACGCCACTAATTGTTTGTGCACCATCTGTAAGAGATGTTGCATTTACAGAAGCTGCGCCCGTACCTGTTGTAATAGTGTGTGCACCAATACCTGTTATTGTATTGATTGTTGCAGTCTGAAGATATCCAGTCATGTCAAGTGTAATCGCACCGTCAACAGTTTTTACACTCACATCTGCACCTGTTGCAAATGCTGTCGCAAAATTAGTACCTGTAGTAATTGTTTGTGCACCAGCAGCTGTTGAGTTAAACGCAATTTTTTCAAAACCGAGTTTATTAGCCCACAGAGGATCAGTTGGGGTGCTAGCCTCAAGTCCCGTTGTGACATTTAAAGTGTCAATGCCATTGCCGCCATCGAGAACATCAAGAACTCCAAGTGTATAAGTCGATGCAACACCAACGCCGAAAGTACCATTAAATGTGTCAGCACCGGCAGTTCCAGTAATTGTGTCTGTACCCAATGTAAGTGTGTGAAATGTAACTGCAGCATCATTCGTTACTGATGTCAATGCTTGCGTAGTTGCTTTGTTAGAGACTATCGATGCATCCCCAATAGAGTTTGCTACAGCTCCAGCAGTTGATGTATAACTAAGACCTGTTACATTTACAGCAGATGAGACAGTGTCAGACAAAGTTATTGTAATTTTGTTAGCATCTGCACCAGTACCAAGTGTAGCACCGGTTACCGTTGTAGTTCCCGTACTTAAAGTTACTCCGTAATCGGCTGCTTCAGGTGCACCTGTTAACGCTTCAGAGTGTGTTATTACAATGCTTCTACCATCTGTTGCTACCTCCGCTGAAAGTATTACCGGAGCAACAGCATCCGCAATTTTGCTTGCAAGGTTCACACTATTTAAAACAACCACTGCATCAGTTACTTCTATTGTACCATTATTATTGCTATCAATAATAGCCCAAGCATCACCGCTACCGGCAGCATTGTATGCTACATATGCTGCTCCATTGGTTAATGCTGTAGCAGCAGCTGCAGAGAAAGCAGCAAAATCAGCTAAACCAGAACCGTTTGTTATAATTAAAGATCCTGCAGGTGCTTGAATAATATCTTCAGAACTAAAGTCTGTAATAACATCTGCAGTTGCTATATCTGTACCCGTATCACCGGTTGCAAATACAAATATATCTCTACCAGCACCACCTGTCATAACATCTCTGCCTGTTCCACCTGTGATAGTATCGTTACCTGCACCTGCTACGATAACATCGTTACCTGCATAAGTAACAATTGTATTGTCCACTCCAGAAGCTCCTGTTGTTGTAACAGAGTCATTTCCAGTACCCGTTACAATCGTCTGCACACCATTATGCGCATTTGCAACTACTGTAACATTTGACGCGCTTGTACTTGTAATTTGTTGCGCTCCGTCTCCTTGAATTGTTGCATTTACTGTAACAATACTTTGACCCGCAGTAGTACCAATCGTCTGAACACCGTTACCAACAATTGTCGCATTTACCGTAGTAAGACCGGCACCGTTAATAGTCTGTGCACCAGCTGCATGCGATGTTGCATTTACGGTTGTAGCACCTGAACCTGTTACAATTGTATGAACACCCGCACCGATTGACGATGTTGTGATTGTTGAAGTATGTGTATAAGAACTCATGTCAAGATTAATTGCACCTGCTTGAGTCTCTACACTTAAATCTGCACCCGTCGCAAATGCTGCTGTAAAATCAGTACCTGTAACAATAGTTTGTGCACCATCACCTGTTGAATTAAACACAACTTTTTCAAGATTTGTTTTGTTCGTCCAAAGACCATCCCCCGGTGTGCTAGCCTCAGCTCCTGTAACAATGTTTACAGTGTCTATGCCAGCACCGCCATTGAGAATATCTTCAGGTTGAATCGTTTTTAATGTACTTGCATTACCGTAAGTAGCATTAAATGTGTCAGAAAATGCAGTTCCGGTTAAGTTATCCAAGCCCATTGTAAGCGTGTTCACTGTTAATTTACTTTCAATATCCACACCGCTCAGAACTACCACACTATCTAATACACCATCATTATTATGATCAATAGCAACCCAAGAATCACTACTACCGGCAGCATTGTATGCGATAAACTTATCGTCATTAGTAGTTCCACCAACGAATGCAGCATTAGCAGCTGTAGTGAAAGCCGCAAAATCAAGAGCAGAACCGTTTGTTATAATTAAAGATCCTGCAGGTGCTTGAATAATATCTTCAGAACTAAAGTCTGTAATAACATCTGCAGTTGCTATATCTGTACCCGTATCACCGGTTGCAAATACAAATATATCTCTACCAGCACCACCTGTCATAACATCTCTGCCTGTTCCACCTGTGATAGTATCGTTACCTGCACCTGCTACGATAACATCGTTACCTGCATAAGTAACAATTGTATTGTCCACTCCAGAAGCTCCTGTTGTTGTAACAGAGTCATTTCCAGTACCCGTTACAATCGTCTGCACACCATTATGCGCATTTGCAACTACTGTAACATTTGACGCGCTTGTACTTGTAATTTGTTGCGCTCCGTCTCCTTGAATTGTTGCATTTACTGTAACAATACTTTGACCCGCAGTAGTACCAATCGTCTGAACACCGTTACCAACAATTGTCGCATTTACCGTAGTAAGACCGGCACCGTTAATAGTCTGTGCACCAGCTGCATGCGATGTTGCATTTACGGTTGTAGCACCTGAACCTGTTAAAATAGTTTGCGCTCCGTCACCAACTGCTGAAGTTGTGATTGTTGAAGCATGTGTATAAGAACCCATTGTAAGAGTAATTGCACCTGCTTGTGTTTCTACACTTACATCTGCACCTGTCGCAAATGCTGCTTCAAAATTAGTCCCCGTAGTAATAGTTTGTGCACCATCACCTGTTGAGTTGAACACAGCTTTTTCAAAACCGAGTTTATTAGCAAATAGAACATCAGTTAGAGAGCTAGCTTCTGTTCCTGTCGTAATGTGCAGCGTATCTGTACCAGTACCGCCACTCAGAACATCTCCCTCTTGAAAAGTATTTGATGCATTGCCATCACCATGTGTGCCATTAAACATATCATCGGCAGAAGTTCCGGTTAAGTTATCCACAGCCGTTGTAAGAAGGGAAGCAGAAACTGCAGAACTGTTTGTTACTGCATTTAATATTTGTGTAGCCTGACTGTTAGCGCTCGTTGCCGTATCGTGGATAGGGTGAAGAGGGTCAGCTGTGTAAACAAGATTTGTTACATTTATAGTAGCTGCGACAGTGTCAGACAAATTTATAGTAACCTTGTTTGAATCTGCTCCCGTACCTAGAGTAGCACCAGTTACATTTGTAGTACCGGCACTTAAAGTTATGCCGTAATCGGCTGCTGTAGGAGCACCGGTTAATGCTTCAGAGTGTGTTATTACAATGCTTCGACCGTCCGCTGATACTGCCGCAGAAGTTATCATTGGAGCAACAACATCGATTTTAGCAGCAGTGTTGACACCAGAGAGAACAACTATTGAATCTCCTGTAGTTACTGAATCACTGTTGTCATGATCAAGAAGAACCCAAGCATCACCGCTATTAGCAGCATTATATGCGATGTATGCGGCTGTATTAACCGTGTATACAGCATTTGCTGCTGTAACGAAAGCATCAAAATCAGCAAAACCAGAACCATCCACTATAGTTGCACCTCCAACAATTGAAGTTGCATTAATAACATCACCGGCTGTAAAGTCAGTAATAGTATCCGCAGTCGCTAAAGTAAGACCGGTATCACCTGCTCCAATTAAAAATGTATCAGTACCAGAACCACCTGTCATAATATCTACACCAAAACCACCCGTGATAGTATCACTTCCAAGGCTTGCCACAATAACATCGTTACCTGCACCGGTTGTAATTACATTGATTGTTCCTGCCGCTGAAGTAGTCGTTACATGGTCAGCACCTACACCTGTTGTAATTGTCTGTGCACCATTAAAAGCATTCGCTACGACTGTAACATCCGATGTGCTTGTACTTGTAATAGTTTGTGCACCTGCTCCATGAACTGTTGCATTCACGGTATTAAGATTCACACCAGAAATTGTCTGTGCACCGGCTAGAAGAGTAGTTGCATTTACAGAAGCCGCTCCTGTTCCAGTTGTAATAGTTTGTGCAGAAGATGCACCGTGTGTTGTAGTATTAACTGTTGTTGTTTGAGTATATCCTGACATGTCAAGAGTAATCGCACCGTCAAAAGTTTCTACACTTACATCCGCACCTGTTGCGAATGCAGTTTCAAAATTAGCACCTGTTGTCACGGTTTGTGCACCGGCACCTGTCGAGTTGAACACAATTTTTTCGAAATTGGTTGAATGTGCCCATAGAGCATCAGTTGGGGTACTAGCCTCAGCTGCAGTCGTGACATTCAGCGTGTCTATGCCCGTACCGCCATTAAGAACATCGGCAGTTTCAAGTGTATAAGTATCTGGATTGCCATTACCAAAAGTTGCATCAAATCTATCATTTGCAACTGTTCCGACTAAGGTATCCACACCTGTTGTAAGTGTCAGAACTCCAACCTTTTCATCCCCTACTTTCATCATTTGATCTGATTCTACCGCTACATGATACGATACACTGTTCATGATAAGCGTTGATCCTAAATCGCCGATTACCATACTTGTAACAAGAGTGCTGCCATCTGCTGTATAAATACTCAAAACATTTCCTGTTTGTAGGAATGAATAAGTGCTCATAGCGCCATTCAGTGTTACCCCTTCCATATTTGAATCGACTATTATGCCTGATATATTTGAATTAATAGATACGCTCTCTGTTCCTGTAGAACCATAAAAACTATCACCTAAGTTTGCAACTTCATATCCTGATTTACCTGCTGTTAAAAATACCTTTGACATTTTGTTTTCCTTTTGTTTGATGTTACGCACTTAAACGAACACGTCCGTCTAAGTGGCAGGGACAAATGTCCCTACAACCCCCTAAAGCTACGAAAAACTTTGTTTTTCGAGATTTATAAGGTTTTGTTAGCCTTTGAAGGCACTAAAAAATTGCTACGTCGCTATGCTTCTCAATGACGAGAGCTAAAGAAACTATTACTGTATTGAACTAGCTCCGAATGCAGTTCTGAAACTTGTTGTTCCATATATATATGCATCATCAGCTGTTGGAATGTTTGAGAGGTTGACCATGATTACATTGCCATCATATGCCCACTGAACTGTAAGATTTCCATCTGTAAAATCTGTGTTTATGATTGTAGGGTTATTGCCATCAGGAAAATTCAAAACATCGCCATCGTTAAAGTTAGCGATAGCGTAAGTGTAAGTTCCTGCCGTAAAGTTGAATGTTACTCCAAGTGAACCTGCATTGTATGCAGATGTATTTGCTGTAGTTACTGATATGCTTTCTGTTGTAGGAGGTGTATAGCTACCGCCACCGCCAGAACTTGGAGGAGTTACAACCGGCTCGGTCGGAGTTACAACCGGAGGAGTTACAACCGGCTCGGTCGGAGTTACAACCGGCTCGGTCGGAGTTACAACCGGCTCGGTCGGAGTTACAACCGGCTCGGTCGGAGTTACAACTGAATCTGTTACCCCTAAATCTGGATTAACATTGTAATCATTCACTAGATTAGTAATATCGTTTTGCTCTGCAACTACAGCAGCATTTGTTTGGGCTGTACCTATTGCTGCTATAGTTGTAGCAGTTGATATCAGAACTAGCTTATTTTCAGTCAAAGTTGTCAATTGCTCAACAGCTTTTGCAACTGAATCTCTATGATTTGCGATATCAGCATTAGAAATACTATGTATAGAACTAATAACGCTTGCCACACTGCTTGAAGCAGCTTGTAACCTATCATTTAAAAGAGAGTCTGTAACCGTTGCAGCTAATGTTGTCTGTAGTGCCGTTGTAAGCCCTGAAGTATTCGCCATAACTGCGTCAAATGATGAAACAGCTGTTGTTGATGCTGTTGCATTACTAAGTTGTGTAGCAATTACATCATACATGCCCGTAATTGTTGCCTCATAATTATCGCTGCCTGCCTCGCCCATAGATTTTGCAAATGCCTCTGCTGCTTTTTGAACTGTCAAAATAGACTTCATAGCTGACGCAGCTTCACTCTTTTGTTCCGTTGTACCTGTTGCTAAAATAGCAATAGGGTCTCCTGCGAGTGTAGCCTCAGAAATACCTAATTGTGTGGCAATCTTTGTACTCGCTGCTGCTTTTGTTGCACCATGCTGTACTAAAGAACTTACCAACGTAGATAAAGGGGTAACAGCAACATTAGTACCGTCTTCACCAAGTTCTGCTTTTAAAGTACCTTCAAAAGGTTTGCCTGTACTTGTATCGAATCCGCCTTTTATAGATACAACATCGCTATTGTCTCCTGCATATGCCATAGACCATATACCGATATCATTTGTTTGAGTATTTACACCATGCAGAGTTACTGTCGCTAGCTTTATATAGCCATCGACAGCAATTCCGGAAACAGTTTTTGTTATTACTGGTTTTTCTGGTGTTACTTCTGGCGCTGCGCTCCCGCTACTATCTCTACTACAACCTACTAGCCCCATAGAACCGAGTATAAAAGTGCTAAGCACTAAACTAATGTGTTTTTTACTTTTTGTTTTCATCACACTTCCTTAATTTTAAGATGCAGAAATGTAACATCAAGGTGTAACATAGGTGCAACATTATTGTTACATTGTTGTTACATAATAATATTTTTATTGCGATTTGTTTTTCTGCTTACTAGTACAGCGGCTTATGATTTGTATTGCATGTGATTTGTGAATTTTAAAATCTTTTATTAATTCTCAGAGTTTTGAAGTTTTAACACTTTTTTATGTATTTGCAAAAAGAGGATAGTTATGAAACACATAAACATGGTGTCCCTTTTAAATTTATAAATGGTGTTTGATAAGGAATATTTATGTGACATCAATGTCACAAGCTTAATATAATATGTTATGTAATGTTTAAGAATAACTTATTATAAAAGGTTTCGTATGAGTAAATTAAATATATTGGTAGTAGAAGATAACTCAATTACTGCAAAAGCATTGGAGTATGATTTAGTAAGTGCAGGACATAGCGTATTGCTTGCGCACTCCCCGGATGCTGCACTTCAATATATCTCAATTGGTGCTTTTGATTTAATGATTACAGATATAAATCTAGGCAACACGGCTATAAACGGCATTGAGCTAGTGAAAAAGCTTAACTTAGTAAAAAATACACCCATTATCTATTTAACTGCACATGGGGATGATGAGACACTCGAAGATGTCGCAGAGACAAACCATTCCTATTACATAAGCAAACCTTACGATAGCGACAGCATACTAAAAATTATAAAACTTGCCTTTATCATACATAGAAACAACCTTGCAGAAAAAATTTATTTAAACCAAAATTTTACCTACGATATAAGCAATAGAGTTCTCTACTGTGGCGACAAAGAGATAAAACTAACTATGAAAGAAAATCTATTTTTGACCCTGTTAGTTCAAAGAAAAAATCAGGTGGTAAGCACTTACGACATAGTTGAATATGTATGGAACGATGAAGTTGTCTCTGGCGGCAGCATGCGTCAGCTCATCTCCAGAGCAAGAGAAAAATTCGCTCCTCTGATTATAGAAACACACCACGGAGAGGGCTATAGGCTAAAAGTAGTATAACTTAATCGATTAATGGGGGTGTTATATGCCTCTTATCGAGGTATATAAAAAGTGTATCTTACCCCTTTATCGGTCTCTAGTTTCATCTCGCCTTTTAGCTCATGTTCTATTAAATTTGCAATCATTTCAGAACCAAAAGAAGTTATCCTAGACGCATCCATCCCTTGTCCATTATCAGATATTTCCAAAACTGTTTGCTTTTCATCACTATAAATATTCAAATTTATTGTCCATCCACCTTCCTCTTCTCTATCCTTAAACGCATATTTTATGGCATTCATAACCACTTCATTGACAATCAAGCCACAATACATTAGTTGGTCACTGTTAAGCTCTGCATCTATTCTCATATCAAATTTTATATGTTGTGTTTCATAGCCATTTTTGAGCGCATTAACGAGCGTTATGAAATATTGGCTTGCATCAATGCTTGTCAGTATTTTTTGCTTATATAGCATGTCATGCACAGTTGCCATGCCTCTGATTTTGTAAGTTACTTCCTTTATAACTCTCTGAATATCAGGATTCATGTAGGGAATAAGTTTGAGTTTAAACAAAGAGATAATAAATTGCATATTGTTCTTTACTCTATGGTGAAGCTCTTTTTTCAAAATAGCTTCACTTAAAATAAGCTCGTTTTCTTGCTTTTTAATCAAAGCATTCGCTTCTTCCATCTTTTGTTGATAAAAATGAGTAATCGCAAAAATAACCATTAATACTAAAGAGAGGTAGGAGACTTCGTAAAACGAGTAGTTAACCTCCACAAATATTTGTAATGGAGCAATAAGAAGCATAACAATAAAAAAAATAAACCAATAAGCCCCTTGTTTTGAACTCTGTAAATAGATAAGAATAGTAGAGTATGTAAATAACCAAGCATGTCTTACATCCATAGGATTACCTGAATAGACGATATCCAGAAAAAAAAAAGTATATTGCGCCGTTATTATCGTAGCAACATATTCAAATGCTTTCTTAGATTTTCTTAAGGCAATAAGCATTATTACATTTATAACAATTATTGCTGTCCCCACAAAAATAGACCCTTGTATAGAGTTGTTAATCATTGTATAAAGAAGTACAAGTGTAGAAATAAGAATACCGACATTTATCATCTGATATCTATTTCTGCAGACCATTTCTGAGAGGGAAAAGTCTCGCCCGCTTGTGTAGAAACTGTCAAATATTTTTTTCAAAATTGTACCTTTGTGTCAAAATAGGCTAAGCCTAGGGACATAGTACTCTTATATATTAAAAAATAAGATTTTAATAAAAAAAATAAAATGTGACAATTGTGTCACAACTTTTATATAATATATTGTGCGTTATTTTTGAATAAATTTATTATATAGGGTCACATTTGAGTAAATTAAATATATTGGTAGTAGAGGACAATACTATTACTGCAAAAGCATTGGAGTATGATTTAGTAAGTGCAGGACATAGCGTATTGCTTGCGCACTCCCCGGATGCTGCACTTCAATATATCTCAATTGGTGCCTTTGATTTAATGATTACAGATATAAATCTAGGTGATACGGCTATAAACGGCATTGAGCTAGTGAAAAAGCTTGACCCAATAAAAAATATACCCGTTATTTATTTAACTGCGTATGGAGATGATGAGACACTCGAAGATGTTGCAGAGACAAACCACTCCTATTACATAAGCAAACCTTACGATAGTGAGAGCTTGTTAAGAATCATAAAACTTACAATTAAGAAATATAAAATTAACCAGATAGAAAAAGTGTATTTAACCCAAAATATTACCTACGATATGAGCAATAGAATTCTCTGCTGTGGCGATAAAGAGATAAAACTTACTATAAAAGAAAATCTATTTTTGACCCTGTTGGTTCAAAGAAAAAATCAAACGGTAAGTATCTGTGACATAATCGAATATGTCTGGGAAGATGAAGTTGTCTCTGGAGGAAGCATTCGTCAGCTTATCTCCAGAGCAAGAGAAAAATTCGCTCCTTTAATTATAGAAACACGCTATGGAGAGGGCTATAGGCTCAAAGTCGTATAACATCCATTAGAATGCTTGCAAAATTATCGACTGCCATCTTCAACAAAAACAGCTGGAGGATGCGCACTCTTTTGTGGATTAATTGTAAATAAAAAGTCTTTACTAAACATGGCATCGCAGATTTCAAGCACTTTTACAGTAGCCCAAATTTGTTTTTCTTTTAGGTCTTCAACCATAAATTCATAAGAGACTGTTTTGATTTCATTTGTTTTCAAATCATTAAAGGTATTTATTGTATTTCCATGAAGTAAACGCACCCCTTTTGGCAATAGTAAAGAGACACCCACTTTTTTAAATGGCATTAACAGAGAAAAGTGCAAATCAACTTTTACCTTTCCAAGATTTTTAATCTCATAAGTAGCCGGAACAAAATCCCCGGCAATTGGAGCTTTTGTAGCGGCAGTAGCCTCGCTGCTAAACAAAAACAAACCCAAAAACAAAAAGATGAACCCTCTAAAAATTTTTCTTTTAACCTTCGTTGCCATGCACTCTCCTTCTCAATTTATTTGCACGAATCTAACTCTTTAAAGTCGTAGCTTAAATCATGCAAAGACCGAATATTTCCAACCATTCCGACCCCGTCATAGCCTTTGTCACCGTATCCTAAGCAAAACCAGCCATCTAGAAAATCGACCAAATCAACCCCTGCATCTCCTCTATCTCTAAAATTTGTTCCGTTGAGATAGGTTGTCAATATTTTCCAAATAGCAGTTGATTTATCACTCAGAGTATCAAATGTTTCATTCGTGCTGTCATATAAATCCCATAAAACAGCACTCACCACTGCTTCGCTCACGCTCCCCTCAAGTTTACCTCCTACATTGCCAAGAGTTATACTGCTAGGTAAACTCTCAATACTATAGTATGCACCCACCCCTGTTGCCGTAGTATCCACATAATAACTTTTATTTAATGCCGCCGCAGAAAAATAGGTCGCCCAACCCTCTGACCATGCTAAAGCCGGAACCGACGGTGCCAGTGTATGACCTCCACCGGGAGAATCACTTTTGCTATAAGTGCTCATCACAAAATGCCCATATTCATGCCCAATAACCAAATCATCATACTCATCCGGATCTGTTGCCCTACCGAGCAAAATAATCTCATTATTGAGCGGTGAAAAATAGGTACCGCTCAGACCATTCACCTGCCAAAAGAAAGTTAACATTGGTGGAACTTTTCCTCCATGTAAACGGGCGTAATCATTACAACTCACTCCGACATCAAAAATATTCATAGCCGCCGCATTATCACTTTTTGCTATGTCAATGTCCATACTCTCTTTTATCGGTGTTTGAATTTCATCTATGACACTCCCCGATTTAAACGAATAGACATTTCTTGAAAAATCTCTTACTTCTTGTTTTAAGGTAACGCTCTCTTGTCTTGCATAGACTAAAACATAATAACCGGAATGCCCCGTGTCATTATTTTGAAAGCTTATCTCATATCTGCCCGAAGCATCCGTAGAACCTATGGCAAGAGTTTCATTATCAAAATTTCTAACAACTTGCACCTGTGCAAAGCGAACAGGCAACATTCTGCTGCTGCCTAAGCCTGTTCTTGAAACAGGAAAATCTTCATAACTCACTTTACCTGAAACTTTTGCTTGAGTTGCTATCTTATCAAAAACTATTTCATTTGCATATAACGCAAGACTAAAAGGCTCACTCACCTGATTAAGGTCATCAATTATAGTGACAGTAATAGTTAAATCAACCGCAGCTGCTCCGAGCTTCGTAAACAAATCAGGTGCAAAAGCAAGTTTAAACGCTCCGCTTTTTTCTGATGAATAGACCGGAAGAGTGTAATAACCGTCATAGGACCCAACTTGCACTAAAATAGCCGCAATATTAGAACCGCTAGAGCTATAAACAGTAAATTCTGAAGAGCCTCCGTTCATAAACTCTTTAGAACCATCTACTTTTGATATAACGGGAAGCCCAACTGCACGTTTTATATCACTATCTAAATCTAAGAAAGTTGATACCTGTGGGGTTTTACCAATAATCCAACTGCCGTTCATAAGATTAACCGGTGGCAGATTCGGCTCTAAAGAAGCTACAATAAATCGACCAGCTGCTCTCCTGCCGTTACTATAGGTGGCTTTTATATCACAATAGCCGCTTGAACCTGCATTGCCTACTATATTCAAAGGAGAGATTCCAACTGTATTTTGTATACTGCCACAACCTGAACCGGCAACAGTTACATCAACACTGCTTCCAGCTAATCCTGAGACTGTTATTGTAACAAGAGTATTTGGAGTTGGATCTTCAATCGAGATATGCATAGGCGGCGCTGCATGCACCCCTATTGATTTTAGTTCATTATCTTGCGAATAAACAGTTGTATTCGCATCCGCGAGGCTACTTATATTTGAATCAGCATCGTTCTGATTATTGTCTTCATTGCCGCAACCGCTCATAAACAGTAAAACTGTTAAAAATTGCATAATTAATTTGTACATAAGTCACTCCTTTTTTTGTTTTTTAGGTCAAGAAATTTTTGCAAATATTTGCGCTAGTAACTCTCTTGCATCTTCAAATTCAAATTTGTCAATTGCTTTTTTTATTTTTTTGATGGCACTGCCATGTCCGAGGGATACCAAATTATCAAAAAGTTCCTCTTCCGCTGTTGCCGCTTCTGCGTCGAGTTCTTCTAAAAGTTTGTCGAGCTTTTTTAACGCATCTCTTAAGGCTTCCATGTCTATGTCGACCGGAGAAGTTATTATTTGTATCGGTTCTCCAACAGCAACTGAAATTCTCTGTATAATTTTTGAGAGTTCATTTTGAGTCAATTCTAAATAACTCTTAAAATTATCAGATTCGCCATCTTTTAGGACTCTCTCAAGTTCCTGCGCATGGCTAAACAATAAATCGGCACCGATATTTCCGGCTAATCCTTTAATGGTGTGCGCTTCTCTAATAGCTGTTTGCATGTCATTTCCCCCAATTGCTCCATTGATACGGACGATTACATCCGATTGCGTTTGCACAAAACGACCGAGGAGTTTGCGAAGAAGCTTTTCGTTTCCCGCTACACGAGCTAATGCACTTTTAATATCCATTCCTTCTATTTGAAGTACTTCATTTACTTCGACACTCTTTGGTTTTATCCACCGTGCCATTGTAAGAAAGAGATGTGCAACATCGATTGGTTTAGCGATATGGTCATTCATTCCGCATTCGAGACATTTTTCTTTGTCTCCTGCCATGGCATTGGCTGTCATGGCAAGGATTGGAAGATTGGAGAATTGTGGAATTTCACGGATGAGACGCGTGGATTGAAATCCATCCATAACAGGCATCTGACAATCCATTAAAACACCGTCATACTCGGCAAGCTGTACCATTTGCAGAGCCTCAGCACCGTTATTGGCAACATCCACTTTTATGCCTGCATTTTGTAATAATTCAATGGCCAACTCTTGATTAACAAGATTATCTTCAACCAGCAGCAAATAGGCACCTTTTAGAATTCTCTCTGCTTCTTTGTAATTAGACTCTTTTTCATGTCTTCTTGTGCTTTGTGCGACTTCCTTACCCAGTGCATTGAGAATACTATCGAGCAGAGTAGAAGGAGTAACCGGTTTAACTAAAATACCTTCAATAGCAATGCCGGCACTATTTTGAAGCAACTCTTCACGACTATAGGCAGTTACCATAATAAAAGTTGGTATTTTAGAGAGCTTAATATCTGCATGAATGCGTTTTATAGTCTCCAAACCATCCATTTCCGGCATCATCCAGTCCATCAGTACAAGCTCATAAGGTTTATATTCTAGTTGTGCCTGTTCTAACTCTCCGATTGCCTCATGACCGCTGCTAACTGCGGTGACATCAAGTTTGAGCGATGTAAGCATGCTTTGGAGTATTTCTCTAGCGCTCGCATTATCATCTACCACCAAAATACGCAAATTTTTCACATCCTCAGGACTCATCAAGAGGTTTCTTTGTTCATTTTGAACACCAAATTTTGCCGTGAAGTGAAAATTACTTCCTTCTCCTATCTTACTCGCTACTCCTATCTCCCCTTGCATGATTTCAACAAGTTTTTTACTTACACTCAGCCCTAAACCAGTACCGCCATATTTACGGGTAGTAGAAGCATCTGCTTGTGAAAATGCATTAAAGAGACTGTTTTGCTGCTCCTGTGTTAAACCAATTCCTGTATCTTTGATTTCAAAAAGAAGTCGCACGCCGTCACTTTCATCCGCAATTTTGTGTATGCAAATGATAATTTCACCTTTTTCTGTAAATTTTATAGCATTATTTACAAGATTTACGATGACCTGTCCCAGACGCAAAGAGTCGCCTATCAGTCCACTCGGAACATCCATACCGACATCAAAAAGTAACTCAAGACCTTTATCCTGCGCTTTAATTACGGATAAGTCTGCTAAGTGTTCTAAGACATCTTCAAGGTAAAAATCAACATTTTCAAACTCCATTTTTCCGGCTTCAATTTTAGAAAAATCAAGAATATCATTGATAATACCGAGCAGGCTTCGAGAGGCACTATCCACTTTTTCAATGTAATTTCTCTGTTTAGGATTTAAATCTGTTTGAAGTGCTAAGTGGGACATGCCAATGATGGCGTTCATAGGTGTTCGTATTTCATGACTCATATTTGCCAAAAAGTCTGATTTTGCCTTTGTAGCATCTTCAGCAGTTTTTTTCGCTTTATTTATTTCGTCTTCTACCTCTTTGCGTTTGGTTATATCTCTAAAAACTATAACAGTTCCGATAAGTTTGTCATCTTTAAGAAGTGGAGTCGTTTCATACTCCACAGGAAAAGATGTTCCGTCTTTACGCCACAAAACTTCATTGTCTATTTTACGACCTACACCATCTACCGATGTCAAATAGATATGACAATTTTTTCTTTCGTATACTGAACCATCAGGATAAGAGTAATGCACTAATGCGTGCATGTTGGCATCAAATAGCTCTCCTTCTGAATATCCGAGCATTTCCATAGTGCTTTCATTTACAAAAGTGGTTTTTCCGTTCGCATCTAATCCCCAAATACCTTCATTCACCGAACCGAGTATCAGACGCGTTCTCTCCTCTGTTTGAAATAAAATTTCTTGTTGTTCCAGAAGCGACTCTTGCTGCTCGGCTAACTCTTCTGCTTGTTGTGACATTTGAGAAGCTTGTTCTGCTAGGAGTTTATTAGTTTTTTCTAACTCATCACGACGCACTACAAGTTGATGCTGCGATGCGGCAAGTTCCATGGATTGCATTTGTGTTTGCTCAAGTAACTCTTTCGTTTCAATATTGCCTTCTAAAATTTTTAATTTTATAGCTACAGCGGGTAAAAGTACCTCTAAAAAAGCTATTTGGTCTAAAGTAAACGCATCAAATGAGCCTAATTCTAAGACTCCTATTGTTTTTTTGTTATTGGCTATCGGTGCTATGAGCAGTGTGTGAATATTTAATTTTCCGATTCCTGAGGTGATTCCTACGGCTGTTGTTGTGTCTAATTTTAGAATAGTTGTTTTTTTGTTCAGAGCAACTTGCCCGACTAAGCCCTGCCCAAAAGTAAACTCTGTTGCATGGATGTTATCATCACAAGCATAACTCCCCTCTCTTATGAGTTGTGTTTGATTTTTGTCTGCAATATATAAGGCACCGTAAACCGTACCCATGTATTGAGATATTTTTGCCAGTAATGTATTTCCAAATTCTGTAAATGTGGAGATGCTCAGTAAAGTTTTATCAAACTCAGCTAATTTTTCTTTGATCTGGCGTTGCAATTCTCTACTTCTTGCCCCCTCTTGAAGCACAACTATGGAATTTGCAATGCTCCCTATCTCATTTGTGTATTGTGTGTAAGGTATCACAATATCAAGATTTCCGGTTGCTAGTTGTTCAATAGATTCTCGTAAATTTTCTAAAGGACGGCGAATGGAGAGAATGTTAAGCCAAGAGAAAAAAGCGCCGCCAAAAAGTGCCAAAAAAAACAGATAAAAAAATACTTTTTCGCTCTGCTCATAAATCAGTTCTCCCTCAATGGATGAATTTTTAGCGGCTTCTTCTTTTGCTAAAGAAATCTCTTCGAGTTTTTGTTCCGTACTTTCAACCATCTCTATAAAAGAGTCGCTTTGCAAAAATGTTTCAACCGATTTATCGTCACTATTTTTGCGTTTTTCAATGAGGGATATAAGTGTGTTAATATTTTTTTGATACTCAGCGTAGAGGAGAGTAAACTCTACTAATCGTTCTGTATTTGCTTCTCTGTCGACACTCATTTTTCCTTTTTCTAATTCAAGGGAAAGCTCTTTACGACTTTGTTCAATCGTCTTTTTTGCTTTTTCTTGAGAAATAGGATCTAAAGCCAGTGCCATTTGACGCACATTCCTAGAAATATGAATAAGTTTTATATTCGCTTCTTTTAAATGGCTTACTCCAAGAAACCCTTTTTCATAGATGGATTTTATATTTTCATTTAAAGTAGAAAATACATAGAGGCTATAAAACCCTATAAGGAGCGTAATGAGTAAAACAGCAGCAAATCCAAATACCAGCCTAAAACTAAGTTGCATGCCCTCTAAAAGTGAGAGAAATTTGTTCATAGCACAACCTCCAATCTTGCCATCTGTTGTGCTTTTAGCGCCATAGCTTCATCACTGTCGGTAAATCTTGCAGCAATTGCGATAAACTCATCTTGCAACTCTAAAAAAGCATCTACAATATCAGAATCAAAATGTTTATTTTTACCTTCAACAATTATCGCAACAGCCTCTTCATGCAGCATTCCCTCTTTGTAAATTCTACGGCTTATCAGTGCATCATACACATCCGCAACTGCCATAAGCCTGGCAGAAATAGGTATAGTATCACCTCTTATTCCTGTTGGATAGCCACTGCCATCCCATTTTTCTTGATGAAAAAAAGCTATCTCTTTTGCAATTTTAAGAAAGTCAACTTCCATTCCAAGCTGTTTTTCAGCATGCGAAATAGCATCACGTCCAAGCGTAGTATGTGTTTTCATAATTTCAAACTCCTCAGGTGTAAATTTTCCGGGTTTAAGAAGTATATGGTCTGGAATACCAACTTTTCCTATATCATGTAAAGGAGCTGACTTAAAGAGTGTATGTATCATTTGTTCACTCAGAAAATGAGCAAAACGAGGATGATTTTTTAAATTTTCTGCGAGTGCACTGACATAAAACTGTGTTCGTCTGATGTGATTACCGGTATCAGAATCTCGCGTTTCGGCAAGCGATGCCATAGCTAGAATAGTCACATCCTGAATTGCTAATATTTCACGGGTGCGCTTTTGAATTTCAGATTCGAGATAGTTATTTTGGTCTTTTAAAAAATCGGCTGCCGCTTTATTTTGAATATGAACCTTCACTCTTGCCATAAGAATCGGTGAAGAGATAGGTTTTGTGATATAGTCCACGGCTCCCATCTCAAGACCCTTTTTTTCATCCTCTATCAAACTCATAGCGGTTAAAAAAATGACAGGAATATCTTTTGTTTTGTGGTTTGATTTTAGCTCTTTTAGAACATCATAACCGGAGAGTTTTGGCATCATAATATCTAAGAGTATCAAATCCGGCATAGTGTCATTTTCAAGATATTTGAGTGCTTTTTCACCGCTGTTTGCAACTTTAACTCTATATAAATCTTTAAGCAAACCCGACATAAGAGTTAAATTATCAAGAGTGTCATCTACAACTAGTATTGTGGCTCGGTCTCTATAATTATCTGAATCAAAATGTATCATTTTTGGTATCCTTTAAAAGTTATTCAGGAAGTTTATTTTGCAAAAGCTTGCCACCGTCGGACAAAATCTGTAATCCTGCAAAGTGCTTTTACTCTAAATATTAGCTCATCCGGATCAAAAGGTTTTGTCAAATAATCATCTGCTCCGGCATCAAAAGCTTTTAAAACTGACTCTCTATCACTGGAAGCAGTTAAAGCCATAATTGGAATAAATCTCAAAGTCCTTCGACTTTTCATGGTTCTTATTGCCATAAAACCGTCATTTTTTGGCATTACAAGATCCATAAGCACTACATAAAGAAAAGATGAATTTTTTTCTGCGAGTTCAATCGCATCTCTAGCATTTGTTGTTTTAATAACCTTGTAGCCTTCATCTTCCAATGTATAACAAATCATCTCCAAGGTTATCTCATCGTCATCTACAATTAAGATTAACTTACCTGACACGTTTTTTCCCACCCCCATCCCATAAGCCGGATTAATATCCAACGGAAGAACATTTTATTAATATTGTTGTCTACTTTAAAATACAGTAATGTAACATCAGGATGTGACATAGCTGTCACATTTAAATGTATTGGTTAGGCTGCACTAAATATAACTTAAAATATCACATGTTCGTGACATCTTTTTTATACACTTTGTGCAAATAAAATCAAAGGTTGTGCAAATGGAAAATTTTAAAATTACATATAAAGTATCTCAGAGAGGTAAAATGCAAATAACAGATGTTAGAGCAAATGGTATCAAGGAAGCTGTGCAAAAGTTGAAAGAGTTGCATCAAAATGTTGTTGTTTCCGCTTTTATGCAGATGTGATATTATGTCTAGCTTTACATATTTAAAAAAGTCTAACAAACTAAGAGCACGAATCAAAGAACTTGAAAATGCAAATGCAAGGCTCATTGAAGAAAACAAAGCTCTTGAAGTTTTATCTTCCATTGACAAACTAACAGGTTTATACAACCGATATAAATTTGAAGAGACATTTGTATATGAAAAAAGACAAGCAAATCGCTATAAAACAGAACTTTGTATTGTCATGATGGATATAGACAACTTCAAATTAGTTAATGATACTTATGGACATAATGAAGGGGATCTTTTTCTTCAGACTATCTCTATGGAGTTGAAAAAAGTGTTTAGAGATACGGATGTTATTGGTCGTTGGGGAGGAGAAGAATTTCTCATACTGCTTCCAAAAACTTCCATAGAAGATACTTATGAAATTACACAAAGAGTGAGACAACAGATAGAGGAAAAAATATTTGAACATGTAGGTAGTAAAACAGCCTCATTTGGAATAACAAAAGTATATAAAGATGATACCTTAGATATCGCGATAGGTAGAGCTGATTTAGCCTTGTATGATGCAAAAGAACATGGCAGAAATCAAGTTAAAATAGCCACTTCTGATTCATACAAAGAATAAAAATCCTCAATCTGAGAATATCACAAAGTGTTCAATTTTTTTACTTTTGCGATTTCCACAACTTCTTATTTTTAGTTTTATTTGTACGATTGTTAAATATGTAATTGACAACTTTATGTATGTCTAAAAGAAATTTTAGTTACTTTTTCTCAAAATCCTCTAAAAACACTAGGAATAAATGCATCCGTACCAGTATTCAAGGCAAACTCAAGTTCATCAAGCAATCTGCTTTTATCTTTTGGAAGCGTCCCTAGAAGTGTAAAATCAGTAGTTAAGAAGTGTTTCAAGAAGCTATTTATAGAGAGTTTTTAGATGAAGTAAGATTATTTTAGATTCAGGAATGGTGGAGCTGTGGAGGATCGAACTCTATTTTATCTCTTTTATCATATTTTATCATTTTGTGTAAAAGTGTATCAAAGTATCTATTTTGTGGGTTTTAAAGAGTTATTTCTTTTATCATTTCATACTGTTAAATGTTATTTTTATCATTATTGCTGTATAAATTCTTGTATAAAAAATATAAGGTTATATATAAATGGAATCAACAGAACAAGCTGGTGTATATTTTAGATTAAATAAAAATAATGATAAAATTTATTACATTAAATATTTAGACGAAAATAAGAAACAAAAATTGGTCAAAGTGGGAAATCATACTGCGGGCATTAGAATCGCATATTGTTCAAATTTAAGGAATGATATTTTAAGTAAAATAAGGCTTGGTGAAAATCTTCCATTTTTGGCTAAAAATAAAACTTTAAAATTTAATGATTTAGCAGAAACATATTATGAAAATATTAAATTACAATCTGGTTATAAAGCAATGCTTGGTAAATATAATAAAGTTATTAAACCTTTTCTAGGTCACAAAAGTGTAAATAGTATTAATGAAAGTGAATTAAAAAATTTTGTAAAATATTTAAATGAAAAAGGATATGCTAATAAAACAATTATGTTATATTATTCACAAGTAAAGACAATATTTAATTATAATAAATCTATTTTAAAATTTAAGGGTGAGGTTCCACATATACATAAATTTAAAATTTCTATTGATAACACAAGAGAAAGCTATTTAAGTAAAAATGAGGTTAATGATTTATTATTACTTTTGTCTAAAAATGATAGTATTGCTTATGTTTTTACTGTCTTGTCTTTAAATCTTGGGGCAAGAGCAGAGTCAATTAATAATTTAAAAGTTGGTGATATAAATTTTTCAGACAATACTATAAAAATTTATGATTTTAAGAGAAAAATGACATATACAAATTATTTAAATAAATTTTTATTAGATTTTCTTATTGAATATATAAAAGATAATGAATTATCTAGAACAATGTTTATAATATCAAAATCAATAACTAAAATGTCATATTCAACTATTCGCCATAAATTAGTTCCACATTTAAATGAATTATTTAATAAAGATTTAGATATAAATGATAGAAAAAAAAGGGTTGTAGTTCATACTTTGAGACATACATTTGCCTCAAATCTTGTTATAAATGGTGTTTCTATTTATGTAGTGCAAAAATTACTTAATCATTCAGATATAAAAATGACATTAAGATATGCAAAATTAGAACCTGAAAATTTTATTAATAGTGTAGATAAATTATATATGTGAGGAAAAAATGGATAAAGATATAATGGAGAACCCTAACCAAATTGCAATGTATTTAAAAAATTTGTTTGGTAAAGCCATGTTAAGTAAAAAAGATTTATGTGAATTTTTAGATATCTCTTCTGCTACATTAGATAGAAGAATAAAAGAAAATAGAGATATTCCAAGTTATGTAAAACTAGGGGATTCAAAAACAGCAAAAGTTCAGTTTCCTATTTTTGCTGTTGCTGAATATTATTTTGAAATTTATAATAATACTATAAAAATAAATTAATTAAAATAACTCATTTAGTATAGCTACGCTATGCCTTTTATTGTTTATGAGTTATTTCACTATCATTATATTTTAAGTTTCTAAGCTCATTATTTAGATTAAAATTTTCATTATTCAATTCTTTAATAGTTGCCTCTGATAATATATCTTTTTCTTTTAAAGATTTATTTTCAAGTTTTATATCTTCATAATTTTTAACTAATGTTTTGCTTGAATCTTCTAAATTATTATATTTATATTCAAAAACTTTAAGATTATTATTTTCATTTTTTAAATCATAATTTAGTTTGTCTTTTTCTTGATTTAATGTTCTTTGTGTTGTAATTCTTGTGTTTAAATCTTCTATAACTTTATCTTTTAAAATTAAATCTTCTTCTAATTTATTTAAATTTTTTATTATAGGATTTTGTTTAACTAAATCTTTTGTATGTTTAATTAATTGTTTTGATAATTCATTAACATTATTAACAATAACAATTTCTTTTGTCCATTTTGTGTCTTCTTTACAATTATTTACTAATATTTCATTAATTTTTATTGATATATCTTCATTCATATCTTTAATATTTTTTATTTCTAAATCTTTATTTTTTAATTTATTATCTAATTCAAGATTTTTATCTTCTAAATATTTATTTTTAGCATTTAAATTTTTTTCAATTTGTTCTAATTCTTTTAATGTTTTTTCAGTTTCATTAATTTCTTGATTTTGATTTTTTAATATTACACCATTAATATGGTCTTTACCTCCGGATATAAATTGATTAATTACACTCTTTTTAAATGAATCAATTTGTTTTTGTGTCATTGTAGGATTATTTTTAAACTTTTCATTTACTCTATTTTGTATTAAATCTTGAATATCTTTGTCTAATTCTTCAAACTTTTCTTGATTAGATTTTGATTGTTGTAATTTATACTTTAATCCCAACTCTGCATATATATCTTTATGAAATTGTTTAAAATCTAATTGTCCTGTTCCTGATTTTGTTTTTGTTTCTTTGTCATAACTAGTAGCCATATTTCTTTGATTAAATTTCATTAATTTACTATCAAAAGTTGAAACTTCAATATGAACATGTATAGCACTCGTTGGTTCGTCTAAATGTATTGTAGTAGATAAAATTTCATTATTAGGAAATCTTTTTTTAGTAAATTCAATTGAGTCATAACAAAATTTTAATTGTTCCTCTTTTGTTAATTCGTTGGCCTTGCCAGCACTCAAAATAATATTGTATGAATGTGCAGCATCTTTCTTAATCATTCTATTATTAGTTCCATTTTCTTTATTACCTTTTTCAATTTGTTCTTTACATTGTTTTAAATAATCTTCATTGTCTTTATATTTAAATTTTAAAACTGAAATATTATCTTTTAATAAATTCAAATCTACATGTGGATTTTTCTCAACAAAGTAATTAATACTATTTGTATATTTTTCAAATTGTAATTGTTCTTTTTCATTTAATGAATAATTTTCAGTATTAATTTTCTCTAAAATATCCTCAACCCAAATAATCATTTGTTCAACAACTCTCTCATTGTGAGCACCTTGTTTTCCGTTTGATTTAACAATATCAACCATTATTGAAGCCATTTTATATCCTTTTTTTATAATATTATGTTCTTGAGCTCCACGCAGTGGCACACACACAACGCAGTTGTGTATAGGGTGCCTATGCGTAACCACTCTTAATATTAATTATAGATATTTAAAATTTTTTTAGTTTTATTTAATGAAAATATAAAATATATGTTTATATTTTATATTTATACTTTTTATCTAAAACAGTTCAGTATCTTTTATTTTTTTTTTTGAAGTTTTACTTGGTTTTGTTTCTTTTGCAATTTTTTACAAAAAATTAGAAAAAGAAAAAGCCAATTAGTTTTATTTGTAAATGTTGTAATTAAATTTTGATTTTTTCAAGATTAAATTTATTTTTGTTTATTTGTCAAATTATTTTTAATAAATTAAACACTTATGATATTTGCTAGTGTTTGCTTGCAAATTCAGCAAATAGTTTAATTTTTAATTTATGTTAAGAAAATAATTTTATTAATGATAAAAAAATAAATATAATTAATTGAAAAATCATAAATTTAATCTTTTAAATAAATTGATAAAAATGTTAGAAAAAATATAAAAAGTTTTTTTTGCTCTTCCTTGTTTATTCCCTATTTATCATATGCATACGAACTGGCACTCACTTTTTTTTATTCTAAATAATATATGTTCAAGGAACAGGGAACATTAGAGACTTTGTGATTTTTAGTATAAAAATCCATAGTCTCAATGGAGGGCGATATTTTTATCTTTGATAAAAATATGGATTTTAATGCTGTTGCGTATTATTGAAAATTTTGAAATAATAATTGCTTGTTTAAATTAATATATAAAAAAATTAATAAAAAGTTAAAAATAAAACAAAAATTATTTTTTTAATATATAATTAAGAGTATAAAATAAATTTATACATATTGAACCTGGCGGTTGATATGTAAAATATCAATTGGGGTTCAATATGTTATATTTTCTTTCTTATACAAAACATAATCACAACAATTTTATTAACTTCTTGCCAGGTTCATTAATAAAGTTGTTGTTATGTCTTCTTTAAAAAAATCATATAATCAAAAATCACTCCAAAATAAATCAAATATAAAAAATGATTATTCTAAAAAAATAAATGAAATAAATATTCGTGTAAAAGAATTAGCAAAATATGGTGTCATAGTTCCATCATTTTCTGATATTTGTCATTCAAATGATAATAAAATTATTGAATTTATTTTAAATCAATATACTTTAATGTTTGAAAAACAATTTAATGCAATAGAATTTTTAAAATATAATAGATTAATTAATAAAGGTCCTGCGTTCTCAGAAAGATTTTCATTTAAAAATGATATTGATATATTAAAAATAATTCAAAATAAAAAGAAACAAAGTAATGCTTTAATGCTGAATTTTATAAATGCATTTACTAAAATTTTACAAGATAAAGGAATGCAATTTATATTTAGCACTCAAACTATTGACTTAAAATTTAGACATACAAATGATATTAATATTGAAAAAAATATTCATACTCAAAAAGATATATTAAATAATTTTCATAGAAATGAAAAAAGAAATTTTAAATTTTTTAAACAAGATTGTGAAAATAGGGAATTTATAAGAGCAATAGA
Organism: Sulfurimonas sp.; assembly: GCA_041662325.1. Taxonomy (GTDB): domain Bacteria; phylum Campylobacterota; class Campylobacteria; order Campylobacterales; family Sulfurimonadaceae; genus Sulfurimonas. The sequence continues at coordinate 429,008 of JBAZSU010000002.1, read as the reverse complement.
ATTTCATGAGGATATGAATTTACATGAACATACTATAAAAGCATTTGATAATTCACTTGAACATTTAATAAATTATATTATTACTTATGAGAAAAATAGAAAAAGTAATATTGGGGTTGGTCGTTGTGAGCTTGTTGTTGCTGAAAAATACAAAAATGATATTATTAAACATTTTAAATTAAAAAAATATACAGATAGAATTAAGAATTCTGAATTTCATTATAATGAAAATCATTTTTCTGGAAAAGTAAAAAATGGTGATCAATTATGTATCAAATTTTTTAATGTAGAAAGTGATAAAAAGAATAGCGGCGCTATTCAAATTGCTAAATATTTAGTCTCATATTTGAATGAGGATAAAAAAGATAATTATAAATTTATATTTAATAATTTAAAAATAAAAAATATAACAAATAGCCAAGCATTATTTTCTAAATATTTGTATGGCAAAATTTTTAAAAACTTAAATAGAAAAGATAAAAAATTAGATAAATATAAAGATATGTATGAATTTACTAAGGCGTATAATGACATAGTTATTAATTTTAAATATATAAATAGTGTATTTAATAATTCTTTTGAGGATAAATTAATAGAAATTAATGAAAAATTTAATATTAAAATAAATGATTATAAAGATAATAATGAAATTGACAAAATGAAAAGAATTAAAAAACATTATAATAGATTTTTGAAAAGACATAATGAATATTTTAAATATATGCCAAAAACTCTTGATATTGAATTTGTTAAAGAAAAAATTGATATTAATGTTAAGTTATCAACTTTTACATTGATTGCTTATAAAGATTATAAAAAATTAAAACATATAGATAATTATAAAGATTTTTTTGAAAAAGAATTAAATAATTTTTGTTTTATAAATGATAATGAAATTTATGAAGAACAAGAAAATAAATATTTGAATATGAATGTAGATAATATTAATAATTATATTTGTCAAGACATAATGCTAGAAAATATTAAAGCTAGTAAATTTGATAGAGTAATGAAAATAAATGACATGATTATTAGTGTTAATGATAATATTCTTGTAAAATATAAAGAAAATGATAATAAATATATTAAATATAATACTCAAAGATTAGAAAAATCATTAAATTTATTAGCATATGGAACTCTTGAATATAGAAAAAAAATTACTGAAAATTATGTATAAAAAAAATGTTACTGTATAAATAGCGTATAAAGTTTTAAAATTTAATGGAGTAAAGTCCCATAAATAGGGGTTTGTGATGGTGGAGCTGTGGAGGATCGAACTCCAGTCCGAAACCACGCTACTCCTAACGTCTACATGTTTAGAAAAATTGTTAAAGTTTAATCTTGCTTCACACAACTTGCAAAGCTACGCAAGACGAGCCTCTGGGGTTCATTTTGTGTGCGAGACAAACACAAAATATATCTACATAAGGGTTATACTTCGAATCCTGCCTATCTAGAGTCAACAGGTGAAGCAGCCCGCCTTCTAAGAAGGGGATAAAACTTATGCTACTGCGTAAGCTGGGCGATAATTTGTATTGTTTGCGTTTAAGCAAGTTGAGCCGCGTAACGGAATGCTCAGTCCGACATGCAATTAGAAGCTACTTGATCCCGTCGAAACCAGGTCAGCCCCATAAACGAATTATATCGATACTTTATATAATAGTAAGTTAATGATGCTTTAGATTACCCAGTTAGTTTTTTCATAATTTCTCCATAGTTTTATAATAGCATTGTAGTAACTTTGCAAAGTGGGGGGGGGAGTGTCATGAATATATTTATTGCTGCTATCACAGAGTTAAGTGGTAAGAAACAGATAAAAAATGTATGTTTATTTGGTGCTGATTATTATATTTTAAAACCTAAAAGGGAAGCGCTCCTAACCTTATAAAAAATTATTGATAGGAGATTGAAAATGAATGATACTTACAAAATCTGTGAGGTGTGCTCAGAGGTCTCAGTATTGCTGGTAGATGATGATAATGATGTGAGAGCTAGGGTTTACGATATTTTATTGCTTTTTTTTCCAACCGTGTTTAGTGCCAAAGACGGAAAGGAGGCATTAAAAATTTATAAACAAAGAAGAGTAGATATAATTATCACTGATTTAACCATGCCAAAAATGAATGGCATTGAGCTTATTAAAGCAGTTCGTTCTATAAATCCAAAACAAAAAATCATTGTAATGTCTGCACATACCGAAACTGATATAATCATTGAATCTATTCAGTCTGGGATAGATGGTTATTTACTGAAACCTTTGAACACGAATCAAATATTTGAAACGATAAAAAAAACGGTCATTTCTTTAAAAATGGAAAGAGATGCTATCGCATATCAAGAGGAGTTAGAGTTTATAATTGATAATCAAGATAAACAGCTCATTAAACAGTTTGAGTCCGATTTATTTACGGAACAGCCAAGTGAAGGCGAAGTGATTTCAGATTTTAAAAAAAATAAAACTAAATTGGTATAGGATTTTATTTATTGGATTTTTATCTATTTAAATCTTTAATGAATTTATTATGAACGACTTTTTTTATCCACAAAGGGGCTGTAAATGTACACACTAAACTATAAATATGATAACAAAGAACTATTGAAAAAGTGGCTCAAAGAACATTCAATCATTTCTGAAAGTGAGTGTTTTGTTCAGTTCTTTAGCGGTATTCCGCAAGAGAAAGTGATGCAAAAAATTGCTTTATTATTGAGTAAGAATCTTCCAAAAGCACATATTATAGGTACGACAACAGATGGAGAAATTTTAGATGACAGTGTTACTACAAATGAAATAATCATAAGTTTTTCGATATTTGAAAAAAGTACTATTCACTCCGCTGAAGTTGGATATGAAAACAATCCGTTTAAAATGGGGAGAGATATAGCATCATTACTCGATAGTGATGATGTTAAAGTAATGATTCTGTTTACATCAGGGTTAGATATAAATGGGGAACAGTTTCTTAATGGCGTTAAAAGTATTGTCAAAGGAAAGTATATTGTTTCAGGCGGCATGGCGGGAGATAATGCTAATTTTGAACAAACATACATTAGTCATCAATCCAAGGTGATTTCTAAAGGTGCAGTAGGAGTCGTGTTAGAAAGTAAAGAGCTTCATGTGCAAAATCACTATCAACTTGGTTGTGCTGCCGTCGGGTTGCCTATGAAAGTAACAAGAAGTTATGAAAACAGAGTGTACGAGCTAAATGGCGTACCTATAATAGATGTCTATAGAAAATACTTTGGTGACGATATTTCAGAACTTTTGCCAAAAATAGGTATAGAAATTCCACTTATAATTGAGAAAGATGGCATTAGCATAGCTCGTGCATGTATTCATAAATATGAGGACGGTTCACTGCTTTTTACAGGAGATATAGAAGAAAATGAGTTAGTTCGCTTTGGAGTAGGAAGTATTGAATTAATATTAAGAGACAGTATGTCCATAGACAAAAAATTCAGGAATTTACCTATTCCTGAATCTATTTTCGTCTATTCTTGTATGGCTAGACGCCACCTATTGGGCGATGAAAGTTTTTTTGAGTTAAGAAAACTCACCAAATATTGTAGTGTTAGCGGTTTTTACTCTTATGGCGAGTTTTACTCAGATAATCAAGAAAATCACTTGTTAAATGAAGCAATCACAATTGTAGCACTCAGCGAATCTGATTCTTTAAATAGCTCGAAAAAAGATAATATAGAAAAAAACAGCGATGACGAGAGTACAGACAATAAGATGATGCATGCATTAACTCATATGACTAATGTTATTGCTAGAGAGTGGCAAGAGAGAATAGATACGGAAATACAAAAAAACAAAGATCATGCACAGCAAAATTTTCAAAAAAATAAATTAGCTCAAATGGGAGAGATGATAGGGATGATTGCTCATCAATGGAGACAGCCCCTCAGTGCAATAAGTGCCACCGGCATAAGTCTATCAATACTCTCAAGCATGGGGAAATTAGAACCGGAGAAGGTGCAAGAGAGCAGCGAATTCATTCAAAGTCAGTGTCAAAAGATGTCTGCTACAATTGATACTTTTATGAATTTTGTAAAACAAGCTAAAGAGTCTCAGCCGTTCAGGCTCTCTCACACAGTAGATGCAATTGTGCAGATTATGGGGACTCAGCTTAGTAACCATAATATAGCGGTCAACATAGAGATAACAAATCAAAATATCTCTTTGGTGGGGTATGAAGATTTGCTGGAACAGGTCATTATAAATATACTCTCAAACGCAAGAGATGCTTTTGACGGCTTAGAAAAAGCTGATAAATTCATAAACATAACTATATTTATGAGAAATAAAATTCCCGTAATATCCATAGAGGACAATGCAGGCGGAATAGATGAGAGTGTGAGAGAGAAGATATTTAACCCCTACTTTACGACAAAAGAGCAGGGAAAAGGTACGGGAATTGGTCTCTACATGAGTATGGATATTATGAAAAGAAGTTTCAATGGTGATTTAGTATACAAAGCAACTGACGCTGGCTCTATTTTTGAAATTGTTTGTGCCGGAGGAGAGGGAAAATAATAGAAGATTAAAGAGATAAGGCTTAAAAATAGCCATTTCATTAAATCTAATATTTATTCATAAAAGTTCCATACTTCTTTTATATAATTTTTTAAAACAAAAAGGAGTTTATCATGTTAGATGTATTATTCGCAACAACATTTTGTACTTTAGTTTGTATGGCGATGTATTTAAATAGAATTACTTTTAGTGATGAGTATTAGTGGGGGGGGCAGATAGCGCTTTATTTGGATTGACTTCTTTCATAAATGTGTTTCTTTCGTCGTTTTGAAGGAGGTCAGGTATACTGAAAATGAGTGATGAAAGAGGTCTAATTAAATCGGTACTTTCGGTATCTCGTATTTAAATGTGGTGACACCATCCACGGATGTGACTTCTGCTTTTATTTCGTAGATGTGGCATATAGATGCAACAATCTCTAGCCCGATTCCCATGCCTATTTGCTCAAAATTCTCTCTGTACCCTTTTTCAAAAATCATATGAGGATTTTTAATAGTACTGCCGCTGTTTTGGCACCTAAAAAGTACGCTTTCTTCATTGTTTTTTACTTCTATAAAAATTGTTGTGTCTTCCTTGGCATGTTTCATGGCGTTAGAGAGAGTATTGTCAACTATGCGTAGCAAATCTGCTTCTCGCATTGGTATCTTACTTTTTGTTAAATACTCAAAAACAATATTAATATTTTTATTGTTTGTAAGATGATAGAAATAGTTTATTCTCTCTCGCAAAAATTTAACAAGGTCAATTGACAATATTTTTTCATGCTGTTCTCTTGAAGAGAGTGAATAGTACAAATCGTCATACACCAGTCGGAGTGTTCTTGAAGCAACGGTAATTGCATCTACATAACGATTGTTTCCATATTTTATATTTTGGAGTTCTATGGATGTATTAATTATAGCAAGAGGGTTATAAAGCTCATGATAGGACCTTCGTAAAAGCTGCTTAAGTGATTTGATAAGCATACTTTTATGAAGGTGCAATTTAACTCTTGCAATTAGCTCTTTTTGTAAGAAAGGCTTGGTTATATAGTCATCTGCACCACAAGAGAAGCCTTTTATTTTATCTTCAACTCCGCTAAGAGCTGAGATAAAAATGAGCGGTATATCTTTTGTCTGCGGGTTATTTTTGATTTTTGTACACACTTGATAGCCATCCATAATCGGCATAACAACGTCAAGGAGAATAAGGTCGAAATCATGCGAGATTACAAGTCCTAGGGCATCTTTTCCATTTAAAGCTATAAAAAACTCTACATTGATAGACTCTAGCATCTGCAAAAGAATTACTATATTTTCAGCTTTATCATCAACAATCAGCAGTTTGGAGATACTGCTTTCTTTTAAAATCATAGTGAGCTCTCGATGGTATTAATTATTAGATTAAAATCCACTCTTTTAAGTGCAGAGTGTAAAAAAACTTTTGATTTTGAATCCGGAAGCTTTCCTATTAATCTCTCTAATGCACTGTATGCACCATCTTTAGCCAAACAGAGAATCTCATTTTTAATTTCATCAGAAATATTTAGCTCAAATTTGTGATTTTCCTTTACCTGTGTTTTATTTTTTGAAGTTTCGTACCCTGCCAAAGCACCAATAATATGCTCTAACATAAAAGGTTTTGGCATCCAAACATCAAACAGTGACATGTCGTCATGCGACTGGTTTTTAAGGGCACTCACTGCTATAAAGTAGGCATTGCTTCCAATCGATTTAAGTTCTTTTGTTGCTGTAAAACCATCCATCTCGGGCATTATTATATCCATGCAGACAATATCAGCTATAAACCCATTACGAAATAGTTTTATCGCCTCTTCACCGCTCTTTGCAGAGCGAATATTGCAAGAGAATGTTTTAAAAATATTTTTCATAATCTCAATATTGATATCTAAATCGTCAACAATCATAACATTCAGAAGACTGATTTTTTTTAAATCAAGAGTGTATTGTTCACCCTTTGAAATATAGAGTTCCGGCTTTTTTTCTGCGCTATCTACCAATAGAGCGTCAATACGATAGGCACTCTTTTTGATTTCTTCTGCATAATGTGCAACTTCATTGTTATCTTCAATAAATTCAGTATTACTAATAATTTGATGTATATAATTAGAAATCTCATGTTTAACATCATTATTCATAAAAACCTCTCAATATTAAAATAACGTGCATTATAACATAATCATTAATAACAATAATAATTATGTTATAATCGCAAAAATAGGCTATGCTGGCATTTAGCGTGGAGTATTCTGTTAAATTTAAAAGTAATGTGAGCATTCCACGTGCACAAGCAATCCATCATAAAAATTTACGAATAGGGTATTGGTATGAAAGTAATTCTTCTCGAGGATGAATATCTTCTCAATAGAAATATTAAAGAGTTTCTTGAGCTGAGAGGTGCAGTTGTTGAAGCTTATACCGATGGTGCAGAGTTGTTAAAAGAGTGTACTATTAAAGCGGATGTTGCCATCTTAGATATTGAAGTGCCGGGTGCCAGTGGGTATGAAGTGATTGAATGGATTAATCGCGTGAGTGAAGATATTCCTACTCTCTTTATGACAGCATATACAGATATAAAAAGTGTTGAAAAAGCTTATAGTCTCGGTTGTGCCGATTATCTGAAAAAACCATTTGAATTATTGGAACTTTGGCTTAGGGTGCAACATCTCGTAGAGGGCAATAGCTACACAAAAGTACAACTGAGTAACACGATAATGTTTGATATGGAGCATGAACAACTCTATCTTGAAAAAGAAATTATAAACCTCTCGAAAATTCAGAGAAAAATTTTAAAGACATTAATAAAACATAAGAATTCAATTGTAACTTATGAAATACTAATAAATGAGGTTTGGGAAGATGAGTTTGTCAAAGTAAATACAATCGCTACACATATAAAAGAGATTCGCAAATATATTCCCACTGGCATGATTACAAGCAGCAGAGCAGAAGGGTACTATTTACATTTATAAATTACAAATGTAAATCATATCTTATTGACGAAGTTGAAAAAATGAGCATAGGCGTATTGAAAAAGTGTGGCGTATCTCAAAAACTACACAAAAGTTTTTTTACGGTTTTGAGTGATGTTAAAAGTTGGGGAAAATTTACTTTTTATATATGGTGGCCAATCTCGGATTCCAAAAATCCATCCACTAAATATTACGAAATACCAATAATACGGACTTTAAGAGAAATTTATTTTTGAAATAATTGGTATTGTTTTGTATACGACTACACAAAAATTACACAAAAAATGTATTCATATGACCCCGAATACTGGAAATTCTTAAATAACATAACAAAAACTATATAAGACTGTAAACAAGGACTTTGTAACTCTATCAAACTCTTTCTACTTCTTCATAATTAGTTATTTTTTTGGCACAGTTTGGGCATACCTTTAATTTTTTTTAAAATCTACACCATGATAATAAATTGTTATAATATAGCTTGTTGTTTTTATTTTATATCGGTTCTTTTGTATAATTGTTCTATTACTATGATATTTTAGCTATTATTATCATATAATAAAAAATCACATAATTATTAAACATAATTATTATAAAAGTAGTTTATGGTAGCAACAATAGTAAATAAGCAATATCCTTTTTTAAGATGGGCTGGTGGTAAAAGATGGTTAACATCAAAATATTCAGACCTGTTTCCGAAAGAATATAACACATATATAGAAGCTTTTTTAGGTGGAGGTAGTGTCTATTTTCATTTAGAGCCAAAAAAAGCAATTCTTTCTGATCTTAATTATGAATTAATTACAACATACCAAGCTATGAAAGAAAACCCAAGCAAAACTTTTAAAGTATTAAAGAAACATTCAAAGAAACATTCAAAGGAATATTATTATGAGATGCGAGATAGAAAACCTCGTATACAGATTGAAGTAGCCGCTAGATTTATATATCTTAATCGCACTTGTTTTAATGGAATATATCGTGTAAATAGAAGTGGAAAATTTAATGTTCCATTTGGCGAAAGATATAAAATATTTCTCCAAAATGATGATTTCACAAAAATATCAGATTCATTAAAGAATGCAGAGATAATACACTCTGATTTTGAAAAAACAATTGATAAAGCACAAAAGAATGATTTTTTATTTATTGATCCTCCTTATACAGTTACCCATAACAATAATGGCTTTATACAATATAATGAAAAGCTTTTCTCATGGGAAGATCAAGTAAGATTAGTAAAAAAACTTATAGAAGCAAAGAATAGAGGTGTATTAGTTATGGCTACAAATGCAAACCATGAAAAAATTAGAAAACTTTATGAAAATGATTTTAGCTTACTTGAAGTGTCACGATACACCAGTATCTCTGGTTTAGCCAAAAATAGAAAATCTTATAGTGAGTTAGTAATAAGGTCGTATTAATTAAAAAAGGAATGTAATGCAAAATTTTATGCAAAAAGCTGAGTACCAGAATTCTCCAATGAGGATTCTAACAGATTTTATAAAACATGAAAGTAATTTATATAAAGCAGATGACGTTGAGAGCATGAGATTTGTAGGCTATGTTCTTGATATTGGATATGATGAAGTTAGAATTATTACATCCGATCCTTACAAAAGAGCTGTTGGTGGTATACCAAGAGGTTCTTATCTTATTATGTGCCCTAAGAGCTTTAAAGGAATTCCTCCTCATTTTACTCTTCTTCGTGTTAACGGAGTTGCTACAACACCTCTTAATCAAGAAACACAGCAAACATATTTTGAATTACACAAAAAATCAATGCCTGAATTAGATAGGTGGACACAAAGCGAGTTACAATGGGGAGCATTATCTACTACTGTACTAGGAATGTATTATGCAGATCCATCTGATGCAAACAAATTAGCATTTTCTGGTGATGTAAATAATATTGTAAGCCCACATCACTATAAAATATTTTCTCCAAATGATGAGCTCCTAGATTTAATAGTAAATGGAATTGTAAAGAAAAACCATCAGTTCTCATTAGGTAAATTACGACTTACAGAATGTCAGCTTCCTTTTCATGATGTACCAACTTATAATGTTGATGTTAAAGTATCTACTGATGATTTTAAAGGTTTTAGAACAGCAATGTTTGGTAAAACAAGACTTGGTAAAAGTAATATAGTCAAATTACTTGCCCAAAGTATGATAGAAACTACAGATGATGATAGATCTGTTGGTCAACTTATTTTTGATGTAAATGGAGAATATGCAAACGATAATCCTCAAGATGGAAATTTTTCACTAAGAAGTGCTTATGCAGACCGATGCTTAGTTTATGCATTAACTCCAAGAAAAGAAACACCATCTAAACCATTAAAATTAAATTTCTATGAACAACCTGATTCAACAATAGTAATCTTAGCTAAGCTTTTAGATCAAGATAACTTAAATTCTCAATATGTAAAAAGCTTTGCTAGTGTAGAACTTCCTAATATAAATGAGATAAAAGCTATGGGTATTGGTAGCACAAAAAATCGTTCAATAAGAAAAATTCAAATGTATTGGGCAATTTTAAATAAAGCAGGATTTACAGCTAATGAAGATAGTTTAAAAAAACTTGGTCTAACTAGTGGAACTAAATATGGTCCATCGCATTTTGATCCACATTTTAATCAAGATATAATTGAAGCAGTATATAAAGGTGAAGAATTTACTCCTCCAATAAGTTTAGACATGCTTCGTATCCACTTGGATAAAATTGCTACATTTGTCGCTGAAAATAGTGATTCCAAAGTGATTACAAAAGATAGCAAATCTGTTTTTGAACCAGATGATTTAGCTTTACTAAAATTTTTAAATCCTTCTACTGGAACTGGACCTCCAATGCTTAGACCTTATATTCAATATCATGATAAGAATGCCAGTCATTTTGTAAAAGAAATAATAACTGAATTAGATAAGGGTCAAACAGTAATATTAGATCTTGGAAATGCAAACGATAATATTAGAAGATACTTTTCTGATTTAATTTCCAAAACGATATTCTCAAGACAAGAGGAAAAGTTTGTAACTAATACTCTTAATAATCATTTTATTCAACTATATTTTGAAGAAGCTCATAATCTTTTTCCAAAAGATGGAAGTGATACAACTAGTACATATGCAAGGTTTGCTAAAGAAGGTGCTAAATTTCATATTGGTATTGTTTATTCAACACAATCACCATCTACAATTAGTAAAGAATTATTAATTCAAACAGAGAATTTCTTTGTTGGACATATCTCTTCTATTGATGAAGTCAATGCACTTGCAAGATTGCAAATTTTATTTGATGGATTACAAAAGGATATTACTTCTGCTAGAACAGCTGGCTTTATGCGAATGCTGACTTTCTCACACAGGTTTGTTGTACCAGTTCAAGCGAAACTGTTTGAAGCAAAAAAAAGTTAAAGGACAACAGATATGCCTTATGCAAAAAGTAGTCGTTTGAGCGGCGAAAAAGCTAATAAAATTGGTCACCTTGAAGTAGTAAATAGCGATCTTGTAAATAGAATCATTAATGCTTTTGAAGAACCACAGAAAGATAGTGAAGACTTGCCATCTGTTGATTGGGTAATGTTAGATCCATCTGATGATGTATTACAAACAGTTTTTTGTGTAGATGGTTCACTGCAAACAATACAATCCAATAGTTTACCAAGAAAAGAAATGTCTTTTATTAAGACAGCTTTATTAACATTAGATCAACAAGCTCTAAACAAAATTGATCCTGATTATCCTCATCCTTTTAGACTAAAAAAAATAATGGAAGAATCAGCATTATATCATTCAACGGTTTTTCCTCTTAAGAAGATTAATCTACCTGATATGAATACTTATGACACTGTTCGTAGAATTATATATGAATCATTTTTGGATGATTCTCTAAAAGCTGAACCAATGGAAACACTTAAATGGTTAGCATATGAAAAATGGACTGAAAATAAAAATACTAAATCATTAGCATTTCAATGTCCACATTGTGAACAGAAGATAGATAGTTTATCATATAACACAGAAATAGGTGTATGTTCTCATTGTAAAAAAGAGGTTTATATTACAGATATGCTCGGTTTTCACTTAGATATGCAAGATGATTCAATTCCTGCAACTGTAGCAACATCATATATGTTAATTCATGAGACAATGCTACTATTTACTGCAATAAGATTTTTTTGGGAAAATAAAAAATATTCAACACTGAACAATACGCTATTTCTAAAAGATGGTCCTCTCGCTCTACATAGTCAATATGCTAAATTAGTTCCAAGAATAAGAAATTTTATTGTTTATGCAAAAGATAAAGGTGTTATTATTTATTTAGCTGGACAGGAGAAAACGGGCAAGTTTGTTGATTATTTAGAAATTTTAGCATTGAGGTCACCAGAAAAATTAGCTTACTTTATACTAAATAATACTTTTATTGATAAAGAGATTAGAGAAAGATCAAATCGAACAGATCCATACGGTTCAAGAGTAAACTATGGCAATAAATTATTTGTATGTAATGATAAGTACCATCATATTGTTCTTAGTATTCCAACTGGAGAATATATGGATACTAATAATATTGATGATTTACTTGGTGCAGAAAAGATCATAAATACCGTTAACAAACTAATTAGTCATAAACATGAAAATGCGTTATTACCAATCCAGTTAGCCAATGGTATTGCGTCTTTATCAACTTATCCATCAGCCCAAGTTCTAAAGCTTTTTGCATCAAAAGTTATTGATTAAATAATTATAAGGAAAATTATGACAGAATTAAAACAGCTTGGGCATTTTGTTAAGCATCTAAGAGAAAATAAAAAAGAATCTCAAATAGAGATTGCAAAAAGACTAGGAACTAACAGAAGTGTTATTGCACATTTTGAACAGGGTGAAAGAGTACCTAAACCTGCAATGCTAGCAATTATATGTAATGATCTTAAAGTTCCTGAAATTTTTTGGATACATTTAATCGATCCTAACAATAATTATAGAATTGAGTTTGAAACGATATTAAGTGAATTAGTTGGTAGTCAAGTCTCTTTAGAGTCTCTTTCAAGTATTGAGCATGAAGAAGCTAAAAAACATATGAATTTATTGTTTAATCAGAATGGAAATGAAGAACAAGTATTTGACAATTTCAATAGATATCTAATCTTTTATGGTGTGAAGAAAATATCAAAAGTTTTTTTTAAATATTATCTATTTGATAAAAATGCATTCACCAATATGGAGCATTTTAATACAGCAGTGCAAACGTATCAAAAAGATGCGATTAGAGTTTTTAGTACATTTGCACTAGCTTATGGTGAATTAAATAAAGACAAACAATCTTTTAACGACTTCTTAAAACAGTTAGAGACGAATGATTTGTCACCATATTTTGGTAGAAATAAATGGAATTCTATTATAACTATTGAAGATAAATTATTACCCTACTTAGGATATATTGCAGCAGGTAAAGTTGCTGAGGAAGAGAAAGAAAGAAAAAGACTAATAGACTTTTTAAAAGATATCGTTAATAAATTGGGTACGAGAAAAGTTTCCCAGCATACACTACAGGCTCAATATGATAAAAAAACACTTAATAAAATGGACACTCTATTAAGAAAATTTGAATCTAAAATTGAGCATGGATTTCTTTCCAGTCTTTTTGATGTTGATATTGGTCTTATAGAAGCAGAAATAAGTAACCTCGCTCCAAAGGCAAAAGCAGATTTGATAGTAATGAAGGACACTCAAGATAAGGCATTTGCAAATCTTACTAACTATTTAACAGCAGATTATATGGATCTGTATATTGCAACTTCGATGAGAAATGATGGAGATTTTATATCTGTTAATAATTTCGTTAATAGTTTAATGCAACATAGTAAGATTGAAAAGTTGAATTTAAGATATTTCAATCCCACACAATCTTGGATTGATGATAGAATCGCCAAAGGTCTGATTGAAGCATTGATGTTAAAAAGGGCATCAATTACAATATATATGGCACAAAAATCTGATACTTTTGGGAAAGATTCTGAAGCTTCAGTAGCATTGGGACAAGGAAAGCCTGTCATCGTATATGTACCTAAATTAACTATATCTGAAATTAATTTAGATAGTTCAGAATTAGCTAGAATGAATGAAGCAGAACTAAGAAAATATATTGGTGAAGATGAGGACTATGAAGAGTATGATTACAGGGCATTATTATCTGAAGCAGTTAAAAATCATTTAGATAAAGCCTCAGATGATATTATTATTGCAAGTGTAATACAATATTGGGCTGAATTTGACTTAGAAAGTGAAATTGTTAGAATTAAAGAAGATCATGTAATTAGTGAATATAGGGTTTTTCTAAATGAAATTAAAAATAATGAAGAAATTACTCCTATCTCAAAAGAGCTCATTGAGTATATAAAAATAATCTTACTGTCCGTAACGATAAATTATGAGATACGTGCAAATATTTTTAAGGAAGTGCACCCTTTAGCGTTGCAAGTTATTTTAAGCAGTGGTGTTCTTAATGGTATTTTAGTAGCTCGTTCTTTAGAATCTTGTGCTGACTTATTGCAAAGTCTTTTGATCAATAAGATGGATTTAGAACTTAAGAGTGATGAGAATAATTACAAGTTAGTAGAAAAAAGTACAGGTTCTGTGATTAGAGTTATATCAAAAAATATTTTACTTAGTTATTCTTTTGAGCAATTTTATCAATATGGAAAAGCAGAATGAAATATTATCAACAAAACAATGTAAATGAAGATAGAAATTATGCATGGCAGTATTTCACTACTCATGCCGAACAAAGGTTAAAAACATTCCATTTTTTCATCATAATAATGACATTACTTATTGGAACAATCTTTACATTAATCAAATTAGAAAATACATTTCTTATTATTTTAATGGCAGCTTTAATGTCGTTTTTTTCTTTTATATTTTGGAAACTTGATCAGAGGAATAGAGAATTAATTAATCATGCTCAGTGTGCCTTAAAAAAAATAGAAAAAAAAAGTAACATTAAATTATTTTTAGAAGAATCAGAAAAAACAGAGAAGCAAAAAGAGGCAAAGAAAGACTCTTCTTTCTTTAATAGACATTATAGCTATAGTGACTGTTTTAATTCAGTATTTAAATTGTTTGGGATCGGTGGAATAACAATTATAATACTAATACTTATATATGAATATATAGTTACTAAAAAGGATGTTATCGACCCTTATTATAGATTACATGAGTTTGCATTTTCACAAAACAACTTGTTATCTTATGAATTAATACCAATATTTATATTTTTTTGGACATTACTTCATTTCTTCAATAAAAAGAATTCCTATCTTCAAAATTTTATTATTGCTTCTTTATTATCTACCATTGCTATTAGCACTATACCTATTATTAAGTTTGATAAATTATTGTCTTTAAAAATAGATGATGTAAACCTGTCATATCAATCAGTAAACTCTAAAAAAGAACTTTATCAAGAGTTGAAAATGCTCAACAAGTTTATATTGTATTTTGATAAAGGAGAAATTACAATAAAAGAAAATATATCTAAAGATAATTCTTTTTATCTAATACATTCAAGTAATATAAATAATATTGCTAATTTAGTACAGTTATTAAATAAAGCAAATACATACTACATAAAAATTAGTGCTTTTGCCAGCTTAGAAAAAGTTGTAAACACGAATAAAGTAATAGATAATTATCAACTTTCTATTGCTCGAGCTAGTAACACTAAAGAATATATACTCAATTTACTCATAAATAATCATTTTCCAGTTAATCAAGTTAAATTTGATATCTTTGGAACTAGTAATCAAGATATAAAAAATAAATTTCATGATTCGAACCGCAAAGTAGAAATTGAGATAAATATAATAAAATAAAATATTCATGCTTCTTATTAGATTGTAATGAAAATTCTCTTTTTTTTAAAAGGCTTTGAGAAATGATTAAACAAAAGAAAACAATAATAACAGCACATTTAGATGGAGATAAAGAAGGGGCTATTGGTGCTCTAAAAGACTTCTTAAATACACCAGAAGATGAACTGTTTGATAAGTCAAAATTTAATTTTTCAAGTAGTGGCTTAAAATACCAAGTTCTTAATAGGAAAGATATTCAAATTTCAAAAAGTGAGTTAATAGAAAACTCATTTACTGCATTTTCTAAACATTATAATGTTCTAACTCCAGATGAATTCAATGAATTAAAATTAGAGCTTATAAAATTGCCATTTGAAAACTATCCAGTTATATTTTTACTAGATGAGCTCTATATAGATTATGGCATTTATCATATCTTACATTTTATAAAAGACACAAAATACATAATAAAACACCTAGAAGATAAAAAACGATATTTTTATTCTACTTATAAAACTAAAGTTTTAAATTCTCAAATAAAGCGAATGGAAGAAATAAAAACAGATATTTTTTTATATCCTAAAGGTAAATTTGATATAGAAATTTTTATCACAAAAGAAAAATTACTTCAACATGTGGAAGAAAATTATAATTCAATATTCGCTTGGAACTCTTTTAGTGCTAATCTTAATACTCTTGGTATATTAGATGAAGTATTAGACACTGTTTTAAGCGATTTTAAACACAATCTAAATGCTATAAAAACAACTAAAAAAGATGCCATAAAAAGTTTAGCAATACTCCTCTTTAAAATGTATGATATGTACATTTATAAAGAAGATGAATACGAACTAGCAATTGAAAATATTTTACGAATTTTCTTTAAAAATGAAATTGAAGAGATAAATCAAAGTAAAGATATCCCAGATGGATTCTTGAGTACATTTAAAATAGCCTCAAAGGAATATAGAAAAAATTCTTATATATTCTCTGTGTTTGATGGAATAAATATATTTGGTATTAATGATGAAAATAAATATTTTTATTTTTATAAGATGTCTCCAGAAGAGGTTATGAGACTACACTCTTTTTGGACTCAGAAAGTTATACAAAAGAAAGAAAAAGTATCTATACCAAATGGTTATGATGTGTTCTTATATAAGCAGTTAGAGAATCCTCATCAGTCTATTTATTCCCGTCAATATCCAGAATTTTTTGATAATCAAGATGCAACAGTCTTAGATCAAATGGCAACTATTTTTCAAAAAATGAAAAATAGTGCCCCTGACAATCTTAAATAATACTACTAAAATACCCCTCAGTTAATTAACCTATACAAAAAACGACTAAAGCTTTAGTCTCCAAACTTAAAAAGTCTTAAGGAGACACAATGTTAAAACTAAGTGCCGTGTTACTGAACACATTTAAAACAGACGAGTACACGAACAAGGAAACGGGAGTAGTAACTCCTTCACGCTCTAAGCTACAGCTCTTGATTAAAAAGCCAACTAAAAACGGCTCCATAAAGCAAGAACTCATTGACATAACCGTCAAAGAAGATGTTTTTCTAAAACACAAAGACTCAATAGGAAAAACTATTGAAATCGATGTTGGCTACTTCGGGCAAGGGATAACTTTCTTCGGTATCTAAAAAAGGCATAAAGCGAGAGGAACTCTTATTATGTGAGTTCACGAACAAAATCAGAGTGACTTGAGCTGTTGCCTTATTATCATATTCAAATAAACAATCCATAGAGAACCTTAGTTGTATTGATTCAAAATCACAAAGCTACTCCTATGTCAAAAATATAGGGATAATTGATTGATTAAGTATCAATTTAATCATGTGAGGAGGTCTTAGTAAAACCTCCTCACGTAAGTAAGACAGAGCACACACGCAAGGTTCTTCAAACTATTAGTGTAAGGCACTAGAAAGGAATTTAAATTGAAAAATAAACTTATAAAAAACATACCATTCGCAAGCGGTATAGATTCATTATATTATTCCGCTCAAAGCGGTGGACAATACGATGAATACTATGAAAGTATCATTGACAAGGTAGAAGACAAAAAAAGAGAATTTACACTTCTCAATTATGCTTATGATAATAAAGACATTGTCATAACTGTCAACGGTATAGATATGAGATTTAGCGGTACAGCCAGAGACGGCTTTTTATGGTTTAGCCATGATTTTTTTAGAGTTGGATTTAAAGATAGCGAGAAATCTCCAAACCTTCACAATATCAGAGTTCAACTTAACTCTATTGGAATCTATACACTTGGACTGAAGTCTTTAGTTGAATATGTAAATACACAGCTACTCAAAGGCTCACTTCTAGGTACAAACCACTTTCCAGTAACTAGGATGGATGTAAATATGTTTGTACAACATAATTTCAACTATCTGCGTAAAGAGATGATACTCTCCAAAAAGAAAAACCACTCTGCAAATATAGGTGAGCGTTCAAGCGGTTATGAACTCGAAACTTATTATGTAGGTTCAAACCCTTTTTTACTCAGAATCTACAATAAGTTAAAAGAGCTAGAAACTGCTTTACAAGTTAAAAAAGAGTTAATGTACAACTACTTCGGAATCAATGGCTTAGATGTCACGAAGCCTATATTTAACGTAGAATTCGAGCTACATCGTGAGTTCTTAAAAAAATACGGCATAGATACTATTGAAGACGCATTAAGTCGTGCACAAAGCTTATTTGAATTAGGATGTAGCTTAATCAAGATACTTGATATTTCATCACTTACAGAGAAGCAGATAAATTCATCTAATCGCAAACTTGCTCCAGTATCTCCAATATGGGAATATATATCAACGCACTACGACAATAAAGATTTTATGCAAATTGAAACACCGCTTGAAAAGATAGAAAAAATCTCTTATAGATATTCTCTTGAAGATGCTCGTAAACCAATCAAGCGACAAATTATGAGATTGTTGTTACATGACAACTCCCCGACAGTTTTTTACTTTTATGAACTACTGCAAAACGCTAAAGAAGAGTTTGCACTAAGAGATAGTTGTAAGCAACTGCAAAGAGAAAACACACAAGAGAAAAACAGTGAGCCGTCCATTACAGATGAACTGAAAAACTATTCAGATGAAGGTCTGCAAAACTATGAAGCAAGACTCTATAGTGATTTGGAAACTCTGCCTATAGGTTCTCAGCTTTATAAAGATATTAGTGAAGTTTATGAAGCTGTAAATGCAGAGCTAACTCTTCGCGGTCTCTTAGATGATGTTTTTTAGGAGTAGGGGATGAATGTAGATTTTGAGAGTTTAAAACTATTGCCTCAGATATTTGAACTGTTAAATAAACTTAGTGAAAGTACAAATCACAACTTAAAAAGATGGATGAGCGTAAAAGAATTAAGTCAATATCTTACTTTTGGCAAAGACAAAATATACAAAATGATAGATGTTCAGTTTATCGAAAGTGAGCACTATTATAAAAAAGAAAATCGCTTACTTTTCGATAAAGAAAAAATAGATGAGTGGATACTAAATACATCAACAAACAAAAGAAGTAATCTAGATACTAAGTTGATTATTGATGATGTTTTATCCTCATTATCAAAACCATAAAATATTTTTAACAAATAAGAGCCTATAATGCTATTTCTTGAGTCCGTATTATTAGGTTTTTATATCTTAAAGGATAAAAAAAATGAAAATAATATCAAGAAGCAATAAATTACATTTACACTTTTCACATAACGGACAAATGGTTCGTAAGTCGATGAAGATGGAAGATAACGCAAAGAATAGAACTATTCTTAAAAAGCAGATAATTCCTGAAATTCAGAAACAACTAGTGATGGGTGAGTTCTTTGAAAAAGAAAATAGATTTACATTGGATGAGTTTGCAAAAATAAGTTTTTCTATGCATAAAAGTAAAAGAAAAGAGTTAACACATATTGGCTATGTTGAAAGTTATAATTTGCATATTTCTCCCGTTCTTGGGAAGATGTATCTAAATGATATAAAAAGGTCTCAGTTACTCAAGTGGCAAAGTAAATTATCTGAAACTAGAGCATACAGAACCGTTAAAGTGATAAGAACTATTTTAATGACAATTCTAGAAGATGCTTACAAAGATGAGATAATTGAAAAAAATCCATTAAAGCTGGTATCTGTTCCAACTGGTGATGATGTTATAAAAAAACAACCATTTTCATTTGATGAAATATATACTATTCTGGATAATGCACCTGAAAGCATGAAAGCTTTTTTTGCAATAGGTTTTTTTACTGGTATGAGAACTGGAGAGATTATCGGTTTGAAATGGTCTGATATTGATTTTGATAAGAAAATTATTTCTGTGCGAAGAAGTATAAGACAAGGCAGAGAAACAGCTCCAAAAACTAAATCAAGCATTAGAGATATTGATTTGCTAGATGTGCTTAAAGCTTATTTAATTAAGCATAAGTCGATGGCGTTAGATGGCAGTGTTTATGTGTTTGAAACATATATGGGAGAACCATATAAAAAGACAGATAATATATCTTCTCATTTTTGGAGAAATATCTTAAAAGAGCAAAATATTCAGTATAGAAACATGTATCAAATGAGACATACTTTTGCAAGTTTGATGATATCTCAAGGTGAAAATATTTTGTGGGTTAGTAAAATGCTAGGGCATAAAGATAGTTCAATGACTTTAGATGTATATGCACAGTATATGCCACAAAAAGATTTTATACATGGTTTAGGATTTATTCGTTAACACATTACTACACAAAAACTACACAAAAGTTTTTTGACGGTTTTGAGTGATGTTGAAAATTGGGAAAAATTTACTTTTTAAATATGGTGGCCTGTCTCTGAATCGAACCAAGGATACAATGATTTTCAGTCATTTGCTCTACCGACTGAGCTAATTGGTCATTATAAAAAAGTGAAGTCTTTAAAAGAGGTGGTGGCCAATCTCGGAATCGAACCAAGGACACAATGATTTTCAGTCATTTGCTCTACCGACTGAGCTAATTGGCCATTATTAAAAGTGAAGTCTTTAAAAAAGGTGGTGGCCTGTCTCGGAATCGAACCAAGGACACAATGATTTTCAGTCATTTGCTCTACCGACTGAGCTAACAGGCCACTTTTAAAGAGCGAAATTATACAGTTCATGTGCTGAAAGCTAGCTTATGTTGCGAACAGCCTCTTTAAACTGGTCTCCTCTCTGGGCATAGGAGGTGAACTCGTCAAGGCTGGCGGCGGCGGGTGAGAGGAGAGCTATCTCATTGTTTTTAAGATTTTTATCTATCTCATGTATGGCATCTGCTAAATTTATACATTTGTGACACTCTATGCTGTATTTCTGTGCAAGTGCGGTGAGTTTCTCTTTATTTGAACCGATGTTATATATTTTTACATGTATGCTTTGTAAAAAAACAAAGAGTTCATCCAGCTCCACACCTTTGTCGTCGCCGCCTAAAATAAGGTGAATATAGGACTCTTTGTAGCGGTTGAGTGCGGCTATGCTTGCATCAATATTTGTAGCTTTCGTATCATTTACCCAAAGGCGATTTTTACTATCTTTTAACTCTTCTTGGCGGTGCGGGTCTATAACAAAACTATTTATCTTCTCGTAATCAACTCTGTCAAAAAGTATTTTATCAACAGCCATCGCCAATAGTGCATCTGCCAAAAAAGCACCTTTGAATTTTACTTTTGCGGTATCAATTCCAAAATACTCCGCTACGCAGTCTGTATTTTTATAACTAATAACATGCGCTTTTGTAGTTACATCTTTATAGGCATGTGGAATTATCGCAACTTCACCTTCTTTCATGCTCTCAAGAGGTTTTAGTTTTGCTTTTATATATTCGTCCATACTTCCATGCCAGCTTATATGGTCGGGAGTAAGAGGGAGAAGAACATAGATATTGGGTTTTGCGATATTTGTGTAGTGCATCGTAAAGGAGCTTGTCTCCAAAATCCACATGCTGGCATTTGGATTCAGTTCAGCCAATGGTGTTCCGATGTTTCCACCCTCTTGGCTCCCTTTGTCCTTGAGCAGATATTGCATCATCTGAGTTGTTGTCGTTTTGCCGTTTGTTCCGCTTATCCAGATGCTAAGAGGCGCTTCTTTTTCAAAAAAATCATATTCGCTTATAAGATTTTTTGCTTTTTTTATAAGCGGATTGTGGGGTGGAATTCCGGGGGAGGGAATCTCTATATCTGAATATTTTGGATTAAATTCGCTTGATGGTTTTACCATAAAACCATCCGCATCCCGAAAAGGTTTTGTAACTTTATCATCGTAAAACGTAGCATGTTTCACTTTTTTTGCTATCGCCTTTGTTGTTTTGCCGTAGCCAAAGAGAGAGACCCTCTGCATTATCTTATCTTTAAAGTTATGAGTGCAATGAGGTTGGATAAAACAGCAATAATCCAAAATCTCACTATGATTTTGTTCTCCGCCCACTGTTTCATCTCGAAGTGATGGTGAATAGGCGCCATCAAAAAAACTCTTTTTTTGCGAAGTTTATAGCTACCGACCTGTACAATGACAGAGAGGGCCTCAATTACAAAAATGGAGCCAATAAGAAGAAGTAAAATTTCACTTTTCGTGATGATTGCCAAGTAACCCAAAAATCCGCCGATTGCAAGTGAGCCGCTGTCACCCATAAAAACTTCTGCAGGGTGACAGTTATGCCATAAAAATCCTGTTAATGCACCCATCAAAGCACTTGAGATTATTGCCACTTCACCGACATCAAAAGTCGGCATTAAAAGGTAGGAACTTATTTTCACATTGCCGGTTATGTAGATAATAATACTGAAAGAGGCAAGAGCAGCGATGGATGGGACAGTCGCTAAACCATCAAGTCCATCAGTTAAGTTTACTGCATTTGACGTTGAAATGATGACTAATACCCATAAACCTATTGCGTACATGCCCATATTTACAACTGGCATCTTCAAAAATGGAACGAAAAGATCGGTATTAAAATCGGCAAAAATGTATAAAAAAGATGAAATAAGAAGAGCCGAAATTATTTGAAATGATAGTTTTGTTCTGGCTTTAAGACCTGCCAAATTTTGATTTTTTCTGATTTTTGCAAAGTCATCCTGAAAACCGATAAGTGAGAAGAGAACAAGTGTAAGCAAAGCACCGAGTGCGTAAACATTTGAAAACTTTATGGTTAAAAGTGAAGCAAAAATAGTAGCTGAGATAAAAACTATTCCACCCATTGTAGGGGTTCTCGCCTTATCTTGATGCCTTTGTGGAGCCCAGTCGTTTATCGGCTGAACACTCGATGTTTTTTGTGCCCATCTAATAAATTTCGGCAATAAATAGAGTGTAAAAAATAGAGCCAAAAAGAAGGAGACTCCAGCTCTTATCGTAATATATCCAAGGATGTTAATACCGGAGAGTTCGTATAACCAATAAATCAAGATAGTTCCTAGTTGATAATTAAAAGCGATATTATAGTAAAATAGCCTAAATCTTTCATTTAAAGGAAAACTAATTGACTAAAAAAGCAATTCTTGTGATTACTGATGGTATAGGCTACTCTGCAAAAACAGAGTTTAATGCCTTTTACAGTGCTAGAAAACCGACTTATGATAAACTTTTTAAAGAGGTTCCGCACTCTTTTATAGATACATTTGGGCTAAGCGTAGGTCTTCCTGAGGGGCAGATGGGCAACTCCGAAGTAGGGCACATGAGCATAGGAAGCGGAAGAGTTTTATATCAGGATTTGGTAAAAATTTCTTTGGCTCTCGCAGAAGACAGAATGGAGACGAATGAAGAGTTGCAAAAGCTCTTTAAAACTTCTGAGAGATTACACCTTATCGGGCTTATGAGTGATGGCGGTGTTCATTCGCATATTGACCACTTTACGGGAATCGCTGACATTGCCGCAAAAAACGGAAAAACTGTTTTTTTACATCTCATTACCGATGGCCGAGATGTTTCCCCAACTTCTGCAAGATTATTTTTAGAAAAAATTGAAGCGCATTTGAGTGAAAAAACAAAAATAGCTACAATCGCAGGTCGTTTTTACGCAATGGACAGAGATAATCGCTGGGACAGGGTAGAGAGAGCGTATGATGCAATAGTAAATGCAACTCCAAAAACCGACAAAGCAGCGGTAGAATATATAACTGCTTCCTATGAAAAAGGGGAAACGGATGAATTTGTTGCACCGACGGCATTTGAAGGGTATGATGGCATAAAAGATGGTGACAGTGTGCTTACCATAAACTACAGAAGCGACAGAATGCGAGAGCTTGTGAGTGTTTTGGGCGATAAGAATTTTGCAGGATTCCAAAGAAGACATGTAGAACTCTCTCTTGCAACCATCACCGAGTATGACAAAAGTTTTCCCTATCCTGTGCTCTTTAGAAAAGATTCTCCAACAAATACTCTTGCTGAGGTTATTTCGGCAAAAGGACTTAAGCAGTTTCATACAGCAGAGACCGAGAAATATGCACATGTTACCTTCTTTTTAAATGGCGGAATAGATGAACCCTACTTGAATGAGACGAGAGTTCTGATTCCTTCTCCGAATGTAAAAACTTACGATGAGAAACCGCAGATGAGTGCGGCAGAAGTTGGAGACGAGGTTTTAAAAGCCATGGATGCGGAATATGATTTTATAGTCGTAAACTTTGCTAACGGCGATATGGTTGGACATACAGGCGATTTTGAAGCGGCAAAAATAGCAGTAAACGCGGTCGATACAGAGCTTGGACGCATTGTTCAAAAAGCCAAAGAAAATGATTACGCTCTGGTTATCACATCCGACCATGGAAATTGTGAAGAGATGCGAGACGATAACGGCGAGGTTTTGACAAATCATACGGTCGGAAGAGTGTGGTGTTTTGTGATGGCGGATGGAGTTACAAAGGTTGAAAACGGGGGGCTTAATAACATAGCGCCGACAGTTCTAAAACTTATGAATATAGAGATTCCAAAAGAGATGGATCATCCACTTATATAAAAAAATTTAAGGAAAAAAATATGAAATTTAGCGGAAAAAATGTTTTAGTTACGGGTTCTAGTCGTGGTATTGGTGCGGAAATTGCAAAAACTTTGGCCGGGTACGGACTGAAAGTTTGGATTAATTATAGAAGCGGTGCAGCAGAGGCAGATGCTATAAAAGATGCGATTGAAGCGAATGGTGGAAGTGCAGCAGTTATCGGTTTTGATGTGAGCGATGAAGATGCTTTTGTGGATGCAATTAAAACCATAGTCGATAGCGACGGCGAACTCTCTTATCTTGTAAATAACGCAGGAATTACAAACGATAAGCTTGCACTTAGAATGAAAAACGAGGATTTTATGTCGGTTATCAACGCAAACTTAACTTCATGTTTTGTGGGGTGCCGTGAAGCGATGAAAGTGATGCGAAAGAAAAAGTTTGGAGCAGTTGTAAATATCGCTTCAATCGTGGGTGAAACAGGAAATGCAGGGCAGACTAACTACTCGGCAAGCAAAGGCGGAGTTATTGCTATGACAAAAAGTTTTGCACTCGAATCGGCTACAAGCGGAATCCGCTACAACACTGTAACTCCCGGATTTATAGCAACAGAGATGACGGAAGTTTTGAGCGAAGAGGTGAAAAACAGCTTTACATCAAAAATTCCGATGGCTCGTTTTGGAAATCCAAGCGAAGTAGCAGAGGCAACAGCTTTTTTACTCTCAGACCACTCAAGCTACATCACAGGCGAAACACTCAAAGTAAACGGTGGATTAAATATGGCGTAATGCCATGTTTGACATGTTGACGATTTGAAACCTTGGTACACCATAAAATTTCATGCAAAGAAATAGTGACATAGCGGTATGCCTTCTCTTTTTTAGTGACTTAGTTTATTTAAGTTAAATATGTTACAATTTCAAGATTTTATACTTAAATATAGGAGCTATAATGGCACTTTTAGACGATATCAAAGAAGTAGTAGTTGAGCAATTAAGCGTTAACCCAGAC
Source organism: Sulfurimonas sp. (assembly GCA_041662325.1). Lineage (GTDB taxonomy): Bacteria > Campylobacterota > Campylobacteria > Campylobacterales > Sulfurimonadaceae > Sulfurimonas. Next base: position 403,675 of record JBAZSU010000002.1, on the reverse strand, counting down.
GAAGTTAAAGAAGATTCAAAGTTCGTAGAAGATTTAGGCGCTGATAGTCTTGATGTTGTTGAATTGGTAATGGCTCTTGAAGAGAAGTTCGACATCGAAATTCCTGATGATGAAGCGGAAAAAATTCAAACTGTTAGAGATGTAGTTAATTACATAGAAAGTAAATAATTATTTCAATTCTACCTGAGGTCAAGCCTCGGTAGTAAAATATTTTTAATAGTCAGTTGTAGCTGGTTTTTAAAAGTGTTTTTATATATTTTATGGAGAATGTTTATATGAGAAGAGTAGTGGTAACTGGTATGGGTATGATAAATGCAGTAGGTCATGATAAAGAGAGTTCTTTTAAAGCAATATGTGACGGGGCATGCGGAATTGATATTATAACTATTTTCGACCCAACAGACTTTAGCGTAAAAATTGCAGGTGAAGTGAAAGATTTTGACCCTGAGACGGTTATGCACCCAAAAGAGGTTAAAAAAGCAGACAGATTTATCCATCTTGGTTTAAAAGCTGCGCAAGAGGCAATGATAGATGCCAACTTGCCGGAAGATACGGATATGGAGAGATTCGGTGTGAGTGCAGGTTCTGGAATCGGCGGGCTTTCTGCTATTGAACGAAATTCTATCATACTTGAAACTAAAGGGTCTCGTAGAATTTCTCCATTTTTTATTCCTTCTGCCCTTGTAAACATGCTCGGCGGTTTTGTTTCGATTGAACATGGAACAAAAGGTCCAAACCTTTCAAGTGTTACGGCTTGTGCAGCGGGTACACATGCAATAAGTGAAGCATGTAAAACTATCATCTGTAACGGTGCAGAAAAGATGCTTGTTGTAGCTGCTGAATCTGCAATTACCGGTGTTGGAATAGGCGGTTTTGCCGCTATGAAAGCACTCTCTACAAGAAATGAAGATCCAAAAAAATCATCTCGTCCTTTTGATGCGCAGAGAGATGGTTTTGTTATGGGAGAAGGAGCAGCTGCTCTTATTTTAGAAGAGTATGAAAGTGCTGTTGCAAGAGGTGCCAGAATCTATGGAGAGATTATAGGTTTTGGGGAGAGTGGTGATGCAAGTCACATTACAACTCCGAGTCTTGATGGTCCGGCTCGTGCAATGAAGGCCGCATATAAAATGGCCGGTGAGCCAAAACTTGACTATGTAAATGCACATGGAACGAGTACCCCGATTAACGATAAAAATGAAACTTCAGCGGTAAAAGATTTGCTTGGCGGAAAAGAAAACTGCCCTCCAATGAGTTCAATTAAAGGTCAAATCGGTCACTGTCTAGGTGCAGCTGGCGGAATTGAGGCAGTTACATGCCTAATGGCTATGAGAGATGGAATTATTCCTCCAACTATAAACTATGAAAATCCAGATGAAAATTGTGATTTGGATATTGTTCCAAATATAGCTAGAAAAGCTGAGCTAAATATTGTAATGAGTAACTCTTTTGGGTTTGGCGGCACAAACGGTGTTCTTATTTTTAAAAAAATCTAAAACTGTAAGGATTTAATTTGGCTACATATTTAGATTTTGAATTAAAAATAAAAAATATTCAAGAAGATATTGTTTCTGCACAGATTCGTCATGATGAGCATGCTGCGGAGATACTTCAAAAATCATTAGAAAAAGAAGTTGCAAAAACTTATAAAAATTTATCAGATTTTCAAAAACTTCAGTTAGCTCGCCATGCAGATAGACCTTATGCTTTAGATTATATCAATTTGATTGTGCGAGATAAGTATGAGCTTCATGGTGATAGACATTTTCGTGATGATGCCGCAATCATATGTTATATTGGCTATATAGCGGATGAAAAGGTTATGGTAATCGGTGAACAAAAAGGTCGCGGCACTAAAAATAAATTAAAAAGAAACTTTGGTATGCCGCATCCTGAGGGGTACAGAAAGGCTCTTCGCGTGGCTAAAATGGCGGAGAAGTTTAATATTCCTGTTCTGATGCTCATTGATACTCCGGGTGCATATCCGGGACTTGGTGCAGAAGAGAGAAATCAGAGTGAGGCGATAGCGAGAAATTTGCTGGAATTTGCTGAACTAAAAACTGAGACAATCTCTATAGTAATCGGTGAGGGCGGAAGCGGTGGTGCTTTAGCCATCGGTGTAGCTGATAGACTTGCCATGATGCGATACTCTGTTTTTAGCGTTATCTCGCCTGAAGGGTGTTCTGCGATTTTATGGAATGATCCGACAAAGGCAGAGGCAGCGACGAACGCTATGAAAATAACAAGTCAGGATTTAAAAGAGTTAAAGTTAATTGACGATGTAATAAATGAGCCTCTCATTGGTGCACATCGAGATAAAGATAGCAGTGCAGCGGCGATAGCTGACTATTTTTTAGGTGAACTGAAAAAACTTCGTCAAATGAGTGCACAAGAGAGAATGGATGCAAGGTATAAAAAACTTGTTGGTGTAGGTGCTTATTCAGAGTAAAAACTACTCTGAACTCTCTTTTTTCTTTTTCAGATTTTCTTCTTCTTGAACTTCTTCGCACATCTCTTCTTGAGATTCTCTCATTGGATCAAATTTCGGTCTTTTTAATCTTTTTGCCTCTTTCGAAAATCTTATCAAATCTTCAATATTGTTAATATTTTCAGTAATATTTTCCAGAGACAGCTTAAAGAGCCCATATGTAGTCATTACATCGCTCATTGCTCTGTGATGCGTGGCATGTGGATTCAAATTGAGTGAGTCATTAAGATAGGACAGGGCATATCTGTAGGATACAACTGTTCTCTCAGCAAGGGCAAGTGAGCATAAACCTCTATTTAAAAGAGGTGCTAAACCAACCCTTGTGAGCATAGCAGAAATAAATTTGTAATCAAACTTTATATCATGCGCAACAAAAACAGTATCGCCTAAAAATTTTTTAAAATCATAGAGTACTTGTTTCATAGTGGGCGCACTGAGCGTATCTTCTACTTTTATGCCGGTTATTAGTGTGATATGTTCATTGATTTCTGAGCATTTGACAAGTGATTCAAATCTGTCGGTAATAACGCCATTTTTAACCTTCACAGCTGCTATCTCGATTATCTGGTGTTTATCATATTTTGAGCCGTTTGTCTCAATGTCCACAATACAAAACTCTGCCTTATCCATAGGAATAAATTTAGTATCAAAATAAAAATACCCCTGATGTTTGGTAAGTTTTAACCCCTGTGCATGCCACAGTTCGATAAACAGAGTTAAATCATCATTTACCTGTCTTTTCATCGCATCAAGACCGAGTCCGCTAGAAGAGAGCCTTGAGATACTTTTAGCGTCTAAATGAAAACTACTATCGAGCATTAGCTATAAACTCTTTAACTTTTTTATGATTTTTAACCCCATAGGAAGTTTCAACACCGCTGCTTACATCTACGCCATAGAAGCCATACTCTTTCATGAAGGCTACATTCTCAGAGTCAAGTCCACCTGCAAGAATTATTTTAGAACAGTCAATATCTTTAAACCATTCAATATTTAATCTTTTCCCTGAACCACCGTAGGCCTCGCAGTAGGCATCCACTAATCTGTATTCATCACTAAAATTCAAGATATCCTCTCTCTCTTTTGCCCTAATAACCTTAATGTGAGGAATTTTTAGTTCTTCATAGAGAGTTTCTGGAGCTTCAAAGTGTATTTGGGCGAGAGTCGCCCCAACTTCTTGGCAGGTTGCGTTGATTGTGTGGGCATCAACATTTACAAAGAGAACAACCTTTTCTACAAATGGAGGAAGTTTTTTTATAATCTCTTTTGCATGTGAAACTGTAATAAACCTTGGAGATGCTTCATAAAATACAAAACCAAGGGCATCTGCACCTGCGTTAATCGCAGCCATGGCATCTTCATAGGAGGTGATTCCGCAAATTTTACATCTCATATTATATCTGTAAGCTCTGTATCGCTTCTTTTTTGTTTACATGATTAAACACATAACTTCCGGCGACTACAATATCAACGCCGGCATCGCGAAGCATGTGGATATTTTTATCAGTGACACCGCCATCAACTTCTATAAGACAGTTAGGATTGATTCTATTTCTCATCTCATTAAGTTTTGTAGCTTTTGGGATTACACTCTCAATAAAGCTTTGCCCGCCGAAACCTGGATTTACGCTCATAAGTAAAACCATGTCTAAGTCGGCGAGCAGATACTCAACGCTCTCTGGCGGAGTGTGCGGGTTTAAAACGATTGCGGGTTTTATTCCAAGTGAGCGAATTTTTTGAATAAGTCTATGGGGATGCTTCTCCTCTTCGATATGAAAAGAGATATACTTAGGTTTAAGCGGTGCAAAAAGTTCAACAAAAAAGGTGTTGTTTTGAACCATTAGATGGATATCGAGAGGCTTAGTTGCACATGCCGCAATTGCACTCACAACAACCGGTCCGATTGTTAGGTTAGGAACAAAGTGTCCATCCATAACGTCAACATGAACTAAGTCACAGCCGGCATTACAAATAGATTCTACATCCCTTTGTAAGTTTCCAAAATCAGCAGACAATACGCTAGGAGCTACAAGCATCACTTTCCTTTTACTATTACATTAACCTCTTTAAGGCAGAAAACTTCATCATTAGGAGGTTGCCATAAGAAGTTTATATTTGTAATTCTACTATTTTAGTAGTTAGAAGACGCTTTTATCTAGTTAGGAAAAATAAAAATTTATCTCCGCTAAATGTTAAATCAACTTGTACGCCTCTTCTGTCGCTTATAATTTCAAGAAGACCATCCACTGTAGGATACGTTCTTGGAAGGGTGATGTCAACACTTATATTTTTATCAGCAAGAAGGGTTTTAAGCTTACCGCCTACGATGTTGACAAGTTCTGCCAATGTATCAAGAATAAGTTCAGTATCATCAGTCTGTTCACCAATGAGCAGCTCACATGCTTTTTTTGCAATATTTTTTGGAAAAATCAGAATAACCATTCCATCTATATCACCATAAAAACCTATAGAACTGGCTATTTTATCTCTTTTATCTTCAATTGTTATTCCATGTACTTCTGCCGACTCTTTTATAGCTTTTGAGTTTGTCATCATCTCGAGGGTTGTAGTTGTTGCATGAATAAAATTTGGCAGCTCTGCGACGATGAGTTTATTTATTAGTCGTTTATTTTTAATATTTGAAGCGCTGCTCGCACCCAACTCTTCTAGCAGCTCTTTGTTTTTCAGAATATCATCCATCTGCTCATAAAACAGTATTCCTGCATCCTCCATAGTGTCTTTGAAAGTTTGCGGTGTTTTGTCAAAAACCATTCCCACAAAACAGATAGTTGCATTATACTCAGCTGCCGAACTTGCAAGTTTCGAGAAAAAATTGAGGGCATGTACATTCATACTTACAACCCTGTACGCATCAAATATAAAGAGTCTAAAACCGACATTTAAAGAGTTCATGTGATAGGCAATATTAAAATTATTTCCTATTTCAGCATCTAAAAATGATGATATCGTATAGATGATTGCATTGCCAGTTACCCTGGTAGCAACTTTTTGTCCAATTTGCCCTATAAAAGTATTTTTAATTATGTTATCGTAACCATTTTTATTTGAACACTTTACTGCAAAGTCCTCTTTGCTTTGGGCTATTATAGGATTATGTCCGTTGTCATGCAACTCTATTGCCATGGCTGAGCGTTGTGATTTATCCTCGCTAAAGAGTAAAACATTCTTACTTTTATTTTTAAAACTTGAAGCAAAGAGAGAAGCTGTTTCTTGAGTGTTAAAGAGAGAAAAGTTCATATCATTTTTATAAAAATTATTAATTGCATCAAATTTTTTAGTATCGTAGTCACAAAAGCCTACCGTGGTATGGTTTTGCAGACGCATTTTTGAAAACATTTTTACAAAGACATCCAGCCCGTTTCTATTAAAAAAAATAACTTTTTTAAGAGAAACAAGAACCATGTCCACCTTTAGTTTAAGGGTAGCTTCAATATCTTCTATTGTTAAAAATGCCGAAGTATTATTTCCATCCAAAAAACCTTGGGGCGAAAATACAGCTATACCGTCCTTTACTGTGGCTCTCATCCTATCTCCATAAGTTTTGCAAAATCATCATAAATATCAGAAACAAAGTCTATTTGAAAATCTATAAAGTTATTGAGTCCAGCCTTTACATATATTGGTTGAGAAAGCTCATAAAAGAGTAGAAGATGCATCCATTTTGCAAGAGTGTTGATAGACTTATCTTTAGAAGGCTTAAGTCCGGAAGATGCTTGAACAACATCAGCTATTTTATCCGGCATTTCCCACTTTTTCGCAATAAATTCACATATATCAAAAAGATCTTCATCGCAAAGACGAAATAATATTGTGTTCAAATCAAGATTATGGGCACTTCTAAGAAGCATCACCTCTTCTATTTTGTCATTAAAAAGAGCCTCTGCCACAATTATACTGGCAGGAAGAAGTGTAATTGCACTTTCCATCTCTTTGTCGGATATATTGAGGTGTGTTAATATGGTTTTCCAATTTAAAGAGAGATTAGTCTGTAGGTCATGAAAGGAAGATGCAGTAAGTTTAAATAAAACCCATTTTTTCGGGGATAAAAGAGTCATCATATAGTTGTAAACAGTTTGCTGAGAACTAGAAACACCTAGTATCCCGAAAATCTGTGAAATGTCATTAATTTCATTTTTAAAACCATAAATAGGTTTATTGACAATATTTTTTAAGTATGCTTTGAGTGCCAAATCCTCAACCGCAACATGGGAAGCCCTAATAAGTTCGCCACTATTTAAAAGTGAAAGAGTCTCTCTCAAAGCTTTTGGAGCCGGAGGAATTTTATCGATGTAAAAATCAATCTTATCTTTTGTTATCAATGTTGGCTGCTTTTATTATATTTCGTGCATTTTAACTTTATAATCATAAAATATATATAAATTTAGAAGATTGTACTATATTTGTCCAGCTTAAGTTGTACTTTTGCTTTGAGCTGATATAATCCGCAACTTTAAAAACCTAAAATAAGGAAGCTGAATATGGCAAGAAAATGTGCTATTAGTGGTAAAGGCCCAATGAGTGGAAACAATGTTTCTCACGCTAAAAACAGAACAAAGCGTCGTTTTTTATTAAACTTAAGAGCTGTTCGTATCACTTTAGAAGATGGTACTACAAAAAAAATCAAAATCTCTGCAAGAGAATTACGTACTCTTAAGAAAGTTTCTTAAAGACAACTAAGGAACTACATCTTCGCTGAAGATTTGTAGCTTTCTAATCGGGGGTTCGCTCCCAAATCCCTCCAAAAACTTTCAATCTACATACCGAATAAGTGGTAAAGTAATCAAATAACATCAATATTACAATATAATAACCAAGAAGAATAAGAAGCATAGGAGTTCAAATTTGTATAATATAATTCAAATAGATGGCGGTGTTTGTGCTGCAGAGGGTTTTTTTGCCGATGGTGTGAGTGCGGGGCTAAAGAAAAATAACGCAAAAGATATGGCATTTATCTATAGTGAGGATAAGTGTAAAATAGCTTCGGTTTTTACAACCAACAAGATGTGTGCGGCTCCAATCAAACATTTTCGCGCAAAGGGTAAATTTAAAACCAACTTCGTTTTAATAAATTCAAGAAATGCAAATGCGATGACGGGAAAAGCGGGAGTTGATGATATAGATGAGGTGCTGGAGGCTTTAGCGCAGACATGTAAAGCTGTTAAAAATCCTGTTATGAGCTCAACCGGTGTTATTGGTGTCAGACTTCCAAAAAAGAAGATAATAGATGCAATTCCTCTCTTTGATTTAAGTGCAAAAGAGCCTATGAATGCGGCGAGTGCAATCATGACAACCGATACATTCTCTAAAAGTATAGCTTTTAAGGTTCGTTTAGAAGATGGAAGCAGTTTCAGTATCGGCGCCATGGCAAAGGGTGCGGGGATGATAAATCCTGCAATGGCTACGATGCTCTGCTTTATAACAACGGATGCCAAAGTAAAAAGAAACGTTATGCAGGAGATTTTGAACGAAGTTACGCAAACCACTTTTAATGCAATAAGTGTGGATGGTGACACCTCTACAAACGATACGGTTATACTTTTAGCCAACGAAAAGAGTGAAGCATTTGAGAGAGAGGCTTTTAAAGAAGCACTCTTCAAAGTTATGCATTTCTTAGCGCTTGAAATGGTGCGAGACGGCGAGGGTGCTACAAAAGTTGTCACTTATAATGTAACAGGTGCAAGAGATGATAAAGAGGCGGAAATAGTTGCAAAAGCTCTTTCCGACTCACTCTTGGTTAAAACCGCACTCTTTGGAGAAGATCCAAACTGGGGTAGAATCGCTTCAACAGTTGGAGCTAGCGGAGTTGAAGCATATGAAGAGAATCTCAGTATCTCATTTAACGAGCTTTGCGTCTATAACAGAGGCGAGTTGCTTTTTAATGAAGCCATGGAAGAGAAAGCCGCTGCAATTATGAAACTTCCTAGGTTTAGCATTTCATGTGATTTAGGTGTAGCATATGGCAAATTTACTGCGTATGGATGTGATTTGGGCTATGAATATGTAAAGATAAATGCGGATTATAGAACATAATTGATGTTACACACCTAAACGAACGCGTCCGTTTAGGTGGCAGGGACATCTGTCCCTACAACCCCCCCCCTAAAGCTACGAAAAACTCTGTTTTTCGAGAATTAAAAGGGTTATACTTTATACACTTTTATGAAAAATGCGTAAGGACAGAATATAAAAATGAAAATCTTTTTTAGCTTGGTGATACTCTACTCTATAGCTTTTTGTGACCATATAGTATGGCAGAATGACTTTGATAAAGTGCTTATGCAAGCAAAAAAAGAGCAGAAGCAAATACTTCTTTTACTTCTGAAAAAAGATTGTGTTAGATGCAAGACTGTTTTTGCTGATATTTTTACCGATAAAGAGGTGCAAGAGAAAGTAAATAAAAAATATCTGCCTGTGGCAGTTTTTTTTGAGGAGAACAATAGCTATCCTATTGAACTCTTTTATACTCAACAATTTCCTGCCATTTTCTTTGTATCAGAAAAAGATGAATCATTCTTGCAAACTCCACTTTCCGGGAATTTTACAAAAAGGGAATTGTTAGATAGTCTATAATTTACTCTTGATACTCTTTTTTAAACTCTACGTATCTGTGAGCAGAGGCATAAAGCTCTTTAACCTCTTCATCGCTTAATTCTCTCACAGCTTTTGCGGGGCTTCCCATGATAAGTGAGCGAGGCGGAAATATTTTGCCCTTCGTTACAAGAGCACCGGCTCCGACAATCGACTCTTTGCCAATTACTGCACCATCAAGAATAGTTGCACTCATTCCAATAAGACAAGCATCTTCTATTGTGCACCCATGTAACATAACCCTATGTCCGATTGTTACATCATCACCGATAATTGTCGGGTTTCCATCGCTTTTATCTGCTTTTTTGTAGTGCGTAACATGCACCATACTCAAATCCTGAATATTTACACGATTTCCTATTTTAATATAGTGAACATCACCTCTCACAACACAGCCAAACCAGATAGAACAATCAGTTCCGCATGTAACATCGCCAATTACATCGGCAGAGGCGGCAACCCAAGAATTAATCCCAAGTTGTGGCAAACTCTCTTTAAATTTATGTATCATCTTTAACTCTCACTATAAAGTTTATTCGCAAGAAGTGCAGACTCCGCCGATGAATCGTTTTTGGTGGCTTTCGCAATGCGGGTTACAAAATCTTCCAACATTTTATGATTGTTTACGGCTTTTGTATCTTCTTTTTTTATTTTAACATACGAACCGTTACTTTGCAGTTCATGGGAGAGCATGTTGTCTGAACATTGAAGTCTTAAGTATTGAATGATTTTTTCTTTGGCTGCTTCATCTTTTATTCCGGTTAAAAGCTCAACTCTTTTTTCCAAATTTCTCGGCATCCAATCCGCTGAGGAGATGTAAACTTGCGTTGCATCGTTTTTAAAGTAAAAGGCTCTTGAGTGTTCTAAATATTTCCCCACGATAGAGATAACCCTGATGTTTTCACTCACTCCCTCTACTGCCGGTTTTAAGCAGCAAATTCCACGAACTATTAAATCTATTTTCACCCCTGCTTGACTTGCTTTATAGAGTGCACGAATTACATTCTCATCCACAAGTGAGTTTACTTTCGCGATAATTCTTCCCTCTTCACCCATTTTCGTTTCATTATCAATAAGAGAGAGAATTTTTGATTTTATCTGTGCCGGTGCCATGTAGAGCTCATCAAGAAAACCTTTTTTGCTGAAGCCTGTTAAAAAGTGAAAAAAACGAGTTAAATCGTTTGTAATTTCATCTTTGCTTGTAAAGTAGCTCATGTCTGTATATATTTTAGAAGTTGCCGGATTGTAGTTTCCGGTCGCCAGGTGGGCATATTGCTTGAGTGAGCCATTTGTTCTGCGCGTGATGAGCGCTGCTTTGGCATGTACTTTAAAGCCTTTGATTCCATAAATTACATGGGCACCTGACTGCTCAAGTGCTCTTGCCCAGATGAGGTTGTTCTCCTCATCAAATCTCGCTTTCAGCTCAACCATAACCGTGACTTGTTTGCCCGATTCACTTGCATTTATGAGCGCTTGTACTATCGGTGAATTTGTACCCGAGCGGTAAAGTGTCATCTTGATAGAGACGACATCAGGGTCTTTTGAGGCATTTTGGATAAATTTAACAACAGGTTCAAAACTCTCATAGGGATGAAAAAGTAGAACATCTTGTTTATCAAGGGTTGTAAAAATATTTTCATCATTATCGAGTGGAGGCAATATTCTTGGCATGTAGGGAGCGGCTAGAAGGTGTGCAAAACTTTTATTTCCTACTATCTGCCAAAGGCTTGAGAGATTTAAAAATGTGCTGCTTTTATATATATCATCTTTGTAAACATTTGTGTGGTGGTTAAAAAAGTTTATAATTTCCTCATCCCCCCGACTCCCAATCTCAAGCCTTACCATGGCTCCCTTACGGCGAAGTTTTAGCCCTTCCTCAAGAATCTCCATAAAATCATCCGCCTCTTCATCCTCTATCTCAAGGTCGGCATTTCTTGTTACTCGAAAAGCGGCAAATTTGATGAGGGAATATCCCGGGAAAAGGTCTGCAACATGCTCTGCGACAAGCGTTTCAACAAGAATATAGGTACTGTTATCAAGCTCAACAAAACGATTAATAACCCGCGGAACACGAATAATTCCAAATCTCTCTGCGGAGGTATCGTCATTGTCGAATAGTTTGACAATAATACCGAAGCTAAGATTGTTGAGATGCGGAAATGGGTGGGTTGCATCAATGGCAATAGGAGTAATGACCGGATAAATATTCTCTTTGAAAAATTTATTAAGGTGAATTTTTTCTTCTAGGCTCAGGTCGGCATGTGATTTTACATGTAACCCCTCAATTTCTAGTTTGCCAAGAACCTCTTTGAGACACTCCTCTACACTTATCTGCTCAGTTCTGATATAGTTTCTAATCTCTCTGAGCTGCTGCAGCGGCGTAAGTCTGTCTGCACCTGAGACAATAATACCAGCCGAAAAAAGTTTTTTAAGTCCGGCGACTCGAATCATGTAGAACTCATCTAAGTTGGTTCCGTAAATTGCCAAAAACTTAAGTCTCTCAAGGGGTGGAAGCGAAGCGTCCTGCGCCTGCATTAAAACTCTTGTATTGAAGTGAAGCCATGAGAGTTCACGGTTATTATAAAGGTTTGGATTTTTGAGATTAATCATTTAGGACTCTTCCTGATTTTGATATTTTTGCTATTGTACCAAAAAGAGGTTACCAAAAATTATTTGATTATCCCCGTTCCCTCATAGTTGGCAGAGTGGTAAATTGTGACACCGTTTTTTCTTGCATAAAATCTCATTAGAAGCTTCTGAATTGTCGGCTCTATCGAGGGGGCAAACCATGCATTGTTGCTAGAGGCAACCACAAATTTTACATCCCCTTCGTATATCTCTTGGCATGTTGCTTCATAGCAGATTGCATTTCTGAATTTGACACCTTTTATCATGAAATCGGTTGGTTCTGTTGCTATACAAAAGTCTGCCAGACCAGCGAAGAAGTAATCATTTACCATTTTTTTTGCAAATGCAGGCAGAGGTATATATTCTCCAAAAGGGACTAAAACTAGCTTTTTAGCAACGGAATACTCCCCGTTTTCAAATGCGTAAGTAACATTATAATTATTGCCGTTTTCTGTTAAAAGTGTTCCTGCAACTATGGATATCTCATAGGAGAGCGCTTGGAGAGTGGCAGTTAATCTTGGGTGCGTATTCATGTAAAGAGGAAAACATGCCTCAGGCAGAACAACTGCGTCATATCCCTCATCTATCGCTTTTTGTATATCGGCAAGATTCTCTTCAATTATAGAATTCATAAACTCACTCATCCACTTGCTGTCTTGTGTTATATTTGTGTGAATGAGCTTTATTTTCAGCGGCGCATCTTGTTGCACCGGAACATTAAAATTGAGTGCTAAAAGCAGCAGTGCAAGAGGTGCGTAAGTGTATGGTTTTTTGATGTATTTGGGCAAACTCAGAGAGAGTAATACCAAGGCTAGCTGATACTTAAAGACACCGATGTAGCTGTCCACAAAAAGAAGCTCAATTTGTAACCAGTTGAAATCAAATGGCTCAAAAAAACTAAGACTAAAGAGCAGAATTGCTCGAATATAAACTTTTTGTGTAAGTGCCAGCACACCGAAGAAAAGCATGTAGATAATGGCAAAACCAAGCGTCACAAAGGGAGTTAAAAATCCTACACCGTTGTACTTAAAGCTGTAGCCAATCCAGTAAAACCAGAGTAGTCCGATTAGAAATCCGCCAACTAAAACCGCTCTCCTTGGCATATATAAAAAGAGTGCCAAAGCTAAGATGCCAAAGATGGTATTTAAAAGTTTGAAAGTAAATCCGTAGTGTTCCAGATAGATAAAGGCACTAAAAAAGAGTGCAGCAAAAACCCCGCATGCCAAGTCAAAGTACAATGGTTTTGTATTGTTTTTAATATTTTGTAATTTTTTAATCATGGCGAAATTATAGTCTATTTTTGACTTTAAAATATATTAGACTTCTCGCATAGCTTCAATATGGTCTAAAAAAGTAAATAGCAAAACTTTTTTAGGTAAAATTACAATTCTTTCAAAAGGAGCTAAAAATGATTAAAATTATTATAAGTATTGGATTATTGTTAAGTGTAAATTTATTTGCCGGTTTAGTTGAGGAAGGGTTGGTTCAATATAACAATGGTAATAAAAAAGAGGCGATAGAACTCTATACAAAAGCTTGTGACGGCGGAGACATGCATGCCTGTATAAATCTAGGACTTCAGTATGCTAGCGGTGATGGAATAAAGCAAGATACTAGAAAAGCAAAAGGCTTGTTTGTTGAAGCATGTAAAGCTAGATATTCGAAAGGTTGTTTTTATTTAGGAGTTTTATATAAGCAAGGGAGTGATGGTGTAAAACAAAACAAAAGAAGAGCGCAAATGGCATTTAATAGAGCTTGTATAATTGGGGAGCAAAGAGGTTGCGAGCAGTTCAACCTATTGTCAGATATGTCTAATAATTTATAATTTTCATTTCGTTTTGGAATAGGAAGGGGGCGTGATTTTTATCTTAGCTGCCGTAATACGTCCACATTCTTGACACTCTTACCAATTTTCATCATCAAATACTGCTCTGGTTACACTAACTAGAAGAAAAAAGTGCTTAATTCAACTTGCATTAGAATCTTTTACAGAGCAACCATCAAAGTTGAGTGTCACTTCAAAATACGCTTCTGTTACTTGTCTTTCAACTCCATATCCACGATATAAAGCGATTTTTTCTAAGTTTAGAACTTCTTGCTCCGTGGCAACAATCATTTTAAGTGTTTTATTTGCATAGCTGTTTAAGGTTGCTTTTAATTGGTGCATAGCATCTGGAATAGGAAGGTTTCTGCGAGGATCCATGGGCATTCCTCTTGTGTCGAGTACGCCATCTTTTATGTTAAGAGGTACTTGATACTCTCCCATGAGACGCTTTGAAGAGGCTTTCCAGCCGGCTTTATCAAGGTCGGCACTTCCAAAAAGCGCGCAGTGGCAGGTACCATACTCTTTGATTTCATCTTCTATAAACTCACATGGACAGAGCATTTTTTTGTTAAGCTCTGCATCGCCTGATGGCTCAAAACATGGACAGTAGCGTTTACCGAAAGTTGCTTCCAGTTCACTTAGCCATATTTCCAAATTTGTTGACATCATCCAGCTTGGATTGAGTGCATAATTTTTCTGCTTAGCAAATTTTTTAATCCACGCATCTTGTTTTTTCACCTGAACACGATATTTCAGAAAATCTTTAAAAAAACCTATCATCATTTTGAGCATTTATTTTTTCCTTATTTTCCCATTTGGGTATTGAAGTTGTATCGAGTTTAAAAATATATCCCACCTCAAAGGGGTGGAACGAGAAGCTTTGTAGAATTTTGAGGAGGAATTATTTTATTTAGGGATGATTATCTCAATTCCGAGAGTGTCCACATCTCCGTCACTCTCTTTGGTGATATTTACGCTTTGTGCCTGAACATATTTGCGGACAACTTCAATAATGTCTGCCTTCATCTGTGCCATGAATGGGTAAGATGTATTGTTACGGTCTGAGCTGATGGCTATGCGAAGTCTATCTTTGGCTACTCCTGCACTCTTTTCTTTTTTGTTAAATAAAGAAAAAAAACTCATTGGAACAAGCCCTTGATTTTGCCCATTAAAGAAGGAGCGTTGAATGTTTCTACATCTTCAAACGGCACATTCTCACCGCATAATCGTTTACAAATTCGTTTGTAAGCTGCACCGGCTTCAGACTTCTCGTTTAATATGATTGGTTTGCCTGTGTTGGATGCTTCTACGATACCTTTATCTTCAGGGATTTTGCCTAGCAAATCAATCGACAAAATATCTAAAATATCAGCACTTGCAAGCATCTCTCCGCTTGAAACCATAGCTGGATTTATGCGGTTAATTACTAGGAACTTCTGAACTTTTTTATTCTCTTTTGCTCTTTCACACTTCGCATCCACAATACCAATGGCTTTGTCAGCATCACGGATAGATGACACCTCCGGATTTACTACAACTATTGTCGCATCTGCGTACATAATTGTATGCTCAAATCCGCTCTCAATTCCGGCTGGAGCATCAAGAATTACGTAATCAAACTCCTCTTTGAGAGTCTCAATAAGTTTTTTAACTTTCTCTTGCACGAGCGCCGATTTATCTTTTGTTTGAGAGGCTGCTAAAAGGAACAGATTGTCTGTATGCTTACTCTTGATAAGTGCCTGTTTTAGCCCAGCTTCCTCATCCATTACATGTACCATATCGTAAATAACACGATTTTCCAGTCCGAGAATCAGGTCAAGATTTCTCTGTCCCAAATCAAAATCGACAAGCACAACTTTTTTGCCCTCTTGTGCAATACCCACCCCGATATTTGCTGTTGTTGTTGTTTTTCCAACTCCGCCTTTGCCACTTATTATTGCGTAAACTATGCCCATTTAGGTTCCTTTTCAATCGGCGATACAATGATCTCTTCGCCATTAAATATAATTTTATTAAATTTGTTTTGCAGCAGGCTTCCATCAATTTCAACACCATTAAAAACAATCATCGCTTTGGGAGATGTTTTAACAAGCATAAAATCTCCATTGCAAAATATCATCCCATCGACAGTTCCTGTTATAATGAGATTACCTTCTACTTGGAGCTTTGCACCGCTGTTTACCCTGTTTAGAACAAGCAAATCACTTTCTACTTTTATATCCTGTCCACTTCTCACAATTTCATCGATAATCTTTAAATCACTCTGCTTTAAAACAAGCTCCTGATGCTTTTTGTTACTTAAGCTCAGATGTGTTGTGTAGGATATATCATTACTTTTGAGATACTCCTCTATTGCAGGAGTTATCTCGCCTTTTAGATAAATCAGATAATGTTTTAACATAATGATGTTTTTATCCATGAAAGCTAAAAAGGAACTTTGAGACTCTATTTTTATCTCAAAGACTTTAATAGAATACTGTTTAATTTTCACTGTATTCCTTCATTAAAAAATTTCAAATATTCTGGATTTTAGATTTGCGATTATAGCATATAGGCAAAAAAATATCGAATTTTTAAAAAAAAATTATCGAATTTTATCGATTGTATTCAGTCATTTGTTACTATAGTTCTTGTATAATCGCCGCAATTTAATTAAAAAAAGGAACTTCAAGTATGGAAATTATAACTCAATTGTTACCATTCGTATTTTTAATCGCAATCATGTATTTTGTGATTATTCGCCCACAACAAAAAGAGGCAAAAGCAAGAACTGAGATGATTGCAGCTCTTAAAAAAGGTGACAAAGTTATCACTAACGGTGGTTTTATTGTGGTTATCGATAAGGTTGAAGAGAACTTTATAAGTGTGAAAATGAATGACAGTGTTATGGCAAAAATAACAAAAGATTCTATATCAAAAAAGTATGAGAATGAAGCTTAATTACCGCATGGTTATTCTTGCAATCGCAACAATATTTGGGGTGTTTTTCTCTGCTCCCTCTTTATTTCAGATGCAAGATGGCAAAAAAATTACTTTAGGGCTTGACTTGCAAGGCGGTTTGCATATGCTTTTAGGTGTAAAAACCGAAGAAGCAACAGCTTCTCGCATTAAGTCTATTGCGGCAAGTATCAAAAATTTTACAGAGAAAAAAGATATTTTACTCGGTAATTTGGATTTTGATGACTCAAGTGTTACTTTTACTCTTTTGGACGTTGATGATGCTAAACATATTCAAGAATTTTTAAAAAAAATCGAGGGTATGACAGTAGCAGCAAACGGTGAAAATTTTTCTCTTACTTTAACTGAAGAAGAGAAGGTTAAAACGCAAAAGCAATCCATTGATCAAGCAATTGAGACTATTAGAAACAGGCTAGATCAGTTTGGTTTGTCTGAGCCTACTGTCGCCCGTCAAGGAAATGAAGCAATTCTTGTAGAACTAGCCGGAATCAAAACAGCAGAAGAGGAACAAAGAGCGAGAGAACTTATCTCCCGTGCTGCGAAGCTTGAACTTATGGCAGTCGATGAGGATAGAACAGCGCGGGTTAACACTATGAGTGCCGCAGATGCATCCTCTTACGGTGATGTTATTTTAGAAGATGTAAAAAATCCTCTTATGAAATATCTAGTACACTCTATACCAATTTTAGACGGTGGGATGCTTACGAATGCCTCTATGGGATTTGATAAAAATAATCGCCCTCTAATAAACTTCACTCTCAATGCAGAGGGTGCTGAAATCTTCGGAGATTTTACTGGCAGAAGTGTTGGAAAACGCCTCGCTGTTGTTCTTGACGGTAAAGTCTATTCCGCTCCAAACATCAATGAGAGAATTGGCGGCGGCAGCGGTCAAATATCCGGAAGCTACACCGTAGAAGAGGCAAAAGATTTAGCAATCGCTCTTCGTTCGGGTTCGCTTTTAGTGCCTATTTATGTGATGGAGAAGCGTTCTGTAGGTCCTAGTTTGGGAGCAGACAGCATTCGTGCTTCACTTCTTGCCCTTGTAAGCGGCTTTGTTCTTGTCATCCTGTTTATGATATTCTATTATGGATTGGCAGGAGTTATTGCAACTTTTGCAGTTGTCGTGAACCTTTTTATTATTTTAGCGATGATTTCACTTCTGGGCGCCACGCTCACTCTCCCGGGTATGGCGGGTATTGTACTCCATATTGGACTCGCAGTGGATGCAAATATTATCATTAATGAGAGAATCCGTGAAGGATTACGTGCCGGAATCCCTACTAGCAGGGCTATCTCCGAAGGGTACCAAAAAGCGATGCGGGCAATTTTGGATTCAAACATAACTCAAATTCTTGCATGTACTATTTTGTATGCCTACGGAACCGGAGCTATCAAAGGCTTCGCCGTTACTCTGAGCATGGGTATTTTAGCTTCAATGCTTACGGCAATTGTCGGAACATACGGAATCTATCAGTTCTACATGAGCCGTATAGAAAAAGATAAAAACTACACGCTGTGGTTTGGTATGACAAGAAAGGGAGCATAAGTATGGAACTTTTTAAAGAAGATAAGGTTTATAACTTTTTAGGAAAAGGAAAAATCTTTTTCGTCGCATCCTTTGTGCTATTTTTCCTTGCAATTGCAATTGTGACAATAAAAGGGTTCTCTTTCGGTATCGATTTTACGGGTGGAACAGTTGTTCAGGTAAAATATACAGAAGATGCGCCTATTGATAAAATCAGAGAGAGCCTCAAAAAAAGTGAACTTTTTGAACATGCTTCGGTGAGTGAATTCGGTTCATCCCAAGAGGTGGTTATTAAAACTCCATCTTCTACTGTGGCTCTGGGTCATGACATTGGCGATACAACAAAAGAGATTTTAAAAGGCACGGGTGAGTTTGAGATTCGCCGTGTTGACATGGTGGGTCCAAAAGTTGGAGATGAGTTGCGTGTGAAAGGTTTGAGTGCATTTTTTCTCACACTTTTGGCGATTATGGCGACGGTAACCTTTCGTTATGAGTGGCGTTTTGCATTAGCAGCTATTATTGCGATTGTCCATGATATCGTTATCACTTTTGGATTTGTTGCTTACTTTGAAGTTGACTTTAATATCGAGAGTATCGCGGCACTTCTAATGATTCTAGGCTACTCAATTCATGATACCATCATTGTTTATGACCGCGTTCGTGAGCATATAGAAGAGTCTAAAGTGACAGACTTTGTTATGATTATCAACGAAGCAGTTTCTCGCACACAATCTCGTACAACACTTACTTCGTTAACGGTCTTTTTTGTTGTATTAACCCTTTTTGTTTTTGGCGGCGACATAATGCTAGGTTTCAGTTTTCCTATGCTTATCGGAGTTATTGTCGGAACATACAGCTCAATTTTCGTTGCTGCGCAACTTGTTGTTTGGACAGGATTCAGCGTATCTGAGTACCGTCAAAGAATGGCAGAAAAGGTAAAAAACAGAGCAGAAAAAGAAAAAATGAGAGCACAATACGAATCTGGAGTGATGTAAAAATCACTTTTGCATGTTAAGCGATAAAGCAGGAACGAAAATGAGAAAAATTCTTTTGGTTATGATGGGGCTTTGTATCGGATTAATGGCAGATTTCGTGCGTGATGCAGATACCGGCATTGTAAGCGATAGTGCAACAGGTTTGCAGTGGCAAGATAATGATATAGGAAAGCCTATGACATGGCAAAGTGCAATAGATGCATGCGAAAATCTCACTTTAGGCAAACAGAATAATTGGCGACTGCCAAATATCAATGAATTAAAAAGCATAATAGATATAAACAAAGTAAATCCTGCCATAGCGGGAGCATTTACACAAACAGAAAGCACATATTATTATTGGAGTTCTACTCCTTATGAGGGCTACGAGGACGGCGCGTGGGTTGTGGATTTTTATGACGGTCATGCGCGCAGCAACTATAGGGGCACTACCCTTTTTGTGCGTTGTGTCAGAGGGGGAGAGTAATTTTGTTTAAGAATCATTACAGTTTCAGGAGAAATAGTTGGAATACAGTTCAAAATCAATAGAAAAAAAATGGCAAAACTTTTGGAAAGAAAACAGAAGTTTTGAACCTAGTGAAGATTTTAGTAAAGAAAAAAAATATATATTGAGCATGTTCCCTTTCCCAAGCGGGCGACTTCATATGGGACATGTTAGAAACTATACGATTAGCGATGCCTTTGCCCGCTACTACCGTCAACAAAACTTTAATGTTCTTCATCCAATCGGTTTTGACAGCTTTGGAATGCCCGCAGAAAATGCAGCTATCAAAAACGGCTCGCACCCGAAAAAATGGACCTATGACAATATAGATTATATGAAAAATGAGTTCTACTCTCTTGGTTTTTCATTTTCACGAGAACGAGAACTTGCAACTTCGGATGAGCTTTATACGAAATTTGAGCAATCTTTTATTATAGACATGTACGAAAAAGGGCTGCTTTACCGTAAAAAAGGGATGCTGAACTGGTGTCCGCATGACCAGACAGTTTTAGCAAATGAGCAGGTGGTCGAGGGATGTTGCTGGAGATGTGACACCCCGATTGTCAAAAAAGATATGAATCAGTACTACTTCAAAATCACTCAGTATGGCGATGAGCTTCTTAACGATTTGAAAAAACTTGAAAGCGGCTGGCCTAAGCAGGTTCTGACCATGCAGGAGAATTGGATAGGCAAATCAAACGGTTTGGCATTTGACCTCTATTTTGATGAAAATTCTTTGAGTAAATTAAATAATACATTTAAAAGATTTGATGTCTTTACAACGAGACCGGACACAATTTACGGTGTCAGCTACACAGCACTTGCTCCTGAACATGAGATAGTTTCATATATGATTGACAATGGGCTTTTGTCTGAAGATGTAATTGCCCAAATTAAAGCTATGAAAACAACATCTTCAATTGACAGACAAAAAGAGAAATCAGGTATTTCTCTCGGACTTGACGTACTTCATCCTCTGAGTGGGAAAAAAGTCCCTGTTTGGATTGCCAACTTTGTTCTTATGGATTATGGAAGCGGTGCGGTCATGGCTGTTCCTGCGCATGATGACAGAGACTTTGATTTTGCTAAAAAGTATGACCTGCCTATACATTCTGTTATAAAACCTTATGAGGGTGTGTTAAAAGATGACTCTGCATTTACAGAGGTTGGAGAACTTTTTAATTCAAAAGAGTTTGACGGACTTAACTCCAAAGAAGCGCAAGCCAAAATCATAGATTATTTTGAAGAAAAAAAAATCGGCAAAAGAACTACAAATTATAAACTAAAAGATTGGGGTGTAAGCCGTCAGCGATATTGGGGTGCTCCGATTCCTTTTGTTCATTGTGATGATTGCGGTCTTGTAATGGAGAAAAAAGAGAATCTTCCAATTGCACTTCCTGAAGATATTGAGATAACGGGCGAAGGAAATCCGCTTGACAACCATCCGACGTGGAAGCACTGCAAATGCCCTAAATGCGGGAAAGATGCAGTTCGTGAAACAGACACGATGGATACATTTGTTGAGTCGTCATGGTACTTTTTACGCTTTTGCGCATCTCCTAAAAACTGGGAAAAAGAGGCTTTTTCAAGCGAGCAGATAAAGTACTGGATGGGTGTTGACCATTACATCGGCGGAATTGAACATGCAATTCTTCACCTTTTATATGCAAGATTTTTTACAAAAGTTTTCCGCGATTTAGGCTATTTAGAGTTTGATGAGCCTTTTGATAAACTTCTCACGCAAGGCATGGTGCTCAAAGACGGTGCGAAGATGAGTAAATCTAAAGGCAATACGGTTGACCCTGATGCAATTATAGAAAAATACGGTGCTGACACGGCAAGACTCTTCATACTTTTTGCCGCTCCTCCAACGCAGGAGTTAGAGTGGAACGACAGTGCAGTTGAGGGCGCATACAGATTTATAAAAAGATTTTTTGAGCGCTCCGTACATGTTACGAAAACAGATAAAATTCCTACAATTACACATGCAGCGCTCAGCAAAGAAGAGAAGTTCGCAAGGAAAAAAGTGTATGAAGCACTTGTGAGAGCAAATGATGTGTACACTGAAAAATACACATTCAACACGATGATTGCCGGTGTTATGGAAGCTATGAATGCCCTTAATCTTCAGAATAACAGTGCAGTTTGGAGTGAAGGGTATTGGATTCTCAGCTCCATTATGGAACCTGTTATTCCACACACATGCTGGGATATAAGCAGTGAGAAATTCTCTTTAAAGAATTTTTCAGCAGTGAGAGTTTTGGAAGAGGTTTTTGTCGAAGACACAATCACTCTTGGAGTATCAATCAACGGCAAAAGAAGAACGGAGATAGAAGTTGCAACCGATGAGAGCGATGAAAATGTTTTAAAAATCGCTAAAGAGAGTGCCGCAAAATGGCTTGAAGGTCAAACGATTGTAAAAGAGATAGTTGTCCCTAAAAAACTTGTAAACTTGGTAATTAAAGGGTAATGATGAGAGTTGCTATTTTTATTTTAATAGCTACCCTCTTCTTGGCGTGCGGATATACGCCAAGTTCTAAATTTGCCCGTGAGGTTATCGGTGAGAAGGTAAGTACTAGTGTGCTCATTTCTGACGAAGATCCGGAAAATTCAGTCATCATTAAAGATGCAGTAGATGCGGCAATTATTGAGGTTTTCCACGCTTCAGTAACAACTCGTACACTCTCACAAACGCACCTTATTTTAAAACTCTCAAAACCTCTTTATGTTCCGACTCAGTATAATAGCAACGGTTTTGTTGTAGGATACAGAGCAACTATAACGCTCAACATAACAAGAGAGCAGAGTGGTTTGAGTAAACATTATGTTACGAAAGGAACATATGATTTCAGTGTCAGTCCAAATGCAGTCATAACCGACCAAGAGAGATTTGATGCTATAAAATTTAGTTCAGAGAAGGCTATAAAATCATTTATTGCGAAAGTCTCGGCTGATGGGGCAAGAGAAAACAACAAAAGGGAGTGACAGGGTGACAATACAAAGTATTATAAGAAACAGTATGAAAAGACTCGAGTTAGAGGGCAAACTTTTAACGCCAGATTTTTATGCTGAGGCGTTTTGTAAAGAAGCTGCCAAAGCTGGCATGATAGTAGAAGATTGTCATCAGTTAGAGAAATTTACTCAAACACTCCATAAAGATTTTCAAAAAGAGTTAATCAACTATAGAATTACTACAATGAATGAGTTGGCTCGCTTTTTAATATCTAAATTAAACAGAACAAACAATAGCCATGTTACAGAGATGCTTGATGCTCAAGCTACATTTACAAAAAGAGTGCTTCAGGTTATCGAGGTGTTGCATAATAAAGAAGCAACAGAGTTAGCTAAAAAAAGTATAGAGATGCTGGCTCAAACACCGACAATAGCTCAGCTTGAGCAGTTTAGGCAGTTGTGGGTAAATTTTATTACAACCTATGATGATACTTTTTTGCAAAGACTCGGCAATTTGGGAAAGGTAAATAGCAGTAACTTAAGAGAGAGTGTTAAAAATTTAAAAATACCTGTAATTTTTTCTGATGATACGTCTCATACTCTTGATTTATCAGAAATATCTTCGCTCTTAGTTGCATCTTTGGTTCCTTCCATTGCATCAAGTGTGAATGAGGATATAGCAAATATAAGTCAAAAGATTAAAGACAATCCATCCATTTTAAGCAGTGAAAGTGTTGCTAATGAGATTAAAACTGCTATTGCACTAAGAATCGCCCTCGATAAAGACAGTTTAAAAGAGATGGTTGAGTCCATTGACGGTGTGCTGGACAAACTCTCTTTGCGACTCATAGACATGATTGAAAAGTCTGACAACTCTACAACAGAAATTAGAAAAATCAAGGATGAGTTAGAGGCATACAGCGAAGAGTCCACTAAGAATTTTACACTCTCCCATAAAAAACTCTTCACGATAGCTTTAGCATTAGAGGAGAATACTCAACTGCTGAGCAGTGATTTACGCGGTCACAGTGGAGAAATCGCAATACTAAGCCAACGGGTTCGCCAGTTAGAACAGGAGTTGATAGCTGCAAAAGAGGAGTCCAAAGAGGATTTCTTAACCAAGCTTTACAATAAAAGAGCCTTAGATGATTTTATGAATATAAAAGAGTCAGAGTTTGAACGATATGGGCATAACTTTTCTATAGTAATGTTTGATATAGATCACTTTAAAGCTGTAAATGATACATATGGACATGGTGCCGGTGATGCCGTGCTCTCAGCATTTGCAAAAATCCTCAAAAAAGAGGGCAGAATAGAAGACATAATTGGGCGATTCGGCGGAGAGGAGTTTATGGTGATTTTAAGCGAAACAGATACTGAGGGTGGTGTGATTTTTGCAGATAAAGTAAGAAAGCATGTAGAACAGGCAAAATTTATGTATAAAGATCAGAGAATTGAAATAACAGTGAGTGCCGGTGTTTCGGAGAGAAAAATACACTCTTCGCTCAATGCCACGGTAAATTCTGCAGATGAGTACTTATACTCTGCAAAAAAATATGGACGCAACAGAGTTGCTTACAAGAACTGAATCAGTGCTCAAAGAGTTTTTAAGCAAGAAGCCCCTTTATTATAGTGAGATTGATTATTCTCGTATGCCAAGGGTGTTTGGTGAAATTAAATCTTCTTTTGATGCTCCAAAAGTTATTCATGTTATCGGTACAAACGGCAAGGGGACAACGGGTCGTTTTTTAGCATCTGCCTTGCTTTCTTTGGGACTTAAAGTTGGGCATTACACTTCGCCTCATATTTTAGAGTTCAATGAGAGAATATGGCTGAATGGTGAAAATGCGAATGACGAAATACTTGAAGAGGCGCATCAAAAACTACAGACTGTTCTAACAAAAGCAGATTCAGAAGCACTAAGCTATTTTGAATATACAACATTGCTGGCGATGCTGATTTTTAGAGGATGTGATTTTGTAGTTCTTGAAGCGGGGCTTGGCGGAGAACATGACGCGACAGCCGTGTTTGAGAAAGCGCTCACCCTTGTAACTCCTATCGATTATGACCATGAGGCTTTTTTAGGGAATGATATAACAAAAATTGCGAAAACAAAGTTAAATGCTATGCAAAAGAGTGTGATTATAGCAAATCAAAAATATAGAGAGATTGCTCTGATTGCTCAAATAATCGCTCTTAAAAAAAGTGCAAAGTTTTATGGAGTGGATGCGCTGATAGAGGATGAAGACAGAAAAAAAATAGAAGAGATCTCAAAAAATCTTTCACTTTTCCCCTATTTACGGGAAAATCTAAAGCTGAGTATCTCCGCTTTGAATTTTTTTGGGCTCAAATACAGAGTTGAAGATTTTAACAACTCAAAATTATTTGGAAGATTGACAAGAATAGGCGAAAATATTTTAATTGATGTGGGTCACAATCCGCTTGCAGCAGTTTCTATAGTAGAATCTCTGGCTCCTCAAAAATATGTACTTGTTTACAACAGCTACAGAGATAAAAATTATAGAGAAATTCTTACTATTTTAAAACCGATTATAGAGCATGTAGAGATTATAACCGTACATGATGAGCGGATAGAGGATGAGGCAAAACTCCAAAAAACTTTGGAGGAGTTAGGTATAAAACACAGAGCGTTTAAAGAGATAGAACAAAACAGCAACTACCTTGTTTTCGGCTCTTTTAGCGTTGTTGAACAGTTTTTAAGGAAGTTATAGATGAACACCCACTTTACTATTACTATACATGACGACAATGGAATGCAACAGTACAATCTGCACAATTTTGTAAAAAAAGCAATTTTTTATGCGGTGATATTTCTAGCTTCTATATCTTTTATCGCAGTCATGACAATTTTGTATCTTAACTATGAAGTCGAAGCGATTGATGTAAAACGTATGGTCATGCAAAAAAGCTATAAAGAGATAGAACAAAAAAACAAAGAATTAAATGCAAATATGAACGCCACATTAGAAACGCTTCTTACAAAAAAAGAGGAACTAGATAGAGTTTCTCAATCTCTCTCCGACATAGAAACATTGATAGGACTAGCTCCGGTTGAAGAGATGACACTTCAGGAGAGAGTGGACATTGCAAAATTAAGTTCCGAAGATATGGCGACGCTACTGCAATTTATGCCAAGCGGTTCACCTGTTCCCTATGCCGGAATTGGCGGTGATTTTGGAAGAAGAGTGCATCCGCTTACCGGTAAGATAGAGTATCATGAGGGAACGGATATGAAGGCGGACATGAACACTGCTGTTCACGCTACAGCGGATGGAATCGTTGAATTTGCAGGGGCTAGCGGTAAAAGCGGGTATGGAAATCTTGTAACAATTCAGCACAATTACGGATTTAAAACATCGTTTGCTCATTTAAATAAAATTGTGATAAAATCAGGACAATTTATTAAAAAAGGCGATTTAATCGCTTATTCCGGCAATACAGGAATCAGTAGCGGTCCTCATCTTCATTATGAAGTGAAATTCATGGCAAGAGTTGTAAATCCGATTTGGTTTATAAAATGGGATGCACTTAATTACAAAGAAATATTTGAAAAGGAGAAAGAAATTCCATGGCAATCTTTAATAAAAGCGACAGCACACATCAAAGTACCAATCCCGACTCAAGCACAACCATCATTACTGTCGGCTCATCCATAAAAGGTGAGATGAATTTATCATGCAATCTCTATGTAGATGGGGAGTTTGAAGGGGTTATAAACTCTAGCGCTCAAGTAACCGTTGGTAAACATGGACGTATTAAAGGGGATGTTTTTGCAACCCGCCTCGTTATTCAAGGATTAATAGAGGGTATTATAAATGTCGATACTATTGAGATTAAGGCTGATGGCAGAGTGAAGGGGACGATAGAATCCTCTGAGTTGGTCATAGAATCCAAGGGTATTTTTGAAGGAAACAGTATTTTAAAAACGAAAGGCTCCTCTTCAAAATTTGATTCAAATCATAAAAAAACGCTTCAATCTATAGAGGTGCCGGAACCGGAGCCTCTGAAAATATAGTCTAGGAATATTATGTCACAAAGCTCTCTATTTGAATATTTTAAAACAAACAAAACAAAAAATATTGAACTTCTCATCTCTGAGGATGCCAAAGAGGCAGAAGAGCTTGCAAATGTAGCTCGTTTTTTTAAAGAGGAGATACTTGTTTTTCCAGACTTTCGCCCAACTTTTGGCGATGATTTGCGCTCCTATAAAGAGGAGTTGCATGAACTCTTCTCTAAACTTAGAGTCTATTACGCAGCCAAGAAAAAACCGCTTGTTATTGCACCGCTCAAAACGCTTCTTTTTCACATGCCAAAGGCAGAGTTGCTCCAATCCACTTCGCTGGAGTTTGGGCAGACAATAGAGCTCGCTGCATTTAAAGAGCAGATGCTTTTTTGGGGCTACAGCTTTGTTGACATGGTGCAGGTAGAGGGTGAAATCTCTTTTCGCGGTGATATTATAGATATTTTTACCCCCTCAGCTAAAAATCCTGTACGAATTTCGCTCTTTGATAATGAGATAGAGCAGATAAAATATTTCGAATTAGAGTCTCAAAGAACGCTTAAAGAGGAGCTTGAGAGTATTGAGATAACAAGTGCCTTTTACTCCCTCGATGAGTCCGGTTTTAACGCCTTGAATGAGAGAGTTCAAAACTCTAAGTTTGACTCCTTGGTCAAAGATGTAGCATCTCTCGGTTTTTGGTATTTAGGCGAGCACGGTTCAAACTTTTTAGAGGGTAAAAAAGCAGTGCTTTGCAGAAATTTAGATAATCTTCTCAAAGAGGCGTACGGAATAAACAATCCTGCAGTTTCAAGAGAGTGTTTTAATCTGGAAATTCTCAAAGAGTCCGAAGAATATAAAGAGTTGTCGGTTGTGGATGTCGATGCACTCCTGAAATTTCATAAAGAGAAAAAAATAACCATCATCGCAACGAATGAAGCCTCCATGAAGCAGGTCGGTATCTATGAATTTCAAAATATCAACAAAGTCTACGCACCCTATATTTTAAATATTATCTCCAAAGATGAGCTGATAATATCGCTCAATAAGCCGGAGAAAAAGAGACGCAGAAGAAAAAGTGCCATACTCCTGGATGACCTCAAAGTGGGCGATTATGTCGTACATGAAGATTACGGCGTGGGAATTTTTGAGGGAATTGAGCAGACAGAGATTTTAGGCGGAGTGAAAGATTTTATTGTCATTAAATATGTCGGCGACGATAAAATTCTGCTCCCCGTTGAAAACCTTGATTTTATCGACCGCTACATCGCCTCAGGGGGTTCGACTCCGGTTTTGGACAGGCTCGGTAAAGGGAGTTTTGCAAAACTCAAAGAGAGTGTTAAAAAACGACTCTTTGAGATTGCGGGAGCTATCGTAAACACGGCAGCGGCGCGTGCCCTAATCAAAGCACCTCAAATTATTCTTGATAGAAGTGAGCTAAAAGAGTTTCAAAAGCTCTCGGGATTTGACTACACGGACGACCAGCGCGTAGCAGTGGATGAGATTATCTCTCAAATGGAGTCTGGGCATATTATGGATAGGCTCCTAAGCGGTGATGTGGGTTTTGGAAAAACAGAGGTTGCGATGAATACAATTTTTGCAGCCTATAAGTCGGGTTTTCAATCGGCTCTTATCGTTCCGACAACCCTTTTATCGGCGCAGCACTACCGCTCACTCAGAGAGAGGTTCGAGCAGGTAGGCATAAAAATTTCAAAACTTGATAGATTTGTAAGTACCAAAGAGAAGAGCAATATCATCAAAGCTTTGGCAAGCGGAGAGTTGGATGCGGTCGTAGGAACGCACTCTCTTTTTGGTTTAGAGTTTAAAAATCTGGGTGTCGTCATCATAGACGAGGAGCATAAGTTTGGCGTGAAGCAAAAAGAGAAGATAAAAGAGCTTTACCACAATGTCCATCTTCTCTCCATGAGTGCAACACCGATTCCCCGCTCACTCAATCAGGCGATGAGTTCCATAAAAACCATGAGTCAACTTTTAACTCCTCCGAGCGACAGACAGCCTGTTCGAACCTTTGTAAAAGAGTATGAAGAGAAACTCATCAAAGAGGTTATATTGCGAGAACTCCGCCGCGGCGGACAGGTTTTTTATGTACACAACTCCATAGACCACATGCCGATAAAACTGGGTGAACTCAAAGCAATTCTGCCGGAGCTTAGAGTGGTTATGCTCCACTCTCAAATCTCGGCGACAAAGACGGAAGAGGAGCTGTTGAAGTTTGAAGAGGGTAAATATGACCTTATGTTGGCGACTTCCATCATAGAGTCGGGAATCCACATGCCTAATGTAAACACCATAATAGTGGACGGTGCAGACAGATTCGGCATGGCAGATTTGCATCAATTACGAGGCAGAGTAGGGCGTGCACATGCAGAGGGTTTTGCTTATTTCATAGTTGAAAACAAAGAGAACCTTACGGATGAGGCAAAAAAAAGATTGTTGGCACTCGAATCAAACTCATTTTTAGGAAGCGGCTCTGTTTTGGCATATCATGATTTAGAGATTCGCGGTGGTGGAAATCTGGTCGGCGATGCACAGAGTGGGCATATCAAAAATATCGGATATTCACTCTACCTTAGAATGCTTGAAGATGCTATAAAAGTGCTGAGTAACACAGTTGAGAGCGTGAAACTCAAAGTGGATATAAAACTAACTATCTCAGCCTACATCTCCGATGAGATTGTAAAAGAGGATAGACTCCGATTAGATATTTACAGAAGGCTCTCGCAATGCGAAGATGCGGTTGAAGTGTATGAGATAGAGGAGGAGGTAATCGACAGATTTGGCGCTCTCGATACTCCCACAAAACAGTTTTTTGAGCTTATGGTAATAAAGCTGTTAAGTCTTGAGAACAAGATAAAATCCATCTCGAATTATGGGCAGAATATTACATTTACATACATGAACGACTCAAAAGAGAGTATTAAATCAAATAGTAAAGATGACGATGACATTATAAAAGCGACACTTCTCTATCTAAGAAACAATAAATCTAAGGTGCTGTAAAAATATGAGAGTAATGTTTATAGGCGACATAGTAGGTAAGCCTGGGCGTGAGATGGTGCGAGCGCATGTGAAAAAAATAAGAGAAGAGTATGGCGTTGATTTTGTAATAGCAAACTATGAGAATGCTTCGCATGGCTTTGGGGTGAATGTTAAAAATGCAGATGAACTCTTGGCATATGGAATTGACTGCATGAGTGGCGGAAATCACTCTTGGGATAAAAAGGAAGTAGTAGCACTTTTTGGTTCGCATGAGATACTAAGACCGCATAATTATCCTGTTAGCGTTGAGGGAACAGGTTGCAAAGTTTATGAAGTGGCGGGCGAGAAGTTAGCTGTTCTTAATCTTATGGGACACTACTCAATGCCCTATACAGATAACGCTTTTAGATGTGCTTTGGCAACAGTAGAATCGTTGCATGCAGAGGGTGTGAAAAATATATTTATAGATTTTCATGCAGAGGCTACGAGCGAGAAAAGAGCCATGATGATGTTATTACAAGGTAAAGTAAGCGGAATTATCGGGACACATACGCATGTTTCAACCGATGATTTTCAAATCGTAAAAGGGACAGCTTATCTCACAGATATTGGGCTAAGCGGATGTAGAGATAATGTGATAGGAATGGATGAAAAAATCCCTCTCAAGCAGTTTTTAACCGGCATAAAAGGGCATTTCGATATTCCAAAGTCATGTAAAAAAATACTGCAGGTAGCACTTATGGATTTTAGTAACGGCACTTGCCTGAATGCTTTTAAGCTGAAATATTTTGACGATAAAAGAGTTTTGAAAACAGAAGCTTGGGTTGAGGAGTAATTTAAGCCGCCGTAATGTTGTAATATTTATCGTTTTGTGCGTAGGTATTTACCATAGTGTGTCGCAGATACAGCTCTTGAAGCTTTTGCACATTAGCCGGAAGTCTTGTGTCTGTCTGTGGCGTTTGGTCTAGTGGTACATGCGGTTTTCTGATGAGCGAAAATATTTTTGAGTTATCTTCATAGGCATTTTTTGCACTCTGGAGAGTTTTATTGCCCATAAACTCTTTTGTCAGCTCTTTAGATTTTGCGACAAACTCATTTTCCGGATTTTTAAGTGCCTCTTCTTGTCTTTGCAACTCTAATTTTGTATTGAAAGATTTTGCTTTATAAATATAATCCACCGGAAGATTAGAAATATACTCTACATCCACCTTCTGTGAATCAAGTAACTTCGAGCTAAAGTTGGAACCCTCTTTTGAGGCTACCTCTTTGTTTCTTGCACTTTTTTCAGAAGCATTCACCTGAATGTAAGTGCTGTACGATGATACAAACATTTAGTGCTCCTTTTCTGCGAAATTGTACCATTATAATTTATCTAAGCTTTCTTCCATATAAAGTTATTTTGATAAAATGCCCCAGTTAAATTTTTGAATCAATTATTAATCTTATTTATAACTTATATCAAAGAAGGAATATACAGACCATGTTAAAAATTCATCAAGTATTTATTGCAAAATTTTTACTGCTTTTTATAGGTGCTTTACTTATTTCATCTATTATAAGCTACACAACTCTTAAGTCGATAATTATCAGCAACTATACAACACATCTTCAAAACAGTATAAAACTAGTATCCATCGAACTCTCAAGAATTGATGACTTAGATAAGTATGCTCAAAAAATCAGTGAAGAAACAAAGATGAGATTAACAATAATAAATGGGAAAGGATTAGTGATGGCTGAATCAAATGCCGATAAAACGACCATGGAAAATCACTCATCAAGATACGAGATAATGCAGGCAGATAATAAAGAGTTTTCGCATGTAATCAGGCACTCCGAAACCCTCAAGGTTGATTTTTTGTATGTTGCGAAAAAGATGTTATACAACGGCGAAATCATTTATATCAGGTTGGCAATCAGTTTAGCTCAGATTATGAATGACTTTTATCTGCTATGGATTAAACTCTTTTTTGTATTTTTCTTTATATCGCTTATAGCTCTTTATGCCTCAAAAAAAATGAGTGAAAGAATAGTTTATGATATTGTGCAGATTACTAAGTATCTTGATGAAATATCTAACAAAAACTATAAAGCAACTATAAAAACAAAATATTTTCATGAATTTTTACAAATCTCTCTATTGTTGAAAAATCTTGTAAAAAAGCTTCATCACCGCGATAAACAAAAACGAAAATATACGGCAAAACTAAGACTTATAAATAGACAGAGAAATGATATTCTCTCAGCTATTTCACATGAGTTTAAAAATCCGATTGCTTCTATTATGGGTTATGCCCAAACGCTCCGGCAAGACCCGAATCTTGAACTGAAAATAAGAGATAAGTTTTTGGATAAAATAAATTCAAACGGCGAAAAAATATCAAAAATGCTTGACAGACTGGCTCTGGCTGTAAAGCTTGAAAACAGTGATATAGAGATTAAAGAGACAACTTTTAACTTAAAGCTTTTGTGTGAGGAGGTCATAACAAACCTTTCTTCAAAATATAAATCAAGAAAAATAATGCTTGAGGGGGAAGATTATGTTGTACATGCCGATAAAACTATGCTTGAACTGGCTTTGATAAATCTTATAGACAATGCACTCAAATATTCAGAGGATGATGTCGAGGTTCTTTTAAAAGATAATGCCGTTTATGTAAAAGATAGCGGAATAGGGATAAAAGAGAAATATTTAGACAAAGTAACTTCCAAATTTTATAGAGTTGAAAAAAACAGCTGGGACAACTCAATGGGCATAGGACTCGCCATGGTAAGCTACATTTTAAAAGCACACAAAACCACTCTTTCGATTAAATCTGTTTACTTAGAAGGTTCGGTTTTTAGTTTTAGTATAGAAAATTTGTTAAAAAAAATAGCTGGCTATAAATAAGAAGCACTTTTTGATGAGATAAAAATATCAAAATATTTTTATAACTATACTGTTGCTATTGGTGACTTATGTTTTTGTTGGTTGACTAAACATATTTTATATTTATAAGAATTATAATCTGTTTATGATATTATCTCGAATGATTAGAAAAAGACTATAGTCAACAACGATAGAAATCATGATATAACAGTTATCGGATTTAAAAGTTAAAGTAGGTAAAAAATGAAAATGTCTGTAGTAAAAAAATCAGTATTTGTCAGCACCATATTAATCACTATATTTCCGTCTCAGCTATTCTCAGATATTGAAATGATGGACGATATTTTTAATCTAGATTTGCAAAGTCTGCAAAGTATAAAAGTAGAATCTGCTTCTAAAATGGAACAAGATATCTCCGACGCTCCTGCAAATATGAAGGTTGTCACAAAAGAGCAGATACAAAAAAGAGGCTATAGAAATCTTGCCGATCTCTTAGCCGATGTTCCAGGCTTTAACATAATGAAGTTCGCCAACAGTGGTATTTCATCTTTTATCGGTATACATGGTGTTATGGGGCAAAACTATTTTAAGATACTTAGAGATGGAATAGAGATTGATATGACACAGAGTGATATAGTTCCGGTAGGGATGAATTATCCTCTTTTTGGCATTAAAAGAGTTGAGATACTTTATGGTGGGGCTTCCGTTATCTACGGAGCAGATGCAGTTAGCGGTGTTATCAACCTTGTTTCAGATTTAGATTTAGGTTTCTCATCACAAATCAGCTACGGAACAGGTAATTATTACTACGGTGATATTAAATATACCACAAAACTCAATGAAAATATTTTTACCGTGCAGACACATACGCATCGTGACCAAGATTATGATTTTTATAAATTCTATCCCTCAAACTACATAGCCAAAGATATCATTTATAATGGTGAAGTACTTGAGTCTGCTAAGAATAGGCAATTTTCTTATCAACCAACAACTACAAAAAGTGTTTTCTTTCTTCTAAAAAATCCAAACTGGGAATTTGGCGGGAACTATAGCAATACTGTAGATTCTACACTCATAAGTATTTCACCAAATACATATCTATTCCGAGATGATGCAAATCTTAACTATGAGATGAAAGGTCTATATTTCAAATATAAATACGAATTGTCTCAAAATTCTATGATAACTTCAACAATAAGTTATGACTCGACCGGACTTGATCCTAAAAGTTATTTTCTTAATCTCAATACAGGCTATCAAAAAGGATATAAGTATGCTTTAAGTGAGAGAAAAGCACTTGAGGAAGCATACACGTATACAACGGATAAAAACTCTTTTTTACTCGGTGTATCCGGAGAACAATTTGATTCTACACCTCTCTCTTTTGATTTGCAAAGACCTTACTTAGATAAGACGGCAACATATCCAGGTTCTGATATTCCTGTA
Source organism: Sulfurimonas sp. (assembly GCA_041662325.1). Classification (GTDB taxonomy): domain Bacteria; phylum Campylobacterota; class Campylobacteria; order Campylobacterales; family Sulfurimonadaceae; genus Sulfurimonas. The sequence continues at coordinate 369,878 of JBAZSU010000002.1, read as the reverse complement.
AACTATTATGAAACATCCCGGAAAACGTATGGGTTGTTTTTTCAAGATCAGTATAAATTTAATAAATCATGGCAACTTTCAATGGCCGGAAGATATAACATCAATGAAACTTATGTAAACAGCTTTACTCCAAGAGCTGCTTTGATCTATAGAAATTCTAACTCAACTGTGCATAAACTTATTTATTCGGAGTCGTTTCTCGCACCCTCAACTACAAATGAATACAAACATTACGGCTATATTTTAGTGCCCAACGACGGTAGCAGAATCGGAGATACAAATCAGTATCAAGCAGCCAGTGTAAGAATGCCAAATCCAGATTTAGAACCTGAAAAAAGTAAATATGCCGAGTATAATTTTTCTACATGGTTTAGTAAAAATATATTATTTGAATCATCTCTTTATTATACGAAAGTAGACAATATGATAGGAGATTCAGTATTAAAAAATGTAACGGATTCCTTGGCAAATGTTACATTTTTAAAAGCAAAACAACTTTATAACAATTCAGATGCCGTAATGTATGGTGGAGATTTCTCCTTGTTATACAAATACAATTATAATTTTATAGATATTGACAGTTGGTTAAATTACTCTTATAGTGATGGTTATGAGGAGCTAGCCGGTGTCAAATCCGACTTGTCTTACAAAAAATCTCATACACTCAATTTGGGTACTACATTTACACATCAAAACATAGATTTTACACCATCTATAAAATATATAAATGGTATCAATAGCGGTGCTACCGATACAAATAATCCTACACAAAAGTTGAAAGCTCCTGATTATGCAGTGGCAAATTTATTCACAAAATACCGATATTCTGATAAATTAAGTATGATGTTAAATATTCAAAACCTTTTTGATAAAAGGTATTATGATGTGAGACAAGGTGCAAGTTCATCCTATCTAACGCCGCAAGAATCAAGACTGGCTATATTGAGTGCTAAAATCACATACTAGGAAATTAGATGAAATATATAATATTAATATGTTTTCTGTTTTTATCTACGCTTTTTGCGACAAATGAAGAGCAAGTAAAAGTTGTATATACCTATAATTTTATGAAAAATATTCAGTGGCCAAATGAAGAGAAACTTGATGCGTATAATCTTTTAGTGATAACAGATAATGATGATTTGATTCATATGTTTTCAATTTTATCTCAGAAAAAAAGACTTCATAATAAAACAATTAAACCTACTTTTTCATCATCTATTGATAATGCAGGTTCATACCAGGTTATTTATTTGGATGATAAATTTAGTAAAAACTACTTAGAGATATTTAAAAATGACAACAGCAAGAATACTCTGATTATATCAAATGATGTTAATGATAAAAAAAATGTTATGATCAATATGTTTCAAAAAAATGAAAAAATAAACTTTGAAATTAATAGAGCAAATATCCTAAATAGAAATCTCACTATTTCACCGGATATGATTCTTCTTGGAGGCAGCGAAATTGATGTGGCCGAAATTTATAGAGATATACAATCTACTCTAGAGCAGAAAAAAGTTGAATATGCTCAATTGAATACACAAATACAAGGCATTAAAGAGGATGAACAAAGATTAAAGCAAGAAGTTGAAACGCAAAGTTTAGTTTTGAATAATAATTTGAAAGAGTTGGAAAATAAAAAAAGCGAACTTAAACAAAAAGATAAAGATATAGAGTTAAAAGATAATGATATCAAGGTAAAGCAATCAGAGTTACAGAATATTTTAAAATTTGTTGAAAATAAAAAAGCAGAGATTGAAGAACAAAAAAAATCAATAGAAAGTAACAATATAGAGTATCAAAAAAATCTTCTTGAAATTCAAGCAAAAGAGAAGTTATTGGCAAAACTCAACGAAGATATAGTACAAAAGAATAGCATAGTGAAGGAACAAGAAACTATTATAAGCACAAAAAGTTCAACAATCTCATACCTTGTAGGGGCTATTGGTTTATTTTTACTGCTTGTTGTAATTATTATTGTCTCTTATTTCAAAATCATGCATGATAAAAGAATTATGCATGAGCAACTTTCAGATTTGCACATTGCTGAACAAAAACAAAGTGAGTTGTTTAAAGAACTTGAAAAAGCAAAAGATGAAGTTGAAGAGATTCACAAACACACAAGAGATTCAATAGAGTACGCAGCCCTCATTCAAGGCGCATTAATTCCGGATAATCAAATATTCAGAAACTTTTTTCAAGATTACTTTGCAATATGGCACCCAAAAGATATTGTAGGCGGTGATATTTATTTGATGAATGAGCTCAATGAAGATGAACTTATTTTAATGGTTATAGATTGTACAGGGCATGGTGTTCCGGGTGCTTTTGTCACAATGCTGGTAAAAGCGATTGAACGTCAACTTATGGCAAACATCTATGAAAATGAAACAATCAGTCCAGCAAAAATACTCAGTATATTTAACAGAAGTATTAAAAATCTTTTAAAGCAAGAGAGTATTGATTCTATATCAAATGCAGGATTTGACGGTGGAATAATTTACTACAATAAAAAAGAGAAAATTATTAAATTCTCCGGAGCTGAAACAGCTCTGTTCTATATGGATGAGAATAATGAACTGCAAACCATTAAAGGTTCTCGCCATTCAGTAGGATATAAAAAATCAGATGTTAATTTTGAGTTCAAAGAACATGTTATAGAAGTAAAAGAAGGAATGAAATTTTATTGCGCGACGGATGGATACTTTGATCAAAACGGAGGAGAAAAAGGGTTTCCATTCGGAAAGAAAAAGTTTAGTGAAATTATTGAAAAGTACCATAATGAATCAATGGCAGAATTGCAAGAAGTTTTATTATACAAGATGGCAGAATATGAAAATATGATAGCAGACAATGACAGAAATGACGACATGACCGTTGTCGGATTTAAAATATAATATCTAAAAAAATAATTTAAAAATAAAGGTTGAATAAAATGGTTGAAAAAGTTCTACATGAAACAAAAGACAAAACTGTAGAATATATAGAAACTTTTTTGAGTGATGATTATGCTACATTAAAAACCAATCTAAATATCTTATTACAAGACTATAAAAGAAAATCTCACCGCTTAGATAAGATTATAAAACAGAGTGATAAGCAACAACTTCAAATGATGGAACTAAATGAAGAACTAGATGTTCATAAAAATAATCTTGAGATAAGAGTTGAAGAAGAGATAAAAAAAAGGGAAGAGAAAGAAAAAATGCTGTTCCAACAATCTCGTTTAGCATCTATGGGAGAGATAATAGATGCAGTGGCTCACCAATGGAAACAACCAATCAGTATCATAAGTATGCAAGTTGAGATGATGAGTTATGATTTTAAATATGGTTTAGTAAATGAAAACTATGTTGAAGAGTTTCAGGCAAAAATAACAAATCAGATAGAGCATATGATGAGTACACTCAATGAGTTTAGAACTTTTTTCAGGCCCGCTAAAGATGCAGAAGATTTTGATGTTAAAAAAATGATAAACAAAGTTTTACTGCTTATTAAGGATGAATTTATAAAAAATACTATCGAAATAGAAGTCAATGAAACACAGAATTTCATTCTCAATGGAATTGAAAATGAGTTTAAGCATCTGATAATTAACATTATAAATAATTCAAAAGATGCCTTTAATGAGCACGACACTAAAAATAGAAAGATAATAATAAATATATTGAATGATGAAAAGTATCAAAGTATAGAAATTATAGATAATGCCGGAGGAATACCGGAAAATATAATCAATGATATTTTTAAAGCAAATGTCACAACAAAAGCAGAAGGGAAAGGTACAGGGATAGGCTTATATATGAGTTCTCAAATTGCTCAAAAGCATCATGGTACCTTAAGTGTTGAAAACAGCGAAAATGGTGCAAAATTCATCTTTAGGAAACGGAAATAGATGAAGAAAAACTGAAAAAGTTTTTTGACCGATTATCTTAAAATTTATAATTAAGGTTTACCTTTGCAATATGATAATTTACTAAAAAAGAGTTCTAAAAAGCCAATTATACTTCAAGATTTATATAGTATAATCAGCGCAATTACAAAGAAAAAGGTGCTAATATGAACATTAATGAAGTACAAAAAATGATTGATAAGGACGGCATAATTTTTTTAAGTTATGGCGGATTCTTATCACAGGCTCTCATATCCGGCATGACAGAGGCTCTAGAAAAAGAGGCTGAGTATAATGAAATAAGAATGGGTGATTCAAGTAATATTTTTACCATCTTTATTGAGCTTTCTCAAAATATAATGAATTACTCGAAAACAGCAAATGTTGATGATACATCTTTCCGACCGCAAGGACTCATCCTCGTCTCTAAAAGTATAGATGGAAATTATCATATTCATAGTCAAAATATTGTTTCACTTCAAGATAAAGAGAAGATAGAACCAAAATTATTAGAAATTCAATCTTTGGATAGAGATGGAATAAAAGCAAGATACAGAGAACTACGAAAGAGCGGTAAAGATACGCATGGTAAAGGCGGTGGAATAGGTTTTTATGAGATCGCCAAACGATGCGATTCTATTGAGTATGAGTTCAAACAGATAAATGAAGATAAATTTTATTTTCATCTTAAAACAACTATAATCATAAATAAAAAGGAACTGAAATAATGGAAAACTTAAAATTAGAAGCAACAAAATATACACCGGAAATTAGCTTGGATGCGGGTGGAGTTATGTCTTTTGTCGGTAAGTCCTATCCTGAAAATACATTTGAATTCTATTCCCCTGTAATGGAGTGGATAGAGGCTTATTTTGATGGAGATGCAGCAGAAAAAACAGTTGTAAATATGGAAATACTCTATTTTAATTCAAGTAGTTCAAAACTTTTTTTTGATTTTTTTGACTTACTTGAAGAGGCATCTGTGAATCATGTAATAGAAATAAATTGGATTTATGATGAAGAGAATGAATCTGCTCTTGAAGCGGGTCAAGACTTTTTAGATGATTTTGAGGCGTTAAAAATCAATCTTGTAAAAAAGTAGGAAGTTTCAATGGAAAACAAACTTGTAAATGAAATAGAAGAGCTTCAAAAAAACTTCAAGCAAATGTCCGATAAGCTTATAAAAGATATACACAGACAAAATAAAATAATGGAACGAAGTGATAAAAGACAACAGCAAGAGTATGATGAACTTCAAAGCAGATTACAAGAGGTAGAAGAACTTCAACGAGAGATAGAAGAAACGCAAAGAGAAGTTGTTTTTACCATGGGTTCAATTGGTGAGAGCAGAAGCAAAGAAACGGGTAACCATGTAAAAAGGGTTGCAGAGTACTCGAAATCACTTGCTCTTCATTATGGTCTTAATGAAAAAGAAGCCGAGATGCTAAAGCAAGCCAGTCCTATGCATGACATAGGCAAAGTTGCGATTCCGGATGCTGTATTAAATAAACCCGGTAGATTTGATGAGCATGAGAGAAAAATTATGGATACGCATGCAGAACTTGGTTATGAGATGCTTAAAATGTCAAATAGACCGCTTCTTAAAATGGCAGCGATTGTCGCTTATGAACATCATGAAAAGTGGAATGGCACAGGATATCCGAATAAGCTCAGAGGTGAAGATATTCATATATATGGGCGCATCACGGCTTTAGCTGATGTTTTTGATGCTCTTGGTTCAGATAGATGCTATAAAAAAGCATGGGACGATGAAAAAATATTTAATCTTTTTAAAGAAGAGCAAGGTGAGCATTTTGATCCAAAATTAGTGGATATCTTTTTTGAGCATTTAGATGAATTCCTTACAATCCGAGATAAGTTTAAAGATGTAATTGAATGATATATTAAGACACAAAAAGATTTTTAAAAAAGTATCTAAGACCTCCTAAATTCGATTATGAAGAGGAGTCATAGCTTCTTTGTCCTTATTTGCGTATTCTGAATTGGAAGTAAAAAAATAGGGTATCATTGCTTTTTAGTATTGTCATAAATTTTTGTGTATTTATTGGGGAAAAAGATGTGTAAAAAAGAGATATTTATAGCCTTGATATGTATCGGAATATTATCCGGATGTGCGGATAATCAAAGTTCAAAAAAAGAGGAGCGTCCTCCTGCTACGGTTAATCTGATGACGCTTAAAGTACAAAATGTTGAGCTGCCGATAGAATTGACTGCTCTTACAGTTGCCAGTCATCCTGTTCAAATTCGCGCCCGGGTTGAAGGATTTCTTCAAACTCAAAACTACCATGAAGGAAGTTTTATTCAAGCGGGGCAAACTCTCTTTACTATTGACCAAAAACCTTTTAACCTTGCCGTAACATCTGCTACGGCCGTATTAGACGGAGAAATTGCAAAAAAAGAGAATTCGGCACAAAATCTAAAACGAATTCAAAGTCTGCATGAGCAAAAAGCCTCCTCACAACAAGATTTAGATGAAGCAATAACAGCCAATCGCACACAAGAAGCCTTGGTAAATCAGGCTAAAGTCTCTTTGGCTCAGGCGAAACTAAATCTTAGTTACACAACTATTACGGCTCCAATATCGGGATGGGTTGATAAAGTAACCCAATATGAGGGAAGCTATATTGTTCCCTCTCAAAACGGCTTGCTGAGTACGCTCTATCAAACAGACCCGCTTTATATTGATTTTTCAATCAATATACATACCATGGAGAAGCTCAGAAATAAAAATGAAAAAGAGCTGTCGGTCGATGTGATTCTTTCGGATGGAAGGGTGTTTCCCAGCAAAGGAAAACTTTCATTTTTCAGCCCCACGGTTGACAGTGTTACCGGAACACGAATGCTCAGAGCTGAAGTGCCAAATCCAAAAGGAGAGCTACTTCCGGGTGAACTTGTAAAAGTGCAAATACGCGGAGTGATGCAAGATGCTTTCGTTATCCCTTCTAAAGCGCTCATGCAGGGGCAAAAAGGAACTTTTGTCTATGTCGTAGGTGAAAATAAAATAGCAGAATCCCGCCCTGTAAAAGTAGGCGAATGGATTGCTGATAATATAGTGATTTTAGAAGGGCTTAAAGAGGGAGAGGAGATTGTGTGTGAAGGCAACGCACGCGTTGATGCAGGCAAAGCTGTAAAAATAGTTTCTTCTAAGAATACGAAGTAATGTTTTCCCGCTATTTTATCAATCGTCCTATCTTTGCAGGAGTCATCGCAATTCTTATCATTGTATTGGGATTTACCGCGATGCGCCTTCTTCCCATATCGCAATTTCCAAAAGTCACACCTCCAACGGTCAGTGTCGGTATAAGCTATCCAGGAGCTGATGCTAAAACGATTTCCGATACGGTCCTCGCTCCAATTGAAGCACAGATTGCAGGTGCCGAGAATCTCATGTATGTAAGCTCTTCAGCTTCGGGTATGTCCGGGGGAGGAGGGATTGCATGTACATTTGAAGTGGGGACGGATGCAGATAAAGCATTGACTGATATTCAAAATCGTGTCAACCTCGCACTGCCGAGACTCCCGAGTGTTGTAAAAATGCTGGGAGTGAATGTAAAAAAGAAAACACAAGATATTCTTATGATTGCCGCTTTGTATTCTCCTGACGGCTCAAAAAGTGACATCGAAATCAGCAATTATGTAGCGACTCATGTCATCAATAATATTAAGAGACTTCCCGGTGCGGGCGATGCATCGATTTCAGGAGAACGCAGCTATGCCATGCGTATTTGGCTTAATCCGGACAAGATGGCTTCCATGGGGATTAGTACATCTGATGTAGATACTGCGATTAATGAACAGAATATTCAGGTCTATCCGGGACGTTTGGGTCAAGGTCCGATTCAGGGACAACAGATGACGGTGATGCTTACGACTAAAGGGAGATTATCGACCGTTGAAGAGTTTGAGCAAATCGTCGTCCGTGCAAAAGCGGACGGCACAATCGTGCATCTCAGTGATATTGCCCGAGTAGAACTAGGAACCAATAATTATGAATATTACGGTCGTTTCAACGGTAACCCAGCAGTTCTTTTAGTTATTTTTTCTCAATCGGATGCCAATGCAATCGAAACTTCAGAAGCGGTTACTACAGAGATGGAGCGCCTCTCTAAAACATTCCCTTCAGGTATTCAATTTAAGATGGCACATGACGCGACAAAATTTGTCAAAATCTCAATCGAAGAGGTAGTAAAAACCCTAGCAATGGCAATACTGCTAGTCATCGCAGTGATTTACCTCTTTTTACAAAGTTTCAGAGCCAGTCTTATTGCACTGATTTCTGTTCCCGTATCACTGATGGGCGCATTTATCGGAATGTATCTGTTGGGATATTCAATCAATACATTGACTCTTTTTGGGATGGTATTGGCAATCGGCATCGTGGTAGATGATGCAATCGTCGTTGTCGAAAACATGGAGAGGATTATTCAAAACGAACATCTTTCGCCAAAAGATGCAGCTATCAAGGCAATGTCTCAGGTTGCGAGCCCGATTATTGCGATTGTTTTGGTTATATGTGCCGTATTTGTGCCGGCAACCTTTGTAGGCGGCATGACGGGGGAGTTGTATAAACAGTTTGCGATGACTATTGCGGTTTCGGTAGTTTTTTCAGGCTTTGTGGCACTTACCCTCTCTCCTGCTCTTGGAGCATTGCTTTTACGACCGCATGCGAAAGTGCCTTTTGCACCGTTTGTTCGTTTTAATACAATGTTTGCTTCACTGACAGAGCGTTATTTGCACCTCTCGAGCGTGATGATACGACGCGGTTTTATCACTTTTTTACTCTACATATCCGTTTTTGGAGTTATCTATTCTCTCTCATCAACACTGCAAAAATCATTTTTGCCGATTGAAGATCAAGGCTACTTTTACAGTGTTCTTTCTCTTCCTGAAGGGGCAACGATTGAACGAACACAAGCAGCTGTTGAAAAAGCGGAAAAAGCGGTTGGGTCAATCAAAGGAATTGAAAATATTGTCACGATTGTCGGGAGTAATTTTATGGGAGGCGGGCAGGAGCCAAACTCTGCAACAATCATTGCACGACTTAAGCACTGGGATAAGCGTGCAAGTGAGGAGTTGAGCGTCAACGCAATAATGAAAGAGTTTAAAAAAGCGGTTCAGCCAATCAGGGAAGCCAGTTTTAATGCATATCCGCCGCCGCCTATTCGGGGATTGAGTAAGACGGGAGGCGTACAGTTGTGGCTTCAAAGCCCCGACGGTGATATGGATCTGCTTGTGCAAAACGCTGAAAAATTTATGGACAGAGCCAGAGAGCTCCCACAATTTGCCAATGTGACCAGTTCCATGCGCCCATCGTCTCCTGTTCTGTTTTTGGATATTGACAGGGAGAGAGCAAAGATACTCGGGGTTTCATTAGAGGATTTGTTTGCAACGATACAAGATACAATCGGTCTCTCCAATATTAATCAATTTGTAAAAGATGGAAACACTTACTGGGTAAAAGTACAGGCGGATGAAGCTTTTAGGCGTACTCCCTTGGACATTGGCAGAGGATATGTTCGTTCATCGTCGGGTGCCATGATTCCGCTGAACTCTATTTTGTCAGTACGTCAAGAATCTGCACCTGTAACTATTCAACACTTCAATACAGTTCTTTCTGTTCCTGTAAGTGCGACTTTGAAACCTGGAGTCAGCACCGGTGAAGCGATTGAAGCACTGGAGAAATTGGCAAAAGAATTTCTTCCCCCAGAAATTGTGATAAGTTGGGACGGCATTGCATATCAACAGATTCAAGTTCAAGACCGTGCACAGAATATTCTTCTTTTTGCATTTATAGTAGTATTTTTAATTCTTGCAGCCCAATATGAGGCATGGACACTCCCTTTGGCGGTTATGTTTGCTATTCCGTTTGGAATAATGGGAGCTTACATTGCATTGTGGATTACGGGGCAAAATAACGATGTATATTTTCAAATCGGATTGCTGACACTTGTAGCACTAGCGGCAAAAAATGCGATATTGGTTATTCAATTTGCAGAAGAGGAGCGCAAAGCGGGTAAAAGTATCTATGATGCAACAATATCGGCAGCAAGATTGCGATACCGCCCTATGATGATGACCTCTTTAGCCTTTGTCTTTGGCGTTTTACCACTTGCTATAAGCACCGGAGCAGGGGCTCAGAGCCGCCATTCAATCGGAATAGGTATTCTCGGTGGAATGATTGCAGCCACTTTTATTGAGCGCTATTTTATCCCCTATCTGTACTATCAGATTTCTACATGGCGAGAGAAGATACGCAGCTATAAAGCAAAGGAGAAGCAGTGAGAGCAGTGTTTCAAGTTGGGTTTTGGATAATTGCTACTTTTATTGTAAGTGGCTGTGCTGTAGGACCGGATTTTGTTTCACCCAGCTCAGAACTTCCGGATAAGTGGAAAACTACAGAACAAAACAGCTCCACTGAAGTTCTAAACCGATGGTGGGAAAAACTGAATGATTCTGCTCTCAACGCTTTAGTAGAGAAAGCCCTCAAGCAGAACAAAGAGATTGCTATCGCTGCTGCTAAAAATGAGAGTTTCATGGCAAAGCTAGGCATTGCAAACGCAAATTTTTTTCCACAGCTGAGTGCCGGAGCTTCGGCTTCAACGCAACAGTTGTCTAACACCACTTCGAATCACTCCTCAAACTTTAAAGACCACACAACGACTTATGGTCTGAGTTTAGCGATGAGCCAATATGAAATAGATTTTTGGGGCAAATATGCACGAGCAGAGGAGTCTGCAAAGGCTTCACTACTAGCGAGTAATTATGCTCAAGAGTTGGTGCGATCTTCAATTACGGCAAATGTTGTCTCAACATACAACAGTCTCTTAAGTCAACACGTATTGCTTGAAAATGCCTATAAAAATCTACTGCTTGCAGAACAGATTGCTTCGATTTCTCAAGCAAAGTGGGATCAAGGCGTTGGGTTTTATGGGGATGTTTTGCAAGCTGGAGCATCCGTCGATAAAGCATATGGCAATATTCCTCCTATTGAGGCTAAAATATCGGTATTGGAAAATACCCTTTCTATCCTTACCGGAGAATTTCCAAAAGAATTTGTTATAAAGAAGGGATATTTGCCTCTCCCGTCGATAGAGATACCTGCCGGTATTCCTTCTACACTTTTAAAACGCCGCCTTGATATTTTGGCGGCCGAATCTTCTTGGCATGCCGCGAATGCCTCCATAGGCGTGGCAAAAGCTGCCTATTTTCCATCTTTTTCGCTTACAGGTATTCTTGGATTTCAAAGTGCGGAACTTACAAAACTTTTAGAGTCTCCTTCTTCCATGTGGCAGATTGCTCCCTCTGTGACGTTGCCGATTTTTACGGCCGGACGGATTGAGAATGAGGTGAACATTACCGAAGCACAAACAAAAGAGGCCCAGTTGCAGTATGAGCAGACACTTTTGGTAGCTTTTGGTGAAGTGGAAAATGCCCTTAAAGAGCGGTATACTCTGCTTGCTGAGGGAATCGCACTTGCTAGTGCACAAAAAAAATATATTCAAGCAGAGGCAATAAGCAAAGCCGAGTACGATAATGGAAAAACGGGTTATTTGCCTCTGTTGGTTATAAGACAATCATTAATAGCCAATGAAAATCAGTTGGTGCTCAATGAAGAGGCAAAGCGTCAAAACTTTGTTATTTTGTGTAAAGCTCTTGGCGGAGGCTGGGAAGAGTAGAATAGTATGGTGAATAAAAAGGGTATGGCACCCACTATACATTTAAAAATATAGCACAGTGCAATATTTTTATTTCATCTGAGTTTCTTTAGATATATTACCTTTTAATTAAAATAAAAGAGTAATTATGAGAGATTTTTATGCTGTAATAAAAGAGTTAAAGAGCTATTTATCGAGAGATAAAAAGATAAAAATACTAGACAAAGATGTAGCGGATGCCATTGGTATTTCTCAGGCAAATTTTGCAACTCTCAAGAGAAGGAATTCTACGCCTTACGAAAATATTCTGATGTTTTGTCAAAGGGAGAATCTTTGTGTCCGTGAACTCTTTTTTTCAAAGCTGTGAAATACCCGTTAAATTTTGGACTGAATTGTTACTTTTTTAGCTTCAAAAAGTTCGATTGCTTTTTGAACCATAGGCTCTTCTCGTATGTCAACTCCATTTATCTCTTTGGCAGATTCATTGCTTTGCGAGCAGTTACTTACGCAACTGTCACTTTCACCAATTTCGGCATCTTCAATCATAGAACTGCTTTGGTCAAGCTGCATTGTCGGCTGTTCTATGACATGTTGAAGCATTGCGGTTGACTCGGAAGTTTGAGTAGTATTTTCCGGAATTAAATCATTTTTTTTTTCTTCTTCCATCACTTTAGAGCAGGGAAGACCTTTGATTTGTGTCTCAAATCCAAATATCTCTCGCACAAGTTGTCTTATAACCGTGTAGCCGTGTTTGAGTACTTGTTTACACTCTTCATCCGCACAACTTTCCCATGATAAAACACCATCTTCATAAGATATAAACGTTACGCTTTTGGTAAAACATTCGGCAAGTTCATAGTTTCTATCTTGGATTTTATGCACTAAAGTTTCAAAAGTTTTTGCATGTGGATTTATGATGGCATGTGGAACTATCTCTTCTTTTTCTATTATCACTTCTACCGGAATTTGTATATTCTCTTCTTTTTCATGTCGAACTATTTGTATTTGTTCTTTTGACTTTATATCTTCTATTTGTGTTGGTAATGAAGCACTTTTATGATGTTGAACTATAGAGTTAAGAGTTTCTATATCCGGTCTTTGAATCTCTTTTTGAAGAGACTCTATCATTTGGTCAATCTCTTTTATGCGAAGCGCTTCGACCATCTTAAAAAATATGAGCGAGAGAACAAAAGAGCCGTTTGCATTGATGCTGAAGAGATATTTTGAGTCACTCAGTATTCTGAAAAATCTATCTAAAACCAGTGTTGAAAAGAGCGCATCATGGTTGTACATTCGCTCTTTAAGGTAAGCAATAAGCTCATCCACAACCATCTCTGCTTCATACTCTTCTAAAATTTTTGTATATTCAACCAACTGCCCATAATCTTTTGCAAAAACTGCACCGAATAAATCCGTCAAAAATTTTGGGTCAACAAGCCCCAGCATGTCGGTTACGGTTTTGACATCGACATGGTTTTTGGAGTATATGATGGCTTGGTCAAGAAGGGTGAGGGTGTCTCTTAAGCTTCCGTTTCCGCTTCTGGCGAGTATCTCAAGGGCATCGCTCTCATACTCAATTTTCTCACGATTAAGAATGTATGCCAAATGGTCTGCTATCTTGTTTGTTGCAATGCTTTTAAATCTGAAGTGCTGAGAACGGCTCAAAATTGTGGCCGGAATTTTGAGCGGGTCGGTTGTTGCAAGTATAAATTTTACATAGGCAGGCGGCTCTTCAAGCGTCTTTAAAAGTGCGTTGAATGCCTGAGGAGTGAGCATGTGAACTTCATCGACTATGAAAATTTTAAATCTTGCGGTAGAGGGTTTGTACTTCGTCTGCTCAACAAGGTCGCGGATGTCGTCAATTCCGCGGTTTGAAGCAGCGTCCATCTCCACAATATCCATGTGGCGACCCTCTAGGGCGAGCGTGCAGTTTTGACAAACTCCGCATGGTTTATGGGTTACACCTCTCTCACAGATAAGAGCTTTTGCAAAGATACGGGCGGTTGAGGTTTTGCCGCTTCCCCTGAGACCTGAAAAAAGGTAGGCATGGGAGAGGCGGTTTGAGTCAAGTGCAAGTGAGAGAGTTTGGGCGATTGTCTCTTGACCTATAAGCTCATCAAAGTTTGACGGTCTATATTTTCTGGCTAATACCTCTGAACTCTCTTTCACATCTAACTCCATTGTTAATTAGGGTGATTTTAGCATTTAAAGGGTTAAAGTATCATCAAAAAAATTTTTAAAAATCAAAAATATCATCTAAAGAGATTTCATAACATGTCTCTTCTTTTGGCATAATCAAGGCTTGAATCATCTCATAATCGGCTTTTAAAGAGTTGTCCATAAAATAGAGGTTTGCGCCTCCGTTTATAAAAAGAGTCTGCAGCCAAGTGTCTATATTCTCTATAAAACCGTCAATCAGTAGTAGCTCCGATTTATTAAGCTCTATAAACCTCTCTGCGTTTTGATTGATAAGATTGGAAAAGTTAGTTATCGTAATTGCAATCGGAGAGATTCTTTCATAGTAGCTGAGAGTTAAACAAAAGAGAGAAAATATGGATCTAAGCGATATGAATATATTTTTATTGAAGCCGATTCTATTAATTTGAAAAGCTAACTCCTGCATATCCTCACTCAATTTTAAGAGATACTCTAAATCTTCTTGATTTAAAAAAGTATAAGCTTCTATTCTCTTATTCTCTTGGGGTTTTGTTACGGAGGTTATAAGGTACTGCTCTCTTTTTTCATTTTTGAGATTTATTGTTTCAATATTTTTCAGGCACTTTAACTTACTTAGCTTTATGCTTATTTTCTTTTTATTATAGAGAAATTCGAAGGAAGTATTTTGTATGTAAGACTTAAAAGAGCGGGCTATCTTTTGATTCCATAGCGTAAAGTAAAAATAGCCGTCACTCTCTTCTAAAGTAATTTCAAAATAGAGCTTTTTGTTGTCTCTAATAAAAGATAAAGCGAAGTTGTGGAATTTTGTTATAAATGCATGGATTAAATCATGCGTTGGATTATTGGATGCACTGATAAAGTCCCAAAAGAGGTTTACATCTTCTTCGCATGCAATGGAAATTACATGCCGTATCTGATAAATATCTTTGTCGTTAAAGAGGTTTATAATTTTTTGTTTTTTTCTCATAGCAGACTGCTTATAGAGAGATGGCTGTACTCATGTTTGGCAACTTTTTTTTGTGCCGACAAAACAGAGTTGATGTTTTTTGAAGACCTGTTTTTCGTTGCTTTTGTTATGATTACTATGGAGGCACTCACAGTAAGCAGAGGGAACTCTTTTATATTCTCTTCTCTGTCTTTGGAGACTATAAACCCTCGCTCTTTGTCCTCTTTTGAGTAGAAATTTTTGGCGTCTTGGGTGAATTTTGTCATAACTTTTATTATCTTTTTTGTATAGGAGTATTCATCTTCATTATTGTGTTGCATGGCGACAAAAAAGTCATCGCCGCCGATATGCGCTTTACAAAACTCCGATGGCAGGTGTTTTTTTATAATATCCGCAAAAAGAAGTATAACCCTGTCCCCGTTTCTAAATCCGTAAACATCATTAAATGCTTTGAAATTATCTAAATCAAAATAGCAGAGCAGATAGGAGTCGTTATTGGATGAAGCTGCTGCAATATACCGCTCGATTACCGTGTTCCCGGGGAGTTTTGTGAGAGGATTCTGCTCCCTTGCAAAGAGTATATTCTCCTCATTCATGATGGTAATAATAGCTCTTGCAGAGAGGTAACCATAATATTTTGAGTTGTTTGTAAGAATAATACCTCTGGACTCTTTATTGTTAGAGAAGAGCTCTATAATTGTTGCAATATCGCTGTTGATGTCGGCTATACCGCAGTAGCTGATTAAATTTTTTAGTTTTGATTTTTTAGTACCGTCATTAAGAAGAAGTGCTTTGCCATATTGGGTGTATAAAAACTCTTTTATCGTATCCTCTTGGAGTATTCCGATTGGTTCATCGTTTGAATTTACAATCGGTATGAGCTGGCTATTTGGATATTTTTTGAAATATTCTATGACTTGATTCATTTTTGATTGAACGCTCAGAGGCTTAATTTTGTCTAAATAAGCATCTAGTTTATAATCGCTTTCGGCTCTTTTGTCATGTTTGATCAAATCGTAGACATTGCTATATTTCTGATTTATCTCTTTTGTATTTTTAGTCGGTCTCTGTACAAAGTAGCCCTGAACCAAATGACACCCTATCTCTTTGCATGTCATAAGCTCTGCCTTCGTCTCAACGCCCTCTGCAATCACTTTTATGCCAAGCTGAACAGCTAAGTGCGTTATGCTGCTGACCATTATTTTTTTCTTTATATCTCTTTCAATATCTGCTAAAAAGAATCTGTCTATTTTGATAACATCGGGGGTACTGTCATAGAGGAGTTTATAGCCTGAGTAGCCGACACCAAAGTCATCAATAGCAATGCAGAACTCCTCATCTCTATAGTGCGATAGAATTTTTTCCATTTTACAATTGCTCGTTATCTCATGTCTCTCTGAAATCTCAAAGCAGATGCTGTCTTTTTCTATCCCATACTTTTTGAGCAATATGCTTGTGTTTCCGCTTGTAAAGTTAGCCATTTTAAAGAGACGGTTATCGAGGTTGTAAAAGAGTTTAATATTTTTAAAATTATCTATGTTTATGAATTTTTTTATAGCCTTCTCACGAAGAGCCACATCAAAAGAGTAGAGCAGATTATCTTTATAAATTTTGTCAAAGAGTTCAAAAATGGAGTCGAAACCAACCTCTTTATAGTTTCGCAGAAGGGCTTCAACTGCATAAGTTTTGCCGGTATGAATATCTACAATCGGCTGAAAGGCTATATCTAAAACTTCTAAGTTATCTAACCATGCTTTGGGTAATGTGTTTTCCATAGCGGAAGTTTATACCCTCACTATTGCAAAACAGTTACAAAACATGTAAGGAGTGCATTTGGAACTTTTTATATATAAAAAGATATAAAGATGGTTGCACTTGATGGAAGATTGAATATTGGGCTTGAGCATGATTTTAAAAAATAAGGGGAATGGATGGAGTTAGTTTATTTATGGGTTAAAAAATATAAGAATATTGAGAACCAAGGGTTTAACTTTTCGCCGAGGTTTGAGTGCAAGTATGATAAAGACACAAGCAAGCTAGACATAATTGATAAAGAAGAAACTGGTAAATTTTATCCTAAAAACTTTTTTGGAGAGAATATTAATGTTACTGCTATTGTTGGGGAGAATGGGAGTGGGAAGAGTAGTGTTTTAGAAGCAATGGTTCAAATTCAATCGAAAGATTATAATGATATTTTAGGATTTTTGATACTAGTATGTGATGATAATCTTTATATTATTGATAGAAAAAAAATCAAATACGATAAAAAAAAGATTAAAAATTTTAATCCTTTCTCTTCTGATAAAAAATCACTTTTTGTTAAGCGTCAATTTCTTACTTTATGGATGGACGCTTTAAATTCTTATGCTATTAAAAATAGTAACAAACTACAAGTAATCTTGCAAACCAACTCATTGTTTTATCAGTTTAACCAAAATGATATTGAAAATAAGCATTATGAATTATCACAAGAAATAAATTTATCAAAAATTTTAGAAGAAGAATATTATTTTGATTCTTTTGAAATTACATTAAAAAATATATCTGTTGATTATAAAGATTATTGGAAAGAATATAATGGTATTGAAAATCAAAAACTTTTAAACTTTATCGATAACATTCATCCGAGAACTTTTGATATAGATGATTTTAGATTTGTTATCGCTCATAATTATTATATAGCTACTATACGATTTTTTTTAAAGCATTGGCAAAAAGCCACTAATATACCTAATTGCAATTTTAATAGTTTATTTATGGATTTTATAATGAATATAAATAGTCAATTAAATATTACAACAGAAGAACTGCTTGATTTAACTATAGATTTTAATTTAAATATTCAAGAAAAACTAGATAAAGATTCAGATTTCTCCCCTTCAGTAAATATATTGGTTCTTAAGTATGCTTTTTTATCAATAATACTAAAAAACATAACTTTAGATTATCAAAAAAAAGAAAGTAATTTTATGCATAGTAAATTTCATAAAATATATAAATTTAACTCAAATAAAAAAATTAAAGATTCGATTGATTCAATTAAGCACTTTATTGGATTAGAAGAAGATTGGTTAGAATTCAATTTTTTTGATATAGATATAATTAATAAAGAAAATGGTAACAAATATTCAACTTTGTCTGATGGAGAACGGCAATTATTAAATATTAGTTTAGATTTATTGTATTCATTGAAAAATAGCAAAAATTATGGGATGAATCAAATTATTATATTTGATGAAGCTGATTCTTTTTTACATCCTAAATGGTCAAAAACTTTACTATATAAATTAAAAAAAGTTATTGAGAATTATAATAACTTAACAAAGAATAATGTTAACTTACATCTACTTTTATCAACTCATTCTCCTTCTTTACTATCAGATTTACCAAAAGAAAATGTAATATTTTTAGAAAAGGGAAAACAAGTTTATCCTTTTGAAGATGGGAAACAAACTTTCGGAGCAAATATCCACACACTTCTTAGTCACGGTTTTTTTATGGAAGATGGACTTATGGGTGAGTTTGCGAAAGAGAAAATTACTGAGATTAAAAAGTTTTATGATGAAAACAAAAATCTTCAAAAAGAAGATGCAAATTTTCAAACACAGAAAGACGATTATGAAGCAAAAGAACATAATTTTAGATATATCCAATCAATCATCGGAGAAGCATTTTTAAAAACTATCATGAAAAACTATTTGGATGAATTAGAGTTACTATTCTCCGATGATGAAGATTTAATAAACAAGGAACTAGAAGAGTTAGAAAAAAGAAAGCTATATTTAGAGAAGTTGAAAAATGCTAAAGATTAATTATCCTAAAATTTTTGATAGAAATCTGTATTATAAGAACATCGCATCAAAATATTTTTATATTGAAAAAAATGAGATATTAAAAATAAATATCACAAATCATCATAAATCTACGATTACATTAGAAGAGATGTTTGAGTATTTTAAAACAAATAAAATAGGTAATTTTGATACTATTTTTAAAAATATTAGTTTCAAATGCTTAACTATTGGGAACTTTAGAACTCTACAAAAAATTAAGAATCAAATAGGTAAAAAAGAAAATAAGTACATCAAGTTTGTTTTTAACTATACAGATTCGCAAACCAATAAAATAAAGCCATTTTTTGAGGAAAATCTTGATATTTCAACTTGTTATTACTGCAATATTGACTTTGTAAATACATACAAGACAAAAGGCGGTAAGAAAAATAAGTTTACCTTAGACCATTTTTATGACAAAGCTACATATCCATATTTGGCACTCTCTTTATACAATCTTATTCCTAGTTGCTATACATGTAACAGTAAATTGAAGAAAAATGAAGAATTTAAAAACCTAGCTCCAAGCTCACAAAAATATGATTTTGAAACTAAAGTAAAATTCAAACTACTTTTAGATGACTCTTGCAAAAATTTACATATAAAATCAAAAGAAAATATAGATATATCTCTAAAAGAAAATTATACAAATCAGTACGATAAATACATAGAGATTTTCAAACTCAATGAACGCTACAAAGTTCACAAAGATATAGTTTTTGAGATGATACAAAAAGCAGAACTTTATCCAGAGAGTAGATTGAGAGAGTTGCAAGATTTGACAGGTATACCGTTTGGGCAAATCAAAAAAGATATTTTTAATCTTATCGATGAAAATGAGGATTTATCAAAACAGCCTTTTAGCAAACTCATCAAAGATATAAGCGAAGAGCTCAAACTTTAGGAACAGTTTGAAAAAAATGATTAAAATAGTTCAATTTTTTCATCACATTCGACTAGAAGTTACGAAATATAGCTTTTTAGCGATGCAAAAAGTCTAATAAGTTTTAAAGATTAAGCCACATCTTCGCAACTGCTCTGAGTGCTTCCGGGTTTTCTGAGGCGAAGAATTTGAGTTTCGGGTTTTTATATTTTGTATCAAATGTAAACTCTTTTTCCAAATGCTCAACAATTGCTTCGCCGGAGTGAATCAAAATTGTATCTTTGCCAAAGTAGTTTTGAATGGCGTTTGAGATGAGAGGAAAGTGAGTACAGCCGAGAATGATGGCATGGGGAGTTTCTAAATCTTTAAAATAGTGTTTAAGAGTGGCATCTAAAATCTCACCCTCGTAAATACCCTCTTCAACCATAGGAACGAAGAGCCCCGTTGCTTTTGCTTGCAGGTTGACAAAGCCCTGTTTATGAAGGCTTGTCTCATAGGCTTTTGAGTTTACGGTGGCTTTTGTACCGAGTATTAAAATATTTGAATTTTTGTCTTTAATTGCGTTGGATGTTGCAAGCACACCCGACTCTACCACCCCGATAACGGGACATGCAGAACTCTCTCGCATCTCCTCAAGAGCGTAGGCACTCACGGTGTTGCATGCAACTATGATGAGGTCAAGCTCAAAGTTTTTGAAAAACTCTACAGCCTCTATGGCATAGCGGATGATGGTATTTTTGTCTTTAATTCCGTAGGGTACACGCGCCGTGTCTCCAAAATAGACAATCTCTTCAAAAAGCTCATGTTCTAAAAGTGATTTTACAACAGTTAAACCGCCGATTCCGCTATCAAATACCCCTAATTTCATAGTTATTGGTTCGTGTTCATGCTTTCTAAGAACTCTTCATTCGTAGCTTTTTTGCCCATTGTCGTGTAAACAAATTTGAGTGCTTCTACCTCATTATCCTGCTTGTGAATCATCTGACGAAGAATAAACACTTTTTGCAGAACATCAGAACCAATGAGTAAATCATCTTTTCTTGTTCCTGATTTTAAGATGTCGATTGCAGGGAAGATACGTCTCTCCGCGATTTTACGGTCGAGTACAACTTCAGAGTTACCGGTTCCTTTGAACTCCTCAAAGATAACTTCGTCCATCTTGCTTCCCGTATCGATAAGAGCCGTGGCAATAATTGTTAAACTTCCGCCGTTTTCAATATTTCTGGCTGCTCCGAAAAATCTTTTTGGTTTGTGAAGCGCATTTGCATCCACACCCCCTGACAGAACCTTGCCGCTTGAAGGTGTTACGGTGTTGTAGGCACGCGCTAGACGGGTGATTGAGTCAAGAAGAATGACTACATCCTTTCCTAACTCAACGCGTCTCTTTGCTTTTTCAATTACCATTTCGGCAACTTTTACATGGTTTTTTGCAGGCATGTCAAAGGTTGAACTGTAAACATCACCCTTAACACTTCTCTCCATGTCTGTTACCTCTTCAGGTCTTTCATCCACAAGCAGAACCATCAAATCAATTTCAGGATGATTTGCGCTTATTCCATGTGCAATCTCTTTTAAAAGTTCGGTTTTACCGCTTCTTGGAGGTGCAACAATTAGACCCCTTTGCCCCTTGCCGATAGGTGCAAATAAATCCATCATTCGACCAATAAGCCCTTTCTCTCTATACTCTAATTTGATTTGTTCTAGTGGATAGAGCGGTGTTAAGTTTTCAAAAAGAGGTCTTTTTTTACTTTCTTCGGGCGGTAAGCCGTTTACAGCTTCTATTTTGATAAGTGCGTAGTATCTCTCTTGATCTTTTGGAGGGCGAACTTGACCTGTTACGACATCTCCGTTTCTAAGTGCAAATCTTTTGATTTGAGTGTTTGAAACATAGGCATCGTTGATACTTTCGTTGAAACTTTTGTCTATGGAGCGGATAAATCCATAACCGTCTTGCATAATTTCTAAGATGCCGCTAAAGAGTATAAAGCCGCCTTGCTCTGTTTGAGCCTTTAAAATTTCAAAGATAATGTCTTGTCTTTTTAACTCATTTGGATGTTCAACATTAAGCTCATTTGCGAGTGTTACTAACTCTTCAATTGTTTTTGCACGAAGGTCATCAACGGTTACGCCTTTGACGGGAGTATGAGAACGAGTTTTGTTGTTTGGTTTTGTAGTTGTCTTGCGTGGTGGAGTTACGGGTGTTGTCGGGGTTGTTTGTGAATTGTTTTCACTCATTAAGTAATTACCTTAGATTATTGGGATTTTTTTGCATAACGCATAAATTAGAGGATAATGAGATATGTAAATATCTGTTTTGATGCCGCAATTTTACACTATTTGAAGAGGCAATGTCAAGTTTTAAGCCACTCTTAACTTTTTAAACTTGAAATTGCATCTACAACACTTGATACATCTACTTTTGCTTCAGTGAGTGTTGCTTGAGTTTTTTCTGCAAGATTTCTAACTTCATCTGCTACCACAGCGAAACCTCTTCCATGTTCACCGGCTCTTGCCGCTTCTATGGCTGCATTGAGAGCAAGTAGATTTGTCTCTTCTGCAATATCTGAGATAGTTTCCAATATATGAAATATGTTATGGCTCTTATGTTTGAGAGAGATTAATTTTTCATTAAATTCAGCATCGTTCTCATAGGGTTGTCTATCTAGATTTTGCAAATTCTCTTGAAATTCATTGATGAGTGCCTGTTGAGAGTTTTGCAGCTCTGCTATTTTATTCTTCAGTTCTTCGATGTCATGCTCGAGAGTTCTTTTCTCTTTCTTTAGTTCATCATTTGCTCTGTTCTGCTCTTCATGCCAAGACGCTTTTAGGCGTTCTAAATGCTTCACCTCATTTAAAACATTATTATGCACTTTTTGTAGATTTGCCAAGGCATCGTCATCATCACTGCTTTCTGTTGTAGTTTCTACAAGCGCATGCGGAGGTGTCCCTTCTTCTTTTGCTAAGCTATCTCTTTCATCTCTGTTTTGTGG
Organism: Sulfurimonas sp.; assembly: GCA_041662325.1. Classification (GTDB taxonomy): domain Bacteria; phylum Campylobacterota; class Campylobacteria; order Campylobacterales; family Sulfurimonadaceae; genus Sulfurimonas. The sequence continues at coordinate 347,474 of JBAZSU010000002.1, read as the reverse complement.
TTTATCCATCTCTGGCAGATTTGCAAAGATATCATTAATGTTGCGGCTCTGTTTATCGCTGTTGGTTAAGGCGGTCTTTTGATTTCTGAAGAAAAAATAACTTACGCTAAACCCTAGAACAAGGGCAGCAACACCTAAAAAAATAAAAACAGGAAGAGGGTTATCGGACTCGTTAGTGTTGGTTTTAATAAACTCCAATCCATGTTTACTCATTTGGGAGTAGAGTTCTTCTACATTTTCTACATCACTCTTCTTAATCTTTTCGTTATGCGCTTTTATTGAAGAGAATAGCTTTAATGTCTCTTGTTCTACATCTTTGAGTGCATTGCCGCTATGTTCACCTAAAGCATAAGCAGTTGTGATTTTGTCATGGGTGCTAAGAACTAACAAATAGAGAGATACTTTTTCCTCTGCTGAGAGTAGAGGAGATATTTTTTCAATTCCCCTGTTGAGCTGTTCATACTCCTGCTCTACATCAAACGCCGACGAAGCTAAAATAGCTACATTTAATAAAATTATCAATATTAGTGATTTCATACAAATTTAAAAGCATTTACTATTCCAAAAAAAATCAGGCATACAGTTTTTTATTGTAATTATCAAACTCTTGAAGAGTTTTTTCCAATAATTTTTTTGCATCTTCAAAAATTTTACTCATAGAATCGCTTTCTTTCATGGAGTTGTCAAACATTTTTACTATATTTGTTTTGACATAATTTTTGGTATTTTCATCTTTTTCTTTCATGGGTGCAAAAATATCCGCTATTTTATTTGCCAGCTTTGTAACGGGAGTTTGCGGAGCATCTTGTTCTAGCTCTTTTAAGAATGAATCAATAAACGGTTTTGCAGTTTTCATAAAAGCATCTATCTCTTTTTGATCTTGCTCATCTATCCCATTTCCCGTCATAGAGAATTGAAACGACTGCATAGAAGAGAAAGAGAGGCTGTCTTTGGTTGCATTTTCGCTCTCTTCATGCGATAGAGAAAGTTCTTTTTTATTCGCAAAATCCATGTTGATAACATCACCGCTTGATGTTTTCATTCTTATATTTAAATCGTGTGATGCATAGGAATTTAATCCATAGGATGTGTTCATAATGTGCCCCTTGTAATTTTGAATACTATCGGAAAAAGCAGAAATTCTTTTAATCTTTTTCTTCATTTTAGAGTTTACTTATAATTAAATCAATATAATGATTTGAAAATTTATTTCGGGGAAGCACACATGAAAGTTATTTTTACAGCAGTGATGACCATACTGATAAGTAGTTCTTTAGGAGCATATACAAAACAGATTGTTTTTGATAGTTTTAAAGATAAAGAGAGCGCAAATGCTGCATTTGAAAAACTAAAGAGTGATGAAAGCTATAGTAAACTTGAACTTATCTCAAAAGAGAATGATTTTAATGTTCATGTTATTGGTTCATGCGGACAAAATCTTTTGGTAGCAGAACCTATAAAAAATCAATTTATACTCGAAGAGGCACTGAAATTGGTTGTGCCAAAGTTTCTAAATGCCACGATTAAAGATATTGAAAAAGCATCACAAATATCATCCATTGATATGTCATCGGCTTCGGAATACCCAAAAAAAATTATGCTGGGAGCATTTTCTCTAAAAGAGGGAGCTTATGAAGAGTTGAAAAGATTTCAAGAGGATGAAGCATACGAAAAATTTAACTCTCTGGCAACAGAAAATGATTTTGTAGTTCATGTCCGATCTCTTTGCAACTATAATATTCTGGTTGTGGAACCTATAAAAAATAAAGAGATGTATGAAGAGGTGATGCGTTTGGTTGCGCCTAAGTTTGAGGGTGTATATAGCCTGAAATACAGCGGAACGACTCAAACCAAAGAAGAAGAGCAAAGCCTTGAATCACCGGCAGTTGTGCCAGTGAAAATAAAAGCTGCCGATAAAAATATTTCAGCAGTAAAAGTGGATGTAAATATCACAGAATTTTTAGTAAATACAGATAAAAAAGATACTAATACTTCAGTAGCACAATCGGATAGTAACAAAAGCAAAGCAGATGTAAACGTTACGGAAATAAAAGCAGATACGAACATAACAGCATCTTTAGTCAAAGAGACAAATACAACAAATCAAGCAACAAAAAGTGCAGTAAGTGCAAAAAAAGAAGACACAATAGTTGTTAGAAAGGTAAAAGAAGAGCCGGAAGAAGAGAGTTCATTCGCAATGTTTGTTTGGCTACTCATACTGGGTGTAGCAGCTGGAGCAATAATATATGCATATCCAAAAGCAAAACGAGTGTTTGACCAGTATTAAGAAAATTATTTTTATGAGAGAAGTTAGGAGATGCCATTGAGGTATAAGATTTTAGTAACAAATGATGATGGGTATGAGGCAAAAGGGCTGCGAAATTTGGTCAGTGCTTTGAGAGAGATTAATGGTGTGGACGTTACCGTTGTTGCACCTGCCAATGAAAAGTCGGCATGTGGACATTCGCTTACTTTGGTTCGTCCGCTTCGCTTTATCTGCGTAGAGGATGATTTTTATAAGCTTGACGACGGAACTCCAAGCGACTGCGTTTATCTTGCACTTAATTCCATGTTTGAAGGGCAAAAACCTGATTTGCTTGTGAGCGGTATAAACCGCGGTTCAAACATGGGTGAGGATATTACCTACTCTGGAACATGTGCAGGCGCTATGGAAGCTATTTTGCACGGTGTTCCAGCTATCGCTATAAGTCAAGTGATGGATTTTACGAATCCGGATGGGGATTTTTCGCTTGCATGTGCAACTATAAAAGAGTTGGTTTTAAAGATAAAAAGCGGCTCTTTTCCTTTGCCTCACAGAGAGTTTCTGAATGTAAATATTCCTGCTGAACTTACTGTTGCACCGATGAAAGTGACGTATGCAGGGTACAGATGTTATGCAAATGACGCGCATCTCCACAGAAATCCACGCGGCGAAGAGCATTACTGGCTTGGGCTTCATCCTCTTGAGTTTAAATCCCGTGATGTGGCACATGACATGAGCGATTACGAAGCAATCGAAGCAGGTTTTGTCTCTTTGACCCCGATTCATCTCGACATGAGTGCATATAAAAGCATAAATGCACTTGTTGAGTGGATAAAATAAACGGATGAAATATGAACGAGTAAAACAGCTTTTGTTAGATGATTTCTCAAAGTTGCAAAATGCAAAAGTTATACTTTTAGGAGTCGGCGGAGTCGGCAGTTTTTGTCTTGATTGTTTGACTCGTAGCGGAATAACAGACATAACAATTGTTGACTTTGACACCTACGATGTGACAAACCAGAACCGTCAGATGTGGTCTGAACTGCATGAAGGCGAGTTTAAGGTTGAGGCTCTGCAACAACATTATCCACATGTTACAATCATAAATGTAAGAGTGGATGAGCAGTGGGTTTGGGACTTTGATTTTGAGCCGTATGATTTAGTTTTAGATGCCATAGACGACAGAAATGCAAAACTAGCCTTAGCGCAAAAGTGTTATAAAAAACTTATCTCCTCTTTTGGAAGTGCAAAAAGATTAGACCCCACAAAGGTCGAAGTAGCCGACATCTGGAAAACACATGGAGATAAATTTGGCTCTAAAATAAGATATGAGTTGAAAAAACGAGGCTTCAACAAAAAATATACAGCCATCTTCTCAAGCGAAGAGGTGGTTACAAAAGAGAAGGGAAGTTTTATGGGTGTGACAGCCACCTTTGGGCTTGCCATGTGTGCACAGACAATAAAAAAAATAAGAGAAAAGTAGGAGAGCGGTTTGTTTGATTTTTTAGATAGTGATTGGTTTAATATATCGTTACAGATATTTTTTTTAATACTCATCTCTTATGACATAAAAAAATATATAGAGACGAAAAAAAAAGAGTATATAACCAATATAGTTCTGACCTTAGGCTTTGCGGTATGGACTCTATACCCTTACTACAATAGTTATTTTGAGTGGGATGATGGGCAAAAATTGCATGTGCTCTCCACAACGCAATATGATGCAAATCAAACAACGAATGTATGTATAAATGAGAAAATTTTTAAAGAGTACAGCTTTGAAAGTTACCAGAGTTTGGACAAAAACAGCACTGATTTTCAAAAGTTTATCCAAGAGGCAAAAGAGGATTGTTTAGATGCTTCATGGTTTTGATTTGAACTCTCCACTCGTCTGTGAGGGTATCATTGGCGATGGCTGCGGTGGAGGAAGAATATTTTTTATAACAGATGAAACACTTTTTGCAAACGACCCTATGACAGGTGAAAATATAAAACTTTTAGAAAATATTCACATTCCGCTAAGTATAAGCAAAAAAGGGTGTGTCATTGCTATAAAATGCGAACTAGAGATGATTCATTTTGATTTATCAAGTATGAAACCAAGTATCAAACAACTTTCGATATAATCTCCACACTAAAATTTAAATAAAGAGAACCACTATGGAAAGAATTGAACCTATGACAGTTTTTGGCTATGCGAAACTGCAGGCTGAGATGAAAGATTTAAAACAAGTTAAAAGACCACAAACAGTGAAAGATATTGAAGAAGCGCTTGAACATGGCGACCTTAAAGAGAATGCTGAATATCACGCCGCAAAAGAGCAGCAGAGACTTATTGATGGACGACTTATTGAGTTGGCTGAAATTATCGGTTCTGCTCAGATAGTTGACCCCTCAACGCTAGAACATGCCCGTATTAGTTTTGGCTCAACTGTAGTTTTGTGTGACTTGGAAACGGATGAAGAGATAACTTATGTGATTGTAGGCGGATGTGAGAGCAATCCTGATATTGGGTTGATTTCATTCGCTTCTCCTTTGGCTAAGCAGCTTTTAGGAAGAGAAGAGGGTGATGATTTTAAAGCTAAGCTTCCTAACGGTGAAAAAGAGTATGAGATACTTGAAGTGAAATATCAGGAGATTGTGTTTGAGTGCAATTAATGTCGGGATTATTGGAGCAAGCGGATATACAGGCTTAGAACTTGTTAAAATTCTTATAAATCACCCAAAATTTCATTTAAATTATGTAGCAAATACTGAGGGTGGGACTACTCTTGGCGAGCTTCATCCATCTTTGGCAAAAGTGTATGAGTGCAATGTAGAAAAAGCTGACATAAACGAGGTTGCAAAGAGATGTGAACTTGTTTTTTTAGCAGTTCCTCATCAAACTGCCATGGCTTTTGTAAAACCGCTTATCGCATCTGGAGTGAAGGTTGTTGATTTGTCGGCTGATTATAGACTCCCTCAAGATGTTTATGAAGAATTTTATTGCCCTCACACAGATGTAGAAAACTTAGAGAGTGCCGTATATGGGCTTCCTGAGATGTTTAGAGATGAGCTGAAATGTGCCTCTCTTGTTGCAAATCCTGGCTGTTTTCCTACCTCTGCGATTTTAGGAATGTTGCCGTTTATGAAATTTAGAGTTGCGCATACTCCGGTTATAATTGATTCAAAAACAGGAGTGAGCGGAGCCGGTAAAAAGCTTAGCGATGTGACTCATTTTGTGAATGTAAATGACAACCTTTTTGCGTACAATCCGCTTTCACATAGACATGCACCAGAAATTGCCCAAAAACTTGATATTCCAAATGATGAGGTAAATTTTGTGCCCCATTTGGTGCCCCTGACTCGAGGAATGATTTCATCTATTTATCTGCAGGTAAATGGGACTTTTGATGCTGTTGAAGTTTTAAAAGAATATTACAAGGATGAGCCATTTGTTCGAATTTGCAAAAATCCTGTTGACATGAAAAATGTTGCAGGTACAAATTTTTGCGATGTTTATGTCAAGCAAAAAAACAACATGCTTTTTATTTCAAGTGCAATCGATAACTTAATGCGAGGGGCTTCATCTCAAGCAGTAGTAAACGCAAATATTATGATGGGATTTCATGAGTCTTTAGGTATTTCAAATATCGCTTATGTCCCATAATATCGAGATTAAAGAGGGTGCATTTGTTGTCGCAGATGCACACTATTCACACCTTCGTCCACAACTTTTAGACTTTATAAAAGAGATTCACTCAAAAAAACTCCAGCCTTCTCAGCTCATATTTATGGGCGACATATTTGACACTCTTTTTGGAGAAATTCCCTATACGGCAGAAATAAATCAAGAGGCGATAAAGCTTTTAAATGGGATTTCACAAGAGACAGAGTTAATTTATTTAGAAGGGAATCACGATTTTAATTTAAAAAATGTATTTCCTCTTGCCAAGATCTTTCCAATAAAACAGCAGCCATTGGCATGCAAATATAATGATAAAGTTGTAATGCTCGCGCATGGTGATTTTGGAGAGGATATTGGATACAAAATATATACATCCATAATTAGAAACCCTTTAGTTCTGTTATTCTTAAGAGCTGTGAATTTTATAAGCAATAATTTGATTTTAAAAAAACTCGATAGTTACCTGAGTAAAAAAAATGATTGCAGAGAGTTTGTCGGATTTGATGCATTCATATCAAAAAGACTAGGTGACAAATACAAGTGTGACTACTTTGTAGAGGGACATTTTCATCAAAACAAGAGCGTAAAGTTTGATAATTTCAGATATATAAATCTGGGTGCTTTTGCTTGCAATCAAAGATATTTTATTGTAAAATCGTCCAAAGAAGTAGAGTTGCTAGAAGAAAATATTTTCTTTAAGGATAAATAAGCATGGATGATAACGCACTAAAAGTCGGCTCCAATGAAATGGAACTTGTTGATTTTCGCATATTAAAAGAAGAAGACGGCGAAATATACGAGGGGATTTACGGGATAAATGTCTCAAAAGTCCGCGAAATTATTCGTATTCCAAAGTTAACTGAACTGCCGGGAACACCGGATTTTATAGAAGGTATTTTTGATTTAAGAAGTACGGTAATACCTGTTGTTAATCTTGCAAAATGGATGGGTATTACGGCACCTGAGGGAATTGAAGAAAAATCAAGAATAATAATTACCGAGTTCAACAATGTTCTTATCGGCTTCGTCGTTCATGAAGCAAAAAGAATAAGAAGAATCAACTGGAGTGATATAGAGCCATCAACGTTCGGGAGCGGTTCAGGTTCTATTGATGGAAGTAAAATTACCGGCGTTACAATGATAGAAAATGATAATGTGCTGCTTATTTTAGATTTAGAGAGTGTAGTTCAAGATTTGGGACTCTATGAACCGGATACAAATTATGTTTCTGAAGAGATGGACTCTTTTGACGGCTTAGTACTTATTTTGGATGATAGCTCGACTGCCAGAAAGATTGTCAAAGAGGCTCTTGTGAAAATGGGCTTTGGAGTGGTTGAAGCTACTGACGGGGAAGATGGATTAGAAAAATTAGAGAATTTATATGATTCTTATGGCAAAGATATCTCTAGCCATTTAAAACTAATTATATCTGATGTTGAAATGCCGAAAATGGATGGTTTTCACTTTGCGGCAAATGTTAAAGAGGATGCGAGGTACAATAATATACCGATTATATTTAACTCATCCATAAGCGATAGTTTTAGTGAAGGCAGAGGAAAAAAAGCTGGTGGAGAGGCTTATTTGGTTAAGTTTGAAGCAGCTTCATTTTATGATGAAGTGGCACGAGTTGTTCGTGCACATATAAAGTAGGAGTTTAAATATGGATGAATTTCAGGAAATATTACAAGATTTTTTAGTTGAATCTTTTGAGTTGATAGAGCAGTTAGACCAAGATTTGGTGGAGTTAGAATCAAGACCGGATGACTTGGAGCTTTTAAACGGAATTTTTCGTGTTGCGCACACGGTAAAGGGTGCTTCGTCGTTTTTAAATTTTGATGTATTGACGCATCTTACACATCATATGGAAGATGTTTTAAATAAAGCCAGACATGGCGAACTCGCTATTACCGCAGAAGTTATGGATGTTGTTTTGGAGTCTATAGACTTAATGAAATCTCTTCTTTCTAAAATTCGCGATACAAGTTCTGATGCAGGAATAGAAGTTGGCGAGTGTGTTAAAAGACTCGATAAAATCAGTGGCGGAAGCGGAGATGTGCATACTCCGGTTTCAGCAGCTCCAAAAGTCGAAGAAAAGCTAGTTGAAGAGCCAAAGGTTAATGAAGATGAACCGGATTATGACAGTATGGGTGCTGATGAAGTAGAAGCTGAAATTGAGAGACTTTTGAAAGAGAGACAAGACCAAGATAAAGCAAAAAGAGCGGCTAAAATAGCAGCAGGGGAGAGTGTTCCTGAAGCTCCGCCTGAACCTATGGATGAAGTTGAATCTAAACCGGCACCAAAAGCAACACCGGCTCCGGCTCCTGTTGTCGTTCAAGCCTCTCCAAGAGCCGCAGCTAAAGCGAAGCAGGATGAGGAAGATGCAAAGGCGGCAGCTCCTGCAACAAGAACACCGACAGTAGTTGAACAGACGATTCGTGTGGATGTTAAAAGACTTGACCACCTGATGAACCTTATCGGTGAACTGGTCCTTGCGAAAAACCGTCTAATCAAAATTAATGTGGATGTTGAAGAGAGGTACGAAGGCGAAGAGTTCCTAGAAGAGCTGAATCAAGTTGTTTCTATTGTTTCTCTTGTTACAACAGACCTTCAGATAGCGGTTATGAAGACCAGAATGTTGCCGATTGGAAAAGTGTTTAACAAATTTCCAAGGATGATTCGTGATTTAAGCCGTGAGTTGAACAAGAAGATAGAGCTTGAAATTTCTGGTGAAGATACGGAACTTGACAAATCAATTGTTGAAGAAATTGGCGACCCGTTAGTTCACATCATTAGAAATTCATGTGACCACGGCGTTGAGACTCCGGATATTCGTTTAGCAGCAGGGAAAACTGAATCTGGCACAATTACACTCAAAGCATACAATGAGGGAAATGCTATCGTTATTCAAATAGATGATGACGGGAAAGGTCTTGACCCTGAGATGCTAAAAAATAAGTCAATTGAAAAAGGCATTATTACTGAAGCTGAAGCTGATGTGCTAAGCGATAAAGAGTCATTTGCACTTATTTTTAAACCGGGTTTTTCAACAGCTGCAGCAGTAACAAGTGTCTCTGGGCGTGGTGTTGGCATGGATGTTGTAAAAACAAATATCGAAAAACTCAACGGCATCATTGATATTGAAAGCGAAATCGGTGTTGGAACATCTATGAAGTTAAAGATTCCTTTAACTCTCGCTATTATTCAGGCTCTTCTAGTGGGCGTTCAAGAGGAACATTATGCAATTCCTCTAGCGTCTGTTTTGGAGACAGTTCGTATCTCTAAAGATGAGATTTATACAGTTGAGAATCGCTCTGTTATGAGACTTCGCGATGATGTTCTCTCTTTAGTACATATCGGTGATATTTTTGAAGTTGAGAGAATATTAGACTCAGGCGAACATGCGTATGTGGTTGTTTTAGGACTTGGTTCAAGCAAACTCGGACTTATAGTAGATACACTTGTCGGTCAAGAAGAGATAGTTATCAAATCTATGGGTGACTATTTAAAAGGTATTGAGGGAATCGCAGGCGCAACTATTCGCGGTGATGGCGGTGTCACTCTAATCGTTGATGTAGCGGCACTTATGCAGATAGCAAAAGGCGTAAAAGCAAAAGCTATGGTAGAAGATACAAGCGGCAGCTCAAAAAGAGAAAAATCAAGAGCGAGTGACTATAAAGTAATGATAGTAGATGACTCTAAAACAGATAGAATGATTATGAGAAAAGCACTAGAGTCATTAGGTGTTACAATAGTCGAAGCAGGAGATGGGCAGGAAGCGCTCAATGTTCTAAAGCAGGGCGATCATAATTTCGATGCCATGCTCATTGATATAGAAATGCCAAGAATGGATGGTTATACGCTGGCAGGAGAGATTAAAAAATATAATAAATATAAAAATCTTCCTCTGATTGCCGTAACATCTCGAACCGGTAAGTCTGATAGAATGAGAGGTGTAGAATCGGGAATGGTTGAATATATTACAAAACCTTACTCTGCGGATTATTTATCGAGCGTAGTTCAAAGAAATGTGAATTTTAAATCGGAGTTTTTATAATGAGTGATAAATTAAAACAGATTATTAATAAACAAGGCGAACAACAAATAGGCTCTACGGAACACTCTGCTGATATAGTTCAGTTGGTTGGATTTATTATAGGTGAAGAAGAGTATGCGGTGCCTATTTTAACTATCCAAGAGATTATTAAGCCTATAAGATGGACAAGAGTTCCTCAAACTCCTGCTTATGTTTTGGGTGTTTTTAACCTTCGTGGTTCTGTTATACCTTTAATTGATCTTCGAACTAAGTTTGGACTTCGTCCTCTAAAACATAGTGATGAGACTCGTTTTTTTGTTTTAAAACAAGGGGATGAAGTTGCCGGTTTTGTTATAGACAGGCTTACCATGGCTATAAGAATTAAAAAGTCAGATATCGGTGCTGCCCCTGATACTATCGCTGCCGATGATAGTATGATTGCCGGAGTCGGAAAACAGGCTGGTAGAATTTTAACGATATTGAAAGTAGATAAATTATTGGCAAGAGACTTCTAATCTACCCCAATATGAGTACTTCCTTTTTAACTATAAATAATAGTAACAAAAAACTCACCTTGAATTTTTCAGGGGAGTTTACTGTCTATTTAGTCACAAAATACCAAAAGCAAATAGAGAGTATCGACTTCTCCAAAATAGAGAGTGTAACAATAGACTTTAGTGCATTAGAATTTTTAGACACCGCTGCAGCAATATTAATAAATACCCTACAAAAAAAGTTGCAATCAAAAAATATACAAAATTCTCTAATATGTCATAAACAGGAGATATTAGAGAGTCTTGAATTGGTAAAAAAAGAGAAGCAAGTCGCAGGAAAAATTCCACATGCTCCAAAGCAAAACTATTTGGAAATTATCGGAAAAGAAACGCATAAAAATTATATTGAACTTTTATCCTTTTTATCTTTTTTGGGAGAGATGTTTCACACACATGCACAAAGCCTAAAATCAATTAAAGATATTAGATTTAAAGAGATTGCTTTTGAGATGAATGAGAGCGCTATTAAAGCCTTGGGCATTATTGCATTAACAAGTTTTTTGATTGGTTTAGTTGTGGCGTATCAGTCAGCATATCAGTTAAAACTTTATGGTGCCAATATATTTATTGTTGACATGCTTGGCATCTCTATTCTTAGAGAGTTGGCACCTTTAATTACGGCTATCGTTGTAGCTGGAAGAAGCGGCTCCGCTTTTACTGCACAAATCGGTGCTATGAAAATAACCCAAGAGTTAGATGCAATGCGTACTATGGGGTTTGACCCGTACACTTTTTTGGTGTTACCTCGTATTTTGGCTCTCATGATTGCTATGCCGATACTTATTTTTGTCTCGGATATTATGGGAGTTTTAGGCGGAATGCTTGTAGCAAATTTAGATTTGCAAATTACGCCGGAACTTTTTTTAGACAGATTTCAAGATGTAGTGGCTGCCAAACACTTCTTTATAGGTATAACCAAAGGTCCATTTTTTGCATTCCTGATAGCTACAATCGGAATTTATAGAGGTTTGAAAGTTAAAGATGACACGCAAAGCATAGGTTTTAATACAACTAAAAGTGTAGTTGAGTCGATATTCGCAGTAATCGTCTGCGATGCGATTTTTTCAATAGCCTTTACAAATTTGAAGATCTGATGAAAACTATAATAAAAGTACGGGATGTCAAAACAATCTTTGAACATAGAGTTGTACATGACGGGTTAAATCTCACTATAAATCAGGGTGAGATTTACGGTTTGCTCGGTCCCAGCGGATGCGGTAAAACTACACTCCTGCGAGAGATGGTTATGCTTCAAAAGTTTAGAGGCGGTTCAATAGAGATACTGGGGTATAACATAGAAAATATCAGGCAGGATGATGCACAAAAGCTAAGACGCCAGTGGGGAGTATTATTTCAGGCCGGAGCACTCTTCTCATCGCTCAGTATTGCAGAAAATATTGCTCTCCCGCTTAAAGAGTATACGGATTTGTCACCAAAAATGATAGATGAAATTGTAGAGTTTAAGATTAATCTGGTCGGTCTCAAATGCAGTGATGCACTTTTGTATCCATCACAGATAAGCGGCGGTATGAAGAAAAAAGCGGCTCTTGCCCGCTCGCTCGCTATGGATCCTAAACTTCTTTTTTTAGATGAGCCTACAAGCGGACTTGACCCGATTTCAGCAAGAGATTTTGATGCTCTGATTTTAAAGCTTCGCTCGCTTTTGGATCTCACTATAGTAATGGTTTCACATGATTTAAAATCAATTTACGATACACTAGACAGAGTTGCAATTATAGACAATAAGAAGATAGCATATGAGGGAACGCTCAGTGAAGTAACCTCGGTACAAAGCGAATTTATACAAACTTTTTTCAGAGGAGCATAGTATATGTGTTGCTTTTCTGCCTTTTTAAAACATGGAGATAAAATTATATGAATAATAAAGTGAACTACTCTTTAGTCGGTTCTTTAGTCCTTTTAGGGGTTGCTCTGATGCTTGCATTTATCTATTGGCTTTTAAAGCCATCTTCAGAGCAGGAGACAAAGACATATGCCATCTATTTCAATGAATCTATTTTGGGTCTAAACATAGATGCACCGGTAAAATATAGAGGAATTGCAGTAGGTAAAGTCTCAAAATTGCAGATAAATGCTAAAAACTCGGAGCAGGTAGAAGTTCTTGTGACTATCTTAAAAAATACTCCTATAAAAGAAGATACGATAGCGAAACTTACCGCACAGGGAATTACAGGGCTTAGTTATATCAACCTAGACATGGGCTCAAATAATGCCCCTGAGCTTATAGCAAAAGATGGAGAAAAGTATCCTGCAATAAAGAGTGCTCCATCCTTTTTTGAAAACATTGAGTCTTCGCTTGGACTGGTTTCTACAAAGCTTTCGGCTACTCTGGCTCAAACTGAGAAACTTTTAAATGAAGAGAACCAAAAACAGATAACTCTTGTGCTTCAAAGAACAGCCGGATTTATGGATAAGATGGAGAAACTTGTGGATGAAGACACGGTACATCATCTTCACTCAAGTGCAAAAAATATAGATAAAGTCAGTAAAGAACTTACCAAAATCGCACCAAATGTTGATAAATTTATTGATAAGAGCGGTAAATGGGAAGAGAGTACTTCCTCTTCGCTCGCCTCTATCATGGAGAGCTATAAAGGCATTAAAAGCGCGATGGATGAGGTGAAAAGGGCAGTTTCAAGCGGTGAATTTAATCTTAAAGAGATAACGAGTGATGTTATTCCAACAATGAATAATACCCTTTTGGAGATGCAAGGCTTAATGATTAAAATTGAAGATACTCTTCATGCGTATGAGAGAAGCCCAGGTGATATCCTGTTTAAACAAGAAGAGATTAAAAAAGGTCCAGGAGAGAATTAAATGAAATTATTTATTATAGCAATTGCTATTTTGTTATTTAGCGGATGCTCTACAATGCATCCTTCGAAGAGTGAGTACAGATTAAATTCCAACATGCCAACTAAAATTTTAAGTCAAGCAGGGTGTGCAAACAAATCTTTAAAAGTAGCCGAAGCATTCAGTTCAAGCACTCTTATGGCACTTGACATGAACTATGTGCAAGGCATAAATAAGCAGTTTGCCTATTCACAAGCACAATGGTCAATTTCGCCAAACCATGCTATAACAGATAAGTTGCTAGAACTTATTAGAGATGCAAATCTTTTTAAAAGCGTTCAAGTTTCAAAGTCTAGAAGTAAAAATGATCTTATTTTAGAGACAAATATAGAAGATTTTATGCAGTATTACAGTGAAGATTTCAGAGAGTCATACTCCAATGTTGTAATAACTTTAACGCTTATTGATGCTACAACAAACAGTGTAGTATCGACAAAAACCTTCAGTTCAAAGGTAGCTGCTAAATCACTCGATTCAGAGGGTGGAGTGATTGCACTTGATAGTGCACTTTATGATGTTCTGTCTCAAATAAATGAGTGGTTTTCAAAGGTTTGCAAATGATTACGGAGCAAGAGTATAAATCTCGAAGAGATGCTCTTGGAGTAAAACTCTCTAATAACTCTGTTGCAGTTTTGTTTAGTGCGGAGCTTAAAAGCCGCTCAAACGATACTGAATACCCGTATAGACAAAACAGTAACTTTTATTATCTGAGCGGTTTTAAAGAGGATAACTCTGCACTGATTTTTGTAAAAACAAAGAAGGGGCTTAAAACTATTCTGTTTGTGCAGAGCAAAGATAAGCAGGCAGAGCTTTGGAATGGAAAAAGGTTGGGAGAAAAAAAGGCTAAAGAGAGATTTTTGGTTGATGAAGTCTACCCTATTAGTAAACTGCAAGAGAATCTAAAAGAGTTATTGTCAAATAAAAAATCTCTCTATTTTGATTTTAGTTTGGATTATTCCAAAATCAAGATTCTTAAGAAAGAGTCCAAAGAGATATTTGCACACAAAAATATTGCACTTATAATCGGCGAGATGCGATTGATTAAATCAGCCACAGAGATTGAGCTGATAAAAAAAGCGATTAAAATTACCAAAGAAGCGCACCACGAGGCGATGAGTTTTAATAAACCGGGTAAGCTTGAGTATCAGCTTCAGGCTGAAATAGAGTACATCTTTAAATCAAATGGAGCATACAGTGATGCTTACACGTCTATCGTGGCATGCGGAAACTCCGCAAATACTCTTCATTATGTAAAGAACGACAAAATTCTTAGAGAGGGAGAACTTGTTTTAATAGATGCAGGATGCGAATATGATTACTACGCAAGTGACATAACCAGAACAATTCCGGTAAATGGCAGATTTACAAAACCGCAGAGAGAACTCTACAATATGGTTTTGGGCGTACAGAAAAAAATTATAAAGATGATAAAACCGCATGTAAAAAGAAGCACTCTTCAGCTAAGGGCTGAAAAGTTACTAACACTAGGGATGATAAAACTTGGAATATTAAAAGGCGAATATAAAAAACTTATCAAAAAAAAGAAGCATAAAAAGTATTTTCCGCATGGCATAGGCCATTGGATGGGGCTTGATGTTCATGACGAAGCACCTTATAAGTATCACAACGATACAGAAATACCTCTAAATTCTGGTATGGTCTTAACAATAGAACCGGCAATTTACTGTGACAAAAACGACAAATCTATTCCTAAAAAGTACCGTGGAATAGGGATAAGAATTGAAGATAATATCTTGGTTACATCAAAGAGTTACGAAAATCTTTCAAAAAATATAGCAAAAAGTGTTGCAGCAATAGAAAAAAAAGGAACTGTTTTTGCTTGAGAGAGCATAACTATTAGTTTTTATGCAAGGAAATAATAAATAATGATAAAAGCGTTGTTACTATGGATAATGATGATGGCTGCTGCGAATGCTGCTACAAATATGTGGATTCGGACAGGGGATACCTATGGAATTGATCCGAGGTTACTTTACGCTATCTCAAAAGTTGAGAGTGATCTTCACCCGTTAAATATCTCTGTCAATTACCAAAAACTTACCAAAGTGCAACTCGACAAACTCTATCTTATGCTTAAAAACAGAGGTATCCCTTATAAAACTTTTACAAAAGTAGTAGCAATAGAGAACGAAAATATTACTCAAGCTAAATATGTCATTAGCTTTTTGGATGGTAACCACTATCCGAGCTTTGATATTGGGCTGATGCAGGTTAATAATATTCACAAAGAAGTGCTTGCCGGGATGAAAATATCACTTTACAGTCTTTTAAACCAAGAGACAAATCTTAATGTCTCTGCTGCTATTTTATGGGAGTGCTACAAAAAGCATGGATCCACTTACAAGGCTATTAATGCCTATAACGGTCGTGTAGCAGGAAATCCTTATTACTCCAAAGTCTCAGCAGAGCTGCAAAAGCTTCTTCTTCCGAATGAAAATAGTTCAAAACGCCTCTTTTATGGGGTACTATAACTAATGTTACACACTCAAATGAGCGAAGCCCATTTGAGTGGCAGGGACAAACTTGTCCCTACAACCCTCTAAAGCTACACAAAGCAAGCTTTGTGAGATTTGTTTGCGGAAATATCAAATATGGCTATAACTCCAACCGGTTAAACTCTTCTCTTTTGCCTCGCTAAAGTTATCTGAGTCTGCTAAAAAATCCATTACAAACATCGCGGCATGTGGAATGGAACTTATATCTTGAGGTTTTATTAAAAGCATAGGCATAGGTGTCTCCTGCGAGCTTTGTGCAAATCCTACGGCCATTATTTGGCTCATCAACTCTTGTGGTTCATTGATGCCATTTTCATATAAAAACTTATCTAAAACTGCTTGTTGAATCTCTTTTGGAAGACGCTCGTCCGTATTTAAAAAGATAGTAAAGTGAATAGGCGTCTCGTTAAAATGCTCCGGAGCAGGCGCTGCCATGATAATATACTCAACACTCTTTAGATGTTTTTCTATCTCACTAGGCTCTAAATATCTATTTGTTTTGATTGTCTGATTATTCATCTTTTTCCTTGATAACTTTATGATTTTATATAAGTTTCTGAACCCTGATAAGCGTTGAGAGCAAAATTGCACCTTTATCCACATTGGAGCTTTTCATTTTTAGTTCACTGCTGAGCAGAAGCTCATGCAGTTTATAATAGATGTTGGGTTTAAATTTTAGTGAAAGCGCGGCCTTTTCGTCTACTATTGGTTTTGGAGGAGAGTAGCCTATGATCTCCTGGGCGTTCGGAGCGCCGTTTATTCTTATGTAAATGTTAAACATGTAAAGCTGTGTTATGTAGCTTGTAATAGAGGTTATAACTCGTATCTCATCTTCGCCATGCTCTAGTATGCTGTTCAAATCTTCTATAAAATCTTTTTTGTTCAGCAGTTTTTTTATAAAATCATCCAAGTTTACTTCTGCCAATCCAAAGACTAAGCTATCAATATCCTTAATTGTTATTGCTCTGTCGTAAACCCTGAATTTTTCTATCTCGTTGCAGGCAAGAGCGACATCACCGTTATGAATTTGAAGAAGGTGATTAATTGAGTAGTTGTCAATATTCACCTCTTTCTCTTTTGCGATTTGAGATACTATTGTTTGTGCTTCATACTCTTTTGGATGAAAAAATCTGACACTCATAGTGCTTTTTTTGTCAAATGCTTTTGCATAAACCTTATGGTCACTTCCATAGTAGGCATATACAAAAATATTCTCAGGATTCTTTTCGCAAAGATCTATAAAGATATCTATCTCTTTCTTATCTACTTTTTTTTCGCTTTTTATAACTAAAACATTTCTGTCTCCAAAGAGAGAGCCTTGCGATAAATGGGCTTTTGCAGAGCTAAAATCATATTCGTCATGGTAAAATGAAAGAATGGAGCCATCTTCAACATCTGAGACTTTCTTTGTATAGGTATCTATAAAGAAACTGCTTTCTCCAAAAAGAACAAAACTGTTGGAAATAGATTTGTTTTGAATATGTTTGTCTAACTCGCTTTTGTACATTACTCTTCGTCTCTTTTTATAGCACTCGCAAATATTTTTGCTTTAGCTATATCAACACTTTCTATCTTCGCATAAACATCTTCAAATAGAACCACATTCTCATGCGAAGTAATATTGAGCCTTGCTCCAATAATTTCATCATGAAGTTCGGCTTTTACTTCAGGGTCAGTTGCATTTATACGAGCTTTGAAGCTCTCATCGATATGTTCTGCCGCCCATCTTGCGAACTTTCTAGCCATAAACTCATTTTCTATCGTACTTGCTTCTCTCTCTTTTTCGCTTATTGTCATGCTGAGTGCTTCAATATTTCTTAGAACATAAGAGCCTTCCACTGTATCATTATTGGCAATAGCTTTTAAAAGTCTGTGTACGATTAAATCAGAATATCTGCGAATTGGGGAGGTAAAGTGGGTGTACTGCTCAAAGCCCAATCCAAAGTGACCCGAATTGAGTGGAGAGTATCTAGCCTGCATCTGTGAACGGATTATGAGTGTATCCACCTCTGACTCAAGACCCATATCCCTTGCCTGTTTTTGTATATCTGTTATCGTCTCTTTAATAGAGTTTTTTATGTCTATATGCATTCCGATTCCAGCCAGCTCTTGGTAGAGAATTTGAAGTTTCATCTGACTTGGAGGTTCGTGAATTCTGAATATTCCTCTGTCAAACTGCTTCGCTGCCTCTTTGTTTGCTAATAGCATACAATCTTCTATGAGGGCATGTGATGGGGTTTCTTGAGCATAAGTTGTATGTGTCAGATTTGATTTCTCATCTATAAACATTTCCAGTTCATTTGAGCGAAAGTCATAGCCCACTTTTAATCTTTTTGCTTTGAGGGCATCGGTGATCGGTCTGAGCTTTTTTATGTATTCAAAGATTTTTATCTCTTCATCATTTTTGGCTTTTAGTTTGCCCTCAAAAAATTCATCAATCTCTTCATAATTAAATCTTCTCGCAGAGTGAATAATCGCTTCATACACCTTAGATTTACTAACCTCTAATGTATTTAAATCTAACTTTATTTCAAAAACATAGGCGAGTCTGTCAACATGCGGCTGAAGAGAGCAGAGTGTTTCACTAAGCTCACGTGGCAGCATAGGAATTGAACGGTGAGGAAGATAGATAGAAAAACATCTATAAATTGCTTCGTTGTCTATTGCCCCAAAGGGTGTCACATATTCACTGACATCGGCTATGGCTACATAAAGGGTCGTGTTATTGTCATCCCAGTAGATTGCATCGTCAAAATCTTTTGCAGTAACAGGGTCGATGGTGCAAAACGGCAAATCTCTTAAATCTTTTCTATTTGGATATTTATGGGCATCAACGGATTGAAAAGATTTTGCAATCTCTAAAACTTCTTCAGAGAATTCATCATGTTTGTTAAACTGTGCTAAAACTATCTTCTCATCAACCAGAGGGTCGTTGATGTTTCCGAGTTTTTCCATAACAGCATTTTCTTGATTGTCGATTTTAAAGACATCGCCGACTTCATAAGCGTTTAGTTTTTCATCGCTCATCTCTGCACCGATTGGAAAATCTGTTTTCAAGTCAACCAAAGAGCGATGCGTACCCTTTTGAATGATGTAAGCAACGCTGTAGCTGACTGCACGTCCAACTATCTCAGCTATCTTTGCACTTGGAGCTCCCATTTTGCCTAATAGTCTTTGTGCAATAATAAGGTCACCCTCTTTGGCCGTTCCTAAATCGCCTTCGCCAATAAACAGATCACGAACATTCTCTCCGATAACATTCAAGTAGGCTGTCCCTTTTTGAACAAGACCCAAAGTTCCGGCGCGGTATTTGGAGTTAAATTTATAGATATTGTCTTTAAGGGTAAGATATTTTTTTGCCAAAAAGTTGTTGACATGGATTCTTTCTTCGGGAGTAATGTCTTGCTCACTCAAACCAAGAGTGAGCCTAATAAGTAGGGATTTCAAAGGGGGATTATCTAGCGCTTTCTAAAGCTCTATCAAAGCTTTCCATGTCAAGCTCATATTTTACGACAAGCTCTTTGGCAGCTGCCACACTTTCATCTGTCATAATACCGTTTATAGGTACTGCAGCACGAACAACTTTTAAGATGCTCGCCGCTTTTTGGTACTCTGGGTCTGCTTTTTCCGGTTCTTGACAATATTTTATAACTTCAATAAGACCTTTTTCAAATTTCCAGAGAGCAAATATAGTAGAGCTGACATCAGGAGTGTCGGTGCCAACTACTTTTGCCTCAGCTGCATCAACATCTTGAAGCTCTTTTAGCGCATCACGAAATTCTGTTTGTTTCTTTTCCGCCATTACTTCTTGCGCAATCAAAACTTTACCAATCTCGACAAGAAAGGCAGCAGGGGAAAGCACTCCTAAAAGTTTGTTCTCTTTTCTTATACACCAAGCTGTTGTGAGAGCATGCTGTCTTTTGGAGAGTTCAGAGAACATGTCATTTGTGATTCCATAAGGAGACAAATCTAGAGAAAAACTTTTTTTTACAATAGATGCCAGAGCAAAGCCTCTTATTGTCCCCATGCCAAAAAGACCTACAGCTTGACTAATCGCATTTATTTCACGAGAAAAACCATAGAGCGGAGAGTTTGCCGCTTTTAAAATATCGGCAGTCAAAAGAGGATCCTTTTCGAGTATCTTTACCATATCGTTAAAACTGCTATTTGGATCTTGGTAAATAGCCTCAATCTGCATTGCAGATTCCGGAAGCGGTGGGAGTTGTTTTATCTTCGCCAATAGTTCTTCGGTCATAATACTCTCTTTTTGATATTTAAGTTTAGTGCTATAATTATAGTTAATACAGATAAATTGATACTGAATATTTACAATTTACTGTTATTATTTTTTGAAGAAATTAAAAAGAGCAAAAGGAAAAGTAATGATGATACAAAGAGATGCAATGTTGACACAATTAGGTTATGTGCCAAATAGTGCTTTATTAGGTCAACTCGAGAGAATTGAAAACAATACGGTAGGGTATGAAAAAATAAACAAGCATATTATGGATTTGCATGATACTTTAAAAGTGGACGGCTCTTTTGTAGCTATGTCAAATACTAATGACTATTTTAAAATAAAAATCGGAGTAGCGAGTCCTGAAATAGTTGAAGAAGTGCATGAAAAAATCAAGCATTTCAGTGATAAATTCAAAGTTAATGTTAAAAAATTAGATAATAAAGAGACTTATTACATAATTGGCTTTAATCATTAAGGCTCTCTCTTGATTGAGCCTATGAGCATTGAGGGTTACGACCTTTTAGTGGAAGAGTTTAAATTTCTGTTAGAGGTAGAAAAGCCTAAAGTCGCACATGAGAAGTTAACTGCTGCGGCACAGGGTGACAGAAGCGAAAACGCCGACTATCATGCCGCAAAAGAGAAACTCCGTTTTATAGAAAGGAGGCTTTTTTATCTCAACTCGATGATACAAAAGTCTCAAATCATAGACCCCTCATCACTCTCCCATGCAAGAGTCAGTTTTGGAAGTACGGTAAAAATAGTCAATACCGAGAGTGATGAAGAGGAAACATACACGTTGTGCGGAGTCTTAGAGTCTGAACCGGAGAACGGGCTTATCTCTATTCACTCACCCCTCGCAAAAGCACTGATTGGCAAGGAAGAAGAGGATGAATTTACTATCAAACTTCCACACACAAAGAAGAGTTATGAAATTTTAAAAATAGAGTATAAAAATATCTTTTCACTGAAGAAAAATATCCGTACAAAAGTTGATTTTTCTTTTCATTAAAACTGTTTTTTAGAGAAAAGAAATGTTTATATTTTATACAACAATTCTTTTAAAAGTTCTACGCAATTATCTTATAATGCGTTTATGGAAAATTTACTACTTGCAATATTTTTAACAATCGCCATTGCAACCGTACTTAATATTGTCCTGAAAAGGTTTGGAATTTCCCATATAATAGGCTATATTTTTACAGGAACAGTTATCAGTTATCTCTTCGGATTTAATGGGCTCAACATAGATTCTCTAGACCTTATCGGTGAATTTGGTATAGTCTTTTTGATGTTTACAATCGGGCTTGAGTTGAGCCTGCAAAAAATCAGAAAGATGAAAGATATATTGCTGACAAATGGTCTGTTACAAGTTCTACTGAGTGTGGTAGTGATATATGGGCTGTCATTTTATGTTTTTAAGCTCGATTTCAATACATCCATTATCATCTCTTTGGCCTTTTCGCTCTCATCTACTGCAATAGTGCTAACATATCTCAAAGAATCCAAAGATATTCATACTCCCTATGGGCAAAAATCTATGGGGATACTGATATTCCAAGATTTGGCTGTTATTCCTATTTTATTGCTTATTACATTTTTATCAAACGACACTCTGTCGATTAGTGAAGTGTTGATTACAACTGTACTCTCAGCCGTTTTAGTAGTTGCTTTCATGTTTACTATCGGAGAGAAAATTGTAAACTTGTTGCTTCAGTTTTCTGCAAAAACGGAGCTTGAAGAGCTATTCTTGGGTTCTGTTTTTTCTATTGTTATTGGAGCCTCTTTGCTCGCACATGCGATGGGTTTTACCTACTCTTTGGGTGCTTTTATAGCGGGCATGATAATCGCTGATACAAAATACAATGTAAAAGTAGAATCCGACATCGTGAGTTACAAAGATCTGCTTCTTGGCGTATTCTTCTTTGGTGTCGGGACAAAAATTGATTTAATCTATTTTTTGGCAAATATTCACACCGTTATCTTCATTTTTATACTTGTAATGCTTTTCAAGGCTCTTGTAATTTATGCAATCATTAGACGCAATTCAGACAAAAACAGCTCCGCAAAAACGGCTCTCTCTCTTGCACAGATTGGGGAGTTCTCTTTTGCAATCTTTGCTCTTGCCGCCGCGCAAAGGCTCATCAGTGAAGAGATGGCTAACTTTTTGATACTTGTAAGCGTCATGTCCATGATACTCACTCCTTTCATTGTAAACAACATCTACAAACTCTCCTCCTATTTTGAAAAAGAGTTTTATGAGTCAGATGTTATTACGCCCATCGGGCGAAAGAATCACATCGTCGTTGCAGGATTTTCAACTCTTGGAAGAATAGTTGCATCCGATTTAAAGGCAAGAGGAGCGGATTTTGTCATCATCTCAGACAATCTCAAACATGTACTTCTTGCAAGAAAACTGGGCTACATGGCATACTTCGGACATCTCAATAAACTCCCCGTTTTAGAGTCTCTCATGGTAGATCAAGCCAAAGCCATAATCATCACGGTCAACAGCGAACACCTCAAACGACTTATTAGTGAAGCGATACTGGCTTTTTCTAAAGATGCAAATATCATCATAAAAATTGATAGTGTAGAAGAGAGAAAAAGCATGCGAGATTTACCGGAACTTGAGTTTGTGGATGCGAGTTTTGAGATATCTAATTTACTTGTGAATAATGCGTTGAAAAGTGGGTAGTAAAAAAAGGTAAAAAATAATATCATCAGTCGCACACCACGGTTCTGCAAGTCGGTGAGCACGAATCATTTCTGCCACACTGCTCAATTATAAAACGCTGTTGTGTCCAAATGAGAGCGCTGAAAGTGCCTGGCTTGCTCTGTTTTTTGCATTTTTTGGATTGAGTTGATAACCCACCCCTCTCACGGAGATTATAATATCAGCAGCCATTTTTTTGCGTAATCTTAGAATTAATTTTCTCACCGTCGAATCGCTTACTACATCAAGAGGCCATAGTTTTTTTTCTATCTCCTCATGTGTAATAGTTTTGGAATGGTTCTTTATCAGGAACATAAGTAGCTGTTGTTCTTTTATCCCTAGTGAAACAATTGAGCCCTTCATATGCAGCTCTTTCGTAACGGTATTAAATATAAGATCTTTTTGGAGCATTATGAATCCATCATCACTTGCATTTCTTTTTATTGATCTATGGATACTCTCTGTAAATAGCTCTGCGTCAAGCGGCTTGAATAAACAAGCATCGACAGAAAGATTGGCAATTTCCATGAGTGTACCCCGTTTGGCATGATTTGATAGAACTATAATTGGAATAAGGTAGTCATATAAACGCACTTGTTTAATGAGCTCAATCCCTTCACCATCTGATACTTGAAGTTCAATCATTATTAAATCAGGCAACTTATTTTTATAAACGGCAATAGCATCTTTATGATTATTAACTAAAATAATTTTTTTAAACTCTCTCTTCAATTTTTTTACAATTTCTGCTGTTTCACTCGTATCTATATTTATACACAGAGCAGTTTTGGATTTGAATATAGGTTGGCGTTTCAACAATTTATTTCTCCCCTTAAAAAAATAGCACATCCGTAATCATAGCAATGTAAGAGTTCCTTCTCGGTGGCTAAAAAAATCAATATACGGAACCGTTATGTCCCAATTGTGAGAGCGTAGATAGAAGCCCCTCGTTGCGTAATGAAAAAAACGAGTGGATATGAGGGTAGGTAAAATTGTATTTATAATGGATATAATGAATAAAACTATATATTAAGTTGTGAAGTATGATTAATAATTTTCTATTGCTTAAAGATAAAAGTATTTTATTTGCTGAAGATGACATCATAAGCAGAGTGCAAACGGTAGAAATATTGACCATGCTCTTTAATAAAGTTTATTCGGCAGAGGATGGAGTAAAGGCTTATGAGATTTATGAAGATGAATCTCCGGACATTATTCTAACGGACATCAAAATGCCAAAAAGAGACGGTCTAAATTTCATAAAAAAAGTACGCACACATGACTACAAAACACCGATTATTTTAATGACCAGTTTTGCAGAACAGGAGTTGCTCATAGATGCAGCCAATCTCTCAGTTGACGGTTATCTCGTAAAACCTGTGAGTCTTGAAAAACTGACTTTTTCGTTGTGCAAAGCCTTGCAGAGAACTTATAAAAATAAGGGGCTGATACAATTAAGTGGAAGCTTTTTTTATAATTTTGATACAAAAGAGCTCTATAACAACGGTGCTGTTGTGCCATTAGGGCCAAAAGAGCATGAAATGCTCGTGCTGTTAATAGAGAGCCGTGAGAAAACCGTAACAAAAAATGAAATAGAAAAAGCCTTATGGCCCATTGAATCGGTGAGCAGTTCGGCAATCAAAAAGTTAGTTCTAAGAATACGCCAAAAAATAAATGCTGATATTATTGTCTCTGTAAGGGGAATCGGTTATCGGCTTGAAACCGGCAAAGTTGCGAGATGAAATGATTAGTATAAATAATTCTGAACTATCTCTGAAACAGCATGCAGAAGCCATCGTAAGCACTAAAAAAAAACAAATATCTGAAAGTTTTAAAACTCTTTCTTTTGAAGAAATGCAAAGATTGGTCGAAGAGTTAGAAATATATAAGATTGAACTTGAGATGCAAAACGAACAACTAATGGAAACTCAGGTTGAGCTTTATAATACTAAAAAGCGTTATTTTGATTTATATAATATGGCTCCTTTGGGTTATTGTACTATAAGTAAAGAGGACGCAGGGTTGATACAAGAAGCCAATCTTGCTGTATCAACTTTACTGGGCATGGAGCGCAGTAAACTAATCAAACAACCTATTTCTAACTTTATATTTAAAGAAGATCAAGACACTTATTACTTATTTCGTAAAAAAGTCTATAGTTCAGATACAGATGAACAACTTGTATGTGAATTACGAATGCAAAAGAAAAATGGAATGCCTTTTTGGGTAAATCTGAGTGCAACAACATATACTGATGTTGGCACTATGCCACTCATTCTTTTAATCATAAGTGATATTAGCAAAATCAAAGAACATGAAAAAGAACTCGTGTTGCACAATGAAACACTAAATAACATGTTGTTTTTACAATCAAGATATGCTTCTATGGGTGAGACGGTCGGTAATATTGCACACCAATGGAAACAGCCGCTCAATGCAATTGGGAGCATCCAAAACAGTATAAAAGCTTCACTTATTTTTCAGGGTAAGATTTCAAAAGAAAAACTATTGCAATCCGTTGAGACAAGTTTTAAGTTATTGCAACATTTAGGTGAAACAATCGATACATTCTATGGCTTTTTATGTCAAAAAAATAGCACTAAGAATAGTTTTATACTTTCGGATGAGTTTGAAACTATACGAAAAATTACAGAGTATTCATTTCAAAACAGCAATATTGAGCTTATTTTTGAACTTGATTCAAATCCGATTATTCAAGGCAATGCAAATGAATTTACCCATGCCATGCTTAATCTCATTCTCAATGCCAAAAATGCACTAGATAATTTCAAGCCGGTTGCACCGAAAATTATTGTTCAAATCATGGAAAAAGAGAAAAGCTGCATGATTATAGTTTCCGATAATGCAGGCGGCATTTCAATAGAACCTATAAATAGCATATTTGATCAATATATCAGTTCAAAAGAAAATAGTTCGGGGGTAGGTCTGTATATGACATTAAACATCATTGAAAAACGCTTTGGAGGGACAATAAAAGTTCAAAACAAAGAACAAGGTGCATGTTTTACTATAGAGTTGCCATATGCAGAGCACGATTAGCATTTGCTACAACAACTCAAGTAGATGTAACCTAGCTTATTTAAAGGCAAGAGGAGCGGATTTTGTCATCATCTCAGACAATCTCAAGCTTCAATAAATGTGTCTAGTTTATAGCGAGTTAAAATTTCTTTTACCACTAATTTGCTATAATCCCCACTTAAAAACCAAAAATCAAATTTTAGGAATCCTCCGTGAGCCAACCATTAGAAAACATTGAAAAAGTTCTTGCATCACACAAGCTTTCGAGCGAAGATTACGCACATATCAAAAAGATTTTAGGGCGAGAGCCAAACCTTGTAGAGATTGGTATTTTTTCTGCCATGTGGAGTGAACACTGTTCTTACAAATCTTCAAAAGTGCATCTGAACGGTTTTCCTACAAAGGCTCCGTGGGTTATTCAAGGTCCGGGGGAAAATGCCGGTGTAATCGATATCGGCGGTGGTTATGCAGCTGTTTTTAAGATGGAATCGCACAATCACCCAAGTTTTATAGAGCCGTATCAAGGGGCTGCAACGGGTGTTGGCGGAATCATGCGTGATGTTTTTACGATGGGCGCGCGACCTATTGCAAACCTCAATGCTCTAAGATTTGGTAATGTTCTGGGTGATGATAAAACTTCGGCACATCAGCGCTATTTGGTTCGCGGTGTGGTCTCGGGAATCGGCGGTTACGGCAACTGCATGGGCGTTCCTACTATAGGCGGAGAGACAAGTTTTGATGAGTGCTACAACGGCAATATTTTAGTCAACGCCTTTACTTTAGGGCTTGCAAAATCGGATGAGATTTTTTATGGTCGTGCGGATGGTATCGGAAATCCCGTCATTTATGTGGGTGCGAAAACGGGAAGAGATGGATTAGGCGGAGCTGTTATGAGTAGTGACAGTTTTACAGAGGAGTCAAAATCTCTTCGTCCGACTGTGCAGGTTGGCGACCCGTTTACTGAAAAACTTTTGCTTGAAGCATGTTTAGAACTCTTCAAAACAGACCATGTTGTCGGTATTCAAGATATGGGTGCTGCCGGACTTACGAGTTCATCTTTTGAGATGGCGGGTCGTTCAGGTTCTGGCATGATTATGCACCTCGATAGAGTTCCGGCGCGAGAAGAGAACATGACTCCGTATGACTTTATGCTCAGTGAATCTCAAGAGAGAATGCTTCTTTGTGCAAAAAAAGGTTCGGAAGCGGAGATTATCAAAATCTTTGAAAAGTGGGACTTAGATGCTGCCGTTATCGGTGAAGTAACAGCGACAGGGAACATGGAGCTTTTCTGGCACGGTGAAAAGTGTGCTGAGGTTCCTGTAAATCCTGTGAGCGAGGAGGCTCCGGTGCTTAACCGCCCAATGAGTCGCCCAGCCTATTTGGACACAATCGCGGATGTTACAATTAACGACTTTGCAAAAGTCTCCAACCAAGAAGCATTTGGGAAGCTCACTAAATCTATGGAAGTTGTTGATAAGTCATGGATTTATACGCAGTATGACTCCATGGTTCAGACAAACACAATCAAAAAAGGGGGCATGTTAGATGCTTCTGTTATCCGTGTAAAAGAGAACAAAAAAGCTCTTGCAATGAGTGCGGATTGTAATGTTCGCTACTGCTACATCGACCCAAAAGGCGGAGCGGCTGCTGCAGTTATAGAGAGTGGCAGAAATGTCGCCATGAGTGGAGCAAGACCTCTTGCAATAACGGATTGTCTCAACTACGGAAACCCTGAAAATCCAGAGGTTATGTGGCAGTTTGGGCAGGGGTGTTTAGGGATTAAAGAGGCATGTTTAGCTCTTACTACGCCTGTAATCGGCGGAAATGTTTCACTCTATAATGAAACAAACGGTATCTCTGTTTTCCCGACTCCTTCAATCGCAACCGTCGGTGTAAATGATGATGAGAATAAAGTTCTCATGTCAAGCTTTCAACGTGAGGGAAATACTCTTTATTTAGTAGGAGAAAGCAAAAGTGAGTTCGGCGGTTCACTTTATATGAAAGAGATTTGCAGTACTGTAGCCGGAAAACTTCCTGAGATTAATTATGATAATGAGCTAGCTCTTTGGGAACTTGTTATTGAAGCAAATAAAAAAGATTTGTTAGAGTGTGCAAAAGATGCAAGCAGTGGCGGGGTAGCTATTGCTCTGGCAAAAATGTCGGCTGTAAGCGGACTTGGATGTGAAGTAAAAATGAGCGTGACAGACGAGAGAGATATTTTCGCCGAGAGCATGAGCCGAGCAATTGTTGAAGTAAAACCAGAAAACTGTGCAGCATTTGAATCCATGCTAAACGGTTTGGCATGTGCAAAAATAGGAACAATCGGCGGAGAGAACATCAGAGTAAATGATGTATCCATGAGTATGAGTGAACTTCAGGATAACTATTTTAATACATTCAAGAGAGTTATCGAGAGAGATTTATAGTCTCTCTACTTCTGAAGTTTACTCAAAGCGTCTAGTATATTATTTTGTTTCTCTTGGGTGAGCGGCATATCTTTATTTATAAATATATAGAGTTCCACTCTTCTGTTTTTAGCACGGTTTTCTTCAGTATTGTTATCTGCAATCGGTTTCGCAGAACCGAATCCTGCCATTGAGAGACGCTCCGCACTTACACCGTTACTGATGAGTTCACGCATTACCGCATCTGCTCTTTTACTGGATAGCGCAATATTGTCCATGTATTGAGAGCCTTTTGAAAGAGGCTGACTATCCGTATATCCACGCACAGAAATATCAACATTAGCCGGAAGAGCATTGATAATGTATGAAATGCGGCTAATAAATAGGTGCAAATCTTCATCATCAATAGTTGCAGTTGCGCCTTTAAAGGGAATGGAAACCGGAAGTTTTAGCAACACACCATCCATAGATTGATCCAATGGACCCTCTCCTCCCATCGTCGAATTAAGCAGCTCTTTTTGAATTTTACTAATTGAGTCTTTAATTTCTATCGCTTTTTGCTCTCCTGAGACTAGAGAACCGCCATTCTTTGACATTATATTGCCGCTTGGTTTTCCTTTAGCATCTGGATCAGGTTTTGTGCTGTCAGGTTCAAGTCGTTGTACTGGATTCATTTGATCAGGAGGAGGGGCGAAATCGTAAATTTTTATAAATTCTTCTTTAACAGCTTTTAATTTTTCTGTATTTACAGATGCAATTGCAAAAAGAGCAATAAAGAGTGCAAGAAGGAGACTGAAAAAGTCGGCGGTAGGAACTGCCCACTTTTCCCCTGCCGGACATACAACCTTTTTACACTTCTTGGCTCTGCCCATTTAAATACCCATTACTTAAATTGACTGTGTTTCTCTTCCCCATAAGGAAGGAAGTTTAATAATTTTGCTTCAAGTGTACGAGGATTATCACCGTTTACTATGCCGATAATTCCCTCTAGCATCATTTTTTGTTCTTTTACGATATGGTGTGATTTAGCCATCATTTTATTTCCAAATGGTCCAAGAACAACATAAGCAGAGAAAATTCCCGTTACGGTAGCGGTAAAAGCCCCGGCAATACCTTTTGCCATCTCTGGGGGATTGTCTAGTTTTTGGAGTGCTAGAATGAGTCCGAGAACGGCTCCGATTAGTCCCATAACCGGTGAAGTTTCTCCTGCAAGAATCCAGTAGTGGGCACATCCATGCCAATACTCCTCTGTCTCTTCAATTATTAAATCAAGTGTTTCAATGATGGTGTCGATTTCATTTCCGTCCACCGCCATACTTAGACCCTGTTTTAAAAATTCGTTGTCTAGCATAGATACTTTTTTTTCTAATGATAACAGACCGTCATGGCGCGCCATGGTTGATAACTCAATAATTTCTTTGATTCTTTCATGCAAATTTACCGGATTTTTTTTGAATACAAAGCCAAGATTTTTATAAGCACCTCTGACAAACTCGCCGTCTGTACTTACCATAGCTGCGAGCATAGAAGTAGGAAAAATAATAATAATAGAAGTTATATGAACAACATGCACAGGGTTTCCACCCTCCATTAAGTCTCCTATAGAGATACTGGCCATAGCCCCCAATATCCCCAAAATGACCGTTAAATCCATGTGACTCCTTCTTGTTTATGGCGTATACTTATTTTCACAATGCATAAATTTTTTAATTAAATATTTTAAATTGAAAAACTAAAATCGGCGGATTATACAATAGTTTTAATTAAGAATTAGACAAAGAAAAATAGAGCTTCTATATAGATGATTTTATGAAAAAAGTTATCCTATAATTCGTTCAACAATAATTAAGTTTTATGTACTTATACTTGTGTCAAATAAGGATTTATATGAATAATTTGAAAGTTATATCTGTAGATGATGCTCTTATGAATTTAATACTCATAGAAGAGATAGCAAGGGAAATGGGCGTTGACGTTCAAAGTTTTCAAGATCCGTTAGAGGCTCTGGCTTTTATTCGGCACAATAGAGTTGATTTGATGTTTGTCGATTATATGATGCCGCAGATGAATGGAGTTGAACTTATAATTGAAGCGTTGGCTCTTCAAGATGAATTAATCCCGATTATGGTCACGGCAGTGGATGATAATCATAGTCTAAAGCTTGAAGCACTGAAGGTAGGTGCTGCAGATTTCTTAACAAAACCGGTTGATGTTGCGCAGCTGGAGGCAAAGATTAAAAATTTTACAAAAATAATTCAGCTAAAACTTCAGTTAAAAAATTTTAATGCAAAGCTACAAGAAGAGGTTCAGAAGGCTACTGCAGATCTTATTGAGAGAGAGCATGAAGCACTTCAGATTATTTCGGGACTTTCAGAGTACAGAGACCCAGAAACGGGAAGTCATATCTCCAGAGTAGCTCACTACTCAAGGCTTTTGGCTAAAGAGTACGGATTGAGTGACAAAGAACAAGATATACTTTTTTTCGCCTCTCCTTTACATGACATAGGAAAAGTCGGCATACGTGATAATATCTTATTAAAACCTGCCAAGCTTGACTATGATGAGTATGAAATTATGAAAACACACTCTGCGATTGGGTATGACATGTTAAAAGACAGCAAAAATCCATATCTTCAGGCGGGTGCGATTATCGCTAAACATCACCATGAAAAATATGATGGTAGCGGCTATTTTTCTTCTTTAAAAGGGGATGAGATACATATATATGGTCGTATAACAGCGATTGCAGATGTTTTTGATGCGCTTACATCAGAACGGCCATATAAAAAACCGTGGAGTTTTGAAGAAACGGTAGAGTTTTTAAAAAATGAGTCCGGAAAACATTTTGACCCGAAGTTGGTTGAACTGTTTATAGAAAATATAGAGAAGATAAAAGAGATTTATCTAAAATTTGAATTTTAAGGAGAAATATTGAAAATAAGTAATTTAGTATTGAATGACAGCGGTGATTGGGATTGTATTTCGAAAGGGTTAGAAGAGAGTGAAAGCGCGGATATAGTTTTTGTATTTGGTGATACGGATGTCATTAAAGAGAGTACAACATTTCAGAGGGTTAAAGAAAAATTTCCAAATGGTCACATTATAGGTTGCTCTTCATCTGGGAATATTCTAGGGAGAGAGATATCAAAAAACTCTTTGGTGGCAACTGCCGTTAAATTTGAGAGTTCGAGAGTAGAAGTTCAAAGCGTTGATTATGTAGATGGAACAAATCTTGAGGAATTGTCATCTCAGCTTGTAAACAAACTAAGTAGAGATGGGTTAAAACATGTATTTGTTCTCTCCGATGGATTGAAAATCAATGGTTCAGAACTTGTTAAAGGAATAAATTCATCATTAGAAGGCATTGAAGTCACGGGCGGTTTGGCAGGTGACGGTGCAAGATTTCAAGAGACTTTTGTAATGTGTGATAATGAGGCAAAAGAGAGCAGAATAGCGGTAGTTGGCTTTTATGGAGATAATCTTGAAATTAGCAGTGGCTGTTTTGGCGGTTGGAGTGAGTTCGGAACACATAGGATCATTACTAAATCAAAAGGGAATGTTCTCTATGAGATAGATAATGAGCCGGCATTGGATCTGTATAAGAGGTATTTGGGTGAATATGCAACGGAGTTGCCAAGTAGCGGATTACGATTTCCTTTGAGTATTAAAAAGAATGAGGGAGACCCGGAAATTATTAGAACTTTGCTAGGAATTGATGAAGCAGAAAAAACTATCACCTTCGCCGGTGATGTGCCGGAGGGTTATTCGGCAAGGCTTATGAAGCCCGATACCGATAAGCTGATAGACGGCGCGGGACATGCTGCAAGCGAGATAACTGTTGCAAATGATAAACCTGCACTCGGTCTTGTTGTGAGTTGTGTAGGAAGAAAGCTTGTTTTGGGGCAACTTATAGATGAAGAGTTGCAAGAAGTGGGAGATATCCTTGGTAAAAATGTAAGTCTTGTAGGTTTTTACTCGTACGGAGAGATAGCACCATTTGAGGTCGATAAGTTGAAGTGTGAACTGCATAATCAGACAATGACGCTTACTGTTATATACGAAAATTAGTATGCATAGATTGCTCAAAAGACAGATTAAAAGATATTTTGGAGAGGAGTTTGAAGACTCTCTGAATAGGGAATCGTTTTCAAAATTTATTGAAGATATCTCAAACAGTTATGATGAGCTTTATGCAGAAAAAAAATTTTTAGAACATACTATTGATATAAATTCACAAGATATTGAAAAAGCAAATATCAAGATTAGAGAGCAAAACAGCCATCTTCAAAGACTCCTAGATAAGAGATCAGACGAGAATGAAGAGACGGTTTATATGCTTAATCAGTATAAAGAAGCCATAGATACGTCGTTGATTGTAAGTACGACCGATTTGAGCGGAAGGATTAAATATATAAACAGTAACTTTTCGAAAATAAGTGGATATAGCGCAGCAGAACTGCTAGGAAAATCTCACAATATTGTGAGACATCCCGATGTTTCGAAATTAGTTTTTAAAGAGATGTGGGAGACTATTTTAAATAAAAAAGTTTGGCAGGGTGTCTTTCCAAACAGGGCAAAGAATGGCACGACATATTATGTAAATGCGACCATAGTGCCTCTTCTCAACAGAGATGGAGATATTGTAGAATTTATGGCTCTTAGAGAAGATGTAACAAAAGCAATAGAGTATCAAAATAGATTAGAAGCTGAAAAACAGAGAGTTTCTCAAATTTTAGATAATCAAGAGAGTATTATTGTTTTGTTTGATAAAATTTTCGGTGTTACTGAGGCGAATAAAAAGTTTTTTGAAGTATTTGGGTTTGCAACACTTGAAAAATTCAAAGAAGAGCATCAATGCGTATGTGAACTATTCGAAGTGAAAGAGAACTTCTTAAAACCAAGTAAAGATGCCTACTTCTGGGTAACTCCTATAATTGAAGAGCCTCAAAAAGTACATCTTGCGCTAATTAATAAACGAGTTTATAGTGTAAAAATAGCAATAGTTGAGATAGATGATAAAAAAACATATTTGGCAACTTTCACGGACATAACTGAGATAGAAGAGGCTAGAATAAAATCACATGAAGCCGAAAAAGAGAAATCAAATTTCTTGGCAAATATGAGTCATGAGATACGAACACCTATGAATGCAATTTTAGGTTTTTCAGAGCTTTTATCCAAAACAAAATTAGAAGCTAGACAGAGTAAATTTGTAGATTTGATAAAAAGCTCCAGTGCAACTTTGATTCAAATCATAAATGATATTTTAGATTTTTCAAAACTAGAAAGCGGGCAAACAGAATTAGATACGATGAAAATAAATCCATTTATGGAGTTTGAAGATACATTTATGCTTTTGGCGGTAAGAGCTGCTGAAAAAAATATATCTTACATGATTGAGATTGATCCATTTTTGGAGGAGTGCATTGAACTAGATAGTTTTCATATAAAACAGATTTTAATGAATCTTATAGGAAATGCTATAAAATTTACTCCAGAACATGGAACTGTAGATATAAAAATAAAAAAACATCTAGTTGATGGTAAAAAACATGTGAGATTTCTAGTTCAGGATACGGGAATCGGAATACCTGAGGATAGACAACAAAAAATATTTGAACCATTCTCTCAGGCAGATAGTTCGACCACAAGAAAATTTGGCGGAACAGGTCTGGGTCTGAGTATTTCAAGTAGTTTGGTTCTTATGATGGGAAGTAAGCTTCAGCTCGAAAGCAAAGATGCAATTGGGAGTAAATTTTATTTTGATATTGCTTATGAGGGTTGCGTAACTCATAATACGCTAAAAGAGCATTTGGGCGGGCTGAAAATCTATCTTTTTGATATGGATGAGATTTCATTACGAAGGGCAGTTGAACAACTGAATGCCTACAAAATTGAGTACCAAATATTAGAAAAATTTGATGAAAAGATAGATTTGGATAATTCGATTATCCTCTCAACAAATGAAGAAGCTACAAAAATTTTTCAGTCTGCTAAGATATTACTTCTTCTAAAAACTGATGATAGTTTTGAGGATTCAAGACACCATCAAGTTGAAATTTTCAATGACTTCCCGTCTCTTCTTTATAATGAGCTCATGCGACTGAAGCTTATAAAAACAGATATGCAAGTCAGTAATGCGCATACGATTCATTTGAAAATATTAGTAGCTGAAGATTATGAGATAAACAGAATACTTATGTCAGAGCTATTAGATCAATTTGATATAGAGTACAGTTTTGCAACAAATGGAGAAGAAGCGGTTGATATGGTTAAAAATAGCAGCTATGACCTTATTTTGATGGACATAAACATGCCTATTATGAATGGCATGGAGGCTACAAAAATTATCATTAATGATTTAAAAGTTAGAACTCCTATTATCGCACTCACTGCAAATGCACTAGATGGGGACAGAGATAGATTTTTGTCTATGGGAATGGATGATTATTTGTCTAAACCAATAGATATAAGAGCTTTTGAAGCACTATTGGTAAAATATAACCAAGCTGTAGATCTAAAAAATAGTGCAATTTTAAATGTAATGAGCGAAAGGGATACTCTATCCTCACAACCGAAGGATTTATTTGATATAAAGTCATCATTAGAGTTAGCCGGAAAAAATATGAATTTTCCTCAAGCTATTATAGGAAAACTTGTAAAAAGTTATGTTTCCTCCTTGGAAGAGCTTGAAAATAAGATTAAGGATGGAATTGCTCAAAAAGATTTTCCAAAGATACAAATCAATGCACATAATTTAAAGAGTGGTGCGGCTTCTTTATGTTTTGATGTTATTGCAAAACTAGCCCAAGAGATGGAAACAAATTCAAAAAACAAGAGTGAAGATTTTGATTTTCAAAAAAAGTTAAAAGAGATAAAGCCTTATTTGGAATCGCTTAAAGAGTATCTGTCGGCTCTTGATTTGTGATAATAAATTTTTTATTTAAATCCTATATAATGCCAGTATTACTTCAAAAGGCATAAATTATGAGTACAATAAAAGAGTTTTTAAGCAGCGATCATGGAAAATGTGATGAGTTGTTTGCAACAATGGAAGAGAAGGCAACTAAGTCGCTAGAAGACGCGAAAGAGGCGTGTGAAGAGTTTATTAAAGAGAGCGAGAGACACTTTCAGATGGAAGAGAGAATTATGTTTTTAGAGTTTGAAACAAAAACAGGAATGACTCAAGGTCCGACTGCGATGATGAGACATGAACATTCGCAAATGAGATCGTTGATGGAACAGATGAAAGAAGCTGTCGAAGCAGGAAACAAAGATAAATTTTTTGGATTATCTGAAACTTTGATGATTCTAAATCAGCAGCACAACATGAAAGAGGAGCAGATGCTTTACCCAATGGCACAGCAACATCTTAGTGCGGATTCGGATAGAATTGTTTCTATGATGGAGTCCATGGTAGTTGAGTAAAAGCTCTTTTTTCTCGCCGATAAGCAAAATATTTGTGATTGAAAATAATCAGAATAAAAGGATAGCAAGTGGATTTTAACGGTTTATCTATTGACCAGGCACCGCCCATATCAGCGCCGTTGCGATTCTTTTTAACAGCGCCTCTTTTTGCACTATTTGCCGGTTTTTTGATTCTTTTTAGTGATAGTAGTGCACTTATGAGCAGGCACTCGATGGAATCAATTGTAGTTACCCATGCTATTACCATAGGCTTTTTTGGTTTCGTCATGCTTGGCGCCTTAACTCAGATGCTGCCTGTTTTAGCAGGGGCAAAAATTCCTAATGTGAGATTTGCTACCAAATATTCACATGCTCTTTTATCCTTTGGCGTTATTTTTATGCTTCTAGGACTTCTACAAAATAACACTCTGTTTAGCTCTATAGCAGTTGTATCCCTTGGCAGCGGTTTTATGATAATTCTAACCTCTATCGCTGTGGCAATCAAAGGTGTTACAAACTTTACTCCAACGGTAAAATCAATGGCAAATAGCATAATGTTTGCCTTTCTTACCGTATTTATGGGACTTTTTTTACTCTATTCTTATGGTACTGGTAACATTTCAGAACTTCATTCGACAATAGCAAATATTCATAGTGTTTTTGGAATATTTGGATTTGCAGGAATTTTGATTATCGGAGTCTCTTTTCAAGTTCTTCCTATGTTTTATGTTGCACCAAAATTTAAAGCTTTTTGCAAAAAGAGAGTTATCTGGCTTATTCCAGCTGGGCTTATTTTATGGGCTGTTTTGAATATATTTAATGATACTTACGCCCTCGTTGCAAAACTTTGGATAACTCTGTTTTTTTGGGCATTTGCCACAACCGTCTGGAAAAAGTTGAATAACCGCCGCCGGCCAGTCAGCGATGTTACTGTATGGTACTGGAGAAGTGCCAGTATATTTTTAACACTTGGCGCATTTTTATGGATATTCGATGAGTATTTTAAACATGAATATATAGTCATGGTTGGCATATTAATAGGCGGTGGTTTTATAATGTCTATTGTTACGGGCATGCTTTACAAGGTAGTCCCATTTTTAGTATGGTTTCATCTTAACGCAATGGGATACATGCAGATACCTACGATGAATGAGATGATTAATAAAAATCTGGCAAAACTTCAATT
This sequence comes from Sulfurimonas sp., assembly GCA_041662325.1. Taxonomy (GTDB): domain Bacteria; phylum Campylobacterota; class Campylobacteria; order Campylobacterales; family Sulfurimonadaceae; genus Sulfurimonas. Next base: position 310,577 of record JBAZSU010000002.1, on the reverse strand, counting down.
TATTCTGTTTATAGCTTCATTAATCGGGTTTATATTTTCATTTTATGAGCCGCTTTTATTAGAAATTTCTGCAGTTTGTTTTATAATTAGCGCCGTGATTTTAGAATTTAATATAGTAGCACCCATGTTGATATATATAAAGATAAAAAAAACTGAGCCGGATTTTGATATGAAGGCATTTGCAACAAAAGAGAGTTGAGTATGAAGAACATTATTTTAATAGGTTTTATGGGCGTTGGAAAGGGTAGCGTTGCCAGAGAAGTAGTAAACAACTCTGAGTATATTGCTATTGATACAGACGATTTGATAGAGAGTATGCAAAACAAAAAAATCAAAAATATTTTTCATGATGAAGGCGAACCATACTTTAGGAATTTAGAAAAAAAAGTTGCTTTATGGCTTGAACACAGTGTAAAAAATACACTTATATCAACAGGCGGCGGCTTTTATAAAGTAGAAAATTTAAATAAAATAGGTACAATAGTTCTTTTAGATTCCCCGTTTGATGCAATTATAAAAAGAATAAAAAAACATCCGAATGCAAGTCAGAAACTTAAAAAAAGACCACTTCTGAAAGATTTAAAGAAAGCAAAAGCGTTGTATGAGATGAGAAGACCGGAATATCTGGCAATGGCTGACATAGTGATAGATGTTGAAAATAAAAGCGCGCAAGAATCTGCAATAGAATTATTGAAAAAGGTAAAAAAAGATGTTTAAAAAAATACTATATTTAGCACTATTAGTTTCTACTCTTTTATCGGCCGCTGGCATAGAGTGGGCTAAAGATTATGATAGCGGAATAAAGAAGGCTACGCAACTGAACAAACCTGTGTTGTTTGTTTTTTCTCGCCACTCCTGTCACTACTGCGTTGTATTGGATAATACAACATTTAAAGATGCTAAAGTTATAGAGGCACTCAACAAAGATTTCGTATCTATAATATCTTATACGGATGAAAATGATTATACTCCAGAAGATCTATGGAGACCTGGAACACCTACTATATGGTTTCTGTTCTCCAATGGTGAGCCAATATTTGAACCGCTTATGGGTGCCGTTGATGCGGAGAATTTTTTAAATGCTCTTGCTATAGTAAAAGAAGAGTTTGATAATACGAAAAATGTGGAAAAATAGATATGATATTTACAAAAACAACAGATAATAATTTTCAAGAGAGCTTTTCGGAGCTTCTTGGGCGTGGAAAGATGGATATTGCCAATGTGAGCGTGATTGTCGGGAATATTATTGAAGAGATAAAAAAAGATAAAAATCAGGCATTAAAGCAACATATATCAAAGTTTGATAGCTGGAATCCGATGAATGATGAAGATTTAATTATCTCTACTGAATCTATGAAAAAAGCGTATGATAACATTGATGAAGAGTTGAAAAAAGCTCTGCACCTCTCTTATGACAGAATAAAAGTTTACCATGAAAAACTCAAGCCTAAAAGCTGGTTTGATGATGAGCCAAATGGAACCATTTTGGGGCAAAAAGTAACTCCTGTTGACAGTGCAGGGCTCTATATTCCCGGAGGCAAAGCCGCTTATCCATCCTCGCTTTTGATGAATGTAATTCCGGCTCAAGTCGCGGGAGTCGAGAATATAATTGTTTGTACTCCAACTCCTAATAATGAGCCAAATGAGCTTTTACTTGCAGCTTGTCACCTTTGTGGAGTCACAAATGTTTATAAAGTAGGCGGAGCAAGTGCAATCGCTGCTATGGCGTATGGAACTGAGAGTATCCCAAAAGTCGATGTTATTACAGGTCCGGGAAATATTTTCGTAGCAACGGCAAAGAAGATGGTTTTTGGTGAAGTAAACATAGATATGATAGCAGGGCCCAGTGAGATAGGAATACTTGCAGATGATAGTGCAAATGCAAGTCACTTGGCTATTGACATGCTTTCTCAGGCAGAACATGATGAAATGGCCAGTTCCATTTTGATAACCCCATCACAAAAATTGGCTGATAAAGTCAAAATTGAGCTTGAAAATTGGCTTTTGAAACTTCCTCGTCAAGAGATAGCGAGAAAATCGATAGAGGAACGGGGTGCGATTATAGTCACTCATGATATGGAAGAGGCGATAAAACTTATGAACGAGATTGCTCCCGAGCACTTGGAAGTGGCAACAAATTCACCTTTTGAGCTACTTCCTTTCATAAAACATGCAGGAGCTATTTTTTTAGGTCACAATACACCGGAAGCGATCGGTGACTATGTTGCAGGTCCAAATCATACGCTTCCAACGGGTGGAACGGCTAAGTTTTACTCTCCTCTTGGAGTTGAAAATTTTATGAAAAAAACATCCATCATCTCATTTTCTGCAAAGGCCATAAATGAGATAGGAGAAGCATGTGCATTAATCGCACATACAGAAGGGCTCCATGCGCATGAGCAGTCTGTAAGGGTAAGACTAAATAATTAGTTTTCTTTTGTAGTCAATTGTTATAAAACAAATTGTAGAATATTGCAGTTTAAATGAAGGATAGAATATGTTACATCCAGCGGTTGCACATTTTGCAGTAGTTTTACCAATTGTCTCTTTAGTTATGGGCATTGCTTATTTAATTAAGCCGAGTGAGCTTATGTCAAAGATCTCTACCCGTTTTATGGTTTTTGCAACACTTTTTCTGATATTTACTTTTTTTACAGGAAAGAGTGACGGAAGTGAGGTTTTTATACTTCTCCCTGAATCAGGACAAGAATTACTAAGAGATCATAAAGAACTTGGACTATTTTTGGTAATCGGAATGGGTATCGCAACACTTGCTAAATTTGTAGGCTGTTTTAAAAAGATTTTAAAAGCTGAAATTTTCGCAATACTTTTAGTTGCGATTATAAGCAGTGGAGCTTTGTTCCAAGGTAAGATGGGTGGGGAATTAGTTTACGCTTACGGAGCTAATGTAGAAAAGCATGCCGACGGAATGGATTGTTTAGAAAATCCATCTGAATTTGTAGTAGAAAAATAGTCTTATATATGTTCACATGCCATTTATTTTAGACATTGTGAAATAGTCTAGATTATTCAAAACTATTTAGCAGAATATTACACTCTCCTATATCAAAACTGTCAACTGCAAAAGTTAGTTGCGTTGCCACTCTTTTAAAGTTCTCTATATTGTTTTGTTCACCGCATTTATACAGCTCTTTTGCAAATTTTTGAATCAGTTGAATATCTCCTTGTGTCTTAGCATCAGCAAGCATTTTGTCAAGATTTGGACATTCTAGTAAATACTCTGTTAAAGAGATTATTTGGTGTTCATCTTCACTAACTTGCTCAAGTGGCAAAGTTTTAACTTCACACTTAATAAATTTACATAGTGAGTGGATTAAATTTTCAATTTTAAGTGGTTTATGCAAAAAATCATCAAAGACATCATTTTTCTTATCTTTCATCCCAAAAACAACGGAGGCAGTCACTGCAATTATAGGTATTTTAGAAAAGCTTTTAATTTCTGCTGTTGCCTCATAGCCATCTTTGTTTGGCATTTTAATATCCATTAAAACTAAGTCTATGTTATTGTTTTTTACAGCATCAACAGCCTCTTGTCCGTCTCTTGCTTCTAAAATCTCCAGAGCAGTGGATTTAAGATACTCTTTTATTAAGTGTCTATTTAACTCGATGTCATCTGCAATTAAAATTGTTGCTCTTTCAAATGTCACTTCTTGATTTTTTAAACATGATTGAACTACTCTTTCATCGCTGACTGCAATATCTGCCAATCTAACTATAAATGTTGAGCCAACATCTCTTTTACTTTTTAGTGTAATATTTCCGCCCATTAACTCCACTAACTTCTTAATTATAGCAAGACCGAGTCCTGACCCGCCATATTCCTTGTGGCTTTGATTGGAGTGTTGCGTGAATGATTCAAACATATGCTCTTGCTGCCCCTCATCCATCCCGATTCCACTATCTTCGACCTCAAGTACAAGATTGACTGAATTGCTGTTGCTTGGTGAAGAACTAATCTTCACGTTTACATAGCCCTCTAATGTGAATTTAATTGCGTTGCTTATCAGATTAAAAAGTATTTGCCTTACTCTAACTTCATCGATTATCAGGGTCTCTGCAACTGAATCATAAACGGTTATATTGAGAGCGATAGCTTTAGATTTTGCTTTGTAATAAAAAACATTTTTAATCTCTTCCGTCATCATTCTTATGTCGGTTGGAATATACTCTAGCTCAAGCTTTCCTGCTTCAACTTTTGATAAATCTAAAATATCATTTATGAGGGCCAACAAAACTTTTGAACTGTCTTGTACCGATTTGACATAATTTTTGTTAACGGAGTCTGTAATGTTTTTTCCTAATAAATCGGTAAAACCGATAATCGCATTCATTGGTGTTCTAATTTCATGAGACATATTTGCTAAAAATTCTGATTTCATACTGTTTGCATAATCTGCTTCTTCTTTTGCTTGTTGCAACTCTATAGTTCGTATATCTACCATGCTTCCAAGGTTTCTGTTTACAGATTCGAGAGCTCCTTTTGTTCTGTAAAGTTCTTTATTCGTTCTATCCATGTTAAATACGATAATAGATAAAACAAACCATTCAAATAGAACAAACGCACCGTGTAAAAGAACAATATCAAAGCCGCATCCATAGTTGAAAACAATAATAGGCGTACCAAAAACAGATATATTAAAAGCTTGTAAATAGTTGAAAATAAGATGATGAACTATAATAAAAAGAGCACCTGTTGAGATAACCCTATGGTCTTTGTAGATTACTAAAAATGAGAGAGCTCCGAATATATGGAAGTGCATTTCAATTCGACCTAAGCTTTGCTGAATCATAATGATAGAAAAAGTGAGTAAAACTAAAGAGATAATGTATCTAAATGTCTGCGTATCTTTAAATAATTTGTAAGAAACAAGTGTAATTAAATAGAGCATTCCTCCACCAAAAAAACCCAATAAATAGGAGTCAAATAAAAAAGCTGTAATCGTTGAGACTATTATCCAGTGAGCAAATATAAGCTTCAGCATAAACGCATCGGCATGTGCATGCTCAAAATTCAAATCCGTAGAAAATCTGTTATTTGAAAAAAAAGTTTGAAGAAAACTATTCATTTAAAAGTTCCTTTATGTCTGATTTAATTTGTTTAAAATCGTAAGGGTAAGAGTTGTAAATGTATCTTATCTCTTTCTTATTTCTACTTTTTTTTACAAGGTATAAGTTTGTTGTGTGGTCAAACTCGATTTTGTTTATTAAAGATGGAGAAAAAAAGACTTTAAACTCTTTTGTGTAGTCTCTTAATATTTCTTGGCTTAGATAAATTCCTTTAAACTCTTTATTAAAAGATGATGCAAATTCTGCCGGAAGTGTTGTTTTATTTGGCACGGATATATCAAGGAATTCAACACCGACTCTTTTTTTTGTTTTTTCATCCAGAGAACTATAAAGATCATTGATTGCCTGCAGCCTTGGTGTACATATTTTTGTACATCCTGAATATCCAAAAAACAGAAGTTTTATCTCCTTTTCATCATTAAGAATGAGAGGCAGATTTATCTCTTTATTGGATGATATTCTTGAAATATTTTTTGTAAACAATGTTGGAACTACCATGATAAGTATTGAAACTGCTATAACTAAAACAAGCATAATACCTAGGGATATTTTCTCTCTAGTCATCTATTATATTTCTGCTTAATAGCCACTATCTCATCCATATTTGCTAGAAATAAATCTACAAGTTTAGGATCAAAAGATTTTCCGCTCTCATTTTTTATATATTCAATTGTTTCATCTAGGGACCAAGCTTTTTTATAAACTCTATCGTGGCTTAGTGCGTCAAAGACATCCGCTATTGCTGTAATTCTTCCAAATATATGAATATTTTCACCGCTTATACCTCTCGGATAGCCGGTTCCATCCCACTTCTCATGGTGTTCATGAGAAATCAGAGCCGCTGCTTGTAAAAGCTGATGCTTTGATTTGTTAAATATTTCCCAGCCATAGACAGTGTGATTTTTAATTATTTCAAACTCATCAAACGATAGTTTGCCAGGCTTAAGAAGAATCGCATCAGGAATGATTACTTTCCCTATGTCGTGCATCGGCGAAGCCATTTTTAAAAGTTCTATATCTTTGTGTGCACAGCCATGAGCTCTTGCCAAAAGTTCTGAAAAAAGTGAAACTCTGTTGACATGGTCGCCGGTCTCTTTCGACCTCCACTCACCTAGCTCACCTAGTGTAGATAAAATCTCTTTTTGTGTAGCAATAATGTCTTCTGTAAGCATTATCTCTTTAGTGACGTCTGTTCGGATGCTTATGTATTCAACAATTTCACCTTGGTAGTTTAAGATGGGCATAATTGTTGCATCAATATAGTAGTAACTTCCATCTTTGGCTCTGTTTTTTACCATTCCATTCCAGATTTTTTTGCTCTTTATAGTCTCCCATAAACTTTTGTAAATATCATCGCTGACATCAGGACTTCTAAGAATGCTATGGTTAACACCTATCAGCTCCTCCTTAGTGTATTTTGTCAGTTCGCAGAACTTATCGTTAACATAAGTAATATTTCCCTCTGTATCTGACTTTGATACGGCAGAGCCTGCATCAACTGCAATTTTATACTGCTCTAACAGAGTTTTTGTCTCATTTACCTCTTGTTTTAATTGCTCTTTTGCATGAAAAAGTTCTACATGTGTATGTACTCTGTGTAGCAGCTCAGACTCATCAAACGGTTTTGTTATATAATCTTTCCCTCCATTTTCAAAACCTTTTTTGATACTCTCTTTATTTGCATTTGCGGATAAAAAGATAATAGGTATTTTTTTTGTTTTTGAATCTTTTTTTATAATAGAAGCGGTTTCATATCCATCAATCCCAGGCATATTTATATCTAAAAGAATAAGTGAATAATCTCTTAGTTTAAGCTGCTCAAGAGCATTCTCTCCGCTTGTAGCAAAAAAAATATTATATAAATTTGTAGCTCTTAAAACATTTGCCGCCAACTGAATATTTTTTACATTATCATCAACAATCAATATATTTTTGGAGATACCCTCTTGCATGTAAAAAAACCTTTTATTTTGTTAATGGCTTAAATTATACTCCTAAAAAGCATAAAAATCAGATTAAACTCCTTTAAAAATAGATGACATAAGACACGGTGATATATATTTTTTCATATCTACCCAAGTATCAATTTATTATAAAAAAAATATCACATCTTTATAACACTTTTAAGGTTTCTTAGATACTATGCTTACAGCAAAAGAACCCTTTTATAACTATGAAGGGATTCTTTTTAGTTAGATTATAAATAGCAATAAATCTTAAATTTACCATAAAAGGCTAAAGGAGAATATATGCAATTAGGTTTCCTAGTTGATTTGCATCTGTGTATGGGGTGTAAAGGGTGTGAGATCGCATGTAAAGTGGAAAATGAAGTTCCGCTTAGTACATGGAGGCTTCGCGTTAAATATGTAGATGTGGGAAGTTTCCCAGAGACAAGAAGAACATTTACACCACTGAGATGTAATCACTGTGAAAATGCTCCATGTGTGAGAATTTGTCCGGTAAGTGCACTTCACTACATTGAGAACGGTATCGTAAATATTGATAAAGAGAGATGTATCGGCTGTGCAGGCTGTGTTATGGCGTGCCCTTATGGTGCCATCTATATCGATCCTTTAACTCAAACAGCAGATAAGTGTACTTTTTGTGCTCACCGCGTTGCTTCATCTATGATGCCTGCTTGTGTTGTTGCATGTCCTGTTCAAGCAAATATTTTTGGTGATTTAGATAATCCGACTTCTAACATCTCTAAATATATTCAAAAAAACCAGGGGAATGTGCAGGTTCGTAAACCGGAAAAAGGAACAAATCCTCATCATTTCTATGTAAATGGCGGAAATGTTACTCTGAATCCACTCTCTTCTCATAGAATGCAAGGTCACAATCTCTTTAACAACATAACAACACTTCCAATAGGAGGACACCACTAATGGTACATGAAACAATAGCGGCAACAAATGCCGTAGTAACTTTAGATGTAGCTTTACCGGGTATTGTTTGGCCTTGGTTGGTCACAGTAAATATGTGGGCAAAAAGTATTGGAACAGGTGTTATTTTTATGTTGTTTTTACTTCTTAAAAAATACCCCGAGCAAGCTGGTAAATTGAGATTCCAAACTACTGTAGTTTCAATTATATTCATTCACATATTCTTATTATTTACACTTGCTGACTTGCATCAGCCATTTAGAATGTGGCATATATTCTTCTTTCCACATGTGACATCTGCAATTACTGTTGGTGCTTGGATGGCAACTGCTTTTGTAGGGTTGCTCTTTTTACTTGCATTTCAAAGTTTTATCAAAAAAGATGATGCAGCATTTGATAAGACTTTAACATGGGTAGTTTTACTTGCTATTCCAGTTACTCTTTACACAGCTGGACTTATGTCTCAGTGTACAGCACGTGAACTGTGGCAGATGCCTACAGAATCGGCTCAAATGATTTTTGCAGCTTTACTTTCCGGTTCAGCTTTTATGATTTTGCTCGCAGGAAACAAACTAAACTATGAAGCCAAAAAAACTTTAGGTGTTGTTCTTGGATTGAGTGCGCTGATGTCATTTATTCTGTACATGTCAGAGTATGTATTTGGTCCGATGAAAGCAGAAGAAGTTGCTGCGGTACTTGAGTACATCAAAGGTGATGGTCCATATACTGTTATGTTTTGGTTAGGTCAATGGATGGCTTATCTTCTACCGATGTTGCTTATAGTACTGAGTCGTGCTAGTAAAAGTGAAAATATTTTAAAACTTGCGGCTATTTTAGCCTTGGCAGGTCTGTGGTTAGTTAAACATGTTTGGCTGATAATTCCACAATTATTACCAATGAGTTAGGGAGAAAAATAGATGTATTTACAAAGTAGAAGAACATTTTTAAAAGGTGCTGCATTTACAGTTGCCGGTGCCACTATTGCTAAGGGCGTATTTACAACAGATGCTTTAGCTGAATCAGTAACTGAGAGCAAATTCACAAACACTCCTGACACGCTCTCATTTTATCCTCCTATGGAAGAGTGGGCTGATTTTAAAGAGTTAGACGGTAATGACTGGAAGCGAGGCGGAATTAACCGCAAGGGTGTGAGAAGCGAATCTAACCCTGATGGTATTGAAGTAAACGATTACATGATAGTCCCAACTGCATGTTCTAACTGTGAAGCGTCATGTGGACTTACTGCATGGATTGATAAAAAATCGTTTACTGTTAAAAAGTACATGGGTAATCCATTGCATCCAGGCTCAAGAGGCCGCAACTGTGCAAAAGGATATGCAGCGCAAAGTCAAATGTATGATCCAGATCGTATAGCATTCCCACTCAAGCGTGCGGCTGGTTCTGCACGTGGAGAAGGCAAATGGGTTCGTACAACTTGGGATGAGGCTATGACTACCATTGGTAAGAAAATGGCAGATACCATAGAAAAAGGTGATGAATTATCAAAGAAATCTGTTATGTTTCATATCGGTCGTCCAAATGAAAATGGTTTTGTACCTGCAATTTGGCACACACTTGGGCTAGATGCATATAATTCACATACTAATATTTGTTCAGCAAATGGACGAACGCCAACAATGCAATGGGCAAATGATGATAGAACATCACCGGATTGGGCAAATGCTAAGTTAATCTTTCTTAACTCTTCTCATGCTGCGGATGCCGGACACTATTTTCAGCAATCTGCTTCATTTATAGCCGATGCAAGAGCTAAGGGTGCAAAACTTGTAGTTATGGATCCTAGATTGTCAAACTCTGCCGGTATGGCAGACCTTTGGATAGCTGCATGGCCAGGGACTGAACCTGCTATTTATCTCTACCTAGTTCAAAGAATGTTAAGTGAAAATAAAGTGAATAAAGCCTTTGTTAAAAAGTGGCTAAATTGGGAAGTAATGCTTGATAACAAAGCATACTTGGAGTTTATGGTACTTAAAGGTTATATATCCAAGATGCCTGCCGGCGATAAGTTTGAAGATTTTATAGTAATGCTTACAGAGCTCTATGCACCGTATACACTTGATTATGCTGTAAAAGAGACACATGTTCCTGCTCATAAACTTGAAGAGCTCTATGATATGTTTATCTGGGCTGGAACTGCTATATCTTCATATTTTTGGAGAGCATCAGCTGCCGGAAATCGTGGTGGCTGGATGGGTGGCAGAACAGGCTATTTGCCACTGGCTCTTCGCGGTGCAATCGGACCAGAGGGCGGTACATTCTTTCACCACTGGCATGTTATTTCTGTAGCAGGTAAAGGCGGTAGTTCAACTATTGGTCAGGGAATGCGTGGTGAAAACGTCCCTAAAATAGATGTTTACAACGAACTAACTTACCCACCAGAGTGGCCTCTGTCATCTTATGAGATGTCGTTTTTACTGCCACACCTGCTTAGCGATACAGAGTGGCAGAATAAATGGATTGCAAAAGGCTTGACTGTGCCTCAAAAGCTTTCTGTTTATATTCCTCGTATGTATAATCCAGTATGGATTAATCCAGATGGATTTAGATGGATTGAGGTTCTTAAAAATGAGTCAAAAATGGAACTTACAATGAACCTCTCTCCTATCTGGAGTGAGACGAACTGGTATATGGATTATATACTTCCTGTTGGACTTGCAGGAGAGAGACATGACCAACACTCAGAGGCTACTATGCCTGCTCGTTGGACATCATTCCGTCAGCCGGTTCTTCGTGTTGCATTAGAAAAAATGGGCTGGAAACCTAAAAATCCTGCTCGTGCAACTCTTGAAGCACATATCAAAGCCGGTTTAGGTGAAGTATGGGAAGATAACGAGTTTTGGTTTGACATGTGTGTGAATTATATCGACCCGACTGGCAAGCTTGGCATCAAAAAAATGTGGGAATCTAAAAAAACTCCGGGTACTCCAGTTACAATTGCGGAGTGGTACGACGCTGCATTTGGTGACAACTTACCAAATCTAAAAGCAACTGCTTTAGCGGATTCAAGATATAAAAACTCTGAATTTCCTGTGTATGATTACATGAGAGATCATGGTGCTTGGATGGAGGAGAATAAAATCTATTCCCCTCAAGAGAGAGTTGTAAAAGAAGATCAAGAAAATTATATTTCTCATGGTCATAAATATGAAAAAGCGCATGTAACTATCAATAAACGAACAGGTGTAATGACTGCAGAACATGATGGCAAAAAAACAAATATGGGTATTGAAATTGATGGTGTCAAAATGGAAGGTTTTGCTACCCCTGATAAAAAACTTGACTTCTTCTGTGAATGGTTGGCAGATGATTGGAAATGGCCGGAATATGCAATTCCATTCTATCCAAGAAACGATGAAGAGAAAAAGAAGATGGTACATATCGTTTCGCATGTAAATCACTCTTTTATGACAGAGAAGGATTCGTATGCACTCAATACTGTTTTCCGTTTACCGTATAATATTCATACGCGTTCTGCAAACTCAAAACATTTGATGGAAATTTCTCAAAATCATGACCCGATTTGGATCTCAACTGGGGATGCAGCGCGTCAAGGATTTAAGCGCGGTGATGCAATTCGCGTGAAAATTGTAGATAGTTTGACAGGCTTGGAGTCAGGTTATTTTGTTGCTATGGCAGTTCCGACTGAAGGTGTTTTACCTGGAACTCTTGCTTGTTCTCACCATGGCGGTAGATGGAAATTGAAAAATTCTGTAACAATACCAAATGGTGTAACAGATGGCAAAGTGGATTCTCAGCCAGTTGCTAGAAACATGAACGACCCTAAATTTATGGCTCACTCGCCAGAAAATGTAGGTCGTGAGGGTTCACAAATTAAGATTGAAGATTATTCCGGTACATCTGGAATGAACAGTTTTGGTGTTCCGACTGCAGAACTTCAAATGGATGGAAAAGAGGGTAAACTCAAATATATTGAGGGAATCAAACCGTTCCATGCAGAGAGATTTGCAAATTACAACAGAGATAGTGGTAATATTTGGTGGGATGGATTAAGCGGCTCTTGGCAAAATGCTGTGGCAGCTCCACATCCAGACCCAGTTTCTGGTATGCATTGCTGGCATCAAAAAGTTATCTTAGAGCCTGCTCAAAAAGGTGACAAGATAGGTGATATTCATGTAAATTATGAAAATAACTTTAAAGTGTATCAAGGTTGGAGAGACCAACTTACTCGTGGTTTAGATGAGAACTCTACAATCCGTCGTCCAAGACACCTTGCACGACCATGGGTTCCACAAACAGATAAAGCGTTTGCTTTAAATTTTAAAAAGTAGTAATCTGTACACGGCATGTGGAACTTTCCACATGCTCAGAGTGCTTCTACACTTGGCACTCCCAGAACAGCAAAGTTTATAAACCTGCCCACCACATTCTCAAATACAAACCTACAGTGGATGTATAACCGACATCACTAAAAATCAAGTTTCTTTCTTTGTCATATATGAGTGTTGTAGGAAATACGGATATATTAAATTTTTTTGCAATAAAACCAGAGTCATCTTTTGCAACATTAAAAGTCAAATTATTAGATGCTAAAAAATCCTCTAATTCATCATCACTTCCAGATTTCACGGCTATTGTAACAACTTCAAATTTTTTTGAAATTATCTCTATATTTGAAGCTTCTAGTTTGCAAGTAGGACACCATGAAGCCCAGAAGTGTATGAGAACAGGCTTCTGGTGAGTAAATGTATATTTTTCATTATCCATAAGTGTTATTACATCCATATTAAGTGGCAGTTTGTTTAAGTCAATACTTTTATAGATACTTATTACATTTGTCAAGACAGTTATTATTACAAGAAATATTACAATCTCTTTTATATAGTGTTTGATTTTTTCTTTCATTTTCTTCCCATTACTACTTTATTTTACACAATTATAGTCTATTTAACAATTATGTAATAAATAACTGATAATATTAAAAAAAAGTACGAGGAAATAGAATGATAAAAATTGTAAGTTCGCTTATTGTAAGTTTAGTTGTTGGTCTGTTCGTTTTTGGGTGTTCTGCAGAGAAAAATGTGGCTACTCCAAATATGATGTTTCAATCTGTAAATGCAGATGAGGCAACTCTGGTTCAAGAGGGAGAGAATAGAGGTAGTTGCGTTAGATGTGGGATGGACTTGGTAAAGTTTTATAAAACGAGCCATACAGCAATTTATAATGGTAAGAAAATTCAATACTGCTCACTTCACTGCCTTGAAGAGCATTTAGGAGAGGGTATTGAACTTAAAAATCCACAAGTTGTAGATATAGCTTCGTTGAAGTTTATTGATGTAAGCAAAGCCTATTATGTTGTTGGAAGCTCTAAAAGAGGTACAATGAGCAAGGTAAGTAAATATGCTTTTTTAGATGAATCAATGGCCAAAAAATTTCAGGCTGAATTTGGCGGTGAAATAATGGATTTTGCACATGCAAGAGAAAAGGCGAAAGAGGATTTTAAACACTATAAAAATTAATTTCACATATATATATTTACAATATTCATGACTTATAAAGCTTATATAAAAATTAGAATTACTGTATAATTGCAATTATAAGTATATTAAATGAAAATTTGTGTTATAAATCGTTTAGATAAGGAGTATAGTTATGATAAAATTATTTTTAAATAAGACGGATGATTTTTTGTGCAAAAATGTTAGAAACATTTTTGAAAAGACCGAGGATGTTTATAAAAATAGAGGTTTGAAAGTAAACCTGATGCAAGAGCTCCATAATTTAGAATTTAATCCTATTGTCTGCTCTGTTAGTGGAAGTTCAAACTTTGAAAAAAATATTAAAATTAAAATAAAAGCGCTTTTGGGAATGTTCTTTGTTGCTATTCCGCTGTTTGCTTTTTCTTTAATAACTTATATTTTAAATATTGATTATGCTTATGCTTTTGTGTTTACATTTGTCGTGGCAATTTTAGTTTCATCAAGAATGGATGATATCGCGAAGCGATACGCTCAGAGAAGATTTTTGTTAGTTTGCAATTAGTAAAATAAGGTAAAAGTATGAATAAATTAATAATTTTATTGAGTGCTGTGTCTTTATTAGGTTTGGTAGGTTGTACAACTCCTAAGAGTGACAATAGCTACTATGATAGAGCGAATAAGGTGTCTAAAGAGGCTATAAATGAGTTAGACAAAGAGTAATTAACTCTTTGTCTTCATAGATTTTATACATTATTAAATTAGCTGTTTATTTCACTTTTCAACAATTTAGCCAGAGCGCTGCACTCGTCAATCTTTTGTTTATAATTAATCGAATCATTTAAAAGTATTTCAATAAAAGCACTTCCGACAATAACTCCATCAGCACCTTTTATTTTATCTTTTGCAGTTTTTTGGTTAACGCCAAAACCAACATATACAGGTGTGTTTGTATATTCTTTTATAGAACCCAGAAATGGTTGCAAATCTTCACTTACCCCAGAGCCAGTAATACCTGTATAAGCAACCATATAGATAAATTTTTGAGATTCACTGACTATCTTTTTGATTCTCTCTTCGCCGTCGGTAGGCGCTACAAAACTTATATTTGATACACTGTTTGAGTTAAATAAGTTTTTGTATGCTAAAGCTTCTTCGTGCGGCAAATCGGGAATAATCAAGCCACTTATGCCTAGCTCTTTTGCATATGGGATTAATTTATCTAAATCTTGTTGATAAAAACTATTGAAATACCCCATCCAAAGAGTATCCACTTTTGGGGCTACAACTTTAGAAATTTCTAAAAGATGGCTAAATTTAAAACCAAGCTCAAGGGCTTTGTGGTTTGCTTTTTCTATTAAAGGCCCATCGGCAACTGGGTCAGAAAATGGAACTCCAAGCTCCAGCGTGTCAACCCCACTCTCACTTAAAGCTAATGCTAAATCTATACTAAAAGATTTTTCCGGATATCCAGAAGTTATATATGCGACTAATTTTTTCAATTATTTTTCCAAATCTGGTATTTTAAGTAGAGAATATTTTACTTTGCTAAGTTTGTTATTGAGCTTAAGGTCTTCATGCCATTGAGCGAACATATCACTAATCCTTAGAAGCCAACTAATAACCTCTTGATTAATTGGCGGTTCCATAGTTCTGAGTTTTTCTAACTCATCTTCAACAAGAGTTGATAATCTCTGCATGGGCACTATTTTTAAAAAACCTGATGCTGACTTTATGTTGTGAAATACGCGAAAAAGTTCATCCACACTTCTCCTGTACATCGCAGCATTTGACAAATCTATAATCATAACTTCCATGCTGTCAACCATCATAGTATAATGGTCTAAGAATTCATCAACTATTTCAAAATCGAAGTTAGCATCTAAGTCACTTCTTATACCCATAAAATAATTCTCCCATATAGTTAAGATTATAGCAATTTTTAGTTAAAATTCTTTTACTAAACTTTATTAAAAGTAAAAAAGAGTTTCATAATGACTAAAAAAATGACAATTTCTTCAATCAAAAAAATAAAAGGAGTTAGACCCCTTGTAATGATTACGGCTTATGATGCGCTCTTCGCAAAACTACTAGAATCAAGCTCTGATATGATTCTAGTAGGTGATAGTCTTAACATGAGTTTTGCAGGAAAAGCCGATACTCTCAGTGCTACATTAGAGCAAATGCTATACCACACTAACGCGGTTTGCAATGGGGCGAAAAATAGTTTTGTTGTTTGTGATATGCCTTTTGGAACATATACTTCAAAAGAGGAGGCTCTCAAAAATTGTATAAGAGTTTTTCAAGAAACTTCTGCCGATTGTGTAAAAATAGAGGGCGGAGAAGATAAAGCAGCAATAATCGCTCACTTGACAAGTAACGGCATTGCAGTATGCGGGCATATAGGTTTACTTCCTCAATCGGTTAGAAGTGAGGGTGGCTATAAAGTAAAGGGTAAAACAGAAGAGGAGCACAAGCAACTTATAAAAGATGCAAAGGCAGTAGAAAGTGCTGGGGCTTTTTGTATGGTTATAGAGGGCGTAAAAGCTGAAGTTGCCTCAGAGGTGGCACGCAGTGTAAATATTCCGGTTGTCGGAATAGGTGCCGGTTCGGGCGTTGATGGGCAGGTGCTTGTTTTTTCTGACATGCTAGGTCTGTTTGAAGAGTTTACCCCAAAATTTGTAAAAAAATATCTTGATGGTGCCGCTTTGGTAAAAGAGGCTGTTCAAAACTACGCAGATGAAGTTAAATCAAGAGAGTTTCCTCAAGAAATTCATACCTATTAGATTGGCATAAATATGGAAAGATTAGTTGAGATAGAAAAGTATAACCCGGAAGAGGAGAGTGTAGAAACCTCGCTTCGCCCAAATATCTGGAGCGAATATATCGGTCAAGAGCAGATTAAAAAAAATCTTGGCGTATTTATAGAAGCGAGTAAAAAAAGAGTAGAAGCGCTCGACCATGTACTGTTTTTTGGACCTCCGGGGCTTGGCAAAACGACATTAGCTTTGATAATTGCTAATGAGATGGGTGCAAATATAAAAGTAACAGCTGCTCCAATGATAGAAAAAAGCGGAGATTTGGCCGCACTTCTTACAAACCTAGAGGAGGGCGATATACTTTTTATAGATGAAATTCATCGTCTTTCTCCCGCCGTTGAAGAGATACTCTACTCATCCATGGAAGATTTTCGCATAGATATTATTATAGGAAGCGGACCTGCTGCCCAAACGGTTAAAATTGACCTGCCTCGATTTACGCTCATCGGTGCGACGACAAGAGCGGGGATGCTCTCTAACCCACTCAGAGACAGGTTCGGAATGAGCTTTAGAATGCAGTTTTACACATCCGAAGAGCTTGCAAGAATTGTATTGCAGGCATCACTTAAACTAGGAAAAGAGATACTCCATGAGGCATGCATGGAGATTGCAAAAAGAAGTCGGGGAACGCCTAGGATTGCTCTTCGTCTGCTTCGCCGCGTGAGAGACTTTGCCGATGTTGCCAATGAGAGCAGCATCGAGTTTGTTAGAACAAAATATGCGCTCAATGAATTGGGAATAAACTCCCATGGTTTTGATGAGATGGATATAAGACTTTTAAATCTTTTAGCAAGTGCAAATGGAAGAGCTATGGGACTGAGTACAATAGCAGCATCGCTTAGCGAGGATGAGGGAACGGTTGAAGATGTGCTTGAACCTTACTTGATAGCAAACGGCTATTTGGAGAGAACCGCCAAAGGAAGAAAAGCAACAAGAATGACTTATGATGTTTTAGATATCTCATTCCCGGAAGAAGGAGGATTGTTTTCATGAAATCACAATATTTTATAGCCGTACTATTCGCAACGTCTCTTTACTGGATGTATCTTTTATATGCTCCATTTCTGCTTGTTATAACAATCGCGGCTCTTTTAGCGGTTTCAACTTCAAATATTCAAGATAATTTTGAGAGGCTTTTTAAAAATAGACTACTTGCAGCTCTTGGCTCAAGCTTTTTATTGGCGGTTCTGTTTTTTGCTCCGCTTGGATATTTTTTAGCTACATTAACTATAAGACTTAACTCTCTTGAGCCGGATGTTTTCGCAAATCTAGAAATTTATATCAAAGACATTATTGCAAATCCGCCACTCTATTTAGCTTTTATAAAGCCATATGTAGCAGACAGTATTAAAGATATAGACATAAACTCCATTACCTCAAATGCTTTATTCATCACTGGAAAAGTAGGGGCATTTAGTGCAGGATTTTTGAAGAATGCTTTTTTGGTTATTGTTTTTTATTTTTTTGCTCAATATAACGGTGTTCATATTGTAGAATTTTTAAAACGAGTTGTTCAGATGTCGGTGGATGACAGCAGTATGCTTTCAAAAGAGCTATCATCTGTCATGAGTGTGGTTTTTTATTCTATTATTGTAAACGCTATGTTTCAAGGAATATTATTTGGAGTTGCAATCTCTTTAATGGGATATAATGGACTCCTCTTTGGAATTATGTATGGATTTGCATCTTTAATTCCTGTTTTAGGCGGAGCGTTAATGTGGCTTCCATTTATGACATATGAGTTTTCTCAAGGTAATAGTTCAAATGCGATTTTTATTGCTCTTTACTCAATAGTTGTTATCTCTATCATCGCAGACACATTTATAAAACCACTGATTATTAAAGAGATAAACAAGAGGCTCTTGAAGGAGGATGATGCAAGAATGAATGAGCTTGTCATTTTCTTTGCCATCATAGCAGGACTCTCAACTTTTGGATTTTGGGGAATGATATTGGGACCGGCTATCACAGCATTTTTTCTAACTATTCTGAAACTTTTTGAGGCTAGAAGTAAAGAGTGCTTAATACAAGAGTGAGCATTATAGCGACATGCTTACAAAATAAAAGGGGGGAGTAGATGGTAAAAGTCAGTTTAATTTTAGTGATGTTGAGTAGTTTAGTTTTTGGGTTTTTTATGCCAACTTTTTCATTTGGCGGAGGAGATTCAGACAAGATAGATACAAACTTTGAGAGAGACAACAGAACCGAGATAGTTCTTGATAAAAAAGAGTCAAAGATATATTATGACGGAGACTCATCTTCTCAAATGAATTTTGAAGATGCGCAGGCATTTTGTAAAAAAAGTGATTTTCTTGGTTATAAAGAGTGGAAAGTTCCGACAAAAGAGGAATATGTTTCCATGCTTGAGCTCTCTCGCAGTCATATAACCGTTAAACATGCTTTTAAAAATATCCAGAAAGGAATTTACTGGAGTGCAACAGAGGATAGATTTAATGAGGCGTGGTTTGTTGATTTTGATTTGGGAAGATACAGCACCGGTAAAAAAGATGATAAACATTATGCGCTATGTGTTTTAAAATTATAATCCGCTTGGAAGCAGATTATTTCTTGTAGATTTCCGGATGGTCATTTTTCCATCTTCTGTGGAGCCAAAACCAGAATTTTGGCTCTTTTGTTATAAGATTCGTAAGCCAATCTGCTTGAAGCTGGGTTGCTTTTTGGATATCAGCTTCCTCGTTATCTGTTCTCTCAACCTTAATCTCATCAAATAACATCAGAGTGTAATTCTCTTCGTCGTCGGTTCTAACTGTTACGGGAATAATTGCTGCATTAAATTTTCTGGCTAAATAGGCAGGCGTTGAGGTTTGTCGAATGCTTTTACCCATAAATTCCACCATTACCCCCTCTTTAGGGTTGATGTTTGTATCTATTAATATTCCGCATGCCAGACCGCTCTTGATATTTCTGATAAGCGGCTTTACAACATTCGTCTTCTCCATAGAGATATTTCCAAAAGAGCCTCTTGCCTCCAAGAGCCAATCCTGATACGCTTGATTTTTCATCTTTTTATAAACGGCAATTAAAGGCTCTATAAAAGCACCGATGCTCGCACCTCCAAGCTCCCAAGAGCTGTAATGTGTGGTTACATAAATAACCGCGCGACCCTCGGCATGCACTCTTTGGACAGCCTCAATGTTCTGTATAGTAACCCTCTTTGCAAGCTCCTCTCTGCTCATGTGGCGAAGCTCCATCGCATGCAAAAAGTTGAAGAGAAGATTTTTAAAAGCGTATTTTGTTATCTCTCTCTTTTTATCTTCGCTGAGTTGATTGTCAAAAGCAAACTCCAGATTTTTGTATGAAACTTCTCTGTATCTTTTAGAAACGTAATAGCTCAAAATTGCAAGGCCGGAAAAAAAAGTTTTTCGGCAAGAGGAAGGCAGAGCCATCAAAAACTTTTCTAAAAGTAAAAATAATTTAAATCCCATTATTGAAGCAGTTCCTTTGCTTTTGTCACTATTTCATCGACTTCTATCTCTTTGATAGAAAAATCGTTTTTATCGATTTTATTGATATCTACAACAGATGGAGATTTTATGCCTATATTTTTTGGCGTCTCATAAATCATTCGAGTGGTTGTAGGGCCAAAAAGTGTGATGGAAGGAGTATTCTGCGCCCATGCCATGTGTGTTGGTCCTGTATCGTTGCCTATTACCAAGTCAACACTTGATATAGCCGAGACAAGTTCACTCAGGGAGAGTTTTGGCGCTAATGTTGCATAAGATGAGTTTTTGCATATCCACAATCCATCCTCTTTTTCACGTTCGCTCCCCCAAATGATTATGCAGTTTTGCTTCAGTTTTTCGCAAAGCTCAGCGATTTTTTCTTTCGGATATTTTTTTGATTCCCATGATGCACCTATAACAATGGCAATATTCTTGCTGTCAATGTCAGGATAAGGAAGCTTGACATGCGGAAATATAAAGGTGTGAGGAAAGAGATACTTTTCTTTAAAATATAGATTCTCTTGTCTAGTAAATATGGATTCTTTGTTAAGAAGCATTTCATCACTTATCTCAAATCTTAGTGCATCAGAGACTAAAAAACAGTTTCTTTTTATAACATTTTCATCGTAACTGACATGCGAAGTTGTTTTATAAAAAAGTGAAGCCAGACTCTCTCTTGCTGAGGAGCTGTCAAAGCCATGCGTATTTTTGCCAATAAGCTTTGCAACTAAGGCAGATTTCAAGAGTCCTTGAATGTCAATAATAATATCAAACTCACCCAAAGAGCGAAGTTTTGAGATGCTCTCTTTTAAGAGGGTAAAGCTCTTTTGCTCTTTAATTTCTTTAAGATTGACTGTATGTACTGCTGAGATAAGAGGATGATTCTCTAGAAGCGGTGCAAAAACCTTTTCTGTTATCCACTCTATCTTTGCATGCGGGAATTGTTTGTGTATAAACTGCAAAGTTACTGCCGTGTTTACAATATCGCCAAGAGCTGAAAGTCTGACTATTGCTATGCGTTTTATCTCTTTTTTCATAGGCGCCATTATAGCAAAGGAAGTTTTAGTTTGGTATAATCACGCCAAATTTTGGAGAAGGAAAGCCACTATGACTCCATCCGATATACAAGACTTCTCGAGCAGTAGAACAAAAGCAAGAGCCTATTTTTGCTACCTTTTTTCAAAAAATATTCCAAACAGATTGCCTTCTCTTTCAGAAGAGATGATTGTCCCGCGCCTCTTAAAAATTAAGGCAGATTTAGAGAGCTGCGAGGGAGTATATCTCTTGGACCACAGAGGTGTTCAAGTAAGTCCCACTTATCTTGATCACAAGCAAATAGATGAAGACGCTGGTAAAATCCGTGCTGACAGAGCTTACTATTATAGAGCTGTGCGAGAAGGCAGATGTACCATAACAGACCCATATCCATCGCTTATTACGAGAGATTTGACAGTTACGGCTTCGCAACCGATTTACGATGAAGCGGGAATACTTAAATATGTAGCATGTTTAGATATGCCATTCGATGAAGTTCTTAAAATAGCTCATCTGAGCTCCTTTGATACATTTTTTGTGAAATTTTTCAGATACTCTTATGGCATGTTCTCTTTGGCGCTGATTGCAGTTGCAATGCTCCTCTTTTTCAAGGGTATGCAGAGCTTCTTTTTATATGAAGTAACGGTTGCAAATTTCAATATTAAAGATGTTTTTGAAGCAACGATTTTGATTACTTTAGCTCTAGCTATTTTTGATTTGGCGAAAACCCTCATAGAAGAGGAGATAATGGGCAGGACAAAAGAACAAAGTATATTTGGTGCTCATAAAACCATGGTGAGGTTTTTAGGCTCTATCATCATTGCTTTATCTATTGAAGCCCTTATGCTCGTATTTAAATTTGCAATTACAGAACCTCAAATGCTTCTTTATGCGATGTTTATTATTGCTGGAGTTGCGATGCTGTTAATCAGTTTGGCAATTTATATAAAAAATACAAAAGAGAAAGAACAAGAATGATAGCAATAGTAGATTACAACATGGGAAATTTGGCAAGTGTAAAAAATGCCTTTGCCAAGCTTGGTAAAAATACGGTTGTGGAGAGCGACCCCGAGAAGTTTAAAAATTATGACAAGTTGATCCTCCCTGGTGTAGGTGCTTTTGGCGATGCGATGGAGCATTTAAAAGAGAGAAACATGATTGAAGCACTCAAGGAGTTCGCGCATAGCGGAAAATATATGTTTGGAATATGCCTTGGAATGCAGCTACTTTTTGAGAGCAGCGAAGAGTTTGGGTTGCATGAAGGTTTAGGGCTTATAAAAGGCGATGTGAAAGCTTTTGATAGTTCAAAATTTGATGAACCGCTCAAAGTTCCACACATGGGGTGGAATAAAATGTTCACAAAAGAGCATCCGCTTTTTAAAAATATGGATGAAGAGCATTACCTCTATTTTGTTCACACATATCATGTAAACTGTGCAGATAGAAATGACATAATCGGCACAACTTTTTACGGCTACGAGTTTACCTCTGCCGTAGCATGCGGAAATATTTTTGGCATTCAGCCTCACCCCGAAAAAAGCCATAAAAACGGTTTGGCAATTTTAGAAAATTTTATAGGATTATAATCAATGACTTTATACCCGGCGATAGATTTAAAAGATGGAAAAGCAGTGAGACTCACAAAAGGTCTTATGGAGAGTGCAAAGATTTATTCGAACGAGCCATGGGAACTTGTTAAAAAGTTTGAAGAGATGGGTGCAGAGTGGGTTCATTTGGTAGATTTAAACGGTGCTTTTGCAGGAGAGCCAAAAAACTTAGAGCAGATAATAAAAATTAGAGAAAACTGTAATGTCAAACTAGAGCTCGGCGGCGGAATTAGAGACGAAGAGACAATTAAAAAAATGCTAGCAATCGGGATAAACAGAGTTATTTTAGGCTCAATTGCCGTTAAAAATCCAGAATTCGTAAGAGAGATGGCAGCAAAATATCCAATAGCCGTTGGAATTGATGCAATTGACGGTTTTGTAGCGGTAGAGGGTTGGGGTGAAGTGAGCTCTATGCGAGCAACTGATTTGGCGAGAGAGTTTGCAGATGCAGGAGTTGAAGCTATAATATGCACAGATGTCGGCAAAGACGGCACTTTAAGCGGGGTAAACGTTGAATTTACCTTAGATATTGCTAGAGCTTCAGGAATAAGCACAATCGCGAGTGGCGGAGTAAAAGATGCAAGTGATATAGAGGCTCTTATAGCAACGAAAGAAGTGGATGGAGTTATCATAGGTAAAGCTTACTACGAGGGAACACTTGACCTGGCAAAAATGTTCAAACTCCTGAATTAATAGAAAAATAAACAAAATTTAGGTACCATTTGGCACAAAAGATGCTAACAATATTATAAAAAAGGATTTTAATTGAAATTATTAGTAGTTGATGATAGCTCTACAATGCGTCGTATTATTAAAAACACTTTAGCTCGTCTCGGTTATAAAGACATTCTTGAAGGTGGAGATGGTTTAGAGGGCTGGGCTGCTATAGATGCAAACCCAGATATTGACATGTTAATTACAGATTGGAATATGCCGGAGATGAATGGTCTAGAACTTGTGAAAAAAGTTCGCGCTGATGCTCGCTTTAAAGATTTGCCAATCATCATGGTAACAACAGAGGGTGGAAAAGCAGAAGTTATAACTGCTCTTAAAGCAGGCGTGAATAACTATATAGTGAAACCGTTTACTCCACAGGTACTAAAAGAAAAACTTGGTGCCGTAATGGGTGTCTCGGAGTAATGCAAGAATACTACTATGAATTAAGCGTTAAAGTTTCATCCCATCACTCTCTCTTTTTAGATTTTTTATCAGATACCATACCAATAGGCTTTGAAGAGAGTGATGAGGGATTTATTATCCGAAGCGAAGAAGAGCTTGAAACAATTGCTTGGGGACTTGAACAGTTTGCCGAAGCCCTGCAAAAAGCTTTAAGTCAGAGTGTAGATTTAGAGTGTAAAATAACAAAACAAAAAAGCAGTGATTGGGTAGATACTTATCAAAAAAGCATAGAACCACTCGTGATAGATAAGTTCTATATACATCCAACGTGGGATGAACCTCATAATGAGCTTATAAATATTGTAATAGATCCGGCTCTGGCTTTTGGAACTGGGCACCATCCAACAACAGCATCATCACTTAGAGCAATTTCAGAGTATGTAAAGAGCGGAGATACACTTATTGATGTTGGTTGTGGAAGCGGCATATTGGGAATAGCTGCGATGAAGCTCGGAGCAGTTGTTGATGCATGTGATACAGACATAATCTCCGTTGAAAACAGCATTGTTAATGCAAAGATTAATTCTCTTGAATTTTCAAATATATGGGAAGGATCATGCTCCCTTTCTAAAAATAGATACGACATAGTTGTTGCAAATATAGTAGCAGATGTTTTGACATTTATAGCAAAAGATTTAAAAAGCGCACTTAAAGAAGATGGTATTTTGATTTTATCGGGAATATTGGATAAATATGAAGCAAAAGTTTTAAAATTTTACAAAGATTGTGAAATAGTTCAGAGAATCGCTCAGGATGAGTGGGTGACTCTTATTTTAAAAAAGTAAACAGGAAATAAAAATATGGCAAAAAAAACTCCCAATAAAGACAACGACGATAATAATTTTTTTAATAAAAACCCGCTGATAACATTTGCAATTTTTTCTGTTGCTGTTATTTTACTGTTTAGGGTAGTAATAGGTGAAAATAACGGCGGAGTTGATGGAGCGGTAGAAGGGGCAATCGCTGGGGGTTCAGCTAGAGTAAAACAAGTAAGCTACTCGGAGTTGAAATCATTAGTCGCATCCAAAAGTGTAGATAAGGTTGATATAGGGCAGAGCTATATTAAAGCTACTTCAGCGGACGGAAAGATATACACAACAAGAATAGTAAAAGGCGATACAAGACTTGTAGAAGAGCTTGACAAGCAGGGTATACAGTATCAGGGATTCAGTGAAACAAACTGGTTTACCGAGATGTTTGGATGGCTGTTTCCATTTTTGATAATTATAGGTATTTGGATGTTTTTTGCCGGAAGAATGCAAAAAAGCATGGGAAGCGGTCTTTTGGGAATGGGTAATTCAAAAAAGATGGTTAATTCTGAAAAACCTAAAACCAAATTTGATGATGTAGCGGGCGTTGAAGAGGCGAAAGAGGAAGTTCAAGAGATAGTGGACTTCCTCAAATATCCTGCAAGATATGTAGAGATAGGTGCAAAAATTCCAAAAGGTGTACTTTTGGTAGGAAGCCCTGGAACCGGTAAAACACTTCTGGCAAAAGCCGTTGCCGGAGAAGCAGATGTTCCATTTTTTTCTGTAAGCGGTTCTAGCTTTATAGAGATGTTCGTTGGCGTTGGTGCTGCCCGTGTTCGTGATTTGTTTGAACAAGCTAAAAAAGATGCTCCGAGTATTATCTTTATTGATGAGATTGATGCAATAGGAAAAAGTCGTGCAGCAGGTGGCATGATGGGCGGAAATGACGAGAGAGAGCAGACTCTTAATCAGCTTTTAGCAGAGATGGACGGTTTTGGAACAGACACGCCAATTATTATTTTAGCTGCAACAAACAGACCGGAGGTTCTTGACCAAGCACTTCTTCGCCCAGGGCGTTTTGACAGACAGGTTTTAGTTGATAAGCCGGATTTTGCAGGTCGTATAAAAATTTTAAATGTACATGTGAAGAATGTGAAAATGGATGCGGATGTTGAGTTAGAAGAAGTTGCTAGATTGACAGCAGGTTTGGCGGGTGCTGATTTGGCAAACATTGTAAATGAAGCTGCACTTTTGGCCGGAAGAAAAAGCCAAAAAACCGTAAAACAGAAAGATTTATACGAGGCTGTCGAGCGAGCCATAGCAGGACTTGCCAAAAAATCTCGCCGTATCAATCCTAAAGAGAAGAAGATTGTCGCATACCATGAGAGTGGACATGCCCTTTTAGCAGAGACAACAGACGGGGCGAAGAAGGTTTCTAAGGTCTCTATAGTTCCTCGCGGCCTTGCTGCCCTCGGATATACACTCAACAAGCCGGAAGAAGATAAGTTTATGATGCAAAAATATGAACTTTTTGCAGAAGTCGATGTTCTTTTGGGTGGGCGAGCGGCCGAAGAGGTTTTTATCGGTGAAATTTCTACAGGTGCAGGGAACGATCTTGAGAGAGCAACAGAGATTATTAAATCAATGGTGCAGGTTTATGGTATGACGGATGTTGCAGGATTGATGGTTTTAGAGAAACAGAGACACTCCTTTTTGGGTGGTGCGCAGCAGGTTTCGCGTGAGTACAGTGACAAAATGGCAGAGAATATGGATGAGTTCATTAAGTCATCCTTGGCTGAGCGATACATCGCTGTTGTAGCTAGGCTCAATGAGTATAAGGGTGCAGTCGAAGAGATGGTAGCCCTTCTATATAAAAAAGAGAATATTACGGGTGAAGAAGTCAGAGAGATTATCATTCATTTTGAAAAAGAGAACAGTATCAAATCAAAAGTTACGAATGTTACGAATGATATTGAAGAAGAGCTAAAGCAAGATGCAACAATGTCTAAAGAAGAGCACAAAGATGAGAAATAATTTATCCCCTGTAGCCAAAGAGGGGCTTAAATATATTGGCTGTTCCACTCTTCTTTTTGCAATTTTTGCTATATTAGACTTTGAAGTTTTAGAGTTCATAGCTTTCTTTGCATTACTCTTTTTTGTATTTATCTATAGAAATCCAGAGAGAACAGCAATAATTTATGAAAAAAATAGTGTAGTAAGTCCAGTGGATGGTACGGTGCTGTCCATAGAAGAGATTGATGACAAAGAATATGCTTATAAAATTGAGATAGAAAGCAACTATTTTGATGTTGCTTTTTTACGGGTACCATTCAACTCTTCTCTCAAATCAGTGAATATAAAAAGAGGTGCGAGACTCTCTAAAATTGGCGTATTAGCAAAAAAAATAAATGAGCATGCAGAGCTTCTGTTTGAAGATGAAAAATCTAATAAAATGAAAGTTCTACACATGCTAAAGTGTAGTGTAGATGAGATTAAAATAGGAATTTTAGAGGGTCAAAATCTTCTTCAATCTTTAAGATACGGTCTTATGATTAACGGTGTTACAACTCTTTATCTTCCTCAAAATTTTAGGCTAAATATCAGTGTAGGACAAGAAATCACAGCATCTGAATCACTTATAGGTTACTTTTCTAAATAGACTTCTTGCAATACTGCAAGAAGTTGTCTTCCTCGAAAAAGCAAGCTTTTACAAGAAGTTATTCAGTATTTTCTTTACATTGAACTTTAATCCAGAAGTGACTCACGTGTTCATTTTTACTAATAGAGTTCTGCAAGAACTCTATTAGTAAAATAAAGACTAAACCAATTAATTTGATTTAGTTCTATTTATATCCTCTTGCTTACGGTTTGTACCGTTTTCTTTTTTCTGAAATTCATAAAGTAATTTATCTGAATCTATTTCAAAATTAAAAAACTCAGAACTGAATCCATTGTCTCCAATTTTTAGCAGTTGAATAACTGCCCCATCATGGTTTTGCAATTCAAGATATAAAAGCCCTAATGCGTATCTGCTCTCTAGGAAGTCTGTATCTTGCAATTTAGATAACTCTAAAAGAGCAACAGCATTTTCATTGTGTTTTGCAGCAATTGATGCAACTGCTCCTAAAAAGAGTGTATCAGCATCTCTTATTTTTAACTCATCAATTAGCTGATTGTAAAGAGTAAATGATTCTTCATACGCTTTGTCGTAAAGAGAAGCTAAGGCTAATGCACTTATTATTTCGTATGGATTTTCTGTTGTTGCATCTAGCACATGTTTTAGCTGCTCTCTCAAAAAGAAGAGTTTACCCGTGATAAGGTTCTGTTGAATATATAAATATCTTACGATTTGTGGACCATAATAGAGATCGTTAAAATCAAATTTTTGAATTTTTAAGTAGTTTTGTACCTCTTTTGCATAATCAGTTATTTTTAAATCACCAAAATGAGCATCAATATACATCATATGCGGCAATATGTCATTTGGAAGAAGAGCAGTTAGTTTTTCAGATGATGCTTTTGCAGTATCTTGCTTATTTAAACCTTGGGATAGGATAACGTCCATGGCTAAATAGAGTGGTCTCTTCTTATAAGTATTATCAAGCCAATCGACGCTTGAAAGTAAATCATTATTACTTATATTTAAGAGCGTTTTGTATAAATCCATGTTTTCATCTTGCTCTTCTTTTTGAATAGCTTCTATAATTATAGAGGTTAATTTTGTATGCTCTTTATTTATAAGTTGACCAGTCATAATCGCAAAAATTCCTGAGAGATAGTTTTTTGCATCTAGGTAGTAGGAGCGTAAAAAGTGCTCATGCGCATCATGCATGTTCCCCATCTGTGCATATGTGAGAGCTAAGTTATAGTGCAAAATTGAGTGTTTTGGTTGTAATTTAACAAGCTCGTCTAACTCCTCATTCGCTTCTCTGATCTTAAAAGTGAGAGCTTTCTTTATCGCCTTTGCTATTCCATAATTTACGGCAGAAGAAGAAGCGCTTTTTTCAAGGTACTCTGTTGCCGAGTCAATATCATCAATGTACATATTGGCGTTACCTTTTCGAATAGAATTGATAGTTTTGTCCGCATTAAATACTTTATATGGAGAAAAGTAAAATATCTTTTGATAATTTAGCGATTTAGAGGTTTCAAGTTTATTTTTAAAGATTTGTTGCGCTTTTTTTGGTTCAAAAAGGGAGTCTTTTAGTACTACTTTTATTGGGTAAAGAGTGTAAGCCTCATCTGCAAATGTGTCTGTTACGGTTTTTATATCGATAGCACCCTTTGCAACAAGACCCGCTTTAATGTTTACAAGCCCAAGCGCTAATTGCGCCTTTGCCGGTTCAATATTTTTTTGAATGGCATCTTCTAGATACTTTCTCGCAGACACCGTATCCCCAACTCTTGCATACAAGAGACCAAGACTGAAGGAATCTCTTTTGTCAAACTCTTTTTTTATTGTCTCTATCGCATTGCTGTTGTTCTCAAAAAGCGAATCAATTTTTGCACTTAAATGTTTTTGAACTTCTGGATATTCCTCAGAGGTTGGATTTTTAAGCGCACTTAATGCTTCAAGATAATTACCGTTATAGTAATTTATTAGTGTGTAGTAATAGGAGTAAAGAGGAGAATCGATTTCATTAGGCAGGTAGGCGTATGCTAAATCAATGTAGTACCTAAAGCTCTCTTTGTCACCCAAATGCATTGAACAGACCGCTGCATTTATAGCGCTTACACATCTTTTTTCATCATTTTGTATAGCTTTCTGGAAAGTTTTAAGAGCCAAGTCGTACTGTTTATTAATAAGCTGCGCCACACCGAGATTGTACTGAGAAATAGCTTCACTAAATTGAGCAATTCTTTCATACAAAGAGAGAGCTTCTTCTTTATTTCCATTAGAATACAGATAGTTTGCTTTAGCAATCATGTTTTCTAGCTTGCTGGCTTCAATAGGTTCTTGTACTCTTTTTACTTCTTTTTTTTCTGTTGTTGCTGTGGGCGGAGGAGCCTTTTCCTCTTTTGATGATTTAAAGATTAGAAGAAGTACGACTAAGATAATTATAAAAAGAAGGGTACCCACTCCGCCAATAATGAGAATTTTTTTGTTTTTTAAAAAAGAGTTTTTTTCTACTACTTCTTCTGTTGCTTCTTTTGGGGTGCTCTGAAAATCAGTTACCTCACTCTCTTCAATAATGATTATTTCTTCATTAGCATCAGCCATCATGTACCTTAATTTATTTCATTCTTGTAGCTCATGTAAGCAAGAAAAGTGCCATTAGTTTGAATGTCGTATGAGCGGAAATACAAAGTGTTTATGACTTATCTTGAGATGTAGTTAACTTAGCTGCCAAGACGACAGCTTAAGAAGTTGTTTTAGTGTAAATAAGGCTCTAAAACTTTTGGGATGTTGATTGTTCCATCTTCGTTTTGAAAATTTTCCATGATTGCAACTAAAGTTCTGCCAACAGCTAAGGCTGAACCGTTTAGCGTGTGAACCATTGAGTTTTTATCGCCGTCTTTGTATCTTATTTTTGCGCGTCTTGCTTGGAAATCTCTTGTGTTGGATACAGATGAGATTTCGCGATATGTGTTTTGCCCAGGGAGCCACACTTCTATATCAACAGTTCTCGCAGCGCTGAAACCTAGGTCTCCTGTACAAAGGGTTACAAGACGGTGAGGAAGCTCGAGTGCGGTTAATATATCTGAAGCACATGCGAGCATCTCATCAAAAACTTTATCGCTTGTTTGCGGCGTTGTGATGGCAACAAGTTCGACTTTGTGAAACTGATGCTGTCGTATCATGCCTCTTGTGTCTCGCCCCGCTGCACCTGCCTCCTTTCTAAAACATGGAGTATAGGCAGTCATTTTTATAGGGAGCTGCGACTCCTCTAAAATCTCATCGGCAAAGAGGTTTGTAACCGGAACCTCTGCCGTTGGGATTAAAAAGAGCTCTTGAGAATCTATTTTGTACAAATCATCTTCAAACTTTGGAAGCTGTCCCGTGCCTTTGAGGGCATTTCTGTTTACAATAACGGGCACGCTTACCTCTTCAAACCCTCGTTTTGAGTTGAAATTCAACATAAAGTTTATAAGTGCTCGCTCAAGTTTTGCACCCATTCCAAAAGAGACGCTAAAGCGGCTTGTTGCCAGTTTCACCCCTCTCTCAAAGTCTATCCAGCCGTTTTGCTCTGCCAGTTCCCAATGTTCTTTTGGAGTAAAAGTAAACTCACGAGGTGCTAAAACTTTTTTAATTTCGATATTGTCGTTTTCATCTGCACCATCGGGAACATTGTCGTCGGGCATGTTAGGTATAGACATGGCAAGAGTTTCTAACTCCTCTTGTCTCTCTCTTTGCATCTCAAGTGCTGCGGCAATATTTATTTTATTTGCATCCACTTTCTCTTTGAGCTCGCTAACATCTCTGCCCTCTTTTTTGTAAATACCAAACTCTCTGCTCATGCTGTTTTGCATGGCTTGGAGTGTCTCAAACTCAGTTTTTGCTTTTTTTAGCTCTTCGTTCTTTTTTTTCAAATCGGCAATCAAGGAGGTATCCACTTTTTTGCGAGAGAGTTTTGCACTCATGGCATCAAAATCTTTTTGCAGTAGTTTTAAATCAATCATAAGTATCCTAAAAAATAAGTAGCGTGATTATATCAAAAATTAAAAGTGATTTTAACTGATAGTAAGATAATATTCACAACTAAATAGAGCTTGTAAAATATTGTAAACTAAAAGAAGGTCTGGAATGTCGTCATCTTTTGAGAATGAGTTAATAGAAGAAAGAAAGCAACTAAAAAAACTAAAATTTGGACTCAATAAAGCCCAAGAGTTGTCTCATATCGGTCACTGGGAACTTGATATTCCATCGGGCGAACTTTTTTGGTCTGACGAGGTTTATCGCATTTTTGGTTACGCTCCTCAAGAGTTTGCTGCAACTTACGAGCTTTTTTTAAAGCATATTCATCCTGATGATATTGAGCTTGTAAATAAAAGCTACATGGACTCTGTGAATGAAAAACGGGGATACCATATAACCCATCGCATTATTCGAAAAGATTCAAAAATGGGTTTTGTTGAAGAGAGATGCGAACATGAATTTGATACTGATGGTAATGTCATCCGTTCTATAGGAACGGTGCATGACATAACTAAGCAAAAAATTGCACAAAATGAACTTATGTTGGCCTCTGAAGTTTTTGCAAAAATGAGCGATGGTATCGTTATTACCGATTCATCTCAAAAAATTATCAAGGTGAATGAAGCTTTTTGTAAAATAAGTGGCTACGCAGCCGAAGAACTTCAAGGACAAACACCAAAAGCCATGAGTTCCGGCTGGCACAATCATGAGTTTTATGCGTTGATGTGGGCATCCATCATGACACATGGTTGTTGGAATGGCGAGATTATTGACCGTAAAAAAAATGGTGAGCTCTATACAGCAGAAATCAATATAATCGCTTTGCATAATGATGATGGTACCTTGACAAATTTTATAAGTATTACGAACGATATAAGCAAAAAAAAAGAGCAAGAGGATTTGATACACAACCTTGCATATTTTGATTCTCTTACAACTCTTCCAAACAGAGTGCTTTTTCAAGAGAGAGTTGTGAGCAGAATACCGTTTATAAAACGAAATAAAAAAAAGATGGCTCTGCTTTTTATTGATATGGATAACTTTAAAAATGTGAATGACACCCTCGGTCATGTGATGGGCGATAAATTTTTGGTTGAAGTCTCTAAGATTATAAAAAAAGCAATTCGAGAACAAGATACGCTTGCACGCTTGGGCGGAGATGAATTTACCGTAATTGTAGAAGATATTGATACGGCTATGGATGTTGTTTTTATCGCAGAGAATATCATAAACGCTTTTAAGCAGCCACTCATCATAGAATCAAATAAGCTCTATACCGGAGCCAGTATGGGCATTAGCATCTATCCAGATGATGGGCAAAGCTATGAAGAGCTTGTAAAAGCAGCGGATACTGCCATGTATCATGTCAAAGAGTCAGGGAAAAACAGTTTTCAGTTTTATACCCAGTCTATGAATGAGAAGCTCACAGAGAGAATAGATATAGAAAATCATCTTCGCAGTGCAATTGAGAATAATGAGTTCTTTTTAGTTTATCAGCCAAAGATTAATCTTGATACAAAGAGCGTCTATGGAATGGAAGCACTCATAAGGTGGAGGCATCCTGAACTAGGGCTTGTTCGACCGGATAAGTTTATAAATATTTCTGAAGAGACAGGACAAATATATTCGATTGGATTGTGGGTTGCAAAACAGGCTCTCATTGACACAAAAGCACTGCATGAAGCTGGAAATATGCTCACGGTATCTATAAATGTTTCGAGTAAACAGTTGGAGAATGAAAATTTTATACGTGATATTTGCCAAATTGTGAGTGAAATCGGAGTCGATATTCAGTATGTAGAGCTTGAAATTACAGAATCACATATTATGAGCAACATAGATAAGGCACTCTCTATTCTTAATGAGCTGCATGCTATTGGCTTTTTACTCTCTATTGATGATTTTGGAACGGGATATTCATCCCTGAGCTACCTTAAAAAGCTGCCGGCGCAAACGATTAAAATTGATAGAAGTTTTGTTCTTGATATTGAAACGGATGAGGATGACCGTTCTATTGTTGCCACAATTATAGCCATGGCTAGAGCTTTAGGTAAAGATGTTATTGCAGAAGGTTCTGAGACGCAAGGGCATGTAGATACCCTTAAGCTTCTAAACTGCAATAAGATACAGGGTTATTTTTTTAGTAAACCAATAGAAATAGATGCATTTAAAGAGTTTATTTACAGCTTTTAGAATTCATCTTGAGTTCTAAAAAAGATGCCGTTTCTATATTAAAATATCTTTTGCAATTTGAAACTGATTTGCAGTCATAAGATGAATTTTTGGATGCAATGCTTTTAGCTCATCAAAAAGATTTTTACTAAGTTCAAATCCAACTTTATACTCCTCTTCAACTCCTCTTTCACTTGCGACTCTTAAAGCTTCCAGCCAAGAGTTCGGAACATCTATGCCCGGAACATGAGCCGCCAAAAATTGAGCAGTTCGAAGTTTTGTAATTGGAAAAACTCCCAAAATAATTTCAGCATTTTTTTGCTCGCCGCAACACTCTCTGTTTGCTACATCTCGTAAATCTAACAACCTTTTTGCATTTTCTAAATCATAAACGGGTTGGGTAATAATTCCGCATGCCCCGTGCTTAATCTTTTTTTGCATCTTCTTTTGAAGTGTTTTTGGATTTTTGGAATAGGCGTTTACCACTGCAAAGGGGTAAATTTCTCTTGGCTTATGTGTTAGAGGTTTTCCAGCGTAATCAATACCGCTATTAAAACAGGAGATGATATCTAATAAAAGCGAACTGTCTGATTCAAAAACACCTTTTGTGTGTGGCTGGTCAGAAATTGTTGCAGGGTCGCCGGTAAGAGCCAAAATAGCCCTTACATCTACTTCATTCGCACCGAGAAGATCGGATTGAAGGGCGATTTTATTTCTGTCTCGCATGCTCATAGTTGCAAGGACTGGTTTGCCAAATCTATCTTGAAGCATTTTAGCAGCGAAAAGCGCGTTGTACTTTAATTTTGCAAGAGGATTGTCTGTGGTTGAAAAGCCATCAACTAGCTTATCTAAGCCAAGTTCAGCTATTTTGTCTATTGTTTGCGTAAAAACTGGCGAATGCCCTGGAGTTGTCTCAAGTGTGATGTAAGTGCTGTTTTTTAATTTATTTATGAGTTTATCAAACAAAAAAAATCCTAATTCGCTATAATTGCGACATTATAACAAAGAGAGAAAAAATATATGTTGAAATTGGCAGTTTTTGATTTTGATTCAACACTGATGGATGGTGAAACTATTGATTTTTTTGCCGAGGAACTTGGCATCGGTGAAGAAGTAAGCCGTATAACCGAGGAAGCAATGAGTGGAAGACTTGATTTTTTTGAATCGCTCCAGCAGAGAGTAGGGCTTTTGAAGGGGCTTGATTTTTCTATAGTTGAAAAAATATCTCACAATTTACCCTACATGAACGGTGCAAAAGAGACGATAGCAGAACTTAAAAGCAGAGGCACGAAAGTTGTCTGTTTTAGCGGTGGTTTTAGAACGGCTACGAGTTATGCAAAAGATATTTTAGGCTATGATGCGGATTTTTCCAATGCGTTGCATGTAAAGGATGGAAAGCTAACTGGGCTTGTTGGCGGCGACATGATGTTTAACTTCTCAAAAGGTGATATGTTGGTAAGGTTGCAAAACATTCTGGGTGTCAGCGAAGAGGAGACACTCGTGTGTGGCGATGGAGCAAATGATTTATCTATGTTTGCACATGCAGGGAGCAGGGTAGCTTTTTGTGCAAGAGAGATTTTGAAAAAAGAGGCAAACATAGTCATAGAGACTAAGGATTTGAGAAAAATATTGGAGAAAATATAATGTTAGAGAGTTCTGTCTGGAGACAATACAATAGTGAAAACAGTTTTAGAGAAAAGTTAAGTGAGTTTTGCCATATTGATGAGCAGGATATAATAAGCGATGATAAGGTTCTATACGCTGTTTTAAAATCAAAGCTTACAAAAAAAGAGTTAAAACTTTTTGCCATGGATAGTGCGAAGAGAAGTGACGAGGAGATTTGTGCTGCATTTTCTATGAGTATGGATGAACTTACTCAGGCTAAATATAAGTTATATAAAAAGTTAAAACAGGATAAGATAAAATTGAATTTTAAAGAGTCAAGCTTTAGCGAAGCAAAAGAGTATGAATAATTTACTGCTTCATTATTAATATTTAATTTATATGATAGTGTGTAAAATTCCGAAAACTAGAAACTATGAGGGGAAAGATAAAATGAAAAAAAATATTTCGTTATTACTGGCTATATTTGTAACAAATTCTGTTTTTGCTACAGCAGCAACGGCAGATGCTGAAAAAGGGCATAAATATTATAATAAAAATTTAAAAGAGTGTGAAAAAGACGGGATCAAGGACGGCAGTGTATTTACTGGGAGAAATGATCGTGATACATGGTCTGAAATGAAAGAGAATAACAAAATAGTAGATCAATGGAAAGAGTTATGCCCAAGTGCTACTAAAAAATTTGACAAAATGAAGAAAAAAGATATTGAAAACTTAGCTGATTTTTGCTGGCAATATGCTTCTGACGGTGATTTCCCGACAAGAAATGATTAAGAAAGTGCAAATTCAAGTTTTTTCTTGAGTTTATTTTTCTGCTATTTACTTCTAAAACAGAACTTGTATTTTTAATTTGTGGATTTTATTTTGAGAAAATTTGGTAGTAAAATGCCCCGAAGTGGGGCATTTCTTTAAAAATCTATCTAAGATTTTCGGGCATACCTCTTACAAGCCTATTTTACGGACTTTATCATCTTCCCCTTGGTAGACTGTCACCGTATTGTCACCGTATAACGAAAAA
The DNA here is from genome assembly GCA_041662325.1 of Sulfurimonas sp. Lineage (GTDB taxonomy): Bacteria > Campylobacterota > Campylobacteria > Campylobacterales > Sulfurimonadaceae > Sulfurimonas. The sequence continues at coordinate 274,845 of JBAZSU010000002.1, read as the reverse complement.
TCCTTCCCCAAATCAATCGATTCAGAACCCAGAACACTCGCATATTTATCGAGTGTTGTCTTTGCAGAAGAGTGACCTAACAGACCAGCTAATTCATTTATACTTACTAGTTTACTATTCAACATCAAAGTTGCGTAAGTATGTCGCGTGCAATATAATCTTAACTTTTTAACTTTAGCATCGAGAACACATTGTCGCCAAAGATAATCAAGTTTTCCTGCATCATCTGTATTTCCAAAGATAAATATATTATTCGTTTGGATTTTCCTTACTTCATCATATATAAAAGATGGATAAGGAACTCTTCTTTGTGCATTCCAAGTTTTACCACTTCCAACAATACCTTTGGTTCTACTTCTTTTAATGCTTATATAACCATCTTCAAAATCGCCAAGTTGCAAACCTAAAATCTCACCCGTTCTCATTCCTGTATTAAAAGCAATTTGCAAATACACTTTAAAAAATCCACTTGAAGCTTCAATAATATTATTCACTTCGTCTTTAGTGTAAAATCTAACTGCCTCTTTTACATCTTTGCTCAGCCGAATATTTAGAGCTGGATTAAAGTTCATTACTGCATCATCAACAGCTAATTCAAATATGCCGTTTAAGCCACTTCTGTATGTAGCTTTAGAAGCAGATTTTATCTTTAACGAGTTTAGGTACTCTTTTATATCAAGTCGTGTAATAGTGTCAATATTACGGTTTTTAAAGAACTCTATTACTCTCTTCCACTTTGGAAGTTTTGAGGAATAACTTTTGATACCTTTTTTTTGTTCTAAAAATATATTTCCATAATACCCAAAAGTTTGAGGCTTCTTTTTATATATTTCACCTGTTGCTATTTTTATATCAAGAGCTGGTATAATCTTGTCTTTCACTATCTTTATGTTTTGTGGTGTGTTTTTTAACTTAGTGGACTTTTGTTTTCTCGCACCATCAACATAATAATTAAGCCATATTACAGAGCCTCTTAAAAAATATGTTGTCATTCCTTTGTTGCCTTTTTTAGTAGCAACAGCTTTACTATGAAACAAAATCATACCTTTTTATATTAAAAATTTATCTAAGTCGATTTCGTCAGAAATTGAATTGATAGGATTAATGCTATTATTGAACTCTTCCACATCAATATAAATTCTTTTGTATCCATTTATTTTATGAGCTGTAAGGTCTTTATTTCTTATCATACCTCTGATGTATGAAATATCAATACCCATATCTTCGGCGACTTTTTGAATAGTTTGAAATTTATTCATTTTAAAACACCTCTTCAGCTTCGTCAATATCTGTGAGTTTCAACCGCTCACCCACAATCAAACCTCTATTAATCATTTCATTGGTAGCGATAACATAGTGAGCAGGGTTCACAGTTGCAATATCTATGTTCTCAAAATATTGATTAAGCTGATAATTTTTCATCTGATAGGGTTGCGTAGTGACTTTTTGCAGTATGTTTTGAAACGGAACAGCCTCTTTGCCTTGCTCTAAGAGCTTTTGATTTTCATAGTTGTGTTTTTTTATAGAAAAATCATAAGTGATATACTCTTCGCCATCAATTGAAACATTTATATAGTGCGGAGTTGCATCTTTGTAAATAGACTCAAACCCACTATCTAACTGTACAGTTCCATCTTCGCCAAGCATATCAGCTTCATCTAGTTTTTGCGACCAATTCACGGGTTTAGGTATGTAAATAGTGCCATATTCATTTTCTATCATGGCTATTTTTTTAGTATCGGAATAAACATATACACATACTTCATTCAAATCATATTTTTCAGTTAATTTTTGAAGCGTGTACATGCCGTTTAATCTTCTGTAAACTTCAAGAGCTACAAAAGTGCGAGAAGTGTAAAACCTTGAAATGCCGTGATATAAGTACCATAGAGTAAGATTTGATATATCGCTTTGCTCGTCTCTTAAATCATCTAAAGTTTTTAATACATATTTCATCAAATAAGCTACGGGACTATCTATATCCGTTTCAATTTTACTTTGTGGAGCAGGGAACAATCTATTAAGAGCTACAACAATTTTATCTTTCATATCAGATGGGATAAATAAACTCATGTGTATATGAGGTGTACCGTCTTGATGCGGTTCAGTAACCCGAAAATAACACCTGTCATCTTTGTTGATGCTTTTGTAAGCCCTATCGTCAAAAAACTTTTTTAATAGCTTTGAAAGCTCTATAGAAGCATTATGCGGAGTATATTTGTCTATCGTTTCACTAAAATCTAGTACAGCTTCAAAATCAAGTCCGTTAAACTTTTGCGTTACATGACAATTGAAAAATTTGTATTTCTTTTTATCAATAGGACTTTTTAAAGTAGTGATATATGTACGACCGGCAAACTTTTTATTGTTAATTAGCTTATCTTTAAAAGACTTCTTTTTATGCCAATGAGAGGGAAGCGTAAGAGTAAGAAATACATTTGATAAATCTTTTGACTTCGCATAATTGTAAACACTCCAAGCACGGTGCTGTAACTCTGCTATATATCTATCACTATTCATATAGCTGTTCTGTACGAAATCAGCAAAAGGCACTATTTTATTGTCAACTTGAACACCGTTGGAGTTCATAAACTGTCTATTAAATTTTAATTTGTCATGAGCTTTTTTTATTTGATACTTTGTTAAACCGTATGTTTTAATTTTTGTCATTTTGTCTCTTCCTCTTCCATAAAAATTAATTTTAAAGATTCAACAATCAAAGAATTTACAGATACTTGATTTTTTTCAGAAATATCATAAAGTACTTTTTTCAACTCCATAGGAATTTTTAAACTAATTCCATAAAGTTTTTCATTTCTTTTATTTGCTCTAAATATACTTAATTCTAATTTTGTCATTTTGTCTATTCCTTTTTAATTTTCTAATCGTGTCCGATAACTTTTTATAGATAGCCAAGAGGCTATCGCCTCATACTGTTTTTGTTCGGCGGAGCCTCACAAAAAAACAGTTTTCGCCTATAGCCTTACTATTCATTATCATCAATTGGAGTGTAATTAAAGGAGCCTTTCAGACAATCAAGAATTAAATTGTAGTCTGTAAGATGTAAAGAGCCAAACGCATTTAAACCTAATAGTAATCTATGAAACTCATCGAGTTTTCTATGTACAGTGGTGCAGTCAATTTCTGTTTTTTTAATATTATTTGGTGTATCATTCATCGTTTCTTTCCTTGTAGGCTAGAAACAGCATAGGGAGTTTTAATCTTGGCGGATGGACTCTCTATGTGTTCTTATTGTTTAAGACTTCAAATAAAACCACTATTAATGCAAATAGTATGTGTTCATACTCTATCATCTAACTTTTTTTTAAGACACGTAAAAACTTACTGGTGATTTAGAAATGACATTAATTTACCTTTAACTGAGATTTTCATATAAATCTCCTTACTTGGTGAAATAAATTCATATATAAATCATAAGTGGCTTCCATTTTTTCTAATCTTATATCATCGCCCTCATCAATTAATTCAAAACTACTTATTTTATGACTAAGTTGACCTATTTCTTGCACAAGTAAATTATCTATTTGCTTTAATAAATTACCGCAACTATCGTCCAACATTAATTCTATACACGAAGTAATCAATGCATTCATAGAAACATCTTCCTGCTCAGAAAATAATTGAAGCCTATCTTTTAAATTTTTAGGAATTTTTAAACTAATTCCAACTTTTTCCTCGTCTTGACCTTTTGCTAATTCAACAGCTTTTTTTCTCATTTTTTAATCCTTTTATTCGGGATGTTAAAATGATAGCTTATAATAATATCATTGTCAACTACTATTATAAAAGATGTAGAGTAAATATGTATTTTGAAGACTAACGCCTCGATTTATTTTGTCTTGAAAACAACTTATAAGCTCGTTGTTATCCCTATCGTTCGTTCCTCTCTATGACGGGAATTTGATTTTAAATTTGATGCTTGTATGAATGAAGAAAATACTAAATAAACAAAGGAGAGAATAAGGAATAAAAAGATTAGAATATATGCTTAATTAAAGCTGTGCATAAAAACTGGATAATTCTTGATAGAATTTTTTACTGATGAAGCGACTTGAAAAATAGTTTTGCTTGCTAGGATAAACTATTTCTCTCCAAGGTTTTGTTAAATTTTTAAGTCTATTTTGCCCCAATAAATTCATCATCTCCTGAAATTGCCTTAATATAATAATTATTTGCTTCATTTATTGCAGTAATTGTTTTTTTACAACTGCTACTTTTACATGTGAAAGTCACTTTTTTATTTCCATCAGCAAGTGAACCCATAACATTATCTATTGTATCTACATCAATTTCTTTTTTACAGTGTGGGCAATTAGCCATTTTTTCCCTTTTGTTTTTAATTTTATGTAGTCTAACGTGGACTTGAAAAACAAGGGTGTGATACCACTTGATTATTCCAACTTCCATTTTAGCTTTTTTATTCTAAAAAGTTTAAATTATCCACTGTGTACTCTTGTTTTTCTTCCAAGGCTTTGTTATTCTTAAGGCTAGAATTATATTTTGTTACATTTCATAGCAAGATACAATTTCATCAACATCACATCCAGATGCAAGTAACACACCTTTTACATCTTTTTCAGATGTTGCCTTAATTGTTTGCACTTTTACAGGTGTTTCCCCATGTACAGTAAAACTAATGTTATAAACATTCAATGTCTAACGTTTATCATGTCTCCTCGTTTTTGTTAGATTTTAATAATCAATTCTATCAACTAGTTTTTTACTTTTGTATTTTGAAATATAAATAGAACCAGAATTTTCAAATAATTCAATATTATATGGTAATTGTAATGATAAAATCTTCTTTAATCCGTTTGCAGACTGTATCTTCTCTTTTAATTCAGCTGTTGTAGCACCTATTCCATTCGGTATTTTTTTTCTTAAATTCCATAACCTATCAAGAGGGTCTGGGTGTGTTTTATAATGTAAGCAACTTGGATTTAAATAATCTTGTACATGTTTATGTATATCTAAATAAATGAAAAATAAAAAAGCAGCATTTAGCATTTCTTCTTTTTCTTCCTTTTTTAATTTTGTATTTTTAAAAGCATACCAGTCAGCTTCAAACTCTTGTTTTTGAGAATAATTATAAAATTTAGGTACTGTAGTGTTTGTTGTTTTAAATACTTGATTAGATTGCAATACGGTTAATTTGCTATTAGCTAAATGTTTTAATGAATGATGCGCATATTCATGACCGATAATAAACATTAATTGCTGTTCAACTAAACGAATGTTATTATGTATAGCATCAGGAGGAATAGAATCATATCTTGGATCTAAATCAAAATCTAGAGCTTCAACTCCTAGCATTACTCTAGTTGCAATTAGTAAAGATTCATTTATTTCCGATGCATCAAAATGTATGCCTAGGTGAGAATAATTTATAAATGAAAAATTCATAAAATGAAGGAAATAAGATAAAGACTCAGATAAGTAAATTATATTGCCAAACTCTGTTCTTTCACATATGCCATTTGGTTCAGTTGCAAAAACAAAACCAGCTTCAACTTTTTTACAACTCTGTTTTATCTGCGGTTTTAGAATATTTAAATATTTTGCAAAAAGTTTATCTTCTTTATAATAGTTTGTTAAGGAAAAATCTTTTCCATTTTGTTCATAAATTTTTTTTCTTTTTAAAAAGACTCTTCTTGTACGTGCGTGGTCGGCAATATAATCTGCTCGTTTAAATAATAGAATATCAGCACAAGAACTGGGGTTTAATATTCTTCTTATTTCTTCTGCTGTAGATAATGGATGAAACCATATTCCATCTTCTCCTAATTCTTGGATTAGTTTTTGATGTTCTTCGCTTGACATAACAGATTCAATAAACATAGAACCATCGTCAGATAATAATATTCTTTTTTTTAGTTCATCTGTATTATCTCTAGATTCAATTTCATTTCTTAATGAATTAATATATTCTTGATATGTCTCATCTTGAAATAAACCCAATTATATTCCTTTATTAATCTAATGATTGAAATGAGCCGATAAATTGCCCGCAAGATAATTTATTGGCTCCACTGTTTTGTTATGTATTACATTTTTCTAGCAATATTTCCTTCTTTTATATTTCTTTCTGATACTACAATTTTTCTTTCTTTTGGTTCTTCTTCAATAATAGTTTCTGTTTCATCATTTAAATCTCCTAAAGCAAGTCTATATGCATTTGATATCCCACCACCTGATTGCCTTTTAATTGTTCTTTTGACCTTTCTGTCTGTTTCAATCGTAGTTTCAGCACTTTCTAATAGAGTCATTTTCTCTTGAATATTAAAGACTTTCATTTGTAATTTTGGAATTTCTAAAAAACCTAAACTTTCGTTTGTATCTGGATCAAATAATTCTTCCCCTTTTTCATAAATCATGAATTTATCATTTTTTTGAATACCATCACTGGAGCCTTTATTGATTGCAATTTTGAATTCATCAACTAATTTAATGATTTTTGCTTCCATATTTCTATTCCTTTTCCATAAGTAGTTTTAATTCGTCTTTATTTATTTTGAGGCTAAAATAAACTTCTTTTCTCTTATCGTTATTTTCACTCTTAAATAAAAAGTAAATATGACAAATATTTTGTTGCTTTTGCACATGTTCAATTATTCCAATTCCAATAAACTGTTCTATTTCGTCTTTATCTAAATAATAGACTTTGACAACATCCCCATATGCAAAATTTATAGATGATTTATTTAAATATACTTCACCCTTAGCAGTTCTTTTGTTCAAGTCAACTAGTTTTAATTGATTGACATCCTCAATATTAAGATTATTTTTCAAGAATTCAATAATTATGCCAATTAAGACAACTAGTAAAACTAATGAAATAAAGATTACAAATATAAGCCATTTAATTGAAATAGTTTGTTCCACATTAGTAAACAAAGTCACAATTGCTGATAAAAAGCCTAAAACACTGATTGTAATAGCTAAAATATGCTTTTTAATATACTCTGTTGCTATATCCATTTATATTTCCTTACTTTGATACATAACTATTTATTAGTGCCTATTATAGTAAACTCAGACTTAATATAAAGAAATAAAGGAACACATAATATATTGTCATTATCTTAATTTTTCGTACTATTATCCTTAAAAATAAAATGTTCTATTATCACAGAAATAGCCGTTTTTTTTGGACAAAGTATCTACTATTTGTTAAATAACCTATTAAAAGGAGATAATCTATCTTAAGTAAAAGATATGAATTATATTAGTGATTAAATTTTTTTATTGTATTTTGTAGTCTAAAAGATGGAAGAGAATTGAGAGGAAAAAGTGTAACCGTAGTGTCACCGTAAAACAGATATATTCATAGTAAAGCTGTTACAAAAAGCCCATAAAGCCCCATTTTAGGGGCTTGGAAAAACTTATCTAAGGTTTTCGAATGGTGCTGTTACAACAGCTTTTCTAGTTACAGTGTATGGAACTAGTGCTGCTGCTCTTGCTCTTTTGATTACGATTGTAATCATATCTTGATGGCGTTTACAGTTTCCTGTTAAACGGCGAGGCATAATTTTATATCTTTCAGAGAGTGAGAAACGCAATGCCCCTACTTCTTTATAGTCCATAAAATCAACTTTTGATTCACAATATTTACAAAATCTTTTTTTGTATTTTCTTTTTTCTGACATGTTATTACCTTCTATTATCTATTTCTAAAATGGAATTTCATCTTCATCGATGTCAATCACAGGAACAGAGTTGCTACTAGGCATCTCACGACTTTGGCTTGTTGCTTGAGTAGGTTTTTGATAGCTTTGTGGCTGTCTATTTCCTTCATTGGCATAGCTCGGTTGTTGATAGCTTTGAGTTCGACCTTGTTGCGGCGCTGAATAAGGAGCTTCCTCATGCATGTCATCTGATGGCGCATTATATCCGCCACCCTGATTATCACCTTTTGAGTCTAACATCTGCATTGTTTCAACAACAACACTATGTTTAGAACGCTTCTGCCCATTTTGGTCCACCCATTGTTCAAAACTAAGTCTCCCCTCTACCAGGATTTTACTCCCTTTTCGAAGGTATTGGTTGGCTACTTCGGCACTTCTTCCAAAGAATGTAATATCAACAAAACATATTTCCTCTTTTTTTTCACCATTTACGGTAAACTTACGGCTCGTTGCAATAGCAGTTTTTGCTATGCCCATACCGCCTTGAGAATATCTGAGTTCGATATCGCGTGTTAAGTTTCCAACCAAAATTATTTTATTAAACATGAGTTTTCCTTAATCGTTAAAGCTTACGCTAATTACTCTTCTTCGTCTGCTTGAAATTCGCTAGCTGCTATTTCAATAGGTTCTCTAACTTGAGCTGATGCTGGTCTTTGAGCTTTTTCAACTAATTTATTCCAAGCCGCTATTTCACGGTTTGTATCATATTTGATAGTCATGAAACGAAGAAGATCTTCATTAATACGAAAGCGTCTTTCAATTTCCGAAATTGCTGAGGGAGCAATTTTATAGTAGATAACATGGTAATATCCACGCTCACTTTTGTTGATTGGGTAAGCTAATTTTCTCATCCCCATCGCATTTGTCGTAGCTATTTCGCCACCATTTGAAGTGATTGTTTCTTCGATAGTTTTAATGCTAACTTGAATCTCTTCTGCTGTAAATGTCGGTTTTACGATTACAAGGTTTTCGTAATGTCTCATAGAGTATTATCTCCTTTTGGTATTTGCCATTATGGCATTGTTTCCCCTTCGGATATTTATATATTACTAATCAATAGTAATACAAAGAGAAAGGAACTCGCGATTGTACATAAATTATGCTTAAAAAATAAATTTTTGGAGTACAAAGAACTATATTTTTAGATAAGATATTGCAATTCGTAATGAAATGTTTTTTTATTTATTATTTGGATATAGTTTCAAACAGTATGGAGAGAATATGGTAAAAAGAAAAAAAAGAGTTTCAAAAAATGACTCAAAAACTTTAACATATATTGCATGGGTATTGGGTCTTATCGCCCTAGTTTTGAGTGCCTTGGTTGTTGGCTACTATTTAGGCTATGAAGGTGCACAAAATGAGATAGCAAAAAAACCTAAGCCAGAAAGACAGAAACAACAGGATTTACCTAAAATAACAGATGATTCTATAAAGAAAAATGATGCTCTTTCTGACAGCACAGTTAATCATAGATTAATAGAAGTATTAAAAAAAGATGTGAATCTTACAAACTATAAAGAAGAGATAAATAGTGAAAAAATAATAAAAGAAGAAATTAACAGTACAAAAGTAAAAAAAGATGTGCCGATAAGTGTTAGTAGTAAAGAACAAGGCGGTGCTGCTCATGAATATGAAGATGAATCAATAGAAATACCACCAATACCAGCACTGAAGGAAGTCAAAAAATATACAGGCGGTAGACCTAGATTAGCAATTATTATAGATGATGTGTCTACTCCATCTGAGGTAAATGCTCTAAACAGTTTGGGAATTATACTTACTAAGTCATTTTTACCTCCACGCAACGGAAGACCGGACTCTGCAAAATTGGCATCTCATGAGAGCCAGTACATGGTGCATTTACCGATGGAAGCACAGAAATTCAGTGCAGAAGAGCCATTTACTTTAAGAGTCGGGGATTCACAACAAGATATCTCGCATAGAATTAAAGAATTAAAAGAACTTTTTCCAAAAGTAAAATATATAAATAATCATACAGGAAGTAAGTTTACTTCTAATGAAGCTGCTATGAATAGACTTATCACAGCCTTAAATGAAAATCATATTAATTTTATAGACAGTAGAACAACCTCTAAATCAGAAGCTCCTAAAGTTATGAGAAGTTTTGGACTTAATTATCAAGGAAGAGATGTTTTTTTAGACCACCAGATGGATAAACAAACTATTATTTTGCAAATAAGAGAGGCAATAAAAGTGGCAAAGAAGAATGGTACAGCGATAGCTATCGGGCACCCTCATCCTAATACAATATTGGCATTACATGAATCAAAAGGCCTTTTTGCAGATGTTGATTTGGTCACTATTGACAAACTTAATTAATAGAGCATGAATAAAATTGAGGGAAAAATAGCGGAACTTCTCTCAATGAAAAGTTATCCTGAACAGCTTTTTTATGCTGGAAACCTTGGCTTGTTAAAACAGAAGAAAATTTCAATAATTGGTTCTAGAAAACCGACTCAATACTCCAAAAATTTAGCGTATAAACTCTCTTTAGCTCTTGGAAAATCAGGAATTTGTGTAGTGAGCGGTGGAGCCATGGGAATTGATGCCGTTTCACACTTGGGTGCAGGAAGCTTCAACACCATTTCTGTACTGCCATGTGGAATTGACATAAAATATCCCGCTGTAAATAAAAATCTTTTAACAGAGATAGAAAATAACGGTCTCTTACTGAGTCAGTTTGATATTGGTTTTTGCGCAGCTCCTTGGAGTTTTGTTGTTAGAAACGAACTTGTTGTAGCACTTGGAGATGTTTTAGTAGTGGCTGAAGCTGAAGAAGGGAGTGGCAGCATGCGAAGCATCGAATTTGCACTTAAGATGGGTAAAGAGATTTATGTTTTTCCTCAAAGAATGGGTGAAAGCAGTGCTACAAATAATCTGCTCAAAGAAGGCAGAGCAAAAGCTATTTATGATATAGATGAATTTGTTGCAAATTTCTCTAAAGATATGGTTTCATATACGGGCAGCTCCTCTTTGTCTCTCACAGATAATAAGAAAGATGATTTTTTGGAGTATTGTAATACCAATCCAACCTATGATGAAGCCCTGAAAAAATATCCGGATAAAATTTTTGAAGCTGATTTGAGCGGCTTGATTGTGATTAAAAATGCACGAGTCTTTTTACTCTAACATTCTTATACTTATAAAATCAGCATAGCGTCACCGTAGGAATAAAATCTATACTCATTTTCTATTGCATTCGCATAGAGCTCTTGGGCTTTATCAACGCCAATAAATGAAGATACAAGCATAAGAAGCGTTGATTTTGGCAGGTGAAAATTTGTGAGGAGATGATTTACTCTTAGAGGTTTGTTGTTCGGATGCAAAAAGAGGTTCGCTTCTCCTCTTTGTTTCTCTTTGTTTCGCATGTAAAATTCAATCGTTCTTGTTGATGTTGTCCCGACGCTAAGAATAGGTTTGTTAGAATCTAATATTGCTTTTGCTTTATCCGATATAGCATAATACTCAGAATGCATGGGATGCTCTGTAATTATGTCAGCCTCCACCGGCTTAAAAGTTCCACTTCCCACATGCAGAGTAACATATGCATGCTCAAAGTTTTCACAAATGCTCTTATGCTGCTGGGGTGTAAAATGCAGAGATGCGGTCGGTGCAGCAACTGCACCCTCATTGAGAGCAAAAACACTCTGGTATTCACTCTCATCTTCTTTGTTGTCTTCTCTTTGGATGTAGGGAGGAAGAGGAACATGACCTATTCTTTCAATAATAGGTAAAATATCTTCAAATCGAAGATTTTTTTCATCTCTAAAAAAGTTTACAACTCTGCTTCCATCTTCATTCAGCTCTTTTACAACTGCAATAAGCTTGTCGTCAAAAGCTATCTGTGTCTCAACTTTAACCTTCCCTCTAATGTAAACGCTTATATCATGTGCATTTAACGCTCTGTTTATAAGCAACTCACACTTTCCGCCACTTGGTTTATGTCCAAAAAGTCTTGCTTTTATAACTTTTGTGTCGTTAAAGATGAGTGCACTGTTTTGTGGAATAAATTTTGCAAAATCATAAAAGTAGGCATGTGTAATTGTGTCTTTTGCTCTGTCATACACTAAAAGTTTTGCATGGTCTCGTGGCGCGGCGGGGTGGGTAGCTATGAGATTTTGCGGTAAGACAAAATCATAGCTAGAAGTTAGGTACTCTTTGTTATTCACTCTTTTTCTCTATGGCAACTGCCATATTCTGGTCATCTTCATTCTCTTCTTCTTCATTTTCCTCTTCAAGAGGAGGAGCAGGGTTAACCATTTTTACAATTAATATGGAGATTCCATAAAGAATAACAAGGGGTCCAGCCATTAAAAACTGTGTAAGAACGTCAGGCGGAGTTAAAAATGCAGCGACTATAAAAATAATAACAACCGCATATCTGAAAAATTCACGCATCTGTCTGTCATCCACCATTCCAAGAAGTGCGAGAAAGTAGGCAAAGATAGGAAGTTCAAAGGCTATTCCAAAACCAAACATAATCTTTGTGAAAAAGCCTACATACTCTTCGATATTGATTAGCGGTGTAAATTTGAAACTACCGAATGTAATGAGAAAATTAAAACCAAAAGGGGTGACGACATAGTAGGAGAATAAAACACCAATAACAAACATGGATGTCCCACCGACGATGAAAGGAATAATCATTTTCTTCTCATTCGCGTAAAGACCAGGAGCTACGAACATCCAAAGTTGTGCAAGAATTATAGGAAGTGCACCGACAATTGCTGCAAAGAATGAAACTTTGAGGGCTACAAAAAATGCACCACCTACTTGGTTTGTTGTCAGCATTCCATCCGCCGCATGAACTGATGTCTTTCCAACTTCAATAAGAGCTACGTTGAGTGGTTCAACCATCCAGCTTAGGAGAGGCTCATGGAAATAAAACATTACAAAAAACATAACAACTAAGCTGCCAACCGAGATAGCTAATCGTTTTCTGAGTTCTATTAAATGGGGTCGTAATTCATTAAACATCTGTATTTTCTTGTTTTGGTTTTTTTTCAAAAGTTATTTTTTCTGCTACCGGAGTAGGTTCTGGAGCTTTTGTTTTTTCAACATCGCCAATAATTTCATCGCTTAAACTTGTTAGATGATTACCTATATTCGCCATATTTGTGGTTTTCTTGATGTCATCGCCCGCTTTTAAAAGCTCTTTTTTATAAGCAAGTGCCTCTTCTTTTATTCCTGTAGCATTTATCTCTTGCTCGAGAGAATCTTGAATCGTTCCTATCGTTTTTTTGATTTGCTTAAAAAATTTAGCAACATCTACCATTACGCTTGGGAGTTTGTCCGGACCTAAAAAAAGTATAGCGATGATAATAATAACAAGCATTTCGCCTAAACTGAAATCAAACATGTAAAACCTCTGAAATTATGATTGCGTGATTCTAGCTAAAGAATAGTTAAACTTTACATAAGCATACGAATTTTGAGTTCACCTTTTCAAGAAGACAAGAACAAGGTAATCTCATCAGCCAAAAGATAGTTGCTATTATAAAATATATTATTTGAAAATTGCAGTTTATTCTCATCAACCAGCAGTTGAGCCCTTTTTTGTTCAGATATATTCAAAAGTTCACTTTTTACCCCGATACAAGAGCGAAAACCTAAAAATATTTGCTCCATTTTTATCTCTTCTTTGCTGAGAGTTTCTACTTTTATTTCGAATGGATTTTTAATGTACTCTTCTAAAATGGTGTTTGGATAAAATCTTTCGGCATTAAGCTTTCCAACGGCACCGCTTCCCACCCCGATGTAATCTTTATAGAGCCAATATCCAAGGTTATGTTTACTTTGATATCTGCCGAAGTTGCTAATTTCATACTGCTTAAAGTTCTGTTTTTTTATCTCTTTAAAAAGCCATGAGGTAATTTTAAGAGTCTCTTTTGACATCTGCGGTTTTGAGGCAAATGCAGTTCCCTCTTCAATGGTCAGCGCATAGGCGCTAATATGGTTTATTGGTAGAGAGAAAGCTGTTTTGAGGTCATGTGAGAGAAGCTCTTTTGTGTCACCAAGAGTTGCATAAATCAAATCAAGAGAGATGTTTTTAAAACCTGTTTTTTCTGCATTTAAAATCGCCTCTTTCGCCTGTTCACCTGAGTGTGCACGATTGAGAAGTTTGAGTTTTTTGTCATCAAAACTTTGCACGCCAAAACTTATGCGGTTTACCCCAAGCTGATACATTCCATAAAGCCACTCTGAAGTTGCACTGTTTGGGTTGGCTTCGCTAGTTATTTCAATATCTTTTGCCATGTAGGGTTTGAGGAGTGTAAAAATCGGTTCATAAAGTTTAGGCGAGACAGTTGAAGGCGTTCCTCCGCCGATAAAGAGTGTTTCGATGTTCCTAGGTTTGGCATCAAATCTTTGAAGTTCATACTCTAGCTGAGAGTATAAAGCTTTCATGTACTCCTCTTTGAGATGAAATTTATCAACATAAGAGTTGAAGGCACAGTAGGAGCATTTGGAGTCGCAAAATGGGATGTGAATGTATAAAAGCATGTGGTATTATAACTGTATTTTCAATTTTTTAGATTAGTTTTGTTTTAATATGTTTGAAAGCAATACTCTATATAATTGTCCTATACATATATTCCTTATAATTTTGGAGAAATAGTGAATATAAATAATGGGCTTTCCTTGCAACAAAAACTTGATGAACAAGAGTTTATCTTAAAGCAAAAGAATAAGATAATTGATGAAAATGTTTACATGACGACATCTGATTTGTCTGGAAGAATCACAGAAATTTCGCAAGCCTATCTTGATTTTACGGGATATAACAGAGAAGAAGTGATTGGCAAGAATCATAGTATTTTTAGAAATGAAAAAATGAATAGCTCAGTTATAAAAAATCTTTGGGAAACAATACAAAATAATCAGCATTGGCATGGAGAGATAAAAAATCATAAAAAGAGCGGTGAAGAGTATTGGATTGATACAGTAATCGCTCCTCTTTATGACAAAGAACACAATAAAGTTGGCTACACCTCCGTCAAACAAGATATTACATATAGAAAAATGTTAGAAGAACTTTCGATAAATGATTCATTAACTTCAATGCACAACAGAAGATTTTTTGACCACTATATGAAGAGACAGATTAGACGCTCCAATTTAAACAAAGAAAAATTTGCGCTTTTACTGATTGAGATTGATTGTTTTAAAGAGTACAACGAACTTTATGGTGAGAGTCAGGGAGACAAAACTCTGATTGAACTTACAATAAATATGAAAAAAAGCATAAGCAAAGAGATAGATGACATGTTTAGAATTGGTGAAAAAGAGTTTGCCATTGTCATTTTGGACAAAGATGATGCTTATGTGCAGAATGTTGCTAAAAAACTGGTTACTTTTATAGAATCACTTCACATCGAACATGCAAAGAGCAAGGTTTCAAAGTATATAACCGTCTCTATCGGTGCTATAAATTTATATAACTACTTGCATAATATCAACAGCAATGACCTCTATAATATTGCGGAAAATAATCTCAATGCGGCAAAAAAGGCTGGTAAAAATCAGGTCGTATTCGACATTAATGAATTTTATGTCAAAAATTTAACAAATATAGACAGCATTACAAAATTGCCAAACAGGGAAGCTTTAGTGAATGATATTTCACTGCTTCAAGAGGAAGCAATGCTTATAATACTTCATATAAACCAGATTATGTCCATAAAAGATATTTATGGTTTTGACATAGTGAAAAATCTTATTTCAAAAAAAGCCAAGCAACTGGATGAAGTCTTAATAGATGGAGAAGCATCACTCTATAGCCTCAATTTACAGGAGTTTGCGATACTTATTACTAATAAATCTCTCTTTGACAAGTATCTGCTGCTTCTAAAATATTCAATATTGATTGATAATATAGAGGAGGATGTCTATAAAAGCAGTGACAGCAGCTGTATTGTAACTGATTTTACAGCCGGCATTGCGTATGGTGTAAGTAGTATATTTAATCTTGCAGATGCTGTTTTGCAAGAGGCGATACTTACTAAAAAAAGCTATATTGTTTATAAAAATAATCAAAGCACCAGAGAGTTGCAAAAAGCTACTATTGAGAGAATGAGAGTTTATAAAAATGCACTCTACACTGGAAATATAATTCCCTATTTTCAGCCAATTATTGATATGAAAGACGGAAAGGTTATGAAATATGAAGCTTTGGCAAGACTGCAAACCGACAGCGGTGAAATCATTACGCCCTATTACTTTTTAGATTCTGCAAAAGAAGACAAAACTTTTGAGTATTTTACCAGACAGATGATGCAAAAAGTGTTTAATGTTTATGGGGTAAAAAAAACTCACATCTCTATAAATCTTACTTATGAAAATATATGTTCAGAGAGTATGATTCAGTACATAATAAATAGGCTTGATACTTATGGTGGAGAGGGTATTACCTTTGAAATTGTAGAGTCGGAAGATATAGCTGATTATAATGTGATTGAAGAGTTTATCCTTATGGTGAAGGGATATGGATGTAAAGTTTCTATAGATGATTTTGGCTCAGGTTACTCAAATTTTACAAATATCATAAAATTAAATATTGACTATATTAAACTCGATGGCTCTTTGATAGAAAAATTGAATAGCGATTCGAATGTTAAACATATGATAGAGGGGCTTTTGATTTTTTCTAAAAATGCAAATATCAAAACTATTGCAGAGTTTGTAAGTTCTAAAGAGCTTGCAGACAGTGTAAAAGAGCTTGGCATTGATTATTCTCAAGGGTACTATTACGGAGAACCTGGAAGTGCAGAGAGTTATGATTTGGTTTAAAACCATTGTTGATATTACACACTAAAACGAACAAAACAAGAGAATCGCTTGCGAAGCGATGTTTCTTTAGAAATCCGTTTTAGTGGCAGGAACTAAAGTCCCTACAACCCCCTAAAGCTACGAAAAGCTTTGTTTTTCGAGAATTATAAGGGGATTGTTACCTTATTTTGCCAAAGCGTTTAGAGTATGGATAATATCATCCATTTTGTCACTTATGCGGCTTACTTCATCAGAAATATCATTTACTTCATCTGCATTTCTGTTAAGAGTGTCAGAAGTTTCAGAGATAGATTGAATTAAAACATTCGTGGTTGCCGATGTTTCGGCTAAACTTTTTTGTGTTCTCTCCGCCAGCTTTCTAACTTCATCGGCGACAACTGCAAAGCCTCTTCCATGTTCTCCCGCTCTTGCTGCTTCGATAGCTGCATTGAGTGCAAGAAGGTTCGTCTGGTCTGCTATGTCACCGATAGTAGAGAGTATCTCTTTTGTCTCATTCGCATTTGAAACGAGTGTTTGAAGATTGCCGACCATCTCGTTCTCTTTTTGAGAGACATCATGTATTCTATGAACGGTGTGCTGAATCATATCTTTTAGTTCAATAATTGTAGTGTCCGTAATATTGCTTATAGTTTTATTGAGAGTACCCGAAGTTTCAAGTATATGATTTTGAGAGTTTTCATTCTCTTTTTGCATATTCTGAAGCGATTCACCGAGTGAATTTATGTTGTTTAGTAAATCAGCCATTTTTGCTTCAACTTTTATTTCACTTCTAGCCGTAAAGTTGCCACTGGAAAAGTTTTGCAAAGTTTTGATTGCATTGTCAAGATTTTTTTCTGAAGATGTCAGCATGTTATTCATGCTGTTTCTGAGAACATGTACATAAGGAGTTTTACTATCGGCTCCAACTCTGCAAGAGTAGTGACCTTTTGAAACTTTATCTGCTAGTAGTACCATCTCTCCTGCAACTTTTGTATCCTCTAAAACTGATTTTTCATAAATTTCTACAAGTTTATTTATATCTTTTTCAACTTCATCAGTGGTTGTATTATTAATATTGATTTTATTTCTTTTAAACTCTAACATTTCATCTATTTCAGTTAAGACTCTATGAATATTTGAGTTGCCGGAAGAGCTTTGCATTTGCAGTGCTATCGTCAATATGAAAACAACTACTGCTAAAACAGCGTGTATTACAACTGAATCTGTAAAAAATAGAGAGAGGATTAAAATCGTAAAAGCGACTGCTATCGTAATGTTTTTTTGTAATGAGTTCATAAGTTGTTTCCTATTTTAATGTTTTGTATAATGCTTGCGCTTCATTAATCTCTTGAGCCGAAGGTTTTCTTCTGCATGAGAGATATGTTCGAGCATGCCTTATTTCATCATACATCGGATAAACAGTTGCAAAAACCCAGTAGAAACCGCCATCTTTTGTTCTGTTTTTTACATAACCTCGCCAAATTTTATCTTGTTTGACAGTGTCCCACAAACCTTTAAACGCAGCCTTTGGCATGTCCGGATGTCTTACAATATTGTGTGGTTTGCCGATTAACTCATCTATCGTATAGCCTGCAATTTTGCAAAAATCATCATTTGCAAATAGGATAGTGCCTTTTTCATCCGTTTGTGATACTAGAAAATCATCACTTTTTAAGAAATGTTCTTGCATATATTTCCTCCCTGTATTCCGAAATATTGTTATTTGTATATCTAAACTTAGTCTGTAAACATCAGCAAGTATAGTTCCAAAATGTGAATATTTGTATTACATGTAGAATTATCTTATTTTAATAGCAAATTATGTACAATTTCGGTTACTATATTTTAGGTGTTTTAATGAGCAAAGAAGATTTATATCGTCCTAATGTGGCGATGATTATTGTTTCAAGCAATTATCCAGAAAAAAAAGAGATTTTTATTGCACAAAGAAACGATTTACTTGATATTTGGCAGTTTCCTCAAGGTGGCATAGACAGCGGAGAGGAGATAGAAGAGGCACTTTTTCGTGAACTTGAAGAAGAGATTGGAACAAATAAAGCTAAAATAATCGCAGAATATCCAGAGTGGATTTCCTATGATTTTCCTGAACGAATTGCTAAAACTATGCAGCCATTTAAGGGTCAAACTCAGCGATATTTTTTGCTTAAACTCAAAAAGAGTGCGGTTATTAACTTGGAGACAAAACATCCTGAGTTTATATCGCATAAATTTGTACATGTCGATGAAGTGCTTGGCATGACGGCACACTTTAAAAAGCATGTCTATGAAACAGTGATAGAATATTTTAAAAAAGAGGGTTATCTTTAACATGTTAATAGTACAAAAATTTGGCGGAACAAGCGTCGGTGATTTGGAGAGAATCCAAAATGTGGCAAATCGTGTTGTTGAGACAAAAAAAGCCGGCAATAATGTAGTTGTTGTTGTTTCTGCTATGAGCGGAGAGACAAATAAACTTGTAGGATATGCTGAGCACTTCTCAAAAAACCCTTCAAGGGGAGAGATGGATATGCTGCTAAGTTCAGGCGAGAGAGTGACGGCTTCACTTTTGGCTATTGCACTTTGTGAAATGGGCTATGATGCAGTCTCCATGAGCGGTAGAAGAGCAGGCATTGTAACGGATAATATTCATACAAAAGCCAGGATTGAAGAGATAGACCCGGCGGCGATGAATAAGGCAATAAAAGAGGGCAAAATAGTTGTTGTAGCAGGTTTTCAGGGTGTATCTCAAGATGGAAATGTAACTACGCTCGGTCGCGGCGGAAGCGATCTTTCTGCAGTTGCTATTGCGGGGGCTTTAAGAGCTGACTTATGCGAGATTTATACCGATGTAAGCGGTATTTTTACAACCGACCCTCGTATAGAGCCAAAAGCTAAAAAGCTCAACAAGATTTCATACGAAGAAATGCTGGAACTTGCAAGTTTGGGGGCAAAAGTGCTTCAGAACCGCTCAGTTGAGCTGGCAAAAAAATTAAATGTAAATTTAGTAACAAGAACAAGTTTCTCAAATGAAGAGGGAACATTAATAACGAAGGAAGAAAATATCATGGAAAAACCATTAGTAAGCGGAATAGCATTAGACAAAAATCAAGCTCGCATCTCTTTGATGGGCGTTAAAGACAGACCGGGAATAGCGTCAGACATTTTTAATAAATTGGCAGCACACGAAGTAAATATTGATATGATAATTCAAAATATCGGGCAAGACGGTACTGCAAATATAGATTTTACTGTGGCAGTCGGCGATTTGTTTGATGCCAAGGCAGTGGTTGATTCATTTGTTGAGAGCGGAGATATTAGAGAAGAGTCTTATGATGAAAATATCTGTAAAGTCTCTATTGTGGGCGTTGGTATGAAGTCGCATACGGGCGTTGCTGCAAAAGCATTTTCAACAATGGCAGCAGAAAATATTAACATAAACATGATTTCAACTTCAGAAATAAAAGTCTCTATGGTAATTGCAGAAAAATATGCAGAGTTGGCTGTGAGAAGTTTACATAGTGCGTATGAGTTAGACAAATAAACGCTCACATGCAGGATTTTGCACAGTGGAGTTTGGATGCTATCAGAGAAGAGGGCGGCAGTTTAAGCTGGCTGGAAGAGCATAGATTTGATTGGACGACAACTACGGCACTAGCATTGGAACAGATATTAAACGGCAAAACAGTTATTTTAATAACAGATGAAAAAAGAAAGTGGTTTGAGACATATATTCTCACTTCTATAAATAAAGCAACTATGGATAGACCTCTTTTACCGATTGTAAGCATAGATGCACTTTATAGTCACTATGGCACAGTGAATGGTGGCGAGATGATAGATATGCTAGATGATATGATTTCACTCTCTTTCAAAAGTGACTACTTCTTCTGGTACATCGGTAATGGCGATGATAAAAGAGCAGATGTAGCTAAAAGAAAAGATAATAGTTACCTTTGGCTCTTTGATGAAGATTTTCATAATGCTTTTACTCTAAAATCTTATGATACGCGTTTGGACATAAAGCTATTGCAACTTTTCCGTCTTTTTAACTCATCTCTCAATGCAACTATGTTTGGAGAGGTTGATGTTACCTCATGAGAGTAAAAAAGGTCATATTCTTATTGCAACAGAGATTGAAGCGGAATTTCAGAGACTAAAATTAGAATTAAAACCTCATAGAGTTGTAGGTTTTATAAGAGAGAAATTTCTGCTCGAAGATGCCAAGGCTGTTATAGCCGAGGCATATATAAGTGAATCTCAAACAAAATATATAGTTATGGGTGCGCTGGAGTTTCACACAGTCTCTCAAAACTCTCTCCTTAAAATGCTCGAAGAACCGCCCAGAAATATAGAATTTATCATTATCTCCCCTACAAAATCAAACCTGCTTGCAACTGTTCGTTCACGACTCCCCATACTTCAAGGTGAAAGTTTACATGAGATTATGCAAGTAGATTTAAATCTAGCAAGATTGGACTATGCAGAGATATTCTCCTTTTTAAAAGAGCATGCAAGAATAAAAAGGAGCGAAGCAAAACTTCTTCTTGAAGCACTCTATCACAGGGCAACGGTGATTGATATGCTCATCCTTAGCTCTTCTCAGCTGGAAAATTTTGACAGGGCATACAGGCTTCTGGAATTAAACTCAAGACCTCAAAGTATATTTGCGCTTATACTTATGGGCTTTGTGGGTGAAAAATAGCCATGCAGGTTGAGAAGTTATCAAACACAATTGATGCAAAAAAGTATCTTAAAAATTTGGGTGTGGATGGCGGCGGGTTAGCTATTCTTGCATCAAAAATCAAACATCATGTGATTTATATACGAGATTTGCATGTCGGAGCTGCCAACATCCTAAAGCAAGATGCACTCTCAATAGGTGCAGATTTAGCGGTGCCTCGCGGAACTGTAATCGCTGCAACGCAACATGTGGATTGCATTTTGATAGCTACTGATAAGCAATTAAAAACATTGAGCAAAAAAGAGTCGGTGCAACCCTTCGGACTTAAAGAGTTGGCAAAAAAACTTCAAGAGTTTACGACTATTCGTATGCCTCAACATGTAGAGATAATGGGAATTATAAATGCGAACAGTGATAGCTTTTACTCAAATAGCAGATTTAGAGATGCAGAAGCAATAGATGCAATAATAAAAATGATAGAAGAGGGTGCAGACAGTATAGATATCGGCGGAGTTTCATCTCGCCCGAATGCACCGAAAGTCACTGTTGAAGAAGAACTGGAAAGAGTAAAACCGATTTTGGATGCCATAGCAAAAGAGAGGCTTTATGAAAAAGTGAAGTTCAGTATTGACAGTTATGAACCACTCGTTATTTCACATGCCTTGCAGAGCGGATTTAAAATAGTTAATGATATAACGGGATTACAAAACGATGAGGTTTGCAGACTCTGTGCTTCTTATGGCGCAACCGCTGTAATTATGCACATGCAAGGGACACCGCAAACCATGCAGGAGAATCCTAAGTATGAAAATATGCTCAGTGATGTTTACTCATTTTTACAAGAGAAAATTTTAAAGGCTGAATCTTTTGGAGTCAGTGATATAATAGTTGATGTAGGCATAGGTTTTGGAAAGTCATTAGAGGATAACTTAAAGCTGATTAAACATTTAGAAAACTTTGTGACGCTCGGAAAACCTATTTTGGTGGGTGCTTCAAGAAAATCTCTGATTGACAAAATCACTCCGTCTTCCGTAGGGGAGAGATTGGGAGGAACTCTTGCTTTGCATTTAGAGGCTATAAATAACGGCGCATCCATAGTGCGGGTGCATGACGTAAAAGAGCATCTTCAGGTTCTAAAAATAAAAAAAGCATTGGATACAATTTAAGGTGGATTATAGAAGATGAAATTTCCGGTTGTCGGTGACATAGCAAGTAAAACAGTTATAGCGGTTAATATTCATGATAGTGCTACAAAGGCGATTGAACAGATGTTAGAGTATGAGCATCGGCATGTCGTAGTAGAGGACAAAAACGAATATTTTATTATAAGCGTAATAGATATTTTACATTTGCAAGAGAAAAAAATAACACTTGATACGCCGTTGCACGCATTAAAACTACGAAAAATTCCGGTGATAAACAGACATAAAAATGTTTTAGATACTTTGGAATTTTTGAGTGACAGCGTTGAGTATATCTGTGTAACAAATGATGATGAGACACTTTACGGGCTTTTGACGCATACGGATATAACAAGCAATATAGATCCGGACACATTGATGGAGAATTATAAACTTCAAGATTTTTTAAAGCTTGGAAGAAGGATGAAATGGGTCTCTAAAGATGAAAAAATATCTGATTTAATTAGTGATATGGTAGATTCCGGTTATGACAATGTGATTGTTGTGGATGATTTGAAGCCCATAGGAATCCTTACAACAAAAGATATTGTGAGATTGATAAAGACACAAAAAGATTTGAATGTAGCGGTGCAAATTCACATGTCAAAGCCTGTTGATAGCATTGGCAAAAGCTCATCTATCAAACAAGCTCTCAATTTCTTAAAAAATAAGCACTATAAAAGAGTTATTGTCGTTGATGATGATGGAAAATTATCAGGAATTATTTCACAAAAAGAGCTTATATCATTAACATACTCAAAATGGGCTGTACTTATGAAAGAGTATCAAGAGGAGTTGAGTGAAATAAATGTGTTGCTTGAAGATAAAAACAGAGAGTATCAGACAATCGCTTCTACAGATTCTTTGACCGGTCTCTATAACCGTTATAAATTTTCTGAACTCTATCTCTCTTCACTTTTAGCCATGAGACAAAGACATAATGATATGTCTTTGATTATATTGGATATAGACTTATTTAAAAAGGTGAATGACACCTATGGGCATAATGCCGGCGATAAAGTTCTTGTGCAAGTCTCACATGCTCTGCTTAAAACCTTGAGAAATATAGATATCGTTTGCAGATGGGGTGGAGAGGAGTTTGTTGTGCTGTTACCTACTGCATCGCTTGAGAATGCTTACTCATTGGCTGAAAAGATAAGAACGCATATAGAAGAGCTAGAGATAGATGTTGTTGGACATATAACTGCTAGTTTTGGTGTAGCTCAAGTTTTAGAGAGTGACGACATGCAGAGCGTAATTGACAGAGCTGATAAGGCTCTCTATTTAGCTAAAGAGTCCGGCAGAAATTGTGTTAAAACCTGCACTGAAATTTAAAGTTTGATGTTATACACTAAAACGAATGCGTCCGTTTTAGTGGCTGCTGCATATTGTCCCTGCCACCTTCTAAAGCTACGAAAAACTTTGTTTTTCGAGAATTTTAATGTGTTCTACACATACAGTTTCTGTAAAACTATGTTGCAGATTACTTCGCCTCTTTTATAAAAGCTTTTACAATCTCTTGTCTCTCAAGAGGTCTATCTCCCGCTGAACGACCAAGTGTAGAAACCTCATTTAACTTTTTGATAGTCTCCATCGATGCTTCGTCCGCATGACCAAATATGGTATGTCTTCCGTTAAGCCATGGAGTTTTAGCTGTTGTTATAAAAAACTGACTTCCATTTGTGTTTTCTCCGGCATTTGCCATGGCAAGAATACCGGCACTATCAAAAGTTTTGTTTTTGTATTCATCTTTAAAAGGTTTTTTCCAAATACTATCTCCACCGCGTCCAGTCTCAGTCGGGTCTCCGCCTTGAATCATAAAATTTTTAATAATTCTATGAAATGCGATGCCATTATAGTAGCCATTTTTTACATGCGTGGTGAAATTCTCCACAGCAAGTGGGGCGACATCCGGATATAACTCCAGCTCGATTGTGCCTTGAGTAGTTACTAAAACTACATGTGGATTTGAACCTTCTGCCCATAAACTCAACATCACAAATAGTGATAAAATTAACGCTTTCATATATCTTCCTTTTATTTTTTTTGTAACTTTAAACATACTGAATTTATACAGTATCTAAGCCCGGTCGGTTTTGGACCATCCTCAAAAACATGTCCCAAATGAGCATCGCAGTTTGAACATCTGACTTCGGTACGAATCATACCATGCGTCACATCTTTTATCTCTGTAATCGCACCCTCGATACAACTATAATAACTCGGCCAGCCGCTGCCGGAGTCAAACTTAGTGGTTGAGTCAAAGAGTGGAGAATCACAACAAACACATTTATATAGACCGTCATCTTTACTATTGTAAAACGCTCCTGTAAATGGTGCTTCAGTTCCATGTTGTCTGCATACGGAAAAAGCCTCAGGGCTTAGCTCCGCTCTCCACTCCTCTTCACTTTTTATTATCTTCAAAGTCACTCCTCAAGCTAATTAATTTTTTACACTCATCATCATGCAATATGTAAACACTATCACTGCAAATATTGTAGGCATATTCAAGCTCAATTAATGAGGCAAAACAGATATCCATAAGTATGACAAACTTGGCTTCTATAGCATTAGTATCAGAATAAGTTGCAAGCAATAGCTTTTCAATATCTTGATCTATTAATTTTAGAGAGTTATCTAGCAGTACTACACTGTCTTTTATAAAATATTCTAAATCTTCATTTAATTTTTCTCTGCTTAATGCACTGCTGACAACCAAAATATCCTTTGGTCTATGGAATTCTAGTAAAGATGAAATTATTTGCAATGCCTTGGCATGTGGGTTTGCTTTTACAAATAGAACTTTTTTATTCTCTTTAACAAAGTTTTTGTTAAATGTATAGGTTTCGTTTAGCTGTTTGTTACTTCTGACTAATAGTAAATCTGCTCCATGCTGTATCTGCTTTAGGTAATATTTAAATTCGTTAGAAAACATATCAGAGTCATCACCAATTATCACGTCCGCTATACTGAATTCTTTATTTACTAAAGCTTCACTAGCGTCTATTTCATCATCTAAAGAAGCTTGATTTAGTTTTTTTAAATGTCTTTTGAGCAGTTCTAATGGTGTGATAATCTCTATTTCAGTAGCATCAAACTCTATCTGTGCACGCTCTATTATATTTAGCAGCTTTCTTTTTAACAAATCACAAGAGAGAACAGTAGGTTTAATAATTACAATTTTAAGATTTGGATTTCTTAGTTTTTGTAAAATTACTTTTAAGAGTATTGAGGTCGTTTTTCCACTTCCCGTGGGTGAACTAAGAAGTTCAAAAGATAAAAAAGGAGAGTCTATGAATGCTTGTTGCTCTTTTGTTGCCATGTTAAGATGATTTTTATTATCAAGTATCGCATATTGAACTACAATATTGCCAATAATAGTATTCATATCGGGAATGGGCTCTTTAGGAAGCGGAATATTTTTTATTTTTTTTATAATTTCATCTTGAGATAAGTCATTAAACATAATTCTCTCATATGGCATCAGTTCTCGAAAGGACAGGTCTAAATGCTCATATTGATCACTATTGAGGTGACTCATTATTGCATAGTTGTATATAGGCAGATAAGTGATATGTGTCATCTCGCTAAATTTTCGTTGTATGAACACATGTGACTTTTCAAGGGCTAATGTCTCATAGGAAGGCTCTTGTTTAGGAGCTTTTTCTATTTTTGAATTTTTTAAATCATCATACAGCCAATCTTTGTGTTCAAATAAATATACACCACGAGCACTGTCAAGAATAAGTAATGGAATAAAAATAGTTTCGGCATGATGATATATTGTGATGTCTTCATAAACCAATAGATTGCTTATTAGACTAACAGATTTTAGGTTCTTTAGAATTATTGATTCTGGAGTTTTTAGATATTTTTGATGTTTTTTAAATATGTTTAAGGAAAAGAGTGATTTCATAGAAGGCATAAAATATTGCCGCAAATTTTGCGGGCAATATTAAAATTATTTACTAGCAGTTACGCGGTCTTTAAGACCTTTACCTGCTTTAAACTTAGGAACCATTTTATCTTCTGTAGTGTAAGTTTTATCAGTACCTGGAACTTTACCGCTCTTACCTTTTTGTAATGCTGCAGTAAAACTACCAAAACCAACTAAAGAAACATCTTCTTTTGCAACTAGTGCAGAAGTTACAGCTTCTGTAAATGCCTTGATTGCTGCTTCTGCTTCTACTTTAGTTTTGTAGTTGCCATTTGCCTGTACTAATTCAACGAATTGAGCTTTATTCATGAGAGAGACCCTTTGGATTAAAAAGATTTCCGAAATTATTTACGCACCACAGTAAATACCGCAGTTACAAAATAATTCAGCTACGCGTACTTTATAATTTATTTGCTTAAATATTTCTTCTTTTTAGTAATAAATGCTATAAAATGTGAAATATTTGTCTCTTTCAGTCCATATTTAGCGTGCTTTATAAGGGTATTCACAGACAGTGTGCTTCCTTTGGACATAATCAAAGCAGATATATCTTTTATTTTTTGATATTTTTCATGGCTTGAATGAATAGATAAAAAAACCTCTTCTAAACCGTCTCTCTCATTCTTAGTTAAAGCACCCATTAATTAATCCTCAAGTTTATTAATTTTTCTAACAGTTCTGATAATTTCTTCATCATCTAATTGTCCAAGCATTTTCATAACAGTAATGGCTGCTTGTGGCTTAGCACGCCCCAGCTTCCAATCCTGATATGTACGCATAGAAATCCCAAGTGAATTGGCCATATCTTTGAGAGATATTTTTTTGCCATTATTTTGAGACTCTAAAGAGTTATGAAGAATATTAAACAGATCATCAATTCGCATTAGATGATTATACGGAATAAATACTTAAATATACATATTAATATTAGTAATATATGTTTAATTTGGTATTTTATCTCATATATATAATGTATTGATATAAAATAATTATAAATAAGTATATTAAAATACTATTGCATACGGAATACCGTATGTGTATTGTATTGATTTATTCTTCTTAAATATGAAAATATTGAGCCTGAAAAAAAGCTCAACTAAAAAATGAAGGGGGTTTAAGATTTATTTAGTAGGAATAGTTTTATTAGTAGGGAGAAGGGTGATTGAATCTTCACTAATTTTTAAGTGAAAGGGCGCATAGCTGCGAGCATCAGTTTTAAATACTATTTCACGGCCATCGTCCAGTGTGAATATAATTGTATTTTGCCCTCTGAGCGGTTGTTCTATGGCTATTTTTGCTTCTAAAGAAGAATTTTTTATACTACTCTGCGCTTGTTTTAAATCTATTATTTTATTTTGTATGGTAGATACTTGATCTGTATTGCGTCTGATAGCTTCTTCAAGGTCATCTTTAAGGTTGGCAATTTCTTTTGTAATAAAATTTAGTTTTTTCATTAAAACAGGTATCTCTTTATAATTGATTTTCAAAAAATTATCTTCCCCGCTAATGAGTTTGATGGTGATAGAGTTTGAAGCACAAACTTTCAGATTATTTTTTACATGGTTTATAGTTACATTTTGAGCATAAATAGATCCGCCAAGTGAAGTTTCTACATGAACATCTGTTGCATGTACTTCACCGCCCTCAAGTACACTGATTTTTGCGTTACTGCAACTTAGAATGCCTTTGTGTCTGTTAATCTCGGCAAATCTGGCAAATTGGGTCGAATCTTTATGTGTCGCGCCATCTATTTTTAGATTGGCAGCTTCTAAAACACTTTTTGCACCGACATGCCCTTTTACATGTATTGTCTCAGATACAAGTACAACGCCTTCTCCAATACTGTCTTTGCTTGCGTCATTTTGAGATATTTGCACCTCAATGTTATTTCTCTCGCCGGAGGCCACAGAACCGTTGTGCCGCGAGAGCTCGTTTATATTTATTTTGTTACGAACAGAGAGATTATTTTTTGTGTAGTTTACATAACCTTTCTTCTTACTTCTGTAGAGTTTTTTTGTATCGTCTTCAACTATTTTTATGCTCTCTTCATCGATATCGCACTCCAAATCCTCTTTGCTACTTTTTAGTGTGCTGCTTATCTCTTCTCCAAATGCATTCAGACCATTTTTTCCGAATTTCGGTTTTCTAAATTCAACTAAAAGATCACCCTCTGCAACTTCTATCACTTGGCTATGTATGTTTTTTTCTTGAAACCACATAATAAGTTTGCCCTCGCTTGTTACTTCAGGCTCTATCCCATCAAATAGAGGAATCCTAATCTTTTTCGTAAATTTTCCTGCGTATAAATGATTTATAAAAGCTTTGAGGTTTTTTTTCATAGGTTCATCAAATAAATTTATTAAAATTGAATTTTCTGCTTTTATTTTATTTATCTCTTGAAGCATAAGAAGATAGAGATCTATAGGTTTGTATGCTTTGTATGGTATTTCGGAGTCTGGATCAATAATAATTTTAGGATGGTCAGAGTGGTCGCCGAAATCTAGAGAGTAGTTGAGAGAGAGCTCTTTTGTGGTTGCCTTAACGATAGTGATGTTATAGATTTGCTTAAATTGAACATGCTCATTTAAAATTTTATTTTTATCGCCGTAAATTAGATTTAAATCTTCATTAGCTAATCTAAACTTATCATGTAGTACATCTTTTACATGTGTCTCAACACTGTTTAGAGTGAAGTCACATTCAGATACATTTGTTTTATTTTCTGACGCATACTCCTGCATGGCTTTTTTAATATTAGTTGTTCTTAGCTCTTCTTGTACAGTTTCGCTCATATTAATCCTTAATATTCTAGTAAATCGCTGTAATCATATTTTGAAAAATCCAAATATAGTTTACCATTTTGCTGAAGCACCCTAATATCATTATCGTAGACTGCCAAGAATCTCTTTTTTATAATTTTTCTCTGATTTGATTTTAAATCTAAGGTTCTCAAATAATCTCTAAGTTCAATCAACTGAGACGCGTTGTCATTCACTTGAGTATCTTCGATGGTTTCATAATCCTGAATTTCATGAACAGCCTGTTGTCTATTGTCAAGCATTAGCTTGGCATTTACAAGTTCTAAAATGTTTTTCAGTTGTTCATCTTTGGCACTGTAAACCTGCTCTATTTTGTTCATTTCATCACGAAGCATTTGTTCCTTATCATCGATAAGCTTATCTATTTTAGATTCTAATTGCGCTATTTTCTCTTTTAGCTGCTGATTTTCTCTTTGATAAAGAGCAAGGACTGTAGCAACTGTGATTTTAGGTTTTGTTAGAGCTTTCCTAGCCTCTTCTTGAGCTTTGCGTTGAATCTCTTCACTATTCTTATGGCTTTCAAGAGAATTTCTTGTTACCAGAATATAGGTAACTCCATCATCAATAATATAATTAAGTTTTTTCTCTTTAAGTTTTGAACTTATCATCTCTTTAGACATTCTAAAATGTCTTGAATATTCATCTAGTGTCAATCTCATTTATTACATCCTCAGACTAATAGGCCACTTGTTATTTAGCTCTTCTTGTATTTGAAATTTGTATTTATTATGGCAATTTTAGCATAAAAAGCAAATATTTAAATCTATCTCAATACGCTTTTACACTTTTTGGTTGCGAATTAAATGTATGAAAAAGTTATTTTAAATGTAGCGTGTAATATAATCTCACAATTGAAATTTTTTAGGGAGTCATTATGAGCAAAGGTATTTTAGATATTGTAAAACCAGGAGTTCTTTTTGGTGAGGATGTTCAAAAAGTTTATGCACATGCAAAAGAGGTTGGCTTTGCGATTCCTGCTGTAAATGTTATTGGAACTGATTCTATAAATGCTGTTTTGGAGGCTGCTGCAAAAGTAAAATCTCCGGTGATTATTCAGTTTAGCAACGGTGGAGCTTCATTTTATTCGGGGAAAGGTTTGAGCAACGAAAATGAAAAGTCTGCGATTGCCGGAGCGGTTTCTGGTGCTATACATGTGCATATGATGGCTGAGGCGTATGGAGTTCCTGTCATTCTTCATACAGACCATGCAGCCAAAAAACTTCTTCCATGGATAGATGCTCTTCTTGATGCAGGTGAAGGATATTTTGCTGTTCAAGGTAAAGCACTCTACTCATCTCATATGCTTGACCTCTCAGAAGAGCCTTTGGAAGAGAATATCGCTATTTGTAAAACATACTTAGAAAGAATGAGTAAGATTGGCATGTGTCTCGAGATAGAGCTTGGCGTAACCGGAGGAGAAGAGGACGGCGTTGATAACAGCAGCATTGATAATGCACTTCTTTATACTCAGCCGGAAGATGTAGCTTATGCTTATGAAGAGTTAAATAAAATTTCACCAAACTTTACAATAGCAGCCTCGTTTGGAAATGTTCACGGCGTTTATAAATCGGGCAATGTGGTTTTAACTCCAAAAATTTTGAATAACTCCCAAAAATATATTCAAGAAAAATTTAAAACTGGCGAAAAACCAGTCAATTTTGTTTTCCATGGCGGTTCAGGTTCGGCTCCTGAAGAGATTGCAGAAGCAATCAGCTATGGCGTAATAAAAATGAATATCGACACAGATACTCAGTGGGCAACTTGGGTTGGAGTTAAAGATTATTATGAAAAAAATCGTGACTATCTTCAAGGTCAGATTGGGAACCCTGAAGGCGATGACAAACCAAACAAAAAATATTATGACCCTAGAAAATGGTTAAGAGCAGGACAAGAGACTCTGATTTCTCGTTTGGAAGAGGCATATTCTAACTTGAATGCGAATGGCAGAAACTAAGATTTGAATGATAAAGTATTTACAAAACCGATAAAAAAACAGTTTGAATTTGATGAGGAAGTTGCAGTAGTCTTTGATGATATGCTGCAACGGAGTGTTCCTTTTTATAAAGAGTCTCAAAAAATAACAGAATTTTTTGCATTAAAGCAGCTGGAAAATGGCGGAGTTCTTTATGATTTGGGTTGTTCAACTGCTTCCTTGCTTCTAAATATACATAGAAAATTAGAATGTGAAGCCACCCTGATAGGTTTAGATAACTCAGAAGCCATGTTAAAGCAAGCCAAAAAAAAGTGTGAAGCCTATGGTGCAAAAATAGAGGTAAAATATGCTGATATTTTAGAATATAAATATGACATGGCGGATGTTTTTGTAAGCAACTACACTTTGCAGTTTATTCGCCCACTTGTTAGAGAAGAGCTCATAAAAAAAATTTCAAACTCTTTAAAAAAAGATGGACTATTTATCTTCAGCGAAAAAGTAATAAGTCACCATTCTAAGCTAAACAAAGATTTAATTGAGTGTTATTATGCTTTTAAAAAAGAGCAGGGTTACTCAGAGTATGAGATTATGCAAAAAAGAGAAGCACTGGAGAATGTTCTTGTCCCATATAGTGAAGATGAAAATATTAAAATGGCGAAGAGTTGCGGCTTCTCCCACTGCGAGGTAGTGTTTCGCTGGGCAAATTTTGCTACTTTTATTGCTATAAAGTAAGCTTATCTAATATAATCATAAACCGTTTCTCCAACATTTTTAGTGACATCGACAACTTTTCCGCCGGCATCTTTGGTGGCTTTGGCAGCTTTTTTCGCAGCCTCACCAGCCTCTTCATAGGTAACCATGTCATCTTTACCACACTCTTTGTGGTAGTACCCCTGCATGTCATAGTACTCTTCGCAGTCGCTATAGTATCTGGCAGAGACTCCATGTTTGTTGAAACATGCTGTGAATAGGAAAGTTGTTAAGAGTAATAATGCTGTTTTTATCATAACGGGAATTATACCTACTAAACTTTGAATGTTTCTTTTGTCTTGCAAAACTGAGTTAAAAAGCACTCTTCACATTTGGGATTTTTTGCCTTGCATATATAACGACCAAAAAGAACCATCCCCTGATGGAGCGCATGCAGGTTGTTTTTAAACTTTTTAACAAGGGTCGCCTCTGTTTTAGTTGCAGTTGCATCATCGCTCAGACCAAGTCTATGCGAGACCCTAAAAACATGCGTGTCAACTGCCATAAGATTTGCACCTGTATACTCTATCATTACAACATGTGCTGTTTTTTGCCCTACACCTGCAAGAGTTATAAGCTCATTTTCATTCATAGGAATCTCACCGTCATACACTTCAACCACTCTTTTTGCCATCTCTATAATATTTTTAGCTTTGTTATTAAAAAATGAACAGCTGTTAATAATTCTTTTTACATCTTCAATATCTGCATTAGCGAGTGTATGAACAGTCGGGTATTTGTAAAAAAGCTCAGGTGTTATGAGGTTTACTCTTTTATCGGTACATTGGGCTGAGAGGGCAACGGCAATCACCAGCTCATACGCATTTTGATACAATAGTTCCGTAACCGCATCACTATATCTCTCTATAAAAAGTTGATGAATGGCTGCTATTTCCAGTTTTGTTGCTTTTTTCATAAAAGAATTTTACTCTTAAAAACCTTTGCATAAATAAATAGCTATAAAAAGTTATGTTTGTTTAATATCCATTAGCATAATCTTACTAAACTCTTGAACTTAAAATACGATTACACACAAGGATATTCCATCACATGAAGACTAGAACAAAGATATTATCGGCAATTTTATTGGCTGGCTCACTTTTAAATGCTCAGGGGCTTGTAACTGTAAATGGCGTAGAAATTACACAAAAAGATGTAGATACAGAGTTGATGAATGCAACACAAGGCAGATTTAATCAAGTTCCTGCGGATAAACAAGCAGAATTTAGAAAGCAGGTTTTGGATCAATTGGTAGCTAAAGAGTTAGTGTTTGGCGATGCTAAAGAGACTGGAATACTTAAATCAAAAGAGTTTGAAGAAGAGTATGAAAAAGTTAAGGAAAGAATTAAAAAAGAGTTAGCTATTCAGGTTTGGCAGAAAAAAGAGCTTGACAAGGTAGTTGTGTCTGAAAAAGAGCTCAAAGAGTACTATGACAAAAACAAAGAAGAGTTTAACGAAAAAGAGAGCGTACATGCTCGCCATATTCTTGTAAAAACAGAAGAGGAAGCAAAAGCAGTTATAGCAGAGCTAAAATCTTTAAAAGGTGAAGCTCTGAAAAATAAATTTATAGAGACTGCTACAGCTAAATCTACTGGACCAACCGGTGAGAAAGGCGGGGATTTAGGTTATTTTGCTCAAGGTCAAATGGTTCCGGCATTTAATGATAAAGTATTTAGCATGGAAGTAGGCACTATAACTACTGAACCAGTACAAACACAGTTTGGTTACCATGTTATCTATCTTGAAGATAAAAAACCTGAAACAGCAAGAGCTTTTACTGAAGTTAAATCGTTTATTGATCAAAGACTAAAGATGGAAAAATTCAAGAGTGTTATGAAAACAAAAATGGAAGCATTACAGAAAAAAGCTACTATTAAATAAATTCGATGCAAAAATCTCCGATATCTAAGATTAACTTGGATGGGAGAGATTTTTATGTTAAAAGAGATGATTTAATAGACCCTTTTTTGGCAGGAAATAAATACCGCAAACTCTACACGCTTCTAAAATCACCCAAAGAAAAGTATAATAAAATAGTTTCCTATGGTGGAACTCAATCTAATGCTATGCTCGCAATTGCTGCCATGTGCAGAGCTAAAGAGTGGAGATTTACATATATTACAAAGCCTCTAAGCACTTTTCAAAAAGAGCAAAACGAGGGAAATTTTTTTCATGCCGTAGCTCTTGGGATGCAACATGTGGAGATAGAAGAGGAGTACTATAAAGAGTACATCTCTTCTTTGAGAGTAAATCTGGATGATAAGAGTTATCTTATAGACCAAGGTGGAGCAGATAAAAGTGCAAAAGAGGGATTGGAAGTTTTGGCACGAGAGATTAGAGAATCAAACCTAAAACTAAAATCACTGGCAACTCCATCGGGTACTGGAACTACAGCCCTTTTCTTAGCCTTAGCCCTTCCAGAGTATAAAGTATACACAACGCCATGTGTTGGAGATGCCGCGTATCTGAAAGAACAGATGCGTGCACTCCACGCGATACCAAAAAACTTAATCATTTTAGAATCTGCTAAAAAATATCACTTTGCAAAGCTTTATCCGGAATTCTTAGAGATATACAAAAGAACATTGAGGTCTGGAGTTGAATTTGATTTACTTTATGCACCTAACTTGTGGAAGGTTTTACTAGAACAGACAAGCGAAGAAATTTTGTATATTCACAGCGGTGGAGTGAGCGGAAATAGGAGCATGTTAAAGCGATATAAAAAGAAATCTGAGTTACTAGAAGCAGTTAAGACTAAATAAACTTGACACGGTTACACTCAAAGTGATATAATTATTTTATATTAATTTAAAGGATAATTTATGAGTAATATTTTTGAAAAACTAACACACAATATGACAGAAGCGATAGAGTCTTCGGTCTCTTTAGCTCTTCACAACCAAAATCAAGAGGTTGACCCGCTTCACTTTTTATGGGCACTTTTGGTGAATTCTAACTCTTTGCTAAATCAGATGTTTAACAAAATGAATATTGATAAAGCTGCAATTGAACTGGACGTAAAGAGTTTGGCGCAAAAATTATCAAAATCTTCGAGCGTATCAAAGGAGAATATCAAGCTATCTAAAAATTTCGTAGCAACACTTGAGAATGGCACCGGTGTTATGACAAAAAATGGGGACACCTATTTAGCGGTTGACACTTATCTTTTGGCAAATTTAAAGAAGGAACCGTTCTCGTCCATATTATCAAAATATATAAATTTAATGGATTTAGAAAAAAATATTCAAGCTTCTAGGGGTGGGGCTAAAATAGAGTCTCAAAGTTCAGATGAGACGCTTGAGAGTTTGGAAAAATACGGTATAGATTTGACAAGAGAGGCAGCGAGTGGGAAACTTTCGCCTGTCATTGGACGGGATGAAGAGATTAGCCGTATGATGCAGATATTAATCCGCAAAACTAAAAATAATCCTATTCTTTTGGGTGAACCTGGGGTTGGTAAAACAGCTTTGGTTGAGGGGCTAGCCCAGAAGATTTATAACGGGGATGTTCCAACTTCACTCAAAAATAAAAGAGTTGTCGCACTTGACATGAGTGCACTGATTGCCGGTGCAAAATACAGAGGTGAGTTTGAGGACAGACTCAAAGCTGTAATTGATGAGGTGAAAAAGAGCGGAAATATCATTTTATTTATAGATGAAATTCATACGATTGTCGGTGCAGGAGCTAGCGAGGGGAGCATGGATGCGGCCAACATTTTAAAGCCTGCATTAGCCCGGGGAGAACTTCATACAATCGGTGCAACAACACTCAAAGAGTATAGAAAATATTTTGAAAAGGATGCGGCACTTCAAAGAAGATTTTTACCTATCAACCTAAGTGAGCCGACAGTAAACCAATCACTGCAGATTTTAAGAGGCATAAAAGGGCGACTTGAGACGCATCATAATGTAACTATTACAGATAGTGCTTTGGTTGCGGCCGCAAGACTCTCGGACAGATATATAGCAGATAGATTTTTGCCGGATAAGGCGATAGATCTTATTGACGAGGCAGCAGCTGAGTTAAAAATGCAGATAGAATCTGAACCAAATGCTCTGAGTGCTGCAAAAAGAAAACGCTCAGAGCTGCATGTAGAAACAGAGGCTCTGAAGATGGAAAAAACTCCGGCGAATGAGAAGAGAATCGAAGAGATTAAAAAAGAGTTGGCAGATGTAGATGAAAAGGTTCGCTCACTAGAGGCTCAATTTGCAACAGAAAAAGAGGTTTTTGAGAAAATCTCATCTATAAAAGTGGATATTGAAGCTAAAAAAAGAGAGGCTCAGAATGCAAAAAACTCTTCTGAATATAACCGTGCAGCAGAGATAGAATATGGTGAAATTCCTGCACTTTTGGCAGAAGAGAAAAGGGTAAATGAAAATTGGGAAAAACTTCAAGAGGCTGGAACTCTCCTTAAAAACAGTGTTGACGAAGAGGCGATAGCTTCTATAGTTTCAAGATGGACAAGGATTCCTGTAAATAAAATGCTTCAAGGCGATAAAGATAAAATCTTAAATATTGAAGATGAGTTAAATAAAGAGGTCGTCGGTCAAAGAAAGGCTACACATGCCGTAGCCCGCGCAATAAAAAGAAACAAAGCAGGTCTCTCGGATACTACTTCACCTATTGGTAGCTTTCTATTTTTGGGTCCAACCGGTGTGGGCAAAACGCAAACAGCCAAAACTTTGGCAAAGTTTCTTTTTGACAGCCCAGATGCACTTATTAGAATAGACATGAGCGAATATATGGAAAAACACTCTGTTTCTCGTTTGGTGGGAGCAGCTCCGGGGTATGTCGGGTATGAGGAGGGAGGACAACTGACAGAAGCGGTAAGAAGAAAGCCTTACAGTGTCATACTTTTTGACGAAGTTGAAAAGGCGCATCCTGATGTTTTTAACATGTTGCTTCAGGTTTTAGATGATGGAAGATTGACAGATAATAAAGGTGTGACGGTTGATTTTACAAACACGATTATAATTTTAACCTCAAATATTGCAAGTGATAAAATAATCAATAATAAAAATTCTGATGAACTTCATGCAATG
Source organism: Sulfurimonas sp. (assembly GCA_041662325.1). GTDB lineage: Bacteria > Campylobacterota > Campylobacteria > Campylobacterales > Sulfurimonadaceae > Sulfurimonas. The sequence continues at coordinate 238,009 of JBAZSU010000002.1, read as the reverse complement.
GTTATGGGTGAATTAAAACAGGCTTTTAAGCCGGAATTTTTAAACCGTCTGGATGACATCGTTATTTTTAATGCACTTGGAGAAGAACAAATTATGGGAATTGTTGATATTTTCTTTGCAGATATATCTAAAAAAGTAGAACAAAGAGATATAGAACTCGCCCTGACTCAGCAAGCAAAGGCATATATTGCAGAAGCTGGTTTTGATCCTGTATATGGGGCTAGACCGCTAAAAAGAGCTCTATATGAGATAGTTGAAGACCGTTTAGCAGATTTAATTTTAGAAGGTAAAGTGGAGGAGGGCTCAAAAGTTACTTTTGATGCTCAAAACGGTGAGATAAAAGTAACGGTATCGTAAATAAAAGAGAGGTTATAATTTCGCCATGAAATATTTAGCCTCCCTAATACTCTTTGGTAATTTGCTGCTTGCATGTACGGGTGACTGTTTAACATGTCACCCTAAGTTAGTTCCTACTATAAAAGAGGACGTAAGACACAAGTCCATGCTTACATGTATAAAATGTCACTCACCAAATCCAAATAAAATCGCTGATTGCGGGGCAGATTGCTTCGCATGCCACTCAATGAAAAAGATTAATTCTGCAAATGTAAGAGAGCATGATGTTATTCAAAGCTGTAGAGATTGTCATGTTGGAGCAAAAGAGAAGATATTTGATACTTCAAATTCATTTAATCAGTCACTAAATGAGTCTTTAAAAGAGTTCTTAGTTCAATAGTTATTGTAACCTTAACCACGCTTTAAGTAATTTTTTTATACAATTGCGCTCTTAAAATTATATAAGGATATGTCAATGAAAAGAACATACCAACCCCATAATACGCCTAGAAAAAGAAGCCATGGTTTTAGAGCTCGTATGGCTACTAAAAATGGTCGTAGAGTAATCAATAGACGTCGCGCGAAAGGTCGTAAAAGATTGACAGTTTAGGCGGTTTTAATACGCTGAAACAGCATCGTGAGTTTCAGTATATTTATAACAAAGGAAAAAGTCAGCATTCAAGCAGTGTTGTACTCTTCTTTCTTCCTCAAAAAGGAATTCACAAGGTAGGATTTACCGCAACCAAGAAAATTGGTAATGCAGTAAAGAGAAATAGAGCTAAGAGAAGATTAAGAGCTCTGTTTTGTGAATATTCAAAAACACTTAAAGATGGCACATATATATTTGTAGCAAAACAAGTGACTCCAGAAATCCCATTTGAAAATTTAAACAGTGATTTTAAAAAAATCCTCAGTCGTGCCGATACAATTTTCCTATGATTAAAATTTTTTTACTTAAACTTTTATGGCTTTATCAGAAGTTTTTTACTCTTATTGGCTTTGGAAGTTGTAGATATTACCCATCATGTAGCGAATATGCACGACTTAACTTCGAAAACAACTCCATTTCAAGTGCTTTTTACCACTCTTTTACTAGAATACTCCGTTGTAATCAATTATTCGATGGTGGAATAGAGTATCCTTTGCTCAATAAACTATCTTGTAAGCCCGCAAAACTAGGGGTTGATTCTATAAAATATTGGCTGGTTCCAAATAAAAAAAACCGTTTTTATATCATAAAAAATTTTTCCTATAAAGGGTAGTCGTGTTAGATAAAATGTCAGCAAATCAAAGATTGATGGTAGCCGTAGTGTTGTCGGTAGTTTTTTTCGTAGCTTATACAGCAATTTTTCCACCAGCAAAACCAGTGGTGGCGGATGCTCAAAAGAGCCAAAATGTTCAGATAAAGAAAGATTCACAAAATAATGAAGCAACGGCAGTGGCAGCAAAGGTTGAAGAAGCTTCTGGACACGCAATTTCTGAAGAAGAAAAAATAGCTCAGAGTGCTTCAAGTACTATCGCGACTATCAAAAATAAAAATTTTATTTTGAAAATAGATACTTTAGGGCGTATCTCGTCAAAAGAGCTACTCCAAGAGATGTATAATGATAAAGAGGAACACCATGCGCAGCTTATTCCTGCTTTTGGAACTAAGCCACTTTTTGTAAGATTTTTAGATGATGCTATTAATAAAGAAGCTACAACAGTTGTATATAGCGCAAGTGCATCAGAAGTAACGGTAGAGGATGCTCCTCAAAAAGTGATTTTAACTCAGAAATTATCAGATTCTGTTGTTACAAAAGAGCTAACATTCTATGCGGATGGACATTATGATGCAACAGTAAATGTATCGCAGGACAAGAAATTTTTTGTTTATTTAGGGCAAAGACCAGATATTGCAACTAAAATGATGACTGTTTCAGGGGCTATGGTTTATACGGATAACAAGGTAGTTACAATTATAGCGGACGGTAAGGCTGATGAAAGAAAATCATTTTCCGGTGTTGAACTTGTCTCTGCATTTGATCAATACTCTGCAACGATTATGTACGGATTTACAAAAGATACTAATATAATAGTTGAAAAAGATAAAGATAGTAATCCAGTCGTTTATTTTGAAGCTATCCAGTCTATGAAATTCAACGGCTACATTGGTCAGAAGAATTATAAAACATTAGAGAGCATAAATCCTGTTTTAACAAATGCGATAGAGTACGGCTGGTTTACATTTGCTTCTAAGCCACTCTTTCAGCTTTTATCATGGTTATATAGCATATTTGGTAACTGGGGTTGGTCTATCATTGCACTTACTCTAATAATAAGAGTGATTCTTTATCCATTGACCTACAAAGGCATGGTTTCAATGCAAAAAATGAAAGATATTGCACCGAAAATTAAAGAGCTTCAAGCAAAATATAAAGGCGATCCGCAACGAATGAACGCCGCTGTAATGGATATGTATAAAAAACATGGAGCAAACCCTCTTGGCGGCTGTTTGCCAATGATTTTACAGATTCCTGTGTTTTTTGCAATTTATCGTGTACTATTAAACGCGGTAGAGCTTCAGGGAGCTCCTTGGATGTTCTGGATTCATGACCTTTCAAAGATGGATCATTTATATATTTTGCCAATTCTTATGGGTGCATCCATGTATTACCAGCAAAAGCTGACACCGAATAATTTTACAGATCCTATGCAAGAGAAAGTTTTTAAATTTTTACCAATTATTTTTACATTCTTTTTCTTGACATTCCCATCTGGCTTAGTTCTTTACTGGTTTGTAAATAATCTTTTCTCAATTACTCAACAGTTTATTGTAAATCAGCAATTTAAAAATGCAAAAGATGCTGAAATAGCAGCTCATAAACATCTGGATATAAAAGAAGTTACGGAGAAAAAAGATGATTAAAATAGAGTCACCTACACTTGAGGCCGCTTACAAAGATGCTTCGATTGCTCTTAACTGCTCTGTAACTGAACTGAAAATAGAAGTTGTGCAGGTTCCAAGCAAAGGTGTTTTTGGTCTGTTTAAGAAAAATGCTATTATCGTAGCTACTCGAGATATGAAAGAAATACCGGTTCCATCATCAATTGTACAAAAAGAGGTTGCTAAGGTTGAAAGAGTTGTAGAACAAAAAAAAGAAGAGAAAAAAGAGTTACTTAAAGAAGAGAAAATAGAAGAGAAAAAAATAGAAGTAAAACCTTATGTAAAAAAACAGGTTGAAAAACCTAAAGCAGCGAAACAAGATTTAAAACAGCCTTCTTCGTATGCAATTCTAAATGATACTATTATGCCGACTTCTTTTGTAAGCATACAGGATGAAGATGATTATGAAGAAGATATCTCTACATATTTAGCAGATTATGATGATGAAGAGGATCTTGCAGCAAAAGAGAATATTTTAGAAATTGCTGCAATAGTTGAAAAAGAGATAAATGTACTCTTTGATTTAACTTGCTTTAACATAGATAAAATAGATGTTAGCGTTTATGATGAAAATACATTGCTTATGGAATTTAAAGGTGAAGACGCTGCGCTTTTAATCGGAAAAGAGGGCTACAGATATAAAGCACTTTCATATATGATATTTAACTGGATTAATACAAAATATCAGATACAGCTTCGTCTAGAAATTGCAGAGTTTTTAAAGAATCAGGAAGAAGCAGTTTTAAGATATTTGGTAAATGTTTGTGAAAATATCGAAAGAGATGGAAAAGCGCAAACTAAAATACTTGATGGAGTTTTGGTACAGATTGCCCTGAAAGAACTTCGTGAAAAGTATCCTAATAAATATGTAGTAATCCGCTCAACTCGAGATGGGCTAAAATATATTATTATTAATGATTATCATACAAATTAATAAATGAATACAGACACAATCTCTGCCGTTGCAACAGCCAACGGCATAGGCTCTATTGCTATCATAAGAGTCAGCGGTAACAGAGCCTTAGAAATCGCAAAAAAATTAACGGCAAAAACAGATTTTACTTCGCGACATGCAACTCTGACAACCCTTTATAATCAGCAAAACGAACTTATAGATGAAGCAATTGTTATTTATTTCAAAGCACCGTTCTCTTTTACTGCCGAAGATGTTGTAGAAATACAGTGCCATGGCGGTTTTATAGTTGCCCAGAGTATTCTAAAAGCAACGCTTTCATGTGGAGCAAGGCTGGCAACCGCAGGTGAGTTCAGCAAAAGAGCATTCTTTAACGGTCGTATAGATTTGAGTGAGGCTGAGGCGATAGCACAGCTTATAGAAGCAAAAAGTGAAGATGCAGCTAAAATACTGGCTCGTCAAATGAAAGGTGAACTAAAAGAGTTTATAGAAAAAATACGCGATGAAATTATTCATATTTTGGCCTATTCTGAAGTGAGCATTGATTATGCAGAAGAGGATTTACCAGAAGATTTGGTTGCGCAAATAGAAGCTAAGTTAAATAGTTTAAAGAAGAATTTAGAAGAGACGCTGTATGCGAGCAGAGCCAGAGAAGGGCTTATGCAAGGTTTTAAAGTAGCTATTGTAGGCAAGCCGAATGTCGGTAAAAGCTCACTTTTGAATGCACTTCTCAATTACAATCGTGCCATAGTGAGCAGTATTGCAGGAACAACTAGAGATACAATTGAAGAACAGGTAAAAATTGGAACGCACCTGATTCGTATAGTTGATACGGCAGGAATCCGTGAAGCTAACGACGAGATAGAAAAAATTGGAATAGAACGTTCTCTTGAGGCAATTGAGCAAAGTGATATAATCGTTGCACTTTTTGATGCCAGCAGAGAATATGACAGCGAAGATGAGAAGATAGTTATACTGCTTGATGCACATGCTAAAGATAAACAAGTGATACAAATAAAGAATAAGATAGATTTAGAGCCAAAACTTTGGCATGTGGATTTAAAATTTGATTTAGAACTTAACTCAAAAGAGAGTGTTAACTCTTTGGTAGAAGTTTTAAAGAACATTATGGATAGAACGAACGCATCCGATGAGATTATGCTCATATCTCAAAGACAAATTTCTGCGGTGGAGAGAACTTTAAAAAATATTGAAGAGGCTTTTCTACCACTGGCTGACCAAGAGCTTGAAATATTCTCTTTTCATCTCAATGAAGCAGTCAAAGAGATGGCAAGTATAACTAGACCCTTTGAAAATGATGAGATGCTAGAGAAGATGTTCGGCTCTTTTTGCTTAGGGAAATAATGAAATATATTGCAATAGATTTAGGATTAAAAAGGATTGGCTTAGCTTATAGCGCACACAAAGATATTGCAACTCCGCTTCCGGCAGTTCAGAGAAAAAACAGAGAGCAAGCTTCAAGGGATGTTAAAAAAGTTTTAGATGAGTGGGAAATTGATGCCGTTGTTGTCGGAGTACCTATTGGTGGAAGCAGCGAAGATGAGATGAAACGACGTATTGCACACTTTATGAATCTTGTCGATTTCAGAGGCGAAATTTTTTATCAAGATGAAGCAGGAAGTTCTAAAGAAGCTGAGAGCATGATGAAGGGCGAGATAAAACAGATTCGAGATGGAAGAGTGGATTCCATCTCAGCGATGATTATTTTGCAGAGATTTTTAAAAACCCTCAGATAAGCTTAAAAAACTCCGCAGCTTCAAGTTCGTCATCCGTTAAATTCTCTTTTTTATAATCTTCATCTTCTGCTATCAATTTTTTTATTTCACTTTGGCAGTAGCTATACAAAACTTCCTTAGCATGTGTACTATCACTAAGAAATCCAAGACCGCTGAACTGGTACGGTTCTTCTTGCTCTATGCAGATTAGAGTTCCTTCACATTTTTCTTCTAAAAGTTCAACCAAATTTCTATAGTTTATATTAAATTCAGTCGCATTCCAGCCAATATCTTCCAACTCTTTGTTAGAAAATTCTGCCACACCGTCCCCCGTCGTATCGTCATAAGAGGCCCTTTGTGCATTCAACTTGATAATCTCTTGCCAATTCAAGAACGCTTTTATAAGCACTCTGTCATCATCCTCTACAACCTGATAATTTTTACCTAACATGGCTTCAAGTGAGGGTCTGCTACTCGGTGTTGAGGCACTCGTAGGGTGTGAAATATGTTTTCCATGATAAATTAAAATATCATTTTCTTTAAATGGTTCATACTTAATATCTCCGTTAATATCTATTGCGTAGGCTTTAGATGCGTTGATTGCTTCAAGAAGAGACGGTTTATTTACGATTATTATCTCTTTAAAAATATTAAATTTTTTCATTTAGAACTCCGAATATGCGTGTAAATTTTCGGTATTATAAAAGTTTTTGCTTTATTTTAGTATAATGCGACAAATTTTTTATAAGCTTAAGCTTAATATTATACAAGGATATATAATGGCATTAACTGTTTACTACGATAAAGATTGTAATATAGAACTCATCAAAAGCAAAAAAGTTGCAATGATTGGTTTTGGTTCTCAAGGTCACGCACACGCTGAAAACTTAAGAGATAGCGGAGTAGAAGTTATTATTGGTCTTCGTAAACATGGCTCTTCATGGGCAAAAGCTGAAGCAAAAAACTTTCAGGTTATGACTGTTGCTGAAGCTTCTGCTGCAGCTGACTTAGTCATGATTCTTCTTCCAGATGAAAATCAGTCAGAAATATATGCAAATGAGATAGCTCCAAACCTAAAAGATGGTGCAACAATCGCTTTTGGACATGGCTTTAACATTCACTACGGAAGAATCCACCCGGCAGCTAACATCAATGTAACTATGATTGCTCCTAAAGCTCCGGGACATACAGTTCGTTCAGAATTTGTTCGTGGTGGCGGTATTCCTGACCTTATCGCTATCGGTCAAGATCCAAGCGGTAAAACGAGAGAGTTAGCTCTTTCTTACGCTTCTGCAATTGGTGGCGGTAGAACTGCAATTATTGAGACAACATTCAAAGATGAGACAGAAACTGACCTTTTCGGAGAGCAAGCTGTTCTTTGTGGTGGAGCTGTGTCTTTAGTTCAAGCTGGTTTTGAAACTTTAACTGAAGCTGGTTATGCACCGGAACTTGCATACTTTGAGTGCTTACATGAACTTAAATTGATTGTTGATTTAATGTTCCAAGGTGGAATTTCTGATATGAGATACTCAATCTCTAATACTGCTGAATATGGTGATTATGTTTCTGGTAAACGTGTTATTAACGCAGAGTCAAAAGCTGCTATGAAAGAGATCTTAAAAGAGATTCAAGATGGTAGATTTGCAAAAGACTTCATCCTTGAAGGACAAGCTGGTTACCCAAGAATGAATGCTGAGCGTGCAAATGCAAAAGCTTCATTGATTGAGCAGACTGGTGTTAAACTTAGAACAATGATGCCATGGATAGCAAACAACAAAATTGTAGACACATCTAAAAACTAAAATAGCGACGCATTTTCTGCGTCGTTACGCTCGTCTCACCCCAAGAGTACTTCTTCACTTTGTTCAGGGCGCGCACACTATGTGCGCTTCCTTACTAAACTCCTTGAAACTGCATCACTCTTTTAATTTTTAGCTTGAGTATATACTTTTTAGCTCAGCAGATACTTTTTTATGGAACCGATGGCTTGCCTTCGGTATGCAAATTCTTGAAAATTGTTACTTTTATGACATCACTTCAGCGAAGGCAATCCATCGCTTCCGAAGAAGTGGCTTAAACTTGCTCTTTCTTCTAAATCTCTACAGTAACACCAAACTCCATTTCATGTGCATCTATATTTAGCCTCTGTTTTATCTCTTTTGCTAATATATCCATTTTAGAAGTTTCACCGTGAATGAGATAGAGATTTTGAAGATTTTTAATAGTGCCAATCCACTCAATAAGGTCGTTTTGATCGGCATGGGCTGAAAAACCGTTGATGGTATAAACACTTGCTTTGCAGACAATCTCTTCGCCATACACTTTGATAGATTTCTCTTTATCAACAATTCTTCGTCCAAGTGTGCCCTCAACTTGATAGCCTACAAATATTATGGCATTATCTTTATTCCATAATCTGTGCTTGAGATGTTGCATAATTCTGCCGCCGTTGCACATGCCCGCACCCGCTATGATTATGGCTCTCTCCTTCACCTTGTTTATCATGATTGACTCATCTTTTGATTGTGTTGCCTCTAACCAGCTAAAAGAGAATGGGGCTTGTCTTGAAGCTCTCTCTTCTACTGCATCAATTAAATTAATCGGATATTTATTGTAGAGCTTCGTCGCTTTTATGGCGAGCGGGCTATCAAGAAAGATACGGCAATTCTTTAGCTCTCCAGCATCATACATCTCATGCAAGAGCCATAAAATCTCTTGAGTTCTCTCTAATGCAAAAGAAGGGATTATCACATTGCCGCGCTTTTTAATAGTTGCAGTAACTGCATCTTTAAACTCTTTGATGCTCTCGCCCAGTGGCTTATGATTTCGGTCGCCGTAGGTGGATTCTATAAATAGTGAGTCTGCTTTTGCAATATTGTCCGCACCATCAATTATGAGCCTTTTTGGACTGCCGATATCACCTGAGAATACGATTCGTTTTGGCGCGTTCTCTTCTCTGTAATCAAGCATGACAAAAGCACTTCCCAAAATATGACCCGCATTTCCAAAGGTTACAATAGTCTGATGTCCTAGTTTTAGCTCTTGAAAATAATCAAGCGTTTTCCACTTCTTTGAAAACAGCTCTTTTACATTTGCTTCATTATAAAGTGGCTCAAAAATTAACGCTTCTTCTCCTCGTCTTCTTGCTTTTCTTCTTAGAGTTTTATACTCTTCTTTTAAAATTTTTGCACTGTCAAGAAGCATTATTTTTGCAATATCTTTCGTTGGTTTTGTGGCAATTATTTTGCCGTTAAATCCCTCTTTGATGAGCTTTGGAACTCTTCCTATATGGTCAAGGTGTGCATGTGTTAAGATGAGATAATCAATTTTTGAAGGGTCAAATCCAAAATCATCATAATTCTTTTTATGTCCACCCTCTCCCTGAAACATTCCGCAATCAATTAAGATGCGCAGAGAAGCTATTTTTACAAGATGGCATGAGCCTGTTACCGTTTGAGCGGCGCCGTAGGAAGTTACTTTTATCATTTTGTCTCCATTAATTCAGAATTTGTTTCAGGTAACTGTTTTATATATACATCCATTTGAGGGAAGGGGATTTGTATATTATGTTTGTTGAGCGCATCATATATTAGGATTAAAAAGTCTGACATGATGGCATTTGGGCGATATGCATTATCCCACTCTACCCAAACAAGCAGTTCAAAATCTACACTGCTTTGTTCCATCGCGGTCATCCATATTTCAGGCTCTTTTGCAGTATGATTTTTGATATATATTAAAGCACTATTTTCCAGCTCCGTTAAAATCACATCTTTTACAAAATCAACTTTTGTTCCATAGGCAACACCAAATGGAACATGGAGTCTTCTTGAAATATCCTCTAGTGTTAAATTAATAACATTATTTTGAATAAATGAGGAGTTCGGAACGATAATATCTATGTTGTCAAATGTTTTTATAGTTGTGGAACGAATGCGCATGTCTGTTACTCTGCCACGCAAAGAGTCACTAATCTGTACGACGTCTCCGATGCGGATAGTTCTCTCAAACATCAAAATAACGCCGGCTATAAAGTTTGAAACAACGGTCTGCAGACCAAAACCTATACCGATAGAGAGTGCTCCTGCAATGAGTGACATAGATGACATGTCAATCCCTATACTACTGAATGCAATGATAAAAGAGATGAGGATTATAAAGTAGTAGCCCATATTTGTAATCAATCTTACAGCCATTTGACTCGCATTTGGCCATCTTTTTGCCGTACGGGTTATCCAGCGGTTGTAAAAGAATCCCACAATAAATCCAAGAATAATTAAAATTAAAGCCTTAATCAAACTAAAGATACTTATTGAGTGCTCATTAAATACGAAAATAGGGGATGAGATATAACCGATTAATGTTTTTAAAACTTCTTTTGTTTCGTGGAGTGTTGCTCCAAAGAAGAGTTTAGTTACACCAAATGCCTCTTTTGACAGGTCTCTAAGCACTGAGGTTTGCTCTTTATATACAGGTCGAATATCTGAAGATAGCGTTAAAGAGAGTTCTTCTATATCAATAAGAGATTTAAAATAATCTTGATTGTTTTCATTCTGAATCATACAGACGGACAGCTCTGTTTTTAACATTATTTTTTGCAAGAGTAATTTTTGTTGTTCAGATTCAGCATCTTTTATTTTTTTTGAAATAATATCTTTTGCTTCACTTTCTGCAATCAGTGCATTTTCAAGATTGATTTGCAGAGCAATTTTTTCTTGGGTGATGTCTTTTATTTTATTGTCATGCAAGAGTAGTTTTTCTTCAATAAGAGTTGGTTTTTCACATTGTACGAATTGCAAACTACTTAATAACTTTTGAAATATCTCTTTCTCATGTTTTTGAAGAAGCTCTGTTTTTGTCTCAATATTTTTTTGTTGCAGTTTATAATATGCGAATTGCAATTGATAAGAGAGAAGTTTTTCTTTATCTTCCTCAACTAAATTTGTAATTTTCTGCTTTATAAAAGCCAATTTTGATTGTATATTTACGAGCATTTGCTGATGTTCATTGATGCTGTTTCGTACTGCTGCATCACCACCCAGTGCATCATAATAATTTTCTATCTCTACTTGATTTTTAGAGATTTTACTCAAATCATAACTCTCAATCACAATAGTTTGTAATGCAGCACCACGAACCCTAGAGAGTTGCAACTTCTCTTCATTGACTAATTCAGGGAGCCTCTTGCCGCCAATGGGAGTATCGTCTATCTGCTTTTGAATCTCTTTGTAATACAACTCTTTGTTCGCACCTTCAAAGAGCTTTTCATCTATAGCCGCAGAGAATAGCCAGAGACTTGTAAGTAATAAAAAAGTAAATATTTTCATCAACAAACCTTTTAAAAATAAGTTTTAAGATTATATTCTCGTCAATTAACATCATTAGAACATCGCTTAATGATGATTGATTTTGTTGTTTGATTTTACCATAAAACACTTCGTATGGAGTTTTGTATTTCAATTTTGTATAGTATTTGAGATAGATAGAATATTTGAAAAAGCTAAGTTATAATTCGCGCAGTAAAAGAGGGATAACTCTTAACACACATATCCTAAAGTGAGAAAATAATGAATGATAACTTACTCCCATCCCACGCACATGAAGCGTTCATTTTAGAGGCAAAACTACATTTAAGCGGTCTCCTCGACGAGGCATTTCATCACACAAATAATGAGCGTGCAGTCGTTGTATATGACACGGCTTCTGTGCTATCTGATATTTTGACGCAAGCGTATAAACTCTCTTTGCCTGATGCAACTTTTGTCGATTTTCATGCCGTGCCGCCGGAGCAAATACTGGAAATACTAGCAAAGTTGCAGCCGTCTGATTTGGTAGTATTGGTGCAATCAAAAAGTTTTCGTCTTGATGCGTTTCGTATGCGAGTTGAGCTGTTTAAACGCAAGATAAAAGTAATTGAACATCCGCATTTGAGTCGCATGTCGGAGGAGGAAGTGCCGTACTTCATAGATTCATTGGAGTACGATTCTAGTTATTATCGCAGAGTAGGGCGTGCTCTTAAGAGTAAATTAGACAGTGCACCTTCTGGCATCATCGATAGTGGCGGCGAATTTTTGGTGTATGGCTCACCTTTTGAGTCTGCAAAACTCAATATTGGGGATTATTCGCAAATGAGTAATGTCGGCGGTCAGTTTCCTCTGGGTGAAGTATTCACGGAAGCTCAAGATTTAAGAGCACTGAGCGGACGCGTGAAAATTTTTAGCTTTGGTGACACAAGCTACAGACTCAATTACCCACAAACACCGATTACGCTTATTATCAAAGAGGGGCAAGTGGTGGATTGTGAAAACTCAACTCCGGCCTTTGATGAAATACTTTTTAATATTCGTGCGGATGAAGGTGTAGTTTGGGTGCGGGAACTAGGACTCGGACTCAACCGAGCATTTACCAAAACACGCACAGTGAGCGACATCGGTACCTATGAGCGAATGTGCGGTATCCACTTTTCTTTGGGTGCTAAACATGGCATTTATGCCAAACCCGGCTTCAAACGCAATGACGGCAAATACCATGTGGATGTTTTTGCCGACACTCAAACCTTTACACTCGGGAGTGAAGTAGTCTATAGAGAGGGAGCTTGGATTGTTTAAAAACACTTTGTAATTCTCGAAAAACAAAGTTTTTCGTAGCTTTAGGGGGTTGTAGGGACAATCTGTCCCTGCCACTAAAACGGACTTGTTCGTTTTAGTGCGTAACATCAGTTTTACTCTTTTGGCTCTATCTCTTGCTGAAGCCTTGCCATCTCAAGCCGTATCTCATCCATGGTATGCGGCGAGACATTTTCGTCTTTGCTCCATACCACTTCATTAATCTCGCCGCCATAAGCAGCTCCGAAATCTTCAACTTTTTGAGAGTATTCATCTATGTCAAGACAAACTTCAACTCTTCCGGAGCGGGTGTCTTTGAGCTCAATGAACCACTCTCCCCTCTCATCCACTTTTATGCAAGACTCAAAGATAACTTCCATCTATTTCTTACCCGCTTTGTCAAATGATTGGGCAAAACCTTCTAAATCTTTTTTTCTTAAATCGCCATTATAAACTATGTCGCTAGCTCTTATTGAGTCGTCGTTGAGCATTTTCGGAACTACATCTGAGTTGTTTATCACTTCCATATGCGCATTGAGCTCATCTTCGCTGTACGCCATCTGCATATCAGCGGCTATCACATGCGGAATCTCTTCTATTATTTTTAGCTTTTTAAGCTCTTCTGAAACTCCGTCGCCTTCGATGGTAATGATAATTCGACCTTTCTCATCGTGCATGTGGTAATCACATGCTTCACAATCTTTTAAACTTTGGACAACTTCATCCAAATATTTTGGTACCGTTTGAACTACTATGCTTGAGATATTCATTTTCTATTCCTTAATTTTATTTAACCTATTCTATTCGTAAATTATCTTTCTTCTTTTCTCACCGTTTTCTACTCGTATTTTATCATAGAGTTTTTGGTATTTTAGCTTCTCAGTGTAACCAATGGGCGTTCGAAGTGATTTGTACTCAACTAAAACACCATCTTTATACACACCTGAAACTATTGCTTTTACCCAATAAAAACCTCTGTCTTTACGAATATTTTTAATCACTCCAATCCACTGCCTTTCATCTTGAATGAATTGCCACAACTCTTTAAATATGGAGCTTGGCATGTCAGGATGACGGACAATGGAGTGAGAGTGCCCTAAAAGTTCACTCTCATCGTACCCGCTTATTTCACAAAATGTTTCATTTGCATAGGTAATGTTTCCCTTTAAATCTGTTCGAGAGATGATTAACTCATGCTCTGGAACTACCGTTTCTATTAAAAACTCAGATTCATTATACTGCATATTCTATCCTCTACTTAATTTTATAAAGATTAATTTTACTGGCGTCGCTTGATACTATAAATTCATTTTCATTTATGAAAAGTATAGTTGAGAGTGTCATTTCATTTGAGCCAAATCTACCTATTTCGCTCTTTGTGTTTGTGTCAAATAGAGTAACATTATTGTTTTCATCACTTGAATATCCGACCAAATTTGCACTTGGCGAGAGACCGACGCTGTAGATTAGAAACTGTGCCGTTTTGTAGTAAGCCGAGCCTGTTTTAGCGTTATAAATTACGACTCTTCTATCTTGCCCCGCTGTTGCAATAATGCCATTTTTGTAAGCAACTTGAAAAACATTGTCGAGATTTTGCCCGCTGAAAGTTTTTATTAGAGAGCCGTTTGAAGTGTCGTAAAGTTTAAGAATGCCGCTCTCATCCGCTACCACTACCTCTGACTTTTTTTCATTCAGAGCAAAGTTAGAAAATTTGGATTGAGAAACCTGAATTTTCCAGTTCTGTTTTTTGTTTTTTATGTCATAAGAGATTATATCGTTACTTAGAAGTGCCAAAAGTATCGTGTTTTCGTTCAGAAATTTTGCTTTTGCAATGGAGAGCTTTTCTGTGTGTGGAATGATGAGTTCTGTTTTGCCCTGTGCCTCAGCAGTATCTGTAACTTTGCCTGAGAGCATGTGTATATGAACTCTTCTAAAACCTTTTTCTGCTTGAGAAAGAATGAGAACTTTATTATTTAAAACATCAACAGAATAGACTTTGGAGTCAATTGTATCGCCCATAAAATCTGTTGTTTTACCTATCTCTATTTTTTGTGTGAGTGTTTTTGTCTGCAAATCAAACACATCAACGCAGCTTGCATTTGTTGCACTGTAGAGTTTTTCACCATCGAGTACCAAATCAACAACACCTCCGCTTGATTGCAATACAGTGTCGGGCAACGAAATATCTGCACTGCTCAGGGAGCTAATAAGCCAGAAGAATATCATTAGTTTTATCATTTACAGCACCTTTACATCTATCGCCAAAGTTGGACATCTGCTTATGCAAAATCCACAGGCAGTGCATTTTAGCATATTTATGGTCGGCATAAACATAGCCCTAAACTCTATTGCATCTTCTAAGCATGGGTCTTTGCATGAAAAGCACATAACACCCATCCAACTAAGACAAGTTTTTTCATTGATAATGACGTCTGCAACTATCTTATTTTTATCTTCTATTTTTAAAACATCAAACTCACAGCCATTAGCACATGCATCACAATAGGTGCATCCGCTTTTGGAAAAATAAAGGGAGGGAGTTTTGTCGCTATTTATTACAATAATCTGCTCTTGGCACAAAGTGGCACATTTGCCATCGCACTTTTGACACTCTGTATCAAACGCATTTATATCACTAAAATAGGGTGGTCTCAAATAGCTCTCTTGCTCTGCTTTTGGTTTGAGCTGCGAAGAGAGAAAGCTAAAAAGCTCTCTTCTTTGCATTTACTTATTTACCATGAACAGTATCTAAGCCTTCTGTCATTTTAGAACCATTCCAGCTTGATCTATTTGCACCGTCTTTACTTGTGAAGACAGGTTTGAAATTACTCTCAACTGCTAAACCTTCTGATTGCGGAGCATGACATTGTGTACAATTAAATCTTGCACCTGTGAGTTTATCACCGTTTGATTTAATTGAAATAGCATTTGATTTAGTGCTAGCAGCAGGATCAACTACTTCTCCGTTATTCATCAATTTTCCATCTTTAGTAATAGCAGTTGCAGGTCTAAAGTTTGTCAAGTGTGAAACTGGAACTGATGTTGCACCTACAGAACTTGCAACTTCCGGCATGTGACAACCTACGCACTGATTGTTATCAATAGTAATCGGTGTCATTCCTTCTATGTCATGTGGAATCATAGGCGGAGCATCTTGGAATGCTCTTTGTATTTTATAACCACTTCCTGGTGTACTCGTACCATACTTTGTCGCATCACCATGCGTTGCGTTACTTTCAGTATAAAGATTACTCTTTCTAAGACCAAGCGACTCTTCGCTTACACTTGGTTTGATTACGCTTGGAGCGCTACAGCCGATAATTAGTAATGCTGCGGTAGCCAAACCAATTGTAATTTTACTTGCTAATTTCATACTCTTCCCCCATTTATGTTATTTTTTTACTAGTTTTCTAATTGAAAATCCTAAAGCATCATCTTCACAAACTTCTATACATCTCGCACAGTTTGTACACTCACCAGATGTAACGGATAAACTTTCTTTGCCTATCATATGCAGAACTTGATGTTCAGGACAAACTGTTTTACATTTCATACATAAAGTACACTTCTCTTGAGAGTGCAACACTCTTATAAAGCTAAAGCTTCCAAGAAGTGAATAAAACCCACCAAGTGGGCAAACATGACCGCACCATCCATCTTTTAAAACAAATAGATCAAACAAAAAGATTACAAGCATGGCCGCCCAACCAAAACCTAAACCAAAAGCGATACCTCTATGAATCATAGATATCGGCGAAATAAACTCAAAAGCAGCCACTCCCATAATTGCAGAGATAACTAAGCTCATACCCAAAACCCAGTAGCGAAGATTTCTCGATGCCGGTTGTCTAAAGCCTTGCGCACGGTCGATACCAAGTTTTCTTCTGAGATAGTTTGCACTATCTGTGATTATATTTACGGGACAAACCCAACTACAAAAAGCACGACCACCGATTATAAAATAAAATATAACGGCAATCGCAACGCCCGTGAGCAAGTCGGCACTCAGAACAGCTCCGGCTGCAAACATCTGCAAAACTGCAAAAGGGTCGCTCATAGGAATCAGACCCAAGATTTTAGACGAGCTTAAATTGCCCATCAATAGAGTCCAGCCCCAAGCATTTGCTCCAAAATAGAGCAGCATTAAACCAACTTGGGTAACTCTTCTAAGTATCAGGTATCTGTAATTATTCCATAGCGTAGCCATTAGTATAAACCCTTTCCATCATTTAACGAGTCAACCGCAGTCTCTTTACTTATCTCAGTTGTTGTAGTCTTTGAGGTAGCATTTTCTAAACGCTTTTCATCATTTTTATCCCAACCTTTAATGTAGTGATCTCCGGCTTTTCCAAGTGCAACTTCTCTAGGAAGTACAAAAATAGCTGCTTTTTCTGTTACACAAGCTCTTTCGCACATGCCGCATCCTGTGCAGCTCTCAGATTGAACCACCGGTTTCATAAAGGCATGTTTACCGGTTCTCTCATTTTTGGAGTACTCAATAGTTATAGCTACACCCAAAAGAGGACAGGCTCTATAGCAAGCATCGCACTGAATTCCCCAAAAGGCTATACAATTGCTGTGATCAACAACGGCAATGCCCATATCCGCTATGTTTATGTCAAGCTTTTCATCTTTTGTGACACTCTTCTCATCTAAAGCGCCAGTCGGACAGACCGGCACACAAGGAATGGTAGGACACATATAACAAGGCATATCACGAGGAACAAAATAGGGAGTTCCAAGAGGTTTGTTATCACCTGCTTTAGCCAATAGCAAAGTATCATACGGACAAGCCAAAACGCAAAGGCCACACTTTATACATGTTTTGAGGAAATCACTCTCTTTTATGGCACCGGGCGGGCGAAGCAAAAGTGATGAAGCTGTAACTTCATCAACATAAGCACTCCAAATAAATCCACCCATGGTTGCAAGACCTGCGCCTCTAGCCATGTTGAGTATAAACTTTCTTCTATCGCTAATTGGCTCTCTTTTTGTTTTTGTTTGGCTCAAGACATCATCTTCTTAGTAAATTTTTATGCTTTGTAAACTTTTACGGCACATTTTTTAAAGTCGTTTTGCTTTGACATAGGACAAGTTGCATCCAAAGTTACTTTGTTGATGAAAACTTTTTCATCAAACCATGGTACAAAAACAAGCCCACGAGATGGTTTATTTCTACCGCGAGTTTCAACTCTGGCTTTAACTTTTCCACGACGAGATTCTACCCAGCAAAGCTCACCCTGTTTTACGTCGAATTTTTTTGCATCTTCCGGGTGCATGTAACAGAGTGCTTCCGGAACTGCACGATATAGTTCAGGTACACGCATAGTCATAGTTCCTGAATGCCAGTGTTCTAGAACACGACCTGTCGACAACCATGTTGGATATTCTGCATCCGGCATTTCCGGTGGATCCATATATGGACGAGCAAATATTTTGGCTTTATTTTTAAGAGCTTTTGTTGTTTTATCTTTAACGCCCATCAAATCACCCTGCATAAGCTCTTTCGCTATACCGCCGTAGAACGCATGAGAGTTTCCACTCTCTTTAGTCTCTTTAGCAGCATACGGGTCATATTTAGAGTTAAATCTCCACTGGGTTTCTTTGCCATCAACAACAGGCCATTTAAGCCCGCGAACTTTATGGTAAGTTGTAAAGTCAGCCAAGTCATGCCCATGTCCGCGACCGAATGAAGCGTACTCTTCAAAAAGGTACTCTTGAATCATAAATCCGTACCCTTTAAATACTTTACCATCACTCCCTTTAACATTTCTGCTGTCGCCGTTGCCATCAGTATTGTCATAACCTTGTTGAGGGAAAGAATTTAAATCAATTTTATAAGATTTTGCCTCTTTGTTTGCAAAAAGAATTTCAAACATAGTCGTATCTTCAGTGTAACCCATAGCTTTTGCTGCTTCGATTACGCTTGGAAGAGAGTTTGGCTCACCTTTATCATCTTTACCTCTGAGTGGTTGCGCGCCCCAAACATCTTTAACCGTAAATCTTTTTGAAAGCTCAACCCATTGCCAAGTATCACTCATCGCATCACCCACCGGAAGAACTTGTTGTCTCCAAAGTTGTGTTCTGCGTTCAGCATTCCCGTATCCACCCCACTTTTCATAAATCATAGCAGATGGTAAAATAAGGTCTGAAACTTTTGCAGAAATACCTGGATAACCATCTGAAGTTACGATAAAGTTATCCATTTCTCTTGCCGCTTTAATCCAATGCTCAGCACTTGCAGAATCTTGGTAAGGGTTACAAACATTTACCCATGCAAATTTTATAAATCCATCTTCAATATCTCTATGAATTTTCATAATGTGTTGATTTCCAATATGATTTAGAGTTTTAGCCGGAATTTTCCATCTATTTTCAACAATTTCTCTATGTTTAGGGACATTAACCATCATGTCGGCAGGTAAACGGTGAGTAAATGTTCCAACTTCACGAGCTGTTCCACATGCCGAAGGCTGACCTGTTAAACTAAAAGCTCCAGAACCAGGAAGTGCTTGTTTGTTTAGTAAAAAGTGAACATTGTAAGCAAGTGTATTTACCCAAGTACCACGCGTATGCTGGTTCATACCCATTGTCCAGAATGAAACTACTTTTCTTCCCTTCTCAATGTAAAGGTCTGCTAGTGTTTGAAGTTTTTTCTTGAATTCGTTGATATCTTCATCAGGATTTCCTTTTGAGATAGTTGCAACATAATCAAGTGTGTATGGCTCTAAGGCTTTCTTATACTCGTCAAATGAGATTTCCCAGTGTCCAAGATTTGCCAGCGGAGCATCTTTGTTTGTCATCACATCGCCCTCTTTATACCCGTAAGGTTTAAGAGCAGGTGCTTCTTTTGCAGAGACTACTTTACTCATCTCTTTATTTATAATTTGCATCTCTTTAGCACTATATTTTCCGGCACTTCCATCAGGATTAACAGGAGTAATAGATTTTTCGCCCGCTTTACGCAGTCCATAACCGATATTGACCGGAGATGCAGCAAAAACTATATGTTTTTTTATGAAATCCCAGTCAATTGCATCAGGTTTATTATAAACGATTTCATGCGCAATGTAATTCCATAGAGCAAGGTCTGTATTTGGTGTGAAAATTATCTCTATATCTGCTAAGTCAGAAGTTCTGTGCTTATAAGTTTGGATTGAAATAACTTTTACACGATCAGGGTCTGATAGCTTTCTATCTGTTACACGCGACCATAAAATCGGGTGCATCTCTGCCATGTTTGAACCCCAAGCTACAATCGTATCTGTAAGCTCAATATCATCATAACAGCCAGACGGCTCATCTATACCAAAAGTTTGGTAGAATCCAACAACCGCAGAAGCCATACAGTGACGAGCATTTGGGTCAAAAGCGTTTGAACGAAAGCCACCTTTCATCATTTTTTGGGCTGCATAACCCTCCATAATAGTGTGTTGACCAGAAGAAAATACCCCTACTGCTTCAGGACCACCAGACTTAAGTGCTTTTTTGATGTTGAATTCCATCTCATCAAAAGCTCTTTCCCAAGAAACCGGAGCAAATTTACCCTTCTTGTCAAATTTACCATCTGCACCAACTCTAAGGAGTGGCTGAGTAAGTCTGTCAGCACCATACATGATTTTAGCATTAAAGTAACCCTTAATACAGTTAAGACCTCTGTTTACCGGTGCCGCAGGATCCCCCTTTACAGCAACAATTTTACCATCTTTTGTAGCCATCATAATACCACAACCGGTACCACAAAAGCGACATGCCGCCTTATCCCATCTCCAGTTACTCTCAGCAGTATCTGCTGCAGCCTGCAACTGTGCAGGTACAGTCATACCCATTGCTGCTGCTGCAGAAGCTGCCGCTGAACTCTTAAGAAATTCTCTTCTCGAAAGTGACATATATTCTCCTATTTGATAATCTATAAAATTAAACAAATGTTAAATTTATTTAATTTCAACTTTGTTAAGGTGTTTATAACATCTAAATAGTATCACTTTGGAAATATAAAACACTTGACCAGCGTCAAGCGTTTAGTTGATCTAAAATAAGCGTTTATAAAAGTAATAATTTACTATCTTTTATTTATTTTACAACTATTAGTTAGTTCTTCCAGCTCAAGTTTTAGATTTTGCAATCTTCTTGTTGAGTTAAATAGTCCCTCTGTGGATTCGATAATAATATCTTCACTATTTTCTAAATGTCTTGCAACCAAAGAGGTATCTTCAAGTTCACTTAATATAGTGTCAACTTCATCCGTCAACTCTTCCAATTTTTGTGATGCTTGTTGAGACTGAAGCAGGGCTTCATTGGAGTAATCGATGGCAGAATTTATCTTATTTATAAAGCAGTTTATGGTATCACTCACTTCAACTATCTCTCTTTCATTTTGTGTTTCAATATTTATAGGTTTTATTTTAATTCCATTTTTGTCATTTGCCAGCATTTTTGAGTAGTTTATAAACTCATCTACATGTGACTCAATAGATTTAAGCTGAATCAGTGAATAAATGAGCAGTATCAAAAGCAATATGGCTGCTGAATATTGAAAAGTTTTGATATATTCTGTTTTTTTTTCGCTGTAGTTCGTATAAAGAGTAACCAGATTATCAATATTGTCTAACAAAATAGTATTTTTTTCATAGATGCTGTTTACTACTTTATTTAGCTCCATATCTCTATTTGCATCATTTGAATTAATAAAGAGTTCAAACTTCTGAATATCGCAATAGAAATTATCCCACAGAAGAGCTACCTCTTTTAGTTGCACCGATATTTTTTGCGTTGGTGCGGAGGTGATGCCTTTTTTTTGGTCTCCATCTCTTAAAATATTTAAGCCTGTTATAAACTCCGCAGTTGCTGAATTAAGTTCTTGAATATCTTGATTTGAACTGTAATGTATGTAAAAGATATTTTTAGCAATCTTCTGCGTTAACATTCTCTGTTTTCCTACAATATTTACGACCAAAGCATCTTTAACATTTTGCTGATTCAGATAGACTGTTGTGCTTAGAGCACTTAACATTAAAAATATAAGTAATGCCCCTAGCATCTTGATTTTTGTACTTATTTTAGTTGTTTTTTTCATTATTTCTCTAGTTTCTATAGATTTTTTGAAGTGATTCATAATCCGAAATAGTTATATTTGAGTTCTCAATCTCAATAATATTATTTCTTTTTAACTTTTTTAAGACACGTGAGAGAGTCTCAGGCTGAATATGTAGCATAAAAGAGATCTCCTGTCTTTGAAGAGTGTTAAACATTTTTAAATCATCACTCAACATGTATGCAACCTTCGCAGTTGCATCAAATACCAGCTCTCTATTTACAACGCAATGCAACTGTTGCGTCTTAAAAAGCACCTCATTTATGAATTCTGTATTTAACATATTGTTAGATGAGAGCAGTTTTTTTAATTCTATAAAATCAACTTCTAAAATAATACTATCTTCCATAAATTCTGCATTTGAAAAGCATTGTATAGAGTTGTTGTTTAGCGTTGTAAGTTCTGAAATAAGCGAACTCTCTTGTATGTGGTATAAAAAAATCTCATTGTCAAATTTATCTATTTTATAAACTTTCAAAAGCCCGGATACTAAAAAAAATATTTTATTATGTAAATCATTTTCATAGTAAAGTATAGATCTCTGGGGGTATTTGATTATATTTGAGATTGCGTCTATTGTCTTAATTTCTTCACTCTTTAAAGATTTAAAAAATTTTATTTTTTTTATATAATTTAGTTTTTCATTCATTAACACACCAAATTTTTAAATAGTTACGTAATTTTAGCATAAAATATTTTTTACAATGGAAATGGCATAGAACATGCTTTTAAATAAGTAATAAATAGGGAGTCCCATGAAGTTTATAGAAGCTTTGAAGCTTAAAAGCAAGTTATTTTTTCTTTTTTTACTTATCACCTTAGGTCTTGTTGCCATAGGGATTATGGGAACAATCAATGTTAATGCTATGAAAAAAAAGCTGGATTCTCTTTATTTTGGCTCTTTGGTACCAATTACAGAATTAAATGAAATTTTACAGACATATCATGGAAGTATTGCTTCTACGTTTTATAGAGCTAAAGATATGGAGCTTAGCCCAAATGAAACTTTCTTATATATAGAGTCTTCGCTTATAAAAATTGATAAATTATGGGAAAGTTACGAGAAACATTTTAAAAGAGAAAATGAAATGGAATATATCGAGTATGTTTCATCAGAGATGAAAGCGACAAACGACTATTTTTCAAAACTCTTAGAGGCACATAAAGCTGAAAATGAGTTAAAAATTGTTGATACAACTTCTATAGAAAAAGAGATTGCACGAATAGATGTAATTATTCAAAAGTTGGTTAATTATGAGGTTGGCGTTGCTAAGTTTGAGAGAACTAAATTTTTACAACTATACAATTCAACACTTTTGCAGGTGGGCATTGTGCTTTTACTAATAATTCTTGCTGTTTTATTTATATCCTATCAAGTGTTTGCAAGTATTCAAAAAGATCACACAGAGCTCGAAAATGTAACCAAAAAATTAAGAGGTGCAAATAAAAAGCTTGAAACTGTTTCATACACTGATTCCCTTACTGCTTTACATAATAGAAGATATTTCAACCTTGTATATGACAGAGAGATAAAAAGAGCAAAAAGAACGCATTCGGACATAACATTTATGATGCTGGATATAGATTATTTTAAGCAATATAATGACACTTATGGCCACATTGAGGGTGATCATGCCTTGAAATCAGTTGCTAAGGTTTTAAAAGATACATTGCAAAGAGCGGGAGATTTTATTTTTAGACTCGGAGGAGAAGAGTTCGGTGTTCTGCTCACTCAAACGGACGCCCAAAATAGTGCGATGCTGGCTCAAGCTCTCTGTAATGCAGTAAAAGACAGAAATATAAAACATGAATCTTCCAAAGTAAGTGAGTTTTTAACAATATCCATAGGGGTTGTGAGCTGCACAGCCGATGATGCTTTAGACGAAGACATCTTGATTTCGCATGCAGATAAAATGCTTTATAAAGCAAAAGAGAGAGGAAGAAACCGTTATGTTATGGAATCTAATATTGGTGAGAGTAAAATATCAAATGATGCTTGGAGCGTTGTAGAGGTTAGTGCTGAGGTCTAAATCTAAATCCCTCTTCGACTAAGATAGCTCTAATTTTATCTTTAATTTCGCCCTGAAATTCCATCAAACCATCTTTGTAAGCTCCGCCACATCCGAGACTTTTTTTTATGGTTTGCAGGAGAGCGTTTACATCTGAAATCGGCATGTAAAACTCTCCGACGAGAGTGACGGTTTTACCTCTTCGCTTCTCTTTTTTAAAAAATAAAAAATGCTTGTTCGGTTCTAAAATTTCATCTGAAACGACAGTTTTTCTAGCTGTTTCAACGACTGCCCAGCCATCGTCTATTTCAGCTCCGATGAAAATATCCAGCTTTTTGCCTCTACTCATCACTTTTTCCTATAAATTTAAAACGTGGCACTGTTTTCTTATCTATTTCAATCTCTTCAAAAAACATACTGTAGGGTCTAACCCACAAGCCCTCATCGCCATAAAGCGCACGGTATAAAACCATCAACTCTTCACTCTCGCTATGTCTAACGGTATCTATAACTTCATAGCGATTACCTTTGTAATGCTCATAAATACCTGTTTTCATCTAGAGTACTTTTTGTGCTAAAACGCTCATATTCTCTTCACTGTAAGAGCTGTTTTTAACGCACTCCAAGACAGCTTCCGAAGTAAAAACTTTGGAGTTATAAACAATTACAATCACTTCATCGCTAGATTTTAAAAATGTACTTTCACCATATTCCGTATAGCGTGTTGCACCTATGCTTATAATGGCTTCTTTAGGATTTCCACATGCAGATATATACTCTTGGATCGGCTCAAGCGGGCCGAAATCCTCTTGGGTGTTTATCTGGTTTAACATCCAATCGAGAAGTTTTTCATAAAAGTAACTGTACCCGCTAAGCTCTACATCTTCGCCATAAGCGTGAATTTCACCATCACGACGT
Organism: Sulfurimonas sp.; assembly: GCA_041662325.1. Taxonomy (GTDB): domain Bacteria; phylum Campylobacterota; class Campylobacteria; order Campylobacterales; family Sulfurimonadaceae; genus Sulfurimonas. The sequence continues at coordinate 213,472 of JBAZSU010000002.1, read as the reverse complement.
AAAAAACTCGTGATTGAATAGTTGTCCATTTCTCCGCCAACTTCGAATTTGTCGATTTTTATAAGAGTATTACTGAAGCCCTTGCTAAGCTCTCCCCAGTTCTTTTTGTCACTTATTTTGTTTGCACCTGCTACACGGATAGAGCAGTCATTGTAGGCGCCAAAGTAGATAGGTGTGATTTTTGAGAGTTTACCTACTGTATATTCCAAATTACAAACAAGTCCAACTTCCGGTTCAGCTTGAACATTTACATTTGTATTTGGCAGTTTAATATTTGTAGAGGAGAGAGGATAGGTGCTCAAAATCTCTTTGGCATGCAGTATAAACCCATCTATTGGAAAGTTAGGCTTGGGAAGATAAAAAGGAAACATGCCTTTTGGCGCTGCTTCTTCTGCGGTAATAATATCCTTAAACTCTTCTAACTCACCGGCCTGAGCCAAGTGGAGTGCAAAGTTGCCTGCAATTCCAAGACCTAAAAGATTCTTATATTTAGACATCTTAACCCCTTTATTTATAAAAAGTTACTAGATATGACCGTTATGTTTTGCTTCTGCAAACTCTTCATAACTGCCTTTAAAGTCAACATACGTTCCGTCTGCTCTAAGCTCAATTATGCGGTTAGCAAATGCGTCAAGAAGTTCACGGTCATGCGAGACACAGATTACATTTCCTTTGAAGTTGTAGAGTGCCTCACCAAGAGCTACGATAGCCTCAAGGTCAAGGTGATTTGAAGGCTCATCCAGAACCAAAAAGTTTCCGCCCTCAAGCATCATTTTACTTAGCATCATCCTATGCTTTTCTCCACCCGAGATACTTATAACCGATTTTTCTTGCTGCTCTCCGTTGAAGAGCATTCGCCCAAGACAATTTCTAATCTCAGCAATATCTCCCTTTGGATTGAATGATTTTAGCCAATCATAAAGCGTTCCCTCGCCTTGAATAATATCTGCCGTATCTTGAGGGAAATAACTGTTTTCAATTGTAGCTCCCCAGTGAATTTCACCTGAAGTCGGCTTCATCTCTTCCATAATTATTTTCATGAGAGTTGTTTTACCTACACCATTTGGACCGATGAGAGCTACTTTTTCATCCGGAACAAATTTAAGATTAATGTTTTTTAAAACTTCATTGTTTCCATACGAGTGGTTTATATTAATCAGATTGAGTGCTTCATCGCCCATAGTTCTTTTTGGTTTGAAAACTATGCTTGGATCTCGGCGAGAAGAGGGCTTTATATCTTCTATAACAAGTTTGTCAAGCTGCTTTTGTCTTGAAGTTGCCTGTTTTGCTTTAGAAGCATTTGCACTAAATCTTCTAACGAAAGCTTCAAGCTGGTCTTTTTCTTTCTCTTGTTTAGCGTTGTTAAGCTCATTTTGTTTTGCAATAACATTTGCCGCTATATACCAATCATCAAAATTACCTGTAAATTCACGAATATTTTGATAATCAACATCCAAAATATTGGTAACAACAGCATTTAAGAAGTGTCTGTCATGCGAGATGACAACCATCGTGCCCTCATGTCTTTGAAGCTCGTTTTCCAGCCAACTGATTGTTTCAATATCTTGATTGTTTGTAGGCTCATCAAGGAACAAAACATCGGGTCTCGGATATAAAACCTGAGCTAAAAGAACCTTGAATTTATCCGCACTATCGAGTGTACTCATAAGTTGATTGTGGTCTTCGGCAGGAATTCCGACATTTTCCAATATCTTTGCAATATTTACATCATACTCATAAGTTGGGTCTTCTTCAACACAAATAACTTCCAAATCAGCAAGACGGTTATTCACTGTATCATCTTCAAAGTCGCCCGTTGCATAAAGAATTTCTTTCTCTTTTATAGCATCATAAAGTCTTTTATTGCCGTATAAAACAGCATCCATAATTGTGAAATCTTCGTAAGCATATTGATTTTGCCCCAAAACACCGACTTTAAGACCGGTTCCGATACGAACATCTCCCTCATACTCCGCTATTTGTCCGCTCAGAATCTTTAAAAAAGTTGTTTTACCGGCACCATTCGCACCGATAAGTCCGTACCTTTTATGACGGTCTAGTTTAAGATTTATATTTTCAAACAGAACTCTGTTTCCAAAACGCATAGTTAATTTTTGTACTGTTACCATTTTATTATCACTTGTTTAGGTGCATCATAAGCACCTATTATTTTTTGGAATTGTATCTAAGGGATGTTTAAAAGTTGATTATTAATTTTTGCATGTATATCTGTACTTTTATTCTCTGCTTGCTCGTTTGTTTATATACATAATACGGTCTGCTTCTTCTGTAACCTCTTCAACTTTGGCACCATTTGTAAACGAAGCCATTCCATAAGAAAAATCAACTTGAAATTCATGGTCAGCAACTTTAAAATGGACTTTATGAAAATAGACTAAAAGAGTTTCTAATTTATCCTCTATTTGTTTCAGGGTAAGTGTATTGTCAAAGATTAATATAAACTCGTCGCCGCCGTAACGGACAACATTCTCATTGGCTTGCCGAAGTTTTTCAGCTACTCTTGTCAATACTTTATCTCCTACATTATGACCGTAGGTATCGTTGATTTGTTTAAATTTATTTATATCAATCATGACAATCGCCCCATCTCCGCGAAAATGTAATTTCTCATTGTCAAGCAGTTTATCTTCGAACCATTTTCGGTTATAGCTTTTTGTAAGCGCGTCTTCATAAATAATTTTTTGAAGTTCATTAATTTCATCCTGAAGTTTTTTACTTTTAATCAAGACAGTGTTTAGGAGAGCTTTATCCTCATTTTCAATTGCATTTATTGCCTCATCAGTGCATTCGGATAATGTGATAATATGTCGTACCATTTTTTCGTCAAGCATCTCACGGTTGACAAGTTCCTCAGGCTTGAGGTGAATGTTTTTAGTACCGGCAACCTGCGTGTAAAGTTCGCCATAATAAGCAGGAAAAACGATTTTACGAGAAGAAATTATCTCTTTTACCTCATTTGTTATATCAACATGTACATCAGATATTTTTTTCATACTACTCCATCCTTATGTTTTATCTAAACTAATACTTCAGGAAGCAACCCTGCATAGTTTCAAAATCATAAATAATTGTATCACAATTTGGCGACATATATATCTTGAGAATTACCATGTTATATACTGTACCATTTGAATCATTCTTTTTGAAGGGAGTAAAAATGAGTTGAATGTTATTTAGGGAGGTACATCAGAAGTGATGTCAATGGTAGTTTATTTACATAAAAAGTTTTAACGCTTCCTGTAGCTTGTCTGAATTTTCATCAATATTAAGGGCGGCTTCTCTAACTATTTTACTTGTTTCTCTATTATTTTTCGACAAATCTATTGTTTTTTGCATCTGGTCTATAAGCGTTTTTGTCTGTTTTGAGATATGGGTGTTTATTTCCATAACATTTGATGAGACTTTTACAGAATCAACTATTTTATACTCTGTTTGCTTGGCATAATTAATTAAATTGGAAGCTGTTTTGGAAACTTTCAACATATCTTCACTCACATGAGAAATAGCACTATTATTTTGATTGATGCCTTGAAGAATAATATTTATAATTACATCTATGTCCTGGAGGCTTGCATGTGTTTTTTCGGCTAATTTTCGCACTTCATCCGCCACAACTGCAAAGCCGCGGCCATGTTCACCGGCTCTTGCAGCCTCAATTGCAGCATTGAGTGCAAGTAAGTTTGTTTGATTCGCAATATCTCCGATAATACTTAAAACATCTTTTGTTTGGGAAGCTTGAGAGGTGAGTTCACTCATGTCTTTTGAGAGTTGCATTTGTTTATCTGCGCTAATTGTCACGGTTTTTACAACATCTTCGAGATTATTTGAAAATGTCTCCATCGCCTCTTTGTTTAATTTTAAATCTTTATGGGTGGTAACAGACATCTCCTCCGCATCATCAAGATTTTTCACAACATCCAAGATTAAGAGGTCAATATTTTCAATATTTTGTTTTTGCTCTTTAATGGTAGCCGCCAGTTCAAATGAAGCAGTTTTTAAAATATCGCTTGTTTGTACATTTTTATTTGCACTGATAGATGCTTGCAGAATGGTATGGTTTAAAACTTCAAAAATATTATTTAAGGCTTTTGATATGATAGAGATTTCATCTTTTGAGGTTTCATCGTATTCTATTGAGCAATTTAAATCTATTTTATCATCCTTCACTAAATTTTTTAAAAGGTTTACAATCTTATTAAATTTTGATGAAAAAGTTTTTAGTAAAATGGATGTGAGAACTATCATAAAAATGAGGATAAACATTGCAATTGCAACAACCATAACTATAGATTTAGACAAAGAGATTATATCCGCTCTTTTTTTATTCTCTTCTTCTATAGAAAGTAAATTAGTTTCCAATAAGCTATTCACTAAACTTATCTGTTCATTAGCATTTTTCATCAAAGATGAATATTTTCCATTCTCTTCCATCGCTCTATAAATAATGGTGCTTGAAATATCTTGTATAGTTTCTTGAATGTCAACTGCAGTTAATGGACTTGGATTTTCAAGAAAAACTGTTGCTTGGATTTTTAACTGTTCTGCTTTTGGAGAAATATACTCATTTTTTGATGTATGAGAACTCTCGGACCACTTCATAATCTCGTTTGCAACCCTTTGTATTTTCCTGCTTTCATGCTCTTTAAAAGTAAAAACTGATATTTGGTCTCCCAGTTTTCTCAAATTTGATAAATCCTCATAAAAAACAGATATCTCACCGCTTATATTTGTTATCTGCATAAAAATATTTTCAGTCTCTTTATTGGAGAGATTGATATAGGAAATATTCTCTTTTAAAAGGTTAGAGTTTATTGCATTGTTAGATTGTGAGTTTATCATGTAAGAACTATAGACATAAAACGATACCGCAACAGCCAAAAAACTAACTGCAATCAAGGACATGGAGATAAAAAATTTATTTACAAATGTGACGTTTTTTATGAGTTGTGTGAGTTTTGACGGCAAGTTAGACCCCTGAATAATTTTCAAAAGTCTATAAAAATTATATTACGATATGAGGACAGAGGTATCAGTAATATGTATGTGGATTTCTGAAGAAACATTTTGCTTCGCAAAAGCGTTTCACTTGTTTTGTTCGGTAGCGCTGTTAGCGAAGCGAGGACGAGGTGCCCCTTGAGGGTAAGTACGCTTTGGGTATGGATTTGCTTTTTTAGGCGAAGTATAAATTTATTTTCAGGAGTGTAATTTTTCAAAGCCAGATGAAGCACTTTGACAAAGCAATAAAAAAACTACTTCAAAAGAAGATAAAGCAAATGAAAATTGATTTGAATTGGAAAGATGAAAAAATAGTGTTTAAATTTTCAAAAAAAGATACCGTTGTTTATCTCTGTCATTATGAGGCTTAAAACCAAATTCCTTAGTGTAAAATTCCTCAAGTTTGTCATTGTCTGGAACAAGAGGAAGCCATCGTACACCAATTTCAGAGCTGATTTTTTTTGTTAAAACGATAGCTAAATCAATGAGATATGTAGATATTTTTGTATTTGCAAGTTCTTCAAAGATACTTTTACGATGTTCGCTTGAGACATAAAGATAATCAATTTGAATCGTAGAAATAGAATCAACTTGCGAAGCAGATAAACCGATTAATCCTGCCAAGGAATCATCAAGTTCAAGAGCATAAACAACAACAGAGCTTTTTTCTGTCGAAGAAGAGAGTTGCTTCATAAATTGGCGTTCTTGCTCAGTAGAAGTTTTTGTAAGATAGTGAGTGGGAAGTTTTGTAGCCACAAACTTTTTAGGCTTAAAAATTCCACACCACTTTTGCATTTTTTACGATATCTATCGCTTTTGCAACCGCTTGATCGCCTTGGGGATTGTTTTCAACAGCTGCTATAACAGCTTTAGGCAGTTTGCCACGAAAGTATGTTTTAACAACTTTACCGCTTTTAGTCATTTTAAATGCCATGATTTCGCCCTTTTAAGGTGTATGAACGAAATTATACACCAATATTTTTTTGTTTTATCTTTGTGGGATGGATTTGACTGAAAGTCAACAAGTTATCTTTCATCAATCTAAATTTTAATTTAGATCGTTTTTTAAACTAGCTCAAATAGCTCTTTGATTTTCTTATATAAGGGCACAAAATCAAGAAAATTATCTTGTGGTAATTCAAATAATTTTTTCCAAAGTATATTTTTTTTCTCACTATGAACTTCTAAATATTTAGTGTTTCCAGTTGTAAATTTTTCTACAGCAAAAGAAGATGTTTTTAAAAAATCTTCTGGAAGTAAATGTTCAATTTCAATAAAACTTGGAAAATCCAAACTTGCTAATGTTGATAATCTATCAGGGATAGGAATCAATAAACAATAAAAATTTACTCCTTCAAAACGTTGTATCCAATTACCTTCCTTCAAAATACCAAGAGGACTAACTTTCCAAGCTGACTTGATATTCTTGAACTTTTCTACACCAGTTATATCAAAATCAAAAAGTCCAATAACTTTTTTATCTCTCCAATAATCAATATTTGAAGCTCTTAAGAAACCTTCTAGTCCACTTGCTCCTTCTGCTTTTAATATTTGAAATGGTGATTGATCATGAAATAATCGTTCAAAATTTTCTTCTGTAACTTCTATATCATTTATTTTAAGCCATGCTATCTTGTAAATTTGGTCATATTTATCTTCAACATATAAAATTGGTTTTTGTATTTCAAAAATTTTTTGGTCTAATTCCATTTTAAGTTTTGCAATTTGACGCATCTCTTGCATTTTGATATTAAATAATTTTTCAAGTTCTCTATTTAATCGAATTACTCCAATTTCTTCTTTAAGTATTTCAGAATCTATATTTTCTAATAAACTACCGTTATTTTCTATGTACTTTATTTGAGTTCCTTGTTCAAAATCCTCTCTCCAAACTCTATAAAGAGAAACATTCTTTCCTTCAAGTGATATAAAATTAAATGCGTGAGATGTTAAAAATATTTGCTTATCTTTTGAATATTCATCTTTAAATTTTTCCGCTAATAACTGAGCATTTGCATATTCATAAGAGTTTTCTGGTTCCTCAAAAGCCCAAACAACAATGTCAGCTTTTTTATTGCGTGATATTTCATTTAGTATTTGAGGGATAAACTTTGCCTGTATCCCATCACCCCTTGAAGTCAAAGGAATTTCATTTTCAGTCACAACTTCTAATACCTTTGAAAAATCTAAATCAGGTATTGCAAAATTTGATGTATTAATTTCCTGTGTATTTCTTAAAAAATGACCCATCATCCGTTCTGCTTCATTGTCAATTTTTTGACTTAATAAATTTGTAATATCTCCTGCAGTTAATTGTGTCATCCAATCTTGAAGAGTTTTATTTTCAGATGAATTTAAAGCAGTACTAAGCTTTGATATTTGAATTCCTAATGATTGTTGATACTCTTGTTTTAAATAATCAAAAAATCTAAAATCTTTAATTGCAGGAATATATAAAAAATGAATCTTATTTAAAAAACTTGTTGTTGAAGATTTTACTTGAGCATCAGATTCTTTTTCGTCTCCTTTTCGAGTATAATTTAGAATAGCACCTTTTTTTGTTTTAGTTTTTCTATCGTGAAATTGTCCATCTCTATTCCACATTTTTTCTACCCAAAATTCTGAGGGTAAAACTTTTGAACTGAAATGAACTTTGTTAAATAAAATTGATATTGATAGTAACTGTCTTTGCTTCTGTGATTTGGATTCATTAACTCTGTGTTTTGAAAAATCACTATTAAAGTTGAAATCATTATAAAAATCAACTTTACTTTCTGTGAAAAATAGATTCAAAGCTTTTAAAATATTTGATTTACCAGAATCATTTTTACCAGATAAAATATTTAAGTCATTTATATTTTTGATGTGAACTTGCTTTGAAAATGACCTAAAATAGGCAATTTTAATTTCCTTAATAACTTGCATTTTTTTCCTTTATTAAATATACTTTACAACTCTATAATCCAATCAAACATCTCATGGCTAATCAAAAAACATCCGTCAACATCACTCTTCCTGAAAAAACATTTCACTTCGTAAAATCAATTCTTTCGCCTCATCCCAACTCCAAACCAAAACTCCCATCACCCCTCCAACCTCTTCAAAATATCAAAACTCTCCATATCAAACTTAGAAAAAGCGAACCATTTTTTGCCTAAATCTTTTAGACTTGCTCCTATGTGGTAGAGTTCTTTGGCGTCGAGGATGAGAAATCTGTCGTGTGAGGCGTCGAACTTTTTGAGGGTGATTTTTGGGTATTGGGTGTTGTGTTTTTTGATGTCGAGTTCTAACTGTGCGGTGATGTTTTTGGTGTAGAGGGTGGCGGTTACATTTGTTTCTCTTTTTGAGAGCATGGTCAAAACGCTCTCATCGAGGTAGTTGTTAAAAGAGCCTTGTGTCGGTTGGATGGATTTTGCTTCTAGTGCATCAAAGAGCTTTTCAAATTTCTCATCTGCTTTTATCTCATGTGAAATTTGTCTTTTTTCTACAAGCTCAAGTCGCTTAAAAATATCGGCATTTTGGGAAAGAAAGCTTCTCATTTTGACAAAACTGTTGATGATTTGTATGCTTGTTTTGATGGCAGTTTCGCTTCTAAGAACTGCTGAGAGCATAGAAACACCTTGTTCTGTAAAAGCAAAAGGCATTTTTCTTAGTCCCATTATCTCTTGATTGGAAGTCACAATTTGTGACTTCCAATTTTCTAGCTCATCTTTTGTCAGTTGAAACATAAACTCTTGGGGAAATCGTTCAATATTTCTGCTAACCGCCTGATTTAATACTTTTGTTTGTACTTGGTAAAGTTTAGCCAAATCTCTGTCGAGCACCACTTGCAAACCTCTTATGGTGAAGATTTTGTTTTTGATGTTGTCTTCGTTTATAACTGATATTTCACTCATATTTACAACTCCGCTTCATTTTCAAACAATTTTTTATCTCTACTTATTCTGACTTGCAAATACTTCATTAAAATTAAATATAAAATAACTTAGCTCTAATTTATAGCTTAAATTAACTTGATATTCACTTGCGTTTTGTTACAATTAGGCTTATAAAAAAATTGGAGATAAAATGGCACAAGTACCAGAAGATGTAGGATGTTTAAACAAAATTTGTATAGCTAAAGATGATTGTAAACGCCAAGTAATCGCAAAAGATAACACAGCTAGAGAAATTCAAGAATTCGGCGGTTCCGAAGTTAAAAAGTGTGGAAAATTTATACAAAAATAAAATTTATCTACTTTCACTCATTATTTCAAGTTTTCATTCATATCAAAACCAAATCCACTCGGCATGTGGAAATGATTTCCACATGCCAAGGATATTTCTACTTTTTACTTCCCAATATAAAGCTGTCGAGGTCGTGTGATTTTTGCTTTTTTGTCTTTTTTGAACTCTATCCACTGCGTTATCCAGCCGACTGTTCTGCCTATTACGAAAATCGGGGTGAACATGGATTTTGGAATTTTTAAGGCTGTGAGGATGACACCCGAGTAGAAGTCGATGTTCGGGTAGAGTTTTCTACTTATGAAATACTCATCGCTCAAAGCTATCTCTTCGATTCTGCTTGCGATTGCCATAAGGTGTGAATTAAGATTCAGTTCATCTTTGAGCTGGTCTTGCAACTCTTTTAAAATCTTTGCTCTTGGGTCGAAGTTTTTATAGACTCTGTGTCCAAATCCCATAAGTTTGAAATCGTCATTCGGGTCTTTTGCTCTTTCTATGAATTTGTCCACATTCTCAATGCTTCCAATCATCTCAAGTTGGGCGATAACCGACTCATTTGCTCCGCCATGTGCTCTTCCCCAAAGTGCTGAAATTCCTGCACTGATGGCTACATAAGGGTGTGCTCCCGTAGAGGCGACATCCCGTACCGTAGTAGTAGAAGCGTTTTGTTCATGGTCGGCATGGAGGGTGAAAATAGTGTCGAGGGCTTTTATCTCAATCTCTCTTATTCTATCTTCGCCGTTGATATTTCTGTGCATCTTTCCGCCCGGATAGGCGCGGAGCATGTAGAGAAAATTCTCCGTAAAACTTCTGTCGATGTCAGGCTGAATAAACGGTGCACCGATGGAGTAGCGGTAGGCAAAAGCCGCAACCGTAGGCATTTTTGCAATGATTCTTCTTGCCATTTCCTGATACTCGGCTTCGTTGTTTATGTCCAAATGGTCAAAGTAAAACGATGAAAGAGCACAAGTAGCTGACGCTAAAGTCGCCATGGGATGTGCGTTGGATGGGAAAGCAAAAAAGAGATTTTTTAACCCCTCATGCAAAAAAGATCTGTGGCGAAGCTCCAAATCAAACTCATGAAGCTCCTCTTTACTTGGTAGTTTTGAGTTTAAAAGAAGGTAACATGTCTCCAAATAGCTGTGATTTAATGCCAGCTCACTTATGTCATATCCTCGGTATCTCAGCTCACCTTTGTCTCCGTCTATGTAGGTAATATCCGATTTGCAGCTTGCTGTTGAAGTGTATCCTTGGTCGTAGGTAAACATGCCTGTTTCGGCATAAAATGTAGAAATGTCAACCACACTTGGACCTCTTGAACCGTCGAGTATGTTGAATTCGTACGATTTGTTTGTACGGTTGTCTGTTATGGTTACGTTATTTTTCACCTGTTAACTCCTGATTGAATTTTTTTGTATCAAATTTTGCACCCAAAAATGCACAGATAAGTTCTGCATCTTTGTAGGCATTGCCTAAACAGCTTGTTGCCCCTGGGGAGGGTGTCATGTTAAAAACTATTCCCTCTCCCGTCTCTATTTTTGCTTCGCCTAAAAAAAGTTTTTTTGTTTTTTTGTCTATAACCTGAGGTCGCAAACCGCCGATTCCCTCGGCAAATTCTATATCATTTTCAGTCATAAAAGGCACGATTTTTTGTACCTCTTTGGCAAAGAGTTTGGTTCGGATGCCGGGAACTTCATACAAAAAGTTTTTGATAGCGTACGCTCTGATGTCGTCGTCATGTAAAAGGTCGTAAAATACCTCAATAACCTCAGAAGAGGGAGCCATGGTTTCTAAAAAATCTAAAAAGTGCGCATGGTGGTATCTCTCCAACTTTGGAAGCACGATAGCCGTTGGACCGAAACGGATTGTGTTGCCATGTACAATGTCAGGGTCGCCATGAATCGCTGCAAAAGGGAGTTTAGGGTTTTGGATAGTATAAACTTTTGATTTAAGAGAATTGACTTTAGAGTAGTAAAAACTTCCACCCACAGGAAGACAAGAGAAATCCTGTCCATGTCCCATTTTGTGGGCAAAAAGGAGTGAATGCGCACCGGCATCTACAACAACATAATCGGCAAAGTAATGCTTTCCCTCTACCGTAACTTCAAATTTATCGCCGATTTTTCTGATATTTTCCACCTCTTTTGAGAGATGTACTTCACACTCCGGATTCTCAATTTTGGCATTTCTTACAAAACTTTTGGCTATTTCGCCAAAGTTTATGGCACTCCATCTTTTGTCGGTTCCCATGGCGGCGATGTCTTCGTTTTCATCTCTGCCTTTTAAAAGGGCAGGTTCAATTTCTGCAAGCTTTGCCTTGTCCCAATACTCCATGTATGGGAAAGCCTCTTTAAACTGTTCAAATCTCTCTTTGATAAATTGAACCTCTTTATCGCCGACACCAAGAGCCATTTTTGGAATTTTAAACATATATTTGTTTTCATAGCCGTAAAGTTTGCCGTAGTTTTCAACCATGGTTGCCGTTCTGTTTGTTTTGATTGCTTTTTCTAAAGTGTAGTTTGTTTCAATATCGCCGCAGTGAAGGGTTTGAGAATTACTTTTTGCATTAGAGTTGAGCGTAGCAATGTCGTCATATTTTTCAAATAAACCTATACTTTTTATGTCCGTATATTTGGAGAGTGTGTAGAGCAGGGCAGACCCAGAGATTCCGCCTCCGACTATTATTACATTGTAGTAGTGATTATCCGTCATTCAATTGTCCTTTTATCAGCTTTTGAAGATTGTAGTAGATAATCACTTATTATTATATTAAGTATATACTCGCTCTTTTTGCTCATAGCATGTGCACCACTGCTTTATTATTTTTGTTATAATCTAGCATAGAAACAAGGAGAGAATATGATACATCCAAATGCTGGGAAAAAAGTAAAAAAAGAAGATTTAATAGATGTGGACATGCTTGTCAACATGTACTATAACCAAACTCCTGACAAAGATAAAGTTGAGCAGATGGTTGCTTTTGGAACATCTGGACACCGTGGTACATCTTTAAAAAATAGTTTTAATGAAACACATATCTTGGCTATCGCACAGGCACTTTGTGATTATAGAAAAGCACATAATATAAACGGGAATCTTTTGATTGCAAAAGATACGCATGCCCTCTCTACTCCTGCACAAGAGAGTGCTTTGAGAGTTTTTGTAGCCAATGACGTTGCATGTGTGATTGCAAAAGATGGAGGCTTTACGCCGACTCCTGTTCTCTCTTTTAGCGTTATAGAGGCGAATAAAATAAGCAAAGAGCTGTGTGACGGTGTAGTCATAACTCCTTCACATAATCCTCCGCAAGATGGCGGCTTCAAATACAATCCATCCAACGGCGGTCCTGCAGATACTGATATTACTTCTATCATTGAAGCTAAGGCAAATGAGTATATTAAAAATTCGCTTGAGGGCGTAAAAACTGTAACTTTGGAAGAAGCCTTGGAAAAAACTGCCAAAATGGACTTCATCACGCCTTATGTTCAAGCACTCGATACAGTCATAGATATGAAACTTCTTCAACAAAGCAAACTCAAAGTCGGGGTTGACCCTCTTGGGGGCTCAGGCATTGAGGTTTATAAAAAAATAAACGAAATTTATGGCTTGCATCTTGATATAGTCAATGATGAAGTTGACCCTACTTTTAGCTTTATGTCTTGTGACCATGACGGAAAAGTTCGCATGGACTGTTCTTCTCCGTACGCAATGGCATCACTTGTGAGTTTGAAAGATAAATTTGACCTTGCCTTTGCAAATGATCCTGACTTTGATCGTCACGGTATTGTGACTCCTAGCGGTCTGATGAATCCTAATCACTATCTTTCTGTGGCTATCTGGTACCTTTTTCAAAATCGTGAGGGCTGGAGTAAAGATCTTAAAATCGGAAAAACTTTAGTTTCGAGTTCTATGATTGACCGTGTTGCTGCGTCCATCCATAAGACTTTAGTGGAAGTTCCTGTGGGCTTTAAGTGGTTTGTAGATGGTTTGTGTGATGGAACTATCGGTTTTGGGGGTGAGGAGAGTGCTGGTGCTTCATTTTTACGCAAGGATGGAACTGTTTGGTCAAGCGATAAAGACGGCATAATTCTCAATCTTTTGGCATTTGAAATTACTGAGCGACTTAAAAAAGATCCTTCAGTTATTTACGCAGAGCTTGAAAAACAGTTTGGAATTTCCTACTACGAGCGTGCTGACGCCGTGGCAAATGCAGAACAAAAAGCAAAACTAAAAAAGCTCTCACCTAACGATATCACTTCAAAAACACTTGCAGGTGAAGATATTACGGGTATTTACACAAATGCAAGCGGGAACAATGCTCCAATCGGTGGACTTAAAGTCACAACAAAAAATGGCTGGTTTGCTGCGCGTCCATCAGGAACTGAAGATATTTACAAAATTTATGCTGAAAGTTTTATTTCTAAAGAACATTTGGCACGCCTACAAGAAGAAGCTAAGGCACTCGTTTTAAGTGTGATTTAATCAGATGAGGGTTTTACTCCCGATCCTCTGGGCTGAGGAGCTTCATTATAATCCAACTATTTAAGTGTTTTAGTGTAAAATAAAAAATTAATAATTATTATAAAGGGTGACAGGTATGAATATTTATAGAGAGTATGATATCAGAGGCATTTATGAGCAAGAGTTGAATGAATTAAGTGTTACACGCATCGGGTATGCTTTGGCTTCTAAAATTGATGGCGAGTATGTTGCGGTTGGTTATGACGCGAGAAGTCACTCTCCTATCCTTTTTGAATACCTCGTCGCAGGTCTTAATGCGGGCGGTAAAAAAGTTTTAAACATGGGACTTGTTCCTACCCCCGTAAACTACTTTTGTAACTACAATGAGTTTGGCGGCATTCTTGTTTCAGCTTCGGTGATGATTACAGGTTCCCACAATCCAAGCGAATATAACGGCTTTAAAATTACAATAGATAAAGCGCCCTTTTTTGGTGAAGATATTTATGCTTTAGGTCGTGAGTGTGAGGCTATGGGCGCAATACCGCATGTTACAAGAGATGTAAAAGATATTGATGCTGTTACGCGCTATGTTGACTTTCTGGTAGGCGAGTTTCAGCACCTCAAAGGAATGCCGACAAAAATCGTTTACGATTGCGGAAACGGTGTTGCGGGTGTCGTAACCGAAAGAATTTTTTCCGGCTTAAATCTCCACACAAAAGGGCTTTTTGTTGACCCTGACGGTACTTTTCCAAATCATCACCCTGACCCCTCAGATGAGCATAACCTCGAAGATATTAAAAAGCTTTTGGCAACCGATGGCGACATTGCATTTGCATATGACGGAGATGCTGATAGAATCGCAGTTTTAACCCACAAAAACAACATCAAGGGCGACATGATGGCTCTTTTGTTTGCTATGAAGATGGATAAACCGATAGTTGTAGGTGAAGTAAAATGTTCACAGGTGATGTATGATGAGCTTGAATGTCGCGGTGCTACGGCAATCATGTACAAAACAGGGCACTCAAACCTCAAAGTGAAGATGAAAGAAGTCAATGCAGATTTGGCTTGTGAAGTGAGCGGACATATATTTTTCAAAAACCGTTATTTTGGTTACGATGATGCAATCTACGCAACACTTAGAATGTTAGAGCTTGTGCATGACGGAATTGATTTAGACGCAGAATTGGCAAAACTTCCACATGTTTTCTCAACAGAAGAGATAAAAGTAAAAACAACAGACTCTGAGAAGTTTAAAATAATAGACAAAGTAAAAGAGCTTCTTAAAAATCCGGATGCAGATTTCCCGAGTATAAAAAATATTATTGATGTGGACGGTGTTCGCATAAATTTTGAAAACGGCTGGGGACTTGTGCGTGCGAGCAACACAACGCCTATTTTGGTAACGCGTTTTGAGTCAACTTCTAAAGAGAATGCTAAAGTATATGAAGATGCGGTCAATGGATTAATAGAAAAAGCAAAAGAGTTACTATAAAAAAATAATTGAGTATATTTAAGGCGAAGAATGATAAATATAAATGATAAAAAACCACTTGGTAATTATGACAATTTATCCATATTATATGCTCAACATACCGAAGAGAGCCACTTTAATAAAAAAATATTGGGTGCTATGTCGAAAATATTTCACAGCTCTCTTGGGTTGGAAGATACTCTAAACAAATATCTGAATTTTAAAGAGATTAACGGCTTCTTTTTCGATTTGGTAATTATTGACAATAGATTTGGACTTGATATTTGTCATAAAATTTTAGAGATAAATCCCGCTCAAAAAATCATTATAAAAGTTAGACTCGACAGTAATCAGTATCTTTCAAGCTTTTATGTAAATGGATTTGACGACTTTATTTATGAGCCGCTGAGCAAGCTCTCGATTGAGAAAACAATCAATACCATTCAGAAAAAAGAGTCCAGTCCTCTTTTAGTCGACAATAAAGAAAATATAAATATTTCAAATATAGTCTCCATGTATGAAGATAAACTTTATGATGCGCAAAGAAAACTTGAACAGAGAAGTGAATTTTTTGCAAGTATGAGTCATGAGATAAGAACGCCCATGAACGCAATTATAGGGCTGAGCCAGACACTTCTGCAAGATAGCACTCTAAGCAGAGAACAGCAAGAAACTGTAAAAACTATCTATCAATCTTCAAACATGTTGTTAACTATCATAAACGATATTTTGGACTTCTCAAAAATAGAGGCTGGTAAAATCTCTCTTGAAAAAACATCTTTTGATTTAAATATGATTCTAAGTTATTTAGCGGACATGATGAGTTTAAAAGCTCAAGAGAAGGGAATAAAATTAACATTTGTTATAGATCATAACATTGGCAAAAATTACCTTGGAGACCCTTTTCGTATCTCTCAGGTGCTGCTAAATTTACTAAGTAATGCGGTGAAGTTTACAAACGAGGGCGGAGTGACACTTCGTATAAAAACAGTGGACAGTGTCGAGGGAAGTTCTACTGTTGAGTTTGAAGTGAGCGACACCGGAATAGGTTTAAAAGAGGAGGAGATTCAAAATCTTTTTCAAAGCTATTCGCAAGCATCTTCGGATACAAGCCGTAAATATGGCGGAACAGGATTGGGACTGACAATATCTAAAAAACTCGTTGATATTATGAACGGGAAAATCTGGGTAAAGAGCGAAGCTGGAAAGGGTTCATCCTTTTTTGTCACTCTTACACTCAATACGGACAAAGATAAAAGAAAGTATCGCCTTCCTTCTAAAGATATAATGGGGATGAGGGTCTTAATTATTGACTCAGATGTAGAATCGGTTGATTCACTGACAAATTTAATAAGATACTTTCAAATGCCGGTGCAGAGTGCTGCAAATATAGATGAAGCAAAAAAACTGATGGCAAATAAAGGGTTTGATATTTTATTTATAGATAAAGACTTATTTGATTTGTTTGATGTTAAATCATACAAATTAGAAAATAAATCGCATATAGTTTTGATAGAATGCTGGGCAAATATATTAAGAAATGAAAAAATTGATTATTCGACCGTGGATGAAGTCCTAAAAAAACCTTTTCATCAACAAAGAATTTTTGAAATACTTTCGAGTTTATACAATATAAACGGTATTCCAAATAATACGGCACAGATAGACAAATATAATAAAGATAGTGTTAGAGCTCTCGGCTATCACAAAATACTCATAGCTGAAGACAATAAAATCAATCAAAAAGTGATGAGCGGGCTTCTGCGCGGCACAGAGATAGAGATTGAATTTGCAGATGACGGGCAAGAGGCTTTAGATAAGTTAGAGAAAAGCGATGTACCCTATGAGCTCATTTTTATGGATGTGAACATGCCAAATATGGACGGGCTTATGGCTTCTCAAATAATCAGAAAAAAGAGTCTCTTTGATAAGATACCGATTATAGGATTGAGCGGGCATGGAAGTGAAAAAGACACAGAGCAGGCGAAAAATGCGGGAATGCAGGAGTATCTACTCAAACCAATCGATGTCAAAGCACTTTATGAGGTGTTGATTCAATATTTAGGCGGCTCAAAAAACTAAGCTTTAAATCTTATTTTGATACAATTTTAAAATTTTTAAAATCCAATTAGTTATAGGAAAAACATGAAAACTCATACACTTTTAATGCCTCTAGACATGCACCTTCATCTTCGCGACGGGGTTATGCTTGAGACCGTTGCTCCCCTCTCCGCCTACAGTTACAGCGGTGCTATTGTGATGCCTAATTTAGTTCCGCCGGTTGAAACACTCGAAGATGTAAAGGCGTATAAACAGCGTATTATGGCAGCCGTTCCAAACGACTTTTTTGAGCCATACATGACGCTCTTTTACAAAAACTACGACAAAGCTTTTTTAAAGAGTGTAGCTGACCATATCATCGCTATAAAACTCTACCCTGCCGGAATTACGACAAACTCAGAGGGTGGCGTCTCTTCGTTTAATATTGAGGAGATGCGAGAGACTCTGCAGACCATGAGCGATTTGGGAATTCCTCTTTGTGTACATGGGGAAACGGACGGTTTTGTTATGGACAGAGAGGCTGAATTTATGAGCATATATGAGCTTCTTGCAACAAGCTTTCCAAAGCTAAAAATCATCATGGAACATATCACTACAAAAGCAGCGGTTGAGATGCTCGACAAACATGAGAATCTTTATGCAACCATTACCGTGCATCACCTTATATTAACGCTCGATGACGTTGTAGGCGGCATGATGAAACCGCACCTTTTTTGTAAACCGATTGCAAAACGACCGGAAGATTTGGATGCGCTTTTAACCGTGGCACTCGAAGCGCACCCGAAAGTAATGTTCGGTTCGGACTCAGCGCCGCATCCGAAAGAGAAAAAAGAGTCATGCGGATGTGCTGCGGGAGTTTTTACGGCACCGATTTCACTCCAGTTGCTGTGTGAAATATTTGAGCAGTATGACAAACTTCACAATCTTCAAGCTTTTGTGAGCGATAATGCACAGAATATTTATGGAATATGTGCAGAATTCAAAGAGGTTACCCTTGAAAAACGCCCGTTTGTAGTGCCTCAAACTTATGGTTCCGTTGTTCCTATGTATGCCGGCGAAATCATTGCATGGGCGATTGAGAGTGTCGATTAAAATTTTACTCCTAGAGGATGACCAGCTTTTTGCAGAGACTCTTACAGATTTACTTGAAGAGAGCGGCTTTGAGGTGATACATGTTCCAAACGGTCAGGATGCTTTAGATGCAACATTTGACAAAAAGTTTGACATCTATCTGCTTGATATAAATGTACCTCTTTTGAGTGGCATCACACTTTTAAAAGAGCTTCGAGATTCAAATGACAATACTCCGACTATATTTTTAACATCTCACAAAGATAAAGAGATGCTGAAAAACGGCTTTTTAAGTGGAGCGGATGACTACATTACAAAACCCTTCGACAGTGATGAACTTTTACTCAGAATCGAGGCATTGCTTAGACGAACAAAAGCAAATAAAGCAAAATGCGTAAAACTCCTTTGCCACGACGAAGTGCACCAAAGATTTTTTTATGATTCTGTTGAGATGGATTTGTCAAAAAAAGAGTATGAACTGCTGCTGCTTCTTATGCGGCATGCGGATAATGCAGTTCCAAAAGAGCTCATTTTAGATGAACTTTGGAGTTCCTCAGAGTCGGGGAGTGACGGGGCGATTAGAGTTTACATTAACCGCATAAAACAACTTCTTCCGCAGATGGAGATACAAAATATTCGCGGTATAGGCTATAAGCTTGTTTCGTAATCTTCGTATAAATATTTTTGTTTACTATTTTTTAACAGTACTCACTTTTTTAGGAATTTTGTACTACTTTTTGGCTGTTACCGTTACTGAAAATATTTTTTTATTGGCTGTTGTGATGCTCTGTTTTGTAACTCTTTCGGGTGTTTTTATCTCTAAGCTCTCTATTGACCCCTTGGAAGAGTATGTGCAGAATCTGCAAAACCTCTCAAAAGAGACACTCCATGAGCTGAATCTTCCAATCAGCACCATAATGACCAACTCCCACATGCTCAAAAAAAACATGACAAACGAGAAGGATTTAAAACGGATGCAGAGAATAGAGAGCGCCTGTGCAATGCTTCAAGAGCGATACAATGAACTAGATTACATGATAAAAACACAGACGCAAAAAACAATAAAAGAGAGTTTTGAGCTAGATGAACTTATACAGAAAAGAGTTGACTTTTTGGAGTCCATCTATCCGCATACCACATTTGCCGCAGAACTTCAAACAACGCAAATTATCGGCGACCCTATCGGTCTTGCGAAGGTTGTTGACAACATCATCGATAATGGTGTAAAATACTCGCAAAATAGCCCAAAAATAGATATAAAATTAAATAATTTTGAGCTTCATATCCAAGACTGCGGTGCCGGGATGGATGAAGTTGAACTTTTGCAAATTTTTGACAACTACTATCAAAGTAATACAAACATGCAAGGTTTTGGAATAGGTCTGAGTATGGTAAAAAGATTTTGCGATAGACACAATATTGGGCTAAATTTCAAATCAAAAAAAGGTACAGGCACAACTGTAACACTTAAATTTAAGGAAAATTAATGCAAACAGAAAATTTGCTTCTCTACGCAGAAAACGCTCTCGACTACGGAGTTATCGGTCTTTTGATACTTATGAGTATTATCACTTTATGGTTATTTATAGAGAGAATGATGTTTTTTGCAACGGTTCGAATAGAAGACTACACACATAGAGATACTCTTGAGATAAATTTAACCGATAATTTAAGTATAATCAGTGCAATAGGTTCCAACGCCCCTTATGTAGGACTTTTGGGTACAGTTATCGGGATAATGCTTACATTTTACACTATGGGCGATGTCGGTGCGGTGGATGCGAAAAAAATTATGGTAGGACTTGCCATGGCACTCAAAGCGACGGCTATGGGACTTGTTGTAGCGATGCCGGCGATTGTTACTTATACGATTTTGCTTAGAAAAGTTGAAAAGATTTTGACCGTTTTTGATGTAAAAAACGACAAAAAAAGCTGAGCACTCCCATGCTGCGAAAAAACAGAAAAAGATTTGATGAGATAAATGTAATCCCTTTTATAGACATCATGCTTGTTCTTTTGGTAATGGTTCTCACAACTGCCACATTTATTAAACAGGGAGTTATTCCCGTGGAACTTCCCGAGGCAAAAACCACCACAAAAGAGGATGTAAAAAAAGAGGTTACAGTCTATGTGAACGCTAAAGGTGAGATGTTTTTTGAGAAGGAAAAGGTTGAATTAAAAGCGCTCGAAGAGAAATTATCAAAAATTTCTAAAGAACAGACTGTTGTTTTAAGAAGCGACAAAGAGTCAAGATTTCAAGATTTTGTGAGTGTTATGGATATACTCAAAAGATTAGGACATGAACAGCTTTACATAGTTACTAAAGAGTAACTTAGTAAGCTTTTTCAAGAAGTTTTATTCCAGAAGAGTTCACCTCTTCAATATTTTTCATAGGTTTGTTGGCGTATGAAACCTCGTTCACTCTTATGTCAAAAACTTTTTTATCTACACACTCTACTTCATTAAAAAGCGTAGTTGCTATGAAAAAAAGCACCATAATAACCACTACGCTTACATACAAAAGTATATAATTTTTAATGTGGCCTGATTCGAAAGGATTTTCCATTTGAGCTCTTTGTATTTTTAAAAAGATTATATAGGAAGATAGCAGTAAATAAGATAAATTACATTCTTTTTATGATAACATAAGTCCAAAATTCTTTAAGGAAACTTTATGCAAACAACGATGTTTAAGGGCACAACTGTAAATTTGGCAGGCAATGCCGTTAATGTAGGAGACAAAGCGCCGGTAGTGAGTGCCGTTGGAATTGACTTAAATGATGTAGAAATTGGCGGAGCTAAAGATAAAATACAGTTGATTGTAACTGTTCCTTCATTAGAGACTAAAACATGCGCTGCTGAAACAAGAAGATTTAACGAAGATGTAAACAACCTTGATATTTGTGAGACAACCGTTATCTCTATGGATTTACCTTTTGCATCGGAGCGTTTTTGTACTACTGAGGGGATAGAAAACTTAACAGTTGCTTCAGACTACATTGAGAAAGCTGTAAGCAGAGCCTATGGTGTACTTATGGATGACAATAAATTAAAAGGGCTAAGTGCAAGAGCTGTTTTTGTTATTGACAGAAGTGGACATGTAGTTTATAAAGAGATAGTTTCAGAAGTAACAAACGAGCCAAACTATGCCGCAGCGCTTGATGCTATAAAAGAGGCTAGATAATTTTTACAATTGTTGCAGAGTTGGGATTGTAATTTTAAACTCTGCACCGTTTAGTATGTGTCCCTTATATTCATACTTTGTATTGCTCACTGATATGGTGCCACCAAACTGCTCTGTGATAATTCCATAAGTAATATACATTCCCAATCCAGTTCCCTTGGATTTATGCTTTGTGGTGTAATACGGCTCAAAAATTTTCGACATACCCTCTTTATTAATTCCGCCCCCAGAATCTTTTAGTGTTATTATTGCACCATTGGCATCACACTTTGCATCAACAAAAAAGTACCTATAGATTGCTTCTTTCTCTATAATTGCTTGTATCGCATTATTGTAGATGTTTAAGAGAGCCTGAATTAAGAGACTTTCATTCTGAGTAAGTGTGCAATTATCGACTGTCACAACAATCTCAATATGCTTATTATTAAATGTATCTTTGGTCAGTTCACTCAGTTTTTTAATTGCATCTTCCAGATTAAATGGTGCTAAATCATCAATATTTGAGCTGAAATAGTTTCTAAAATCATCGATTGTCTGAGATAGATATTGGGATTGTCGATTAATTTCATCAGTGACTTCAAGCAAATTTTCATTTGTCATCTTATACCCTAGCAATATAGAAGTCTCAATTTTAACAGTGTTAAGAGAGATGATGTTTAAAGGCTGTCGCCACTGATGTGCAATATTACTTAACATTTCACCTATGGCAGCCATTCTTGATTGGATCAAAATAACTTTGTTTTGTTTCTCAATTTCCTCTTTTTGATTGGCTATCTCTTTTTTCAAATCACTTTGCGTATGAAGCCAATGTCTTTGAAAACTAATGAAGAGCATGCCAAAAGTAAGAATTACAAACAAGACAACACCTAAAAGAGCAATATGAAAAATCTCATCATAACTAAGTTTAAATATAAGCTCTTTAGGATGATTATGCTCATAGATAAAACTATCTATACTAATATCTGATGAAGCTATTCCCAGCACTTTGTAAACTTTTACTATATCATTCAGTCGATCTATATCTAAATTACCGATAGTTTTATTTTTGCTGTACGCTAAGCGTTTGAGAATTTCACCCTCTTTGATGAGTTGTATTAGCGTTTTATGTTGCGTATTATGGTGTTTATAAATAATTTCAGCCGTATGTGAAATATTTTCGAAAGCGTATTCCCAGCCTTTTATAGTTGCTGCATAAAAATCTTTTGTTAATTTAGGATTCTTTTTTATAAAATCGGAAGAGGTGAAGAGAATATCACTATAGAACTTAAATCCATAATCTTGTGGGTGAAAAATTTTATATTTTACGCCCTTATCCTCCATCTCTATAGGCTCATTAGAAGTATAACCTGCTAGCGCGTCAACCTTTCTATTGATAAGGTCATTCAAATTAAAACTGTGCGGAACTATTTCTATGTCATTTTGAGTTATGCCACTTGAAGAGAGCATCGCCATAATGGATGCTGTGCTTTTTGCATCATTTGTAAGCATAATCCGTTTGTTTTTTAAATCACTTATGGAGCTTATTTTGCTGTCATCTCTAACTAAAAGCATTAATGGGTCTTCCTGCAGAATAGCTCCCATTGCCACAACATCTCTGCCGTTTATCTTATCTATCAATAGGGATGAGCGTCCTATCGCAAAGTCAGCTTCACCTTTTTCAATTACAGTAGATAAATCTATTTGATTATTAAACTCTTTTATCTCGACATCAATGCCAACATCTTTGTAGTACCCCATCTCTTGTGCAACATAATATCCTGCGAACTGAAATTGATTGAGCCAGTTAAGCTGCAACACAACTTTTTGAGCTGCAAACACAGACACCGACGATAAAAATAGTATTAAAATAAATTTTTTCATGTTGTAACTTTATCATATAAACTATTAATAGAGACCAGTTGTTCTATTCTGTAGTATAGGTTGTGGCTTAACAAAAAAATTTGATACTTAAAACATTCATAAAGTAGCAACTATTAAATAAACAATAAATTCTTTCATTATGCCGAAAAAGAGAGGGTGTCCGACTCAAAACTACAGAGGTTTCTGGTTTGTTCTGTTCTTTGCATATTCGCTCATCTCTGAAAGTTGTTCAATTTGAATCTCTTGTATTTGCATAAGTCTCTCCCACTGCTTAGACAAAAGGTGATCCAGTTTTTCATGGATTTGTTTAATCTCTAATTCTGCTTTAAGATTTACTTTATAATCATTCTCGGATCTGATCCTATCTTTTGCTTCTTGGCGATTTTGACTCATCATAATGATAGGCGCCTGAATGGCAGCTATACAGGAGAGTATTAAATTTAAAAATATAAATGGGTATGGGTCCAAGGGTGGACGAAGTATCAGAACAAATGTGTTTACGACTATCCAGATAAATAAAAAGAGAGCAAAACTGATAAGAAAAGACCAGCTTCCGCCAAACGATGCAATTTTATCTGCCAGTCTTTCGCCTAACGTCCACTCCTGACTAAATTCACTCTCCATATTCTCTGAAATCAGTTCATGTTTTTCCAAGCTTTCCAATACCTCTTTGTCGAGGCTTGAAAGTTCTCCTTTTTCAGATTCAAGGATTGCATGCACATATTTATTGCGGTAAACAGATAGGTCTGGGTGGCATATATAGCTTTCGTCTGACCACTCAGGATAGTCATTTTTAATAAGTTCATATAAAGGCTTTCGTAACAGGTGAGCAGAAACAACATCGGACATATCAAATGTTTTTTTACAAACACTACACGCATGCCTATTCTTTTTCATATATAAACTCCAATTTCGATAATTGTTTATGTGAAAAAATCACTATACCTATAAATTTTTTAGAAGAATACAGCAATAAAGCAAGTAATAAAAGTTTCACACGTAAAATTTTTTGACATGTGAAACGCTTTTTATTTATCGTACATGTTCATCTTCAGACATTTCATGCTTGTAGACAACTATCTTATTTCTGCCGGTTGTTTTGGCTTTATAGAGTGCTGTATCTGCAAACTTGATACATTTCCATATAGAGTCCCCATCTACAGGAAATTTAGAGATACCGATACTCATGGTCTTTTGCATCTTTTCACCGGTGCCAACATCAAAAATAAGAGATGCAAAGCTAGAGTGAATTTTCTGAGCAACTTCCAATGCTCCTTCATCTGTCGCATTGTGAAGCATCACGACAAATTCCTCTCCGCCATATCGGATTGCAAGATCTGAATTGCGGATATTATCTTTGAGAACATTTCCAATTGCAACAATTACTTTATCTCCCACATCATGCCCATAGGTGTCATTTACTTTTTTAAAGAAGTCAACATCAAGCATCATGACGCTGTATGTCTCCTTTCCTCTTTGTGCCTGACCCATAATTTTATCTATAAACTCTTCTAAAAATCTTCTGTTGTAAAGTCCTGTCATTCCATCTCTGAGCGAAGTATCACGAAGCTTATCCATAAGTATTTTGCTCTCAATTACAGGTTTAGCTGCTTCAAGATAATTTTTAATACTAAGAGAATGCGAGTTAATCCTGCTTAACTCCTCTTCATTTTTTGCAGTCATAGAGATAATAAGAGAGTTGTCGGCATTTATTGTAAACGGAATACAGGTATATTTCAATTCGTTAGCATCACATGTTTGACACAGGTTTATAAACTCCGTAGATATAACATCTGTTTTTGTTCTATGTGCTCTGCACTCTAAGGCACATTTATCAACTGCATGAAAGCAGATGCTATCCCCATCACTGATATAGATTAATTTTCTCTCATTGATAAGGTTGTTTACTTCATAAAATGCAAAATGAGCAATTTCAAATTTTGTTTTTAAGATATCTGTTATTCTTACAAAAACCATATCTTTTGAAGAGTCCAGCTCTATGGTTTTTTTGAATTTATAAATGTCTGAAAGCTCACCTATGATAGTTTTAGCTTCATGGAGAGGGTCAGACGAGGAGACGCATCCATCAGGAATAAATGTAGCCAGATTATATTTTATATCACCAAAAGTCTCCTGCATTTTTCCAAAGAGTGTATTCATCTGAGTGATTATAAGTTGAGCATCACCACCGACAGTAGTTGAAAAATTATGGGTAAAATCGCCGCTGTGAGCCTTTTTTATTCCAATTCGCAGGTTAGTAAACAGTTTTGTATAGGGAGTTATGTAGTGATTTAACAAGAAAAGAACCACAATGATAAACACCAGATTTATACCTAGAATTTTTAGAATTGTAATTAAACCGCTATTTCTAACGGCACTTACATCAAACTCCATACTAATAGCACCAAGAGTCTCTTCTCTTTGTACATCATGACAGCTTAGGCAGTTTGGATTGCCGCCGTTTGATTCCGCTTTATAGGGAATAGTGATTCTTAAAAGAATCTGCTCTGCGTTCTCCTGTACCTCTTTTACTGTCTCACCGCTTTTTAAAACTTGTGCATCAATGGCATCCCTGGCAGTCTCACTGTGCAACCCCTCTCCAAACTGTTTTGTAACATTCTCTGAACGCACAACCCATAAAGCTTTTACTCCATCATTTACAGAGACTTTATTCATAAAGTACTCTCTTTTATCCATAATGCCATTGACCATGTGAGCAGTAAGTCCATCTTTTACAATGGTAGCAGTCATTTTAGCTTTATCAATAGCGCTGTTAATACTGTATTCTCTGAAGTTTAGAGATATGTTCACGATAGTTGCCATCGTTATCCCCAAAAGCATAACAGCAACTATAATGAGAAGCTTAGACTTAGTATTCATTTAAACCCACTTTAAAAATTTAATTAACGATAATATCTAATAATAAATAAATTTAAAGTGAAATTAGAAAAGATTATTCTACAGTAACACTTTTTGCTAAATTTCGTGGCATATCAACATCATTACCAAGTCTAATGGAAATTTCAAGTGAAAGAAGCTGAACAACAACCATCATCTCAAAAAACTCAAGCATATAATCCTGGCATGCAGAGATTTGAATAAAGTCATCTGCTTTATCAAACTCTACTGCACTGATAACGCATATTGTAGAGTCTCTTGCACTTAGCTCTTCAACATTGCTTTTTGCTTTTTCATAGAGTAAATGCTGCGGAAGCAAAGCAATTGTAAAGAGTTCCGGGTCGGCGAGAGCGATAGGTCCATGTTTCATCTCTCCACTAGGATACCCCTCGGCATGGAGGTAGGAAATCTCTTTGAGTTTTAATGCACCCTCTAGTGCAAGCGGATAGAATATATCTCTTCCGATGAAGAAAAAGCCATGTCCATGAAGGTATCTTTTGGAGAGCCGTTTAATTTTCTCATGCATGGAGTCCGTTACTTTTACAGAAGAGGGTATTTCTCGAAGAAGTGCAATTTGTCTTGCAATTTCACCGCTTGCAAGTGAATTTTTTAGTTTTGCAACAAAGAGGGTAAGCATCCAAAAAACAGTAACCTGTGTTGCAAAAGCTTTTGTTGAGGCAACCCCTTTTTCTATTCCGGCTCTTGTTAAGATGCTCGCATCGGCTAGTCGAACCATAGAAGAGTTGTCAACATTACAGATGACTAAAGTTTTAAGTCCAGCCTCTTTTGCCATTTTGAGCGTCTCTAATGTATCGGCTGTTTCACCGCTTTGGGAGATTACTACAAAAAGAGTATCTTTTGTCATGATGGGTTGGCGATACCTGAACTCACTCGCCACTTCAACCGAAGTTTTGATTTTTGCGTATCGTTCAAAAAGGTAGGATGCACTCAGAGCGGAGTGGTACGAAGTTCCGCATGCGCAAAGTTTTATCTCATTAATGCCGTCAAAAAGGGATGTGTCTACTTCATCAAACAGAACCTCACTCTCGCTGAGCCTTCCCATGAGAGTATCGGCAATTACGACGCTCTGCTCATAAATCTCCTTTTCCATAAAAAATCTGAAGCCATCTTTTTGGGCGGAGAGTTTATTTGTGGAGAGTTTAGAAAAATGTGGCTGTTTTTTGCTCCCCTCTTTGTCAACAATCACAATCTCGCTAAGATTTACATACCCAAAATCGCCGTCTTCAAAGTAGTTCACATCACTGCAATGACCGATAAGCGGAGTGTCTGAAGAGGCAAAATATTTCTCGTTTTCGCTGTTTCTTCCAATAATCATAGGAGAACCATGCTTTGCAAAAAAGATAGAATCCGGCTTAGATTTTGTCACCAAAAGAATGGCGTAGGCACCTTTAAGCTCTTTAATGGTTTGGCCAAAAGCGTCAAAGGGAGTTGCATGCGTTTTGAGATTTTTTTCAAATTGATGCACTATGACTTCCGTGTCTGTCTGGCTCAAAAATGTCACACCCTCACGCATCAGCTCTTTTTTTAACTCTGCATAATTTTCTATAATACCGTTGTGCACCACATAGGAACTTTCACCCAGATGCGGATGCGCATTGAGCTCCGTCGGTTTTCCATGCGTTGCCCATCTTGTATGACCGATTCCGACAGCAAAATTTAGCGTGACAAAATTTTTAGTCTTCTCTTCTAAGTTTACAAGTTTTCCGACTGCTTTGAAGCTCTCGAAATTCTCACCCTGAAGCACCGCGATGCCGGCAGAGTCATAACCTCTGTACTCTAACTCTTTAAGACCCTCAAGCAGAATCTCTTTTGTATTTTTATTTCCGATGTATCCGACGATTCCGCACATATTTTGCCTTTTTGCAAAGTGTTAATTTGTTAGTAGTTTATAAATTTTGTCGACATTATTACATATATCGTTTTGTTTCTCCATTAAAAAACTGTCTCTGACTCTGTTTTTTGTGGTGTGAATTTTGGCGGTTACTATGTTGATTTTAAGATCCTCAAAACAGTTCATAATGTACGCTAACAATCCCCTTTGATTTGCTGTATGGACGGTTAGTTCGGCATGTGTGAGCGAATGCTCGCAATCTATATGTATCTCTTTTCTTGTTATTTTAATATTTTTCAGCTCCACATGCAAAGACATGTCGAAAGCTTTTTCTATTATCTCCTCGACCTCTAAAAGCTCATCCCCCTCAACATTCTTAACAAACTCAATTTTAAAATATTTCACATTGTCAAAGAGGGTGATAATCTCCATGGAACCGACATCAAGATGTGCGAGCGTTGCTAGCAGATACCCTATGTTGAGAGGAATTTTTCTGTAAATCTCTATGGTGAGGGAGTCAACAGCTTTGATACTGTAGCTGTACTCTTTGGTCTCATTGGCTTTGGTCGCTATGCAGATTATGTCTGGAATGGAGTGTTTAAAAAAGAAAAGATTTGATTCTATGTGTAAAACTTTAGTCTGTAAAAGTTTAGGCAGGGCTTTAAACTCCTCTTGGTGCTGCACTTTTTTCTCTATATTCAATCTTTTTGTGGCATCCGTAATCCTGTCACTGTTTTGTGAAACTTCCAAAGCATTTTTATACAAATCAAAAAGCAGTTTGGAGTTAAAAGAGTTATATGTATCGCCTGCAACTCCGTTAATATCGGCATAGGTAAGTATGTAGAGAAGTTTCAGATTTTTGTCATCATGAATATTGGACATGAAGTTATAGAGTGTATTTTCATTGTGGATATTCTCTTTAAAAGCGACACTGCTCATAAGAACATGCTGTTTTACAAGGGTAACGGCTCTTTCAATCGACTCCGGTTTGAGCTTTAAATGTTTTGCGAAAGGAACAATGAGCTTCGCACCCACTTCGCTGTGGTCTTGTTTGCGACCTTTTCCTGAGTCATGGAGAAGCACCGCTACTTTTAAAAGCAGTTTCTCCTCTTCGTTCAGCTCGTCATAAAGTTTTTGAATGAAAGGCTCTTTTATCTTTTCCAGCGCTTCTACACACTTTATGGAGTGAACATCCACGGGGTAGGTGTGGTAGCCGTCAAACTGCGGCAGGTGCATCACTTTTCTAAAACTTGAAAATATCTCATGCAGTATGCCGGCATCATAAAAGAGTTTCAAAAAGCAGTACATGTTTTTTCTCTTAAGCAGCTCTTTTATAAGGGTATAGGTTCTTTGATTGAGAGGATGAGAAATTTTTGTGTAGGTAAACTGGTTTAAAAAACCTGCATCAAAGTGGTACTCTTTGTCGGGGAGTGAAACTAAAAGCTCTAACAGGGCGTTTAAGGGTTGAATTTTGAGATTAAAAGAGGCGAAGAGCCTTGAATCATACTCATATATCCCCCTTCTCAAGCGGTGTGACTTAAATTTACTGATATTTTGTTTCTCTACTATAAAAGGTCTTACCATCTTCTTCACAAATATCTGCGTAAAGTTACTTATGCGTGACTGTGCTTCAAGTACTTTGGAAGCCATTTTCCTCTCATCCTTAAAGCCCAGCATGGCGCTTACTTGCGGCATCAGCTCAAAGAGAAGTCTATCCTCTTGTTTATTTGTGATGAGATGCAAAGCACTCCGAACGCGATAGAGAAGTTCCAGTGCAATGCGGTACTCTTTGTACTCCTCATCGCTGAATAGAATCTGGCTCAGCTCTCTTAGATTTGAAACCCCGTAAATTGTCTGCGCCACCCAAAAAAGGAGCTGCGTATCGCGAAGTCCGCCCACACTCTCTTTTATATTCGGCTGCATGGAGGTCGGGTATTTTTTTCTTCTAATCTGCGCTTCTTCTATTTTGGCGAGAATAAACTCTTTTTGTTTGTAGAGACGAATTTTATTGAGTTGTTTCTGCGTTGCATGCCAAGTATAGGGCGAACCTGTGATGAGTCTTGACTCCATCAGAGAGGTGCGGATGGTTATATCCTCATCGCTCGCTTTGAACAAATCGCTTATCTCATGTACTCTATGACCTAGTTTCAGTCCCGCATCCAGAGCCAAATAGAAAAGTTTTTCTATAATTAATTGCGTATTGTATCCATCCACTTTTTCATAAACTATGAGTAAATCTATGTCGCTGTGAACACACAGCTGCTCCCGTCCATAGCTTCCGAGTGCCACGATGGCGATAGGAATCGAACTGCTCATGGGAATGTAGTTTCCAAAAACTCTTCTGAGCGTTACCTTATACATCAAAGAGAGTATGGAATCCAGCTTTTTAGTGTGTTTTACCAAAAAATCTTTCCCTTGAGAGCTTTCAAAAAGCTTTGGAAGAGATGTTTTGTACTCATTTATGTAGGCTTTAAAAAGCTTTGAAAGTTCAAAGTCTGAGCCGTTTTTTTCTATTATATCTTCTATCTGCAGCAGTAAATCCATAATCTCAATCTTCTAATAATTTTCACCATTATAGTGTAAGTGAAGAAATTTGCTATAATCCAAAAGATGAAAAATTGAACAATTTAGGAATGAAAATGGCGATAACAAAAAGAGTGACTTTTATAGCAAAACCGGATGGAATCCAGATGATGAAAGAGCTTCTTAGTGCGATGGTAGAACCAAGCAAGGCGGAAGATGGCTGTATCTTTTACGAAATTTTTCAGTATGAGAATAAGCCGCAAAAATTTATGGCATATGAGAGTTGGAGAGATGAAAAAGCTCTCGATGGACATAAAACCTCAGCACATTATGCAGTCTATAAGTCGAGCTACGAGCCTTACTGTTTAGAAAAATATACAGATGAACTTGAAGTTTTAGGATGATTTTTTGAAAAATTTATGGTTAGATGAAGAGGCGAAGAGTTTTAAAACCGATTTGGAGTTACGGGTTTATACATCCAATCTGTTGGGAAAAAGTGATGAACTTGTGCTTCATGGCGGCGGAAATACCTCTGTAAAAAGTATGGTTGAGGGTGAGGAGATACTCTTTGTAAAGGGAAGCGGCTGGGATTTAGTAAGCATAAAAGCGGAGGGTTTTTCGCCCGTAAAGATGAAAACACTTTTGGAGATGGCACAATTAAAAGAGCTTTGCGACAGTGACATGGTAGCGGGTCAGAAAGATGCCATGATTGATAAAACTGCTCCAAATCCGTCTGTTGAAGCAATCCTTCATGCACTCATTCCCTATAAATTTGTTGATCATACACATGCCGATGCAGTCGTAACTATTTCAAACTCGGTAAGTGGATTTGAAAATATAAAAATGCTCTTTCCAAATTTTTTGATAGTTCCCTATGTGATGCCGGGATTTATTTTGGCAAATACAATTTTTGAGATGACGCGGAGCGTGAATTGGTCGAAGATAGATGGAATTATTCTGCACAATCACGGTATTTTTACCTTTGATGATGATGCGAAAAAATCGTATGATAAAATGATAGAAGCAGTGACACATGCGGAGGAGTTCTTAGAGCAAAACGCAAAAGTGGAATTAATAAGCGCAGTCAAATCAGAGCCTGATTTTTTTGATATCGATAAACTCAGACGACTTCTCTCAAAAGAGAAAGGGTATGAAGTAATTCTAAAAGAAAACAAAAGTGACTTAGCAAAAACTTACGCCTCGCATGCAAACCTAAAAGAGTTTGCGACAAGAGGCGTCTTGACTCCAGAACACATAATCAGAACAAAAAGAACTCCTCTAATTTTAGAAGATGGAAATATAGAAGAAGCAATTGAAAACTACAAAAAAGAGTATATAAAATATTTTAACAATTTCAAAACAGATGAGATATGTCTCAATCCCGCACCAAATTACATAGTCGTAAAAGAGTACGGAGTCTTGGCATGCGCAAATTCTGAGCAAGAAGCAAACATTATAAATGACATAGTAGAACACACTATGATGGCAGTTCTGCAAGCCGACAAATTAGGCGGATACAAAAGCATAGGTCAGAAAAAAAGTTTTGAGATGGAGTATTGGGAATTGGAACAGGCGAAGTTGAAGAGATAAAATAACTCAAATGAAGATTAAATAAAAGAATTATAAATATCTTCAGTTAATCTTCATTTTAAATGTTTACAATTACATATGGCTCAAAATATTATAATAATTGATGATAATCCACATAATACTAAACTCGCTAAGTTGGTACTTTCAAAAGAAGGTTACAATGTATATTCAGAACTATCTGTTAAAGATGGATTGAAAATTATGAAAATGCATAAAATGTCACTTGTCTTAATGGATGTAATGATGCCGGGTATTGATGGATTTGAAGGTGTAAGATTAATCAGGGAAGATGAAAATCTAAGACTTATTCCTATCATTATGGTTACTGCACTTTCCACAAAAGAGGATGTTCTAAAAGCGCTTAAAGCAGGGGCTGATGATTACTTGGCTAAACCCTATAATATTAAAGATTTAGTAGCAAAAACAAAGCATTTAACCAATATTAGTGCTTTTATTGAAAAATGGTGTCCTCATGCTTCTGCAAACACCAATATAATCAATCTGATGGACTTATCCTCTATAGATTGAATCTCAACTTTTTAGATATAGTTTTCATTCATTAAAATAAAATTTTAATATTTTGGGGTGTATAAATAATGCAATATTTGATGGCAATAGATGCAGGAACGGGAAGTGTCCGTGCGGTGATTTTTGATACAAAAGGGAATCAAATATCCGTGGCTCAGAAAGAGTGGACGCATTTGGAAGAGACAGATGTGACGAATTCAATGAGTTTTAATTGTGAGGCAAATTGGGCTTTGACATGTGAATGTATCAGAGAGTCTCTGCAAAAAGCGAACCTGAGAGGCAGTGATATAACGGCTTTAAGTGCGACAAGCATGCGTGAGGGAATTGTGCTTTATGATGAAGACGGAGCAGAACTTTGGGCGGTTGCAAATGTGGATGCAAGGGCTTCTTATGAGGTGAAATACCTTAAAGAAAATTTTGCAGGAATCGAAGAGGAGTTTTATAAACTCTCGGGGCAAACCTTCGCACTTGGTGCAATTCCTAGAATTTTGTGGCTGAAGAATAATAAGCCCGAATTGTACGAGAGAGTTGTGAAAATCTCTATGATTGGCGACTGGATTTTGGCTCGTCTTTGCGGTGTGATTGCGACAGACCCAAGCAACGGCGGAACAACAGGAATCTTCTCTTTAAAAAATCGAGACTGGCATGCACAGATGGCGGCAAAAGTCGGGTTAAAAGATGATATTTTTCCCTCATGTCATGAGGTTGGAACCGTTTTAGGGCTGGTAACTTCAGAAGCTTCGGCTGAAACAGGACTTTCAACGAATACAAAAGTAGTCACAGGAGGTGGAGATGTTCAGCTGGGGAGTGCCGGTTTAGGAGTAGTTGAACTTGGACAGGCTGCAATTTTAGGCGGTTCATTTTGGCAGCAGGTTGTGAACATTTCAAGTGAGACTTTGCCTCCAAAAGATATGGGAATTCGCGTAAACCCACATGTTATTCCTAATCAGTCTCAGGCAGAGGGAATTACCTTTTTTAGCGGTCTCATAATGCGATGGTTTAGAGACGCTTTTTGTGAGATGGAGAAAGCTGAGGCACAAGAGAGAGACTTGGATACCTATGAAGTTTTAGAGGAAAAAGCGATGAGCGTTCCAGTCGGCTCGCATGGAATTATCCCTATTTTTTCGGACTCAATGAAGTATGGTAAATGGTACCATGCAAGTCCTAGTTTTTTGAATCTTAGCATTGACCCGCAAATCTGTAATCGTGCCTCGATGTTTAGAAGCTTAGAAGAAAATGCATGTATTGTTTCGAGTATAAATCTTGAAAAAATCAAAAAGTTTACCGGCGTAAAGATAGACGAAATAGTTTTTGCAGGCGGAGCGAGCCGCGGCAAGCTGTGGTCGCAAATATTGGCGGATGTAACAGGATGCCGAGTCAAAATTCCAAAAGTTACGGAAGCAACTGCCCTTGGAGCTGCAATGGCAGCCGGAGTCGGCGCAGGGGTTTACAGTTCTATTCGCGAAGCGGCAAAAAAGCTCGTGGTTTGGGAGAGGGAGTATCTGCCGAATATGGAAAATTTTGTGAAGTATCAAGCAATAAAAGAGCGTTGGCAAAAAGCTTATGAAGTACAATTAAAGTTGGTAGATGATAATATCACGACCTCAATGTGGAAAGCACCGGGACTGTAAAATAAAGATAAATAGCGAGATTAAATGAATTTGAACGAGAAAATAGCAGCAGGAAACAGAATAAATTTTGAAGAGGCTCTTGCTCTTTATGAGATGGACTTCTTTGAACTTGGCGAGCTGGCAGATGCAAAAAGAAAAGCATTACATGGCAAAAAAACATACTTTAATATCAATCGCCATATAAATCCTACTAATATCTGTGCAGATGTCTGCAAATTTTGCGCCTACTCAGCCAATAGAAAAAATCCAAACCCCTATACGATGAGCCATGAACAGATTATGGATATTGTTAAAGATATCGAGAGCCGTGGAATTAAAGAGGTGCATATTGTCTCTGCTCACAATCCTGATACGGGGCTTGAGTGGTATCTGGAAATATTTAAAAAGATAAAAACGGCATATCCGCATCTGCATGTAAAAGCGCTGACCGCTGCCGAGGTCGATTTTTTGGCTAGACATTATGGCAAGTCTTATGCTGAGATTCTGGATTTGATGGTCGAAAACGGGGTAGATTCTATGCCGGGCGGCGGTGCAGAAATTTTTGATGAGACTGTACGAGACTAT
Organism: Sulfurimonas sp.; assembly: GCA_041662325.1. Classification (GTDB taxonomy): domain Bacteria; phylum Campylobacterota; class Campylobacteria; order Campylobacterales; family Sulfurimonadaceae; genus Sulfurimonas. Next base: position 178,535 of record JBAZSU010000002.1, on the reverse strand, counting down.
ATCTGTAAGGGCAAAGTTACTTCAGAGCAGTGGCTTGAAATTCACCAGAAATGGCATGAGAGAGGCAAAAAAAGCAATGTGACAATGCTTTTTGGGCATGTGGAGAGCAGAGCAAATCGCATCGACCATATGATGCGAATCCGCGAACTTCAAGATAAAACGGGTGGTTTTAACTGCTTTATTCCTCTTGTCTATCAGACGGAAAATAATTACCTTAAGATAGAAGCGCCTATTACGGCAAATGAGATTCTAAAAACGATGGCGGTGAGCCGTATCGTTTTAGATAATGTGCCGCATTTAAAAGCATACTGGGTAACTTCTACAGTAAATCTTGCTTTGGTTGCACAAGAGTTTGGGGCAAATGATTTGGACGGAACGATAGAAAAAGAGTCCATCAACTCCGCTGCAGGTGCGAAGAGTGCAAATGGGGTAAACTTAGAGGAGTTTGTCGGACTTATAAAAAACAGCGGATTCACACCTGTTGAGAGAGACAGTATTTATAATGAGATAAAGGTTTGGTAGCGGAGCGTAGTTTTGCTAGCGCTTCCGAAAAAAGAGGTTATTGTTTTGGAAATATCAGTAATCATCCCCACTTATAACCGCTACGAAGTTTTACAGAGAGCTTTGACTTCGGTTTATGCACAATCCTACATGCCAAAAGAAGTCATCATAATTGATGATGGCTCAACGGATGAAACTTCACAAATTACAAAACTATTTCCGCATGCCAAGTACATCTATCAAAAAAACTCCGGCGTTTCATCTGCACGAAATCTAGGCATAAACAACTCCACGAGCCAATGGATAGCATTTTTAGATTCGGATGATGCGTGGCATGCGGATAAGCTCAAATATCAAGCGGAATTTCATAAGCAAAATCCAAAATACCTTATAAGTTATACGGATGAGAAGTGGATAAGAAATGGCGTTGAGGTGAAGATGGCTAAAAAGTTTCATAAGGTGGGCGGTGCTATTTTTGCTGAGTGTCTCTCTCACTGCATTATTGCCCCATCCTCTGCTTTAGTTCATAAAATGTTATTGGATGAAGTGGGGCTTTTTGATGAAAATTTAGAAGTTTGTGAAGATTACGATTTGTGGCTGAGAGTGGCATGTGCAAATCCAATAGGGTTGATTGATGAAAAACTTATTACTAAATATGGTGGAAATGATGACCAGTTGAGTGCGAAATATTGGGGCATGGACAGGTTCAGAGTGGTTGCTCTGGAGAAGCTGCTAGAATTTGAAGTTGCAAAAAAAGATTCAATTATTGAAACACTTTTACACAAATATGGATTATTGTTAAAGGGTTCTGTTAAGTATGATAAACTCTTAGACTCAAAAATGTATAATGAAAAAATAAAATTTTATGAAGCATTAAAGGATTAAAAGTTGAATAGTATAAGAAATGAGACAAAACTTACCCTTGCCTATATATTTATAGCATTGCTGTTTTCAATTGCAGTTCGGATGATTTGGGCGTATCAGTTTGCCGACATGGAAGCCTTTAAATTTAATGGGCAGTTTATGATTAACACGAATGACGGCTATTATTACGCAGAAGGTGCCAGAGATATTCTCAGCGGAATGCATCAGGCAAATGACCTCTCACCGATTCATGAAGCGACTTCACTTTTAACTGCATTCCTTGCGAAGATGTTGCCATTCTCTTTAGAAACTATAATTTTTTACATGCCGGTTCTTTTAAGCTCTCTAATCGTTGTGCCGATTATCTTGATTGCTAGAGGCATTGACAATTTAGAGATGGGTTTTATTGCGGCACTTCTGGCTTCCATCGCAAACAGCTACTATAACCGCACCATGATTGGTTATTTTGATACTGACATGTTAAATATAGTTTTGCCTATGTTTTTACTTTGGTCTATTATCTGGGCTATAAAAACAAATGAAGATAAATATCTGCTTATCACGGCGGTTGATATTTTGATTTATAGATGGTGGTATGCTCAAAGCTACTCTTTGGAATTTTCATTTTTTGGTTTGATACTTTTATTTACTTTAGTTTATGACAGAAAAAATTTGTACAACTATAAACTTTTGGCAATAATGATGTTTGCCATGATAAATTTGGATATATTTATTAGATTTCCTCTTGTTTTAGCAGCTTTTTTCCTCTTTAAAGAGGAAAAGTTTCAAAAATATATCTACTATATTTTAGCTATTTCAGTCGTAGCGTTTTTTGCTACAGGTGGATTTGACCCGATTTGGTCTCAGTTAAAAGGGTATGTTTTTAAAGATGCGGTGAGCGCTTCAGAAGAGGGATTAAAACTGCACTTTTTTTCTGTGATGCAGACGGTTCGTGAAGCCGGACAGATTCCGTTTAATGTTTTTGCAGATCGTATAAGTGGGCATGTAGTGACGTTCATCTTATCGCTTCTTGGCTTTGCTTATTTGGGATATAGACATAAAATTATGCTTTTTGCACTTCCTATGATAGGACTTGGATTTTTGGCAAGTGTGGGTGGACTGAGATTTACTGTTTATGCGGTTCCTATTCTGGCTTTTGGAATAGCATTTCTCATTACCGAACTCGGGGCTAGAATGCCAACAGTTAAATTGAGATATCTCAGCATGATAGCCTTTACACTGGCTGTTTTGTACCCGAATATTGAACATGTAATATCTTATAGAGTTCCAACAGTTTTTAATGCAGATGAAGTGAAAATACTAGATAACCTAAAAACAAAGCTAGATAGAGAAGATTATATAATCTCTTGGTGGGATTATGGCTATCCGTTAAGATACTATTCGGATGTAAAAACACTCATTGACGGCGGAAAACATGGAGGTGAATCAAATTTTTCTGTCAGTTTTATGCTCTCCAATCCGCAGCAGGTTTCAGCAAAAATGGCAAGACTTGATGTTGAATATACAGAAAAAACATTCAAACAATCAGAAGAGTCAAAAGATAAGAATCTGACAACATTTACAAACATTGAGCAGATGACAAAAGAGTATGGATTTAAAGACACGAATGATTTTTTAGCTTCACTTGGCACAGATATTCAGTTGCCAGAAAAGACAAGGGATATCTACTTCTATTTGCCATTTAGAATGTTGGATATTTATCCGACTGTAACAGCTTTTTCATATATAAATTTGATGAATGGAGAGAAGCAGCCTGCACCTTTTTTCTTCATAAGCAGAAGATTTTCAGAAACACAAAATGCAATAGAGTTAGGAAGTGGAATATCTCTTAGTAAAAGAGAGTCAAGTATAAAAATCGGCAATAAAAGTGTCCCGGTAAAAAGATTTGTAAAAACTTCTTATGATGCGAATATGGAGCTTCAGAAAAGTGTTCAAATGTTAGATTACAATGGGCATTTAAATGTGATTTACATGACAGATTACAAAACTTTTTTAGTGATAGATGATAAAACATACAACTCTCTTTATATACAGTTGATGGTTTTGGAAGAATATGATAAAGCACTTTTTGAAAAGGTTATTGCGACTCCACATGCCAAGGTGTACAAACTCAAGGTATAATAATTAAGGTATAATAATAAAACAAATCATTCTAACAATTAAGGATAAGTAATGCCAAAAGAGATAAAAATAATTAGAAAATGTCTTTTCCCAGCTGCAGGCTATGGAACAAGATTTTTACCGGCTACCAAAGCAATTCCTAAGGAAATGCTACCGGTTCTTACAAAACCGCTTTTGCAGTATGGTGTTGAAGAGGCAATTAGTGCCGGACTAGACACAATGGCAATAGTAACTGGTCGCGGTAAAAGAGCAATTGAAGATCATTTTGACATCTCTTATGAACTTGAGCATCAGATTAAAGGGACTTCAAAAGAGCATTATCTGACAGAAATAAGAAAAGTTATAACGAGCTGTACTTTTTCATATACTAGACAGATAGAGATGAAGGGACTGGGTCATGCGATACTTTGCGGAGAAACACTTATAGGAAATGAACCGTTTGCCGTTATTTTGGCGGACGATTTGTGCGATAATGAGGGTGGCGACTCAGTTTTGGCTCAAATGGTTGCGTTGTATGAAAAATACAAATGCTCAATCGTAGCAGTTGAAGAAATACCGATGCAAGACAGTAATAAGTACGGCGTAATTGCAGGAGAAGAGATAGAAAAAGGAATTGTGAGAGTAACCGACATGGTAGAAAAACCAGAACCTGCAGATGCTCCTTCAAACCTAGCTATCATTGGAAGATATATCTTAACTCCTGACATATTTGACATCATTCGGGAGACAAAACCTGGCAAAGGCGGAGAGATTCAGATAACAGATGCACTTCTTGCTCAGGCAAAAAAGGGTAAAGTAATAGCTTATAAATTTAACGGTAAAAGATTCGACTGTGGAAGCGTAGATGGCTTTGTAGAGGCTACAAACTACTTTTATAATAAAGCAAAATAAATGTTTTTAATTTTTGCATATGCTAAAACTAAGGAGAATACATGAACTATCAACATAATTTTAACCCGACTATATCAGACATACACCTCTTTGATGAGATAACAAAAGAGAAAGAAGAGATTGGTTATTACAACCTTGTTCATCAAGATACAACCGAATTTAAAGCGTATGCAAAAACAGTAAAACAAAAAAACATTGTAGTAATCGGCATAGGCGGCAGTACTCTTGGAACTTATGCTATATATAAATTTCTAAAACACTCAAAACCGCTCTCTAAAAAACTCTATTTTTTAGAGACTACAGACCCGATTGATATAAAAGCAAAGATTAGTAATATTGACTTAGAAGACACTCTTTTTGTAGTTATCTCAAAATCAGGCACTACAATAGAGACAGTCTCTATATTTAAATACATCCACTCGCTTGTGAAGTGTGATAAAAATAATACTTTAGTAATAACAGAGAGCGACTCAAAGCTACACGCATATGCACAAACAAACGGTATAAAAAGTTTTGAAGTTCCAAAAAATGTGGGTGGAAGATTTTCTGTTTTCAGTGCCGTTGGGCTCCTGCCGCTTGCAATAGTCGGGCTAGATATTGATGAACTCTTAAGAGGTACCAAAGAGATTCATGACTCATTTTTTAGCAAAGGGGTCGAGTATGAAAGAGTGTTTCAAAAGGCAAGATTTTTTACAGAGTATAAAAGCGTATTCAATATAAATGTTGTTTTTTCATACTCATCAAGATTAGAGGGATTTAACAAGTGGTATGTCCAACTATGGGGAGAGTCTCTCGGTAAGATAGACATAAAAAAAACGAGACAGGGGCTTACTCCAATCGGTATTATCGGACCGATAGACCAACACTCTTTTTTACAGCTTGTTGTTGAGGGAAGAAGGGATAAAACTCTAACAGTAGTAAAAGTGAATGATTTTCACAGCAAGCTTGCCATTCCGCATGTCAAACTAGAGGGTTTGGAAGAGCTGGATTATATTGACGGGTTAGAGTTCTCAACGCTCATTAACATGCAAGCGGATGCCACGATAGAATCATTAAACAATCTAGGTGATATTCCATGCGATGTTATAACAATAGACGGTGTAAGTGAGGGCAGTATAGCAAGTTTGATGTACGAATATGAACTTTTAACATCTGTTTGCGCAAAGCTTATGTATATAAATGCCTATGACCAACCAGGTGTAGAGGCCGGAAAAATAATCTTAAAAAGCAAGTTGAAAAATAAATAAATTTTTAGATGTAAGCACTAAATTGCTTCAAGAGGATAGAATATGAATATAGATAAAAGAGTTCTAAACTTTTTAGTAATCATACTCCTCTCTTTTGCAACATTTTGGTGGACTTTCTTTATCTTTCACCTCTCCTTCGATTTAACAATAGTTGCGACTATTATACTTATTCGTATTGCCTCTTCCTATCTTTTATTTCAAGACTACTCACTCTCATGGTCAAAAGCATCCCCAAAAACATTTCTTATAAAAAGTTTTGTTTATATAACCGCCTTTTTTGTATATGCACCAATATTTTATGGTAAAGTCTGGCTCTTCTTTTTAGCCTCGGAGCTATTTTTATACATCTTTTCTATAAATTTTGCCATGTATTTTTACTACTATTTAATTAACAGAAGCAAAGTTGTGAAAACAAAATCAATAGTGATTTATGGTGCAGGAAAAGCCGGGATAAAGCTTGAATCCGAATTTTCCAACAGTGAATATAGAGTGAAATATTACATTGATGATGATAAAATCATACAAAACCGTTCCATCGACTTTATAAAAGTTATATCGCAAGAGAAGTTAAAAGAGAATATCGGTGCGCATAAATTTGACCTGCTTGTAATAGCCATTCCATCCGCTCCAAGAATCAGAATAAAAGAGATTTACAATAGTTTAAGCGAATATTTTAAAGAGATACAGATATTGCCCTCAATAGATGAAATTTTAAGCGATAGAGATTTTTCGGTACAGCTTAAAGATGTCTCTCTGGAAGATTTGCTTGCACGCAATCCACAAGATTTGGACAAAGAGAAAATAAAAGAGTTTATAAAAGACAAAATTATTTTAATAACGGGAGCAGGCGGAAGTATAGGAAGTGAAATATGCAGACAGTGCGAAAAGTTCGGTGCAAAAAAACTGATTCTTTTAGACCACAGTGAATATAATTTATATACGATTAGCGAAGAGCTTAAGGATGTGGCGACTGTTTTGGTAATGCAGAGTGTTGTTGAAAAAGAATTACTGGATGTTACATTTAAAACACACATGCCAGATATTGTTATCCATGCAGCGGCCTATAAACATGTACCCTTGGTTGAAGTAAATATATGTGAGACCATTGTCAATAATATTATTGGCACAAAAAATGTGATAGACACCTCTATAAAGTACGGTGTGAAAAAGTTTGTGATGATTTCAACTGATAAAGCTGTCAGACCGACAAATGTTATGGGAACAACAAAAAGAATTTGTGAACTTTATGCACAGAACATTGAGTCAAACAGGACTGAAATAGTAGCTGTAAGATTTGGCAATGTTCTTGGAAGCAGTGGAAGTGTAATACCAAAATTCAAATCTCAAATAGAAAATGGACAAAATATTACTGTTACCCATCCTGATATTACAAGATATTTTATGCTTATTCCTGAGGCGTGTGAGCTTGTTCTCCAAGCTGGAGCAATTGGGAGTGGCGGAGAGATATTTATATTAGATATGGGTGAGCCTGTAAAAATAGTCGATTTGGCAAAAAAGATGATAGAGCTTAGCAATAGAAATGATATAGGCATAGAGTTTACAGGTCTTCGCGTGGGTGAAAAACTCTACGAAGAGCTGCTTATGGATGATAATGATGCAAAAACAGATTATGATTCCATAACTGTAGCTTCGCCGACACACTACGACATAGAAAAATTAAACAGAGATATAGAAGAGTTGTTGGCATGTGAGGACAAGCTTGCGAAATTAAAAGCAATTGTCCCTGAGTTTAATCATCAATTGAATTTAAACTAATACATGTCCTACAAATTTACTCATATTGTTCATGATTTCTGAACCTTTTCTAAAACTCATTCCACACGCTTCATAGGCAAAGAAAACACCTGCTTGGTATTTTGCGCCATTGGTGTCTTTTGGAAACTCTACATACTCTTGATACACTTTCTTGTAGTTCTTATAAGGGCCATCAAGCTGTTCTAAAACAGTGCCGTTTGCATCTATAATTTTCGTGTTTGCACCCTCTCTTCCAAAGACTGTTTTTTCTACATGCTTGATACCTTTCAGCGGTTCAAAAGAGGTTTTCAGAAGATAAGGCGAATCAGGAAAAAGGTCGCATAAAATTTTCATCATGCCTTTTGATTGAAAGAGCAGGGTGTAAGCAGGATTGAGAATAATCGCTTTTTGATTTTCCATTATATTGGTGAGAGTAGTTGCTAGTTCCGGTTCATCTGTTGCAATATCTTCCCATGGGTAGAGTTTAAACCAGTACTCATATTCGTTATTATCTGCATCGAATATGCCGTCTTCACTGAACTTTACATGTTGCAGATATTCAAAGCCTGTATTAAACCCTGCATCTGCCGCCATCTGCTGAAGAAGCTTTGTTGTGGCTTCCTCTTCATCGTTTCCCTCAACTGATGAGAAGAGTATCTTCCAGCCATCATATCTCTCATCAAAGGTATCTGTGTCATCAAAAAAAGTGATGAGTCTTTTAAAGTTTTCGCTAATTGCGTCATATACATTGTTGAACTGCTTCTCTTCATCCATTCTATTATGCTTGAGCATTCCCCATTGAAGCAACGCAGTTTCAAAAAGTGATGTTGGAGTATCGGCATTGAATTCTATAAGTTTTATAGGCTGATTATCCACTCCGCCTGCCAAATCAAAACGACCATAGAGATGCCAATGGACATCATTCTCCCAGCTTTTTTTGATAGCATCAATAAGATTAAACGGAATGCCTAAATCAAAAAAGAGGTTATTTTCTATAACATATCCTGCCGCTTCGACATACATGTCATATATCTCATTGACTGCCTCGTAATAGGCTTCTGCTTCTTGCGTTGTTACTTTGACCAATGCATCACTGATATATTTAGTTCCATCTTTGTCTGTGTGCCAGTTAAAGCCAAGCTCTTCGAGTGATTTGTCATCAAGCGGATTGATTTTTTGCAGTGTTATCATATTTAACTCCCGTAACTTGAACTAGATGTGCTGCTTGTACCGGTACTTGATGAACCACTGCTTCCAAAAAAACTTTTTTTAGGTGCAGTTGAAGAGCTCGCTGCTGAAGAACCAGCTCCTGTCGGAGCTGAACGGCTATAGGCACTCTGATTTGCCGAGGCAGCATTTCTTGAAAAGTTTTTATTATTCATAAGTGAATTTGCAATCATATTTCCCATGAGCGCTCCACCCGCAGCTGCGAGGATTGTTCCGGCTAAGCCCATTCCGGCTCCCCCTTGACCGCTTGAAAGAGTCTCTGAAGTCCCGTCTTGAACCTTTTTATACTCTTCGCTTGCCAGAGCCTTCATCTCCTCTTCGCTTAAAATTCTCTCGGTAACGTTTCCGTCAGCATCCTTTTCGCGGATAATAGCACGGCTTGGGCCTGTTGTTGGCATCTCTTCAACTATTATGTATTTTCCGTCTGTCTGTTTTTCTATGACTAAAAATTTATTTTGTTGTTTCTGCTCTTCATGTTTAGATTCACAGCCGCTTATGAGACTCATCATAACAAGACCCGCACTTCCCAATGCAACTCCACTGGCTATTGAAGAAATATGTTTCATCGTATTTTTTTCCTTTTATTATGGTTTATTTTAATAAGGCTTGAAGAGCTGCTCTCATGTAACCCATATTTGTTTTCTATGATTATATCTGCTTTACTCTCACAAAATTCTCTGTCAAACTCTCTGTTGGATTCATTGGCCGAGGTTGAGAAGAACCATGTGGAATTTCGAAGTATATTCGAATCAAGTAAACTTTTGGCAACTCTAAATGCCCTGTTTTTTATGATGAATGTTGTTTTTTTGGAGCGGCGAATTCTGTTTTTTTGGGTGGAGGGAACTCTGTTTTTTTGCGCCGATAAATCTTTAAAACTTGAGTAAACTTTTATAAAGGGTTTTGATTTTATTCTAGACTTTATCTCATAAAGCCTAGCTGCATCCTGAGAGAGGAAACCGACGGTAGTGTCGGTCTGCATAAGTATTACCCTCATTAGCTCAAGCTAAAAAATCTTGGAGCGCTTGTACATCTGACCACGAATCATCCACCATCTCGTCGAGGGCTAGAATTACTGCTCTTGCAGCACTTAGAGTTGTAAAATATGGAATATTTTTTCTAAGTACCTCTTGACGAATAACAACGGCGTCTTTTTTAGAAGTGTTATTATCTGATGTATTTATTGCCATGTGAATTTCATCATTTTTCATGCTGTCTTCTATATTTGGGCGACCCTCAGAGATTTTAAGCACTCTTTCACATGGAACACCGGCTGCCTCAATAATTGCTTGCGTGCCTTTTGTTGCCACAAGTTTAAAGCCATGTCTGTGAAGACCTTTTGCAATCTCCGGCGCATGCATTTTATCTGTATCGATAAAAGATAAGAAACATGTACCGCTTGTCGGAATTTTATTTCCGGCAGAGATTTGAGCTTTTGCAAAACTGATACCAAAGTTTGAACTGATACCCATAACTTCACCGGTTGATTTCATCTCTGGGCTTAGGGTTAAATCTGCACCATAAAGTTTATGGAATGGAAAAACAGCTTCTTTTACTGAAACATGGTCTTTAAGCTGTGGTTTTAAAAGTCCATTTTCCTCTGTTACAATTTTATAGTGATCATAATACTCTAAAGCACTTCTAAGCGTTTCACCCACCATAACGCGCGTTGCAACTTTTGCCAAAGGCATACCAGTTGCTTTACTTACGAACGGAACAGTTCTACTTGCTCTTGGATTTACTTCAATAAGATAAATTTCATTTTTAAAAATAGCATACTGAACATTCATAAGACCGACAACGCCGAGTCCTAAAGCAATAGTTTTAGTCTGCTGCTCAACATTAGCAATCATCTCTTTTGATAAATTAACCGGAGGAAGCGAACATGCACTGTCTCCTGAGTGAATTCCGGCTTCTTCAATGTGCTGCATAACTGAGCCGATATAAACGTCCACTCCATCACAGATAGCATCAACATCCAATTCTATTGCTTGATCCAAAAATTTATCAATTAATACAGGTGCGTCGTTACTTACTGATATTGCTAAATCCATGTACTGCTTCAGTTCATTTTCTGAGTAAACGATACGCATACCGCGACCACCAAGAACGAAAGAAGGGCGAACAAGCACCGGATATCCGAGTCTCTCAGCTATGACATAAGATTCTTCTTTTGTTCTAGCAAGACCATTTTCAGGTTGCTTAAGACCGTGTGCAATAACAAAGTCTGAGAATTTTTCTCTATCTTCTGCTAAGTCAATTACAGCAGAAGGAGTGCCTGAAATTTTCGCACCAATATCTGTTAAAGCATTTGCAAGTTTGAGTGGAGTTTGCCCGCCAAAGTGAACGATAATCCCATCCGGATTTTCGTTTTCAATGACTGCCCTTACATGCTCCAAGTCAATCGGTTCAAAGTATAGAACATCGGAAGTATCGTAATCAGTTGAAACTGTTTCAGGATTACAGTTGTACATAATTGTTTCAATGTCCATCTCTTTAAGTGCAAAAGCTGCATGTACACAGCAGTAGTCAAATTCTATTCCTTGCCCAATTCTGTTTGGTCCACCGCCTAAAATAAGAACTTTTTTCTTATCGCTTATACGGTTTTTTACATTTGGCAATTTTGTTATATTTGTTGTTGAATAGAGGTAGGGAGTCAGTGCTTCAAACTCTGCGGAACATGTATCCACTTCATTGTATTCAAAATTTACACCTAGATCTTTTCTAGCTTTGTAAACATCATTTTCGCTTACTTTGATACTTGAATTTTTAGTGATGAGTTGAGAGATGCGTTTGTCAGAAAAACCATCCACTTTTAGGCTTCTCATACACTCTTCATCCGTTAAAACTTTATCTGTAATTGTTCTTTCAGATTTTATAATCTCTTCTAGCTGGTATAAAAACCAAGGGTCAATCTGGCATGTGGAGAACATCTCCTCAACGCTCATACCGCGGCGAAAGCCCTCGGCTACATAAAGAATACGGTCTGCATTTGGACGGCGAATTTCATGTTGCACAAATTCAGTCTCCGCATCTATTTCATCGAAACCGCATAATCCGGTCTCTAATGAGCAAAGAGCTTTTTGAATAGACTCTTTAAAAGTTCGACCTATTGCCATTACTTCACCGACTGATTTCATACTTGTACTGAGTGTATTTTCGGCTTCCGGAAATTTTTCAAATGTAAAGCGAGGAATTTTTGTAACAATATAATCTATAACCGGCTCAAAAGAGGCAGGTGTTCCCGTAATGTCGTTTGTAATCTCATCAAGAGTAAAACCGACAGCCAAAAGCGTTGCAACTTTTGCAATTGGGTAGCCGGTAGCTTTAGATGCAAGAGCAGAAGAGCGGCTTACACGAGGATTCATCTCGATTACAATCATTCTTCCTGTTTTTGGGTCGATTGAGAACTGAACATTGCTCCCTCCCGTATCGACACCAATCTCTCTTAAAATATCAAAAGAGGCATTACGCATTCTCTGATATTCTTTATCGGTTAAAGTAAGAGCAGGGGCGACAGTAATGCTGTCTCCCGTATGAACGCCCATAGGATCGAAGTTTTCTATGGCACATACGATGATACAGTTGTCCGCTTTGTCGCGAATAACTTCCATCTCATACTCTTTCCATCCAAGTAGAGACTCTTCAATTAAAATTTCAGTAACAGGAGATTCATCCAAACCGCGTGCTGCGAGTTTCTTGAATTCATCCATGTTGTACGCAACACCGCTTCCGCCGCCTGCAAGTGTAAATGAGGCTCTGATAATTATAGGGAAACCTATCTCATTTGCGGCTTCGAGCGCATCATCCATATTGTAGGCATATTTTGAAAACGGCAAATCCATACCGATTTTTATCATGGCATCTTTAAAAGCTAGGCGGTCTTCGCCTTTGTGGATAGCCTCAGGAGTCGCACCCAAAAATTCTATTCCTTCAAGCATCCCTTTGTTATACATGCTCGTTGCTACATTGAGTGCAGTCTGTCCACCCATGGTAGGTAAAATTGCATCAACATTCTCTTTTTTTATGATTTTCGCAATTACATCTTCTTTGATTGGTTCTATGTAGGTTCTATCGGCAAATTCTGGGTCTGTCATGATAGTTGCGGGATTTGAGTTTATAAGAACTACACGATAGCCCAACTCTTTTAATGTCTTAACTGCTTGTGTTCCTGAGTAGTCAAACTCACATGCTTGCCCAATGATAATTGGACCGGAGCCAATGAGTAAAATCGTCTTAATATCGGTGCGTTTTGGCATTTTTTACCTTTTAAATATATATAAAAAAATTTATTTATTATAGGTAAAAGGCACTTAAAATTTGATGAGTTTTTACCTTTTTTTCTAATATTTGAAGGTATATATAAGAGAAGCTAATCCTGAATATGTATAGTCATCTTCCACTATAGGGCTTTTTGTAGCCTGAATAGGAAGTTTTTCAGCTTTAATGTTAAAAAATGCCGATAAGTTGCCAACAATAGGATATTTGATATAAGTTTGCGCTCCATATTGAAAAGCGTTATCTAAGCTATATGCAGGTCTTGATGCTGTAGCCTCGCTAGGTGTAACTCCATAGTAGTAATCCATAAAGTTAGAGGAATTATAAGTACATATAAGACTAGGATAAAAGGTAATATTATTATGTACGAATTGATAACCGACTTCCGATTTTACAATCCAAGTGTTATGGCGAGAGAGTACATCTGTTAAAGGCATGATTTCAATATATGCATCATAAAAATTAGCACTAAATGCTATTCCACCTTCAACTGAACTTGCTCTATCATTCATTCCAGTGAGATAAACAGAATCTGTCGCTCTGTATTGATTTACTCTGGGTTCGGCAGTCAAAGAAAATCCCCATCCGTAATCCTCACCTTTGTTGCCCAAAAAATAGGCTCCAACTCTTGTCCACTTAGCATAAAAAGTTGAGTTATCAAAAAATATAACTGGGGAGGGAGTTGTCATCCCACCAACATCTTTATATGGCTGGGTCTGCATGTATGCACCAGCACCCAAGGTTAAATTTTGTGCCATTAAAGTAGAAATCAATGCAACTAAAAAAATAATATATCTCATCGAACACTCCGAATCATGTGAAAATAGTTAGGGTCATTTGCCCCATAATATTGCTGTATAACAGCATCCTGATATCCCTGTGATTTTGTCACTGACAGTACTTTGCCAACTTTCAAACCTTTGATAAAGATATTATCCAATCCTGAACTGATTACTTCATCCCCCTTTTTTATATTAAACCATGCAGGTATAAATTTAACAACCAAAAATTCAGAGTTATTCCCATGCGCAATCCCCGGTGCTAAATTTTCTCCTACGAAAACAGCATATGAACTTTTTACATCTTTGTTTAAAAGACCTAAAGGCTTCCCATTCTTAGGCACCACAATTCCTGCGACAAGCTCATTATGTGTTAATCCATATATTTTTGAAGGGTCGTAGTTCTTTACATCTAGCCAAACTCTATTTAAGTCTCCAAACTCTTCATATGAGAGTGTTCTAACAAGTTCAACTTCAGGATTAGTTTTTAGGGTTGAATTGTTTTCTTTAAGTAGATCATTTACCTCAGAAGCTAATTGCTGCATTACAAGGTGATTATTTTCATACTTTTTTAGATTATTTTCAAGTAGTGCTATCTGCCCAGCCTGAAAAGTGTGTTTATTGATTTCGCTTTCTACAAACTCTATTAAATTATGATAGTTTAATTTGAGGTAGTTAAGTGATGAGATAATTGGTGCTTGAATAACATTACTATAATAAAATGCACCCATAAAGAGTGCAGTAAAAATAAAAATAAAGCTAAATAGCTTCTTACTCATTTTCGAATAGTTCTTGTAGTAGGTCTATCTCTTCTAGGGCACGACCGGTTCCCCGTGCTACGGCTAGTAGAGGCTCATCTGCAACATATACCGGAATTCTTACGATATCGGACAGGTATTTGTCCAGTTGACGAATAAGTGCTCCACCGCCAGTTAGAATAATGCCGTGATTTACAATATCCCCTGCCAAGTCTGGTGGCATTTTTTCAAGCACATCTCTTAGCGCCTCTGCTATTTCTTTGAGTGGCTCAATCATAGCTTCGCGTGCGTCTTCGCTTGTTAATTCTACAGTGCTAAGCAAACCTTCTACCTGATCTCTTCCATTTACTACCATGGTGAGCTCTACATCAAGGGTAACGGCCGTACCTATATTTATCTTGATCTCCTCTGCAACTCGTTCGCCGATAAGCAAGTTATACTTTTTTCTTACATAGTTGATTATGCCTTGGTCAATTTTATCACCGGCTGTACGAATTGATTTTGAGAGAACAAGTCCTCCGAGAGATACAACACCAATCTCAGTTGTTCCACCGCCGATATCCACAACTAGGTTACCCTGAGGCTCACGGATATCAATACCTGCACCGATAGCCGCTGCCATTGGCTCTTCAATAAGAAAAACCTCTCTAGCTCCGGCACTAAGAGCAGATTCACGAACAGCTTTTCTCTCAACCTGCGTCAGTCCGTAAGGTACACAGATGATAATTCTAGGACTAATAAGGGAGCTTCTTCCATGCGCTTTTTCGATAAATTTTCTAATCATCTTCTCAGTCATATCGAAGTCGGCAATTACCCCATCTCGCATAGGGCGGATAGCTTTTATATTGCCGGGAGTTTTTCCAACCATATCTTTTGCCTCTTGTCCAACTGCCAAAACCCTCTGTTGACCATGCTTTTCAGTTTTTACTGCGACAACAGACGGCTCATTGATGATGATGCCTCTCCCTTTAGCTATAACTATTGTATTTGCTGTTCCTAAATCTATTGATAAATCGTTTGAAAAAAGCCCTATTAATTTATTGAATATCATCTATTTATCTACCTTATGCTATTTTTTTTGTTGATTTTTTAATATATACCGGACTCTCGTTGTTTTCAATTACCTCTTTGGTGATTAAAACTTCATATCCGCTGTACTCCGGAAGTTCATACATTATATCTATCATATTTTCTTCTAAAATTGCACGAAGTCCACGAGCTCCTGTTTTTCTTTTAATAGCTTTTTTTGCAATTGCTTTAATTGCGTCTTCTTCAAAGTTTAGCTCAACATCATCAATTGAAAATAATTTTTTATACTGTTTTATTAAAGAGTTTTTCGGTTCTGTAAGTATGCGAACCATGTCTTCTTCTGTAATCTCATTGAGGGAGGCAATAATAGGTAATCTACCGACAAGTTCAGGAATAAGTCCAAAACTTACTAAGTCATGGGGTTCAACCATATCGTATGTTGTTTTCTGCTCCTCTTTTGTCTTTTTATCATGACCAAAACCGAGTACATTTTCACCCTGTTTTTTCTTGAGAATTTCATCAAGTCCATCAAATGCTCCGCCACAAATGAAGAGTATCCCAGTTGTGTCTATTGCCGTAAAATCTTGGTTAGGATGTTTTCTTCCGCCTTTTGGAGGGATATTTACAGAGGAGCCTTCGATTATTTTTAAGAGTGCTTGTTGCACACCCTCTCCTGAAACATCGCGAGTGATAGAGCGATTTTCACTCATTCTTGCGATTTTATCAACTTCGTCTATAAAAACTATTCCCTGCTCAGCTCTTTTGACGTCTCCGTCTGCCGCTTGAAGAAGTTTTGTAAGAATATTTTCAACATCTTCTCCGACATATCCGGCTTCTGTTAAACTTGTGGCGTCTGCTATAGCGATAGGTACATTCAAAACTCTGGCAATCGTTTGTGCCATAAGAGTTTTACCGCTTCCGGTTGGTCCAATAAGCAGAACATTAGATTTTGCTATTTCTGTGTCATCACTGTCATCTGCTATATTTTTACCTTTAAAGATTCTTTTATAGTGGTTGTAAACAGCTACACTTAAAAGTTTTCTAGCTCTCTCTTGACCGATTATATAGTCGCCCAAAAAATTATTCAGCTCTTTAGGTGTCATTAACTCATTCACGGCATTAACAAGTTGCTCCTCTTTTGAGCCATTCACTGCTTGGTCATCTCCAAACATAATTTTATATGCTGAAGTTACACAGTTTTTACAGATGTAAACACCGTTTCCGGCAATAAGTGGATTTATCTCACTCTCTCTGGCATCACAAAAGCTACAATGTCTATGTGTCATATATTTTTCCTCTCATACGGAATTCCGCGTTTTGTTTTTAGTACGAAGTTACAAAGGTTGTGGACTAAATGGTTTTGTGTATTTTCAAGTAGTTCATTAGCAATATCTTTGAGTGGTTTACCCGATTCAAAAAGTTCTCTGTATGCAATTTTTAATTCATCTATCTCATCTCTTTTTAGGTTTCTTCTTAGACCTGTTAAGTTTAGACCTCTTAGATAGGCACGATTCCCCTCAGCCAAGCAAAAAGGAGGAACGTCTTGTGCAAGTGCTGAAGCACCGGCAATCATAGCATAATCGCCAATGTGGACAAACTGATGAATTGGGGTCATCCCGCCAATAACTGCGTAATCCCCCATCTCAACATGTCCGGCGAGCGTTGCAGCATTTGCCAATATACAGTGATTTCCTATGATTACATCATGACCGATGTGAACATAACCCATAAAAAGATTATGAGAGCCGATGATAGTTTTTCCGCCACCGCCTTTTGTTCCAGGGTTAAAAAGCGTAAATTCTCTTATTATGTTGAAATCGCCTATCACAAGCTCAACATCTTCGCCTGCAAACTTTAAATCTTGCGGTACGGAACCGATAACGGCATGGGAATATATATGATTACTTTTACCGATAGTTGTTTTTCCGTAGATTGCCGTACTTTGCTCAATCTTGGTTCCGTCACCTATTGTTGTTTGTGAAGAGATGAGACAGTATGCTCCAATCTCTACATCTTTTCCGATAATAGCACCATCTTCAATGATAGCTAGTGGAGAAATTTTGCTCAATATTTTTCCTTTTACTTATCAACTATCATGGCTTTGAGTTCAGCTTGAGAGACCAAATTGTCATCTACGAAAGCTTTTCCCTCAAGTACCCAAATAGAGCCTTTGCGTTTTATAACGCTTATTCTATACTCTAATCTATCACCCGGTTTTACAGGAGCACGAAATTTTGCGTTGTCGATACTCATAAAATAGACAACTTTTTTAGCAGCTTCTTCTTCCGTCATGTCATCCATGCTTTTAAATGCCAGAATGCCGCCAGCCTGAGCCATTCCTTCTAAAATCATAACACCCGGGTAAATTGGATGCCCCGGAAAGTGACCTTGAAATACATTGTCGCCGATAGTTACATTTTTAAAACCTACTAAAGTTTCATTTTTGACAATATCCGTAACCCGGTCTAGAAGTAAAAAAGGATAACGATGAGGTATGATTTTTTGAATTTCGACGACATCCATAGTCATGAGTAAAAGCCTTGTGTGATTAATTTTGGCTATTTTACCCGAACTTTCATTATAGAAATATTAGTTTTTCTCTTACATCTTCGTAAGTTTTTGCATCAAGCTCAATCGTGAGCTTGGCATGTGGAATTTCTGTTATGATTATAATCGGAGTTAAATCGTAATTTCCACATACTAAGCTATTTCTGAATTTTAGTTCTTCATAAAAGCTAGGGGGATTGAATATTAGTTCATTTATATTTTTGTACTCAAATCCACATGTCAAGTTAAAGTGTGTAAGAGTTACAAATTTTATCTCTTCACGAGAAAAATAGTGTATATTTTTATCTTCAAATTCTATCATTCCTTGGGCTTTTTTTCGGGGTAGAGTAGAGTAGGAGAGAGCATGTGCTTGGATGATTTGGTTTTTGTTGTCTGATACTTTGAAGCTGAGTTGGCGGTAATTCAAAAACTTTTCTTTGACTATTTTGTACTTTTTATCTTCATCTTCGAGTTGAACTCTTTTTTTGTACATCTCTAACCGCTCTTCAATAGAAGAAGGAAGCGTTGCTTTTGAGAGTGGAGAAAACATCTCATCCATTAAACGATGTTGCTGCTCTCTTTGCATGGTGAGTCCATAAATACAGCCGCAATAATCCTGACGGTAGAGCTTCTCCTCTTTGGTAACTCTACTTTGAAGTTCTGTCCCGCCGCCGCTTCTGTAATCAACGGCTATAAATTTTACACCATGTTTTTGTTCAAATATATCGCCGCTCTTTTTGAGCTGTTCTTGCGATTTTAGAGGGCTTACAAGAAGGGTTGTCGTCATGCTTTTTTCACCAAGTTCAAGAGCTTTTTTTGCACTCACTTCAAAGCGTTTATCAAAACAAACTTCGCATCTTGAACCCTTTTCCGGTTCATTTTCAAGTCCTTTAACAGCTTCCATCCAAGCTTCAAAATCATATTCTCCTTCAATCAAATCGATGCTGAGTTTTTTGCATGAGCGTTGTACATCAAGAAAACGGAGTTGATACTCTGAATAGGGGTGAATGTTGGGGTCATAAAAAAAACCTGTAAGTTTTTCTTGTGGAAAATCGGTTTGAAGTTTTTGCAAAAAGAAGTGTGAATCAACACTGCAGCAGATGTGGACTAAGATGTGAAATCCTTCTTTTCAAAAAAAGTGTGTAAAATACTTTCCAATTCTCAAAAAACAAAGTTTTTTGTAGCTTTAGGGGGTTGTAGGGACATCTGTCCCTGCCACTAAAACGGACGTGTTCGTTTTAGTGTGTGACATCAATTATTTATTCTCTAAAATCTCAATAGTTGTTATTTCATCTTGATTTTTAATACTGTCTAAAACTTTAAAGCTCTCTGCATCATCCTCTTCAATTGCTCCAAAAACAGTGTGAACACCATCCAAGTGCGGAGTATTTGCAAAGCAGATAAAAAATTGGCTTCCGCCTGTATTTGGTCCTGCATGTGCCATAGAGAGAGAACCGCGTCTGTGGCGAGATTTGTTGAGCGCAGTTTCACATGGAATCGACCAACCCGGTCCACCTGTTCCTGTGCCATGCGGACAACCGCCTTGCGCCATAAAACCCGGGATTACACGGTGAAAACTTAGGTCATTATAAAAGCCCGTATTTGCTAAATGTGCAAAGTTTGCAACTGTATTTGGAGTCTCTTCATTAAAAAGTTTAATGTAAATCACACCTTTTGGAGTTGTTACTTTCGCCCATTGTAGCTTAGCTAACTCCTCTTTACTCAAATCATAAATTTTTAACTCTTTTTTACCAAACATCGTATTCCTTTTGTGAATAATTTGCGAAATTATAGTTTAAATTTTTTAAATAGAGTAAAATAAAATAGATATAATCTTTTTTATCTATTTTTTTTAAAGGTTTTAATGCAACATGTTAAGCTTTGCTCATAAAATATACCGATATTTTTTACTTAAAATAAACTCTATCACTATAAATCAAGCAAATATTTTTACTACTTTGACAATATTTTTGTTCACTATTATATTTGCATATCTTCTTATTAAAGAGAACTATTATGATTATGAGAGAGCTTTGTTGAAAGAGCAACAAACCCCTTTTTTACGAGAGATAACGCAAGAAGCAAAGCATGCAGAGAATCAAAAAAAATTAAAAACTCTTCTAATTAAAAATACAATTGCCATAGCAACTTTGGCTTTTATTCTTTTTGCCATCGTGCTTGGGCTTTATAAAATTCTTAACACTTTGCTTAAAAGAGATATTGAGGCATTCTTAAATTTTTTTAGTAAAACTGCGCATCATGAGAGAGTATTAAACCCAGAAGCTATCTTTTTTAAAGAGTTTAAAGTAATGGCAGGTTTTGCTAATAACATGGTAGGCACAATAAGTGAACAAAAATCTACACTTAAAGAGTTGAATTTAGGTCTTGAAGACAAGGTTCGATTAAAAACCGCGGCTCTGCAAACCATAAATGAGAATTTAGTACAAGAAAAAAAATTAAGAGATGAAATGATACTCTCTCAAAAAGAGTTTTTAAGATACACGGT
This sequence comes from Sulfurimonas sp., assembly GCA_041662325.1. Taxonomy (GTDB): domain Bacteria; phylum Campylobacterota; class Campylobacteria; order Campylobacterales; family Sulfurimonadaceae; genus Sulfurimonas. The sequence continues at coordinate 158,014 of JBAZSU010000002.1, read as the reverse complement.
GCATGAGACAAATACTCCTCTGAGCGTTATTTTAACGAGTATAGAGCTGTTTGTTATGAAAAATGGCAAAGACAGGCAGCTTTCAAAAATCGAAGCAGCGGTTAAAAATATCTTTAATATTTATGACGATTTGAGCTATTTGGTTAAAAAAGATCAAGTCGATTACCCCAAAACAACAGTTGAAATAGATTTGTTTTTAAACAGCAGAATAGATTTTTTCAGGGAAGTTGCGGAGATGTCGAAGGTAAGCTTTAGCTACACCCCCCATGTAAAGGGAGTATTTATATATTTTAATGAAACAAAGCTTCAGAGAGTGATAGATAACACAATTACAAATGCCATAAAATATACTCTTGCAAACGAGATAATCTTTGTGACTCTGAGTGTGAGCGGAACTTTTGTTGATATTTCAATTGGAAGTAAATCCAAGCAGATTAAAGACACAGATAAAATATTTGAAGCTTTTTACAGAGAAGAAAACAAAGAAAACGGCTTTGGACTAGGACTGAGACTTGTAAAAAGTATATGTGATGAGGATGGTGTTTTAATTTTGCTTAGCTCAGATGATGATAAAAATACATTTACATACAGATTTAAAATGATGGGTGAATAATGAAAATACTGCTCCTTGAAGATGAAGTAATGTTAAATGAGTCCATAGCAGAGTATTTAGAGGCTAGCGGTCATAAAATAGACGCATTTTTTGATGGAATAAAAGCGTATAATGCCATGAAGGAAGTATCGTATGACCTCTTTATTCTTGATATAAATGTTCCAAATATGGACGGGTTAACACTTTTAGAAAAGATACATGCACTGAAAATACACACGCCTACTATTTATATAAGTGCTTTGGTGGATATAGAAGATATTTCACGTGCATACAATCTTGGCTGCTATGACTACCTAAAAAAACCGTTTCATCTCAAAGAACTCTCTCTTAGATTAGATAGAATAATTCTTTCTAATACAGTTCCAAGGGTGCATTTAAGACTCTCTAAAAATTACAGTTATGACCAAGAACACAGCACTCTACTCTTTAACTCGCTGCCTCAAACACTCACAAAAAGGCAGTCGCAGATTATGGATCTGCTTGCAAGAAATAGAAGCAGAGTAGTTGATTTTGAACAGTTCAGAATCTATGTCTGGGATGAGCAAATTGTTGACAATGCAACAATTCGTGCCGAAATAAGCAGACTTAATAAATTTCTGCAAGAAGAGGTTATACATAATGTCAGAGGAATGGGATATATGATAGAGAAACCTTAGCCCCATATTTACAGGGTTTAAATTCCGTTTGTACCGTTTTTGTGCCAGACAAAGAGTTGAGGTTTGCAGTAATTTTTCCATTTATGTTCATAAGAATAGGGTAGCTTTATTAAATTATCTGCCTAAATTTTGAATTCGTTTGACACTTGTGGAATATTAATAAAAATATAAAGGAGTTTGATGCTGAATGAGAATATGATTCAAGAAATTTTAGACAGAATTAAAGATTTGAATAAAAATGCAAAGAAGGATAGAGATAGGGTTTTTTATATCATTTCAGAATTAAATAGCTTTATTTATTCAGATAAAGAGTTAACCGATGAAAATATCCAAAAACTAATTGATGAGTTAACCTTTTTTACTACACCTATGCTTATTCCGCTACCGCTCGGTACAGATATTTCTAGAGCAGTTAGATATAAAGACAAAAGTACTCCTTGTTATAATGAAATTTCAAGATTATCTTACATCCCTGAGTCAATAATTGAGAAAGTTGAACTTGGTCGGATGAATAATATAAGAGAATCTATGTTTTATGGATGCTTATACACAAATTCAAATAGCATTGGAACTGCTTTGTCTGAAGTTAATGCCCAAAAAAATGAAAAATTTAATGTTTTATTCTCTCAAACGAAATCCATACTTCAATTGCTACCAATAGGTGTATTTGATTATTTTAGAAGAGGAATTGATCATCCATTTAAACTCCATAATAATTTTAAAGTAATGTATGACTTATATAAACAGCATACTCATCCGGATGCAATGCTTGCACTTCATTTATGTGATGCATTTTTATATAAGGTACTTAAGGAAAAAGGTACTGAAAAATTGTATAGAGTGACTTCTCAAATTGCAAAAGAATATTTAAAAGCCCCTATTTTAGATGGTATTGTTTATGCTTCCGTACAGTTTGATGACTATCCAAATGTGGTTATAAAGCCTACGTCAATTGACATCAAGGTAATCCATAAAGAAGTCGTTTCATTAGAAATCATTGAAAACTATGGGTATGGAATATATCAGACTAAAAACACACATCATGCACACATTAAGGATAATATAATTGATTGGAAAGAGATTAAATAATATTTGCTTGTGAAATGTGAGTAAACTCACTCTAAAACAGTTGATTTCTTTGCGTACTAACATTTTATAAGCGAATAATTAACATTTTAAAAGCGTTTGTACAATAGGATTTTTTACTAAAAGAGTAAACTTGGACACAAATGGGCACAATGTGGGCACAGTAAGAAGGATTTATGGTTAAAACACCCGTATTTAAGGGGTTTTAATTGTTGTGGCTCCGAATACTGGAGCTAGCTGAATAGACTAAATAATATCACTAAATACCATATGTGCGAAGTTTTCAAAATTTTTATAAATATAAATAATCTGATTTCATAGTAATAAATGACACCGAGATAGCACCGAAACTTATTAACTAAATACTACAAGTGTATTTTTCTCTTATATTTCATTAGTCTTTAAATATTTCATATCCATAATAGTCAGTTAGGAATATTGGAAATGCACTAAGCACTGCAACTTGATTATGTTTGTCAATATAATTTTCTTTTTGTTTTTTGAATATTTCAAGTTGTTTAATTGCATCATTTGGAAATTCAAATCTGTTATACAAAATAAAACCTAATTTTCTACAATGCTCAGAAATAATTTTCCCCCAATCATTTTTAGATAAATCACTTAGATTTTTATAACAATCATCGCAATTCTGTAATGTTAATAGTTTATACGCTTTCTCTGATTTAGCGATAGTATCTTTAAAATTTACACTTGATTTTAAATGTCGTATTGCTTCAACCATAGGATAACTAATATATAATTTTCCATTTTCAGTTTCATTATTAAAATGTTCAAGCATTAATTCAAGTTTTGTATATTCAGCACTTGCAGCATGTCCATCATAATCAAAAAATAGATTAATCTCCTGAATATCACTCTGGTTTATTGTTAAAAGTTCAGGATTTTTACTGCCTAGTGTTTCTTTAAGTATTCCAAAAAGTTCTAGGTCACAATCCTTTTCCATTTTGTTATATAAACTATATATTTCACCACAATGGAACCCATATATAATGGTGGATGGATTGTCAGTTAAGTAATATTGTTTCAGATTATCAAAAATATCTTTTTCAGTTACTTCACCTTCAAAAACCATTAAAATATAACTAGACAAATCCACCTGCTTTATATATTTTTTCTATATTATGTGCTTCTCGTAATTCTTTTGCAGTACTATTCGATAATGATTTTATTTTATTGTTATCGAGAATATAATAACAATCTGGTCTTAACAACTCAGTAGACATAATTGATGTATTATGTGTAGTTAATATTGTTTGTGCATCTATATCTTTAAGCTTTTTAACAATTAAAGCTGATAGTTTATGATGGTAGAATGCATCAAATTCATCTATAAATACAAACGACGCTTTATTGTCTTTTAATCTCTGAAACCAAAAATAGAATGATGCCAAAGACATAGTTCCTGAAGATGCAATTTCAAAAAATGGCATTTTTTTTGTACCAAAATTAAAAACCAACTCATCTTGCCCATCTATTTTTCTCTTACCTAATTTACATTTTATTCCAGCTTCATTCAAAAAGCTTTCAAATTCTTGAATATGTTCTTGTTTTATTATATCACTGTCAATAGTATGCGTACCCTGCTCTAGTCCGATATAGGTGTTCTCTTGTAAAGACCTAAAAAATAACATTGTATTAACAAATTTTAAAAATTTCATAAAACATTTGTTATTTTTATCCTTTTCTAATAAGGCATTGTTCTTTATATAAGATATTATAGATATCTTTGAATCACCAATATCTTTATTGAGTGTTTCTGCTCCTTTTGCATTCACTGTTATTATTGTACTTTTATTTCTATCTATAGATGTAAAAAGCTCACCATTGATTAATAATTTCTCAGATTTCAATGTATCCAAGTTTATTTTAGTGTACTCATATATAACTATATCATTGTCAAATTTAAATTCAAATTTAAACCTAGCCACATCATCTATATTTCGTGCATTCAAATAATTTTCATAGACATGTTGCTGATGTTTTTTATCTGTTAAGTGTGATACTATATCAAAAATAGCAAATCCTAAGTTTGATTTCCCACTTCCATTTTCACCATATATGATAGCCTTGTTCACAATTTTATTTTTAATACATTCTTTATTAAATTCAAAAGATTTAGTCTCTCCCAAATCAAAAAGAATTTTCTCATTAAAATTTTTAAAGTTAGTTATTTCTATTTTTGTTAGCATTTTTCTATTTCCTTATTGTTAGAATTATATCATATAAAAATAAATTTATCGTATTTTTTTTACGGCAAATCTACTTTTAGCATATAATTTGAAATAAAGTATGGTATGTATAAATTCAACTATTTGATTTTATTTAATTAATATACTATAATTTTGAGTAGTCAATTTTATTTAAGGGGAAAGAATGTTATTAAGAGCATTAGAGCTAGCAAAAAAAGAAGGGAGTAAAAAAGTGCCTGTTAATTTTCAGGTTTATCCAGAACTAAAAGAGGAGTTTGAAAATCTGTGTAAAATGAACAATGTTTCAATTACAGCAATGTTAACAGCCCTAATGGAAAGTTCTCTTGAAGAAGCAAAAGGAATTTATTTTCATTTGGATGTAAAAGCGCTCATGAGCATACACCAAAGAATTTTAGAATTAGAAAATAAAATTGATTCAATGTTGTATTGGGTTGGAGATGGTTATGACATAGTAGATGAATATAACGATGAAAGAGGTCGGGCTGTTTTATCTTCTCTAGAAAATGAAAAAGCAAGACTTGAACAGATTGTTAAAACAAATCAAAACGGAGGAGTTAGGGATGATAGTATAATTGAGCTGAGAAGAACAATCACAACAATGCATGATTTAATTGAAAATAATGTAAGCGAATTAGATGTTGGTTTTAATCCTGCCATTGTAAAACAAGCAGCAGAAAATAAACTTAGAAGTATTGCTGGCATACCACCAGAATTTGATTAAAAGGAAAATAAGATGACATTTATAATAAAAGGTAAAATAATAGACTGCGTGGAGCTTCCGCAATATATTGATAAAGTCACAAAAGAAAAAGGTGAGAAGCAATTTATAACCCAAGTAATTGTGCCTACTAAAATGAAAAATGGGAATGTACGCAAAGATTTAGTAGATATAAAAATAGATGAAAGTAAGTTTAATGAGTATCACTCAAAGATTGGTAAAGATGAAGAATTTGAAATTAGTCTATATTCTAAATCATCAATCACATTGAAAGCAGTTTAATTATTTAATAATAAGCATCAGAGAAGCACTCCGCCAAGATATGCTTCCCTGACTGTAATTCCTCGGAGGGAAAAACAAATGAATTGTACCAAAAATAAGTATAAGAAAAATAGTGCCATCGGCGGAGGTCTTGGTGTTGAGTTTTCGCGCCCCGCGAAAATCAACAGTGAGACCGATGCCGTAGGCACCTTGACTATTTATAAAGAAGTTGTGGACATTGACATAATAGACTCAATCAAAGAGAGTCATAAAATAGTCCATTATGGTTTGTCTAAATACAACTTAGACAATGTAACAGAGAAATTAAAAAATCAAAAGAGCTTTTTAGATTTTAGTTTTTTATATGACAGAATAAATCACAACAGAATCCCACTTGCTGATTTAATCATATCAGCTAATCACGCACCGCATAGATATTACTCTGAAATACAAAACCGTGTAAACACATTGGAACAGATGGCAACTCAAAGAGGCTTAAAACCACTCTTTATGACAATAACTCTGCCAAGTGCATATCACGAGTACAAAACAACAAAGCAAGGCGATTTAATACCTAATCCAAAGTATGACGGCACCACTCCAAAAGAGGCTGTAAAAGTTCTTACAAAAATGTTTGCAAAGCTTCGCCAAGATAGGTCGTTAAAAGATGGTTTAAGTAAAGAGAATCGCATCTACTTTAGAGTGAATGAGCCACACAAAGACGGAACACCGCACACTCATATTTTAATGTTCGTTCCAGTTGATAGAATAGAGAGAGTTAAAAAAGCGTTTCATAGATTGTTTGATGGCAGAGGCAATGATATTCAAGATGATATTAAGGGTAGTACAGCTTATATAATGAAGTATATTAACAAAACTTTGCCACTATCTAAAAAAGACAAGTTGAGCCAAAAAGATAAATATCTTAATGCTTGGTACTCTCACAACAGAGTTACAAGATTCAACAGCTCTAAGACGCTTGCACCACTTGGCATATACAGATTACTACACAAAAGATATTCTCTTTACGCATTAACTCGTCTTATCGGAGAAAATCACTTTCAGATATTTGTGACACTAGATACTGCAAAAGTAATGGAAATTATAGATGAGTACGGCGATACAGTTTATTCACGCAGTAGTAATTTTGATGTTCATCTTATGGGGAGTAATTTGCAAAATTATTCGCAAACAAACGAAAGTGCGTTAGGGGTTGCAGTATGATAATTAATTATGAATATTTGGAGTTGATACCAAAGCTTATGCAAGAGATAAAATCTTTAAAGTTGCAAACTGCTAGTGATAAGAAATGGCTCAATACTAGGGAACTTAGTGAATATATTGGCTATTCATTAGATGCAATAAATAAGATGGTAAAAGATGAGATTTTCGTAGATGGTATTCACTATTATAAGCCTTCAAAAAAACTACTTTTTAACAAAACTGAAGTTGATAATTGGATTGTAGGAACTAGAAACATTAGAGCAAAAAATAGTGTTAATTTAGTAGTTAATGAACTTGTGGCAAGTATCAAATAGATATTTAAAGCAAAAAGTAACTACTGACACCCTATAATTTAAGCTTGAAAACTTCGTATGCGGTATTTGTGGTTACTAATAAAGAGGTAACAACAAATGAAAATATATGTCAAAAAGGTTCAAAGCTCGACTGGTACTATAAAAGAGACACTATGGATTAGGTTTACTCATCAAGGTAAATCTTATCGAAAACCTCTTGGATTAGATAATAATAGAGCTAATATGAGATTAGCTCAACACGAGATTATGCCAACTATGCAGTTAAAACTGTTAAATGGCGAGTTATTTGAAAAGCAAATTCCAACGGTTGATGAGTATTCAAAAATATCGTTTGATATACATAGTTCTACAAGAAAAGAAACGACACAATCAGATTATAGAATCTCTTACGAGAAGCATATAAAACCGTATCTTGGCAAAAAAAGAATTGATACACTTAAAGCAAGTGATATTTCCCTTTGGCAAAATAAAGTTTTAGAATCTGTAAGTCCTAGAAGATTAAAAGCTATTAGAGCAGTTCTTAGCACAATTATACAAGATGCACTAAGAGATGAAATAATAGTTCGGAATCCTTTGCCACTTGTCAAACTTCCAAAAGCTGAAAAAGTAGAGATAGCACCATTTAGTATAAATGAAATATTTACTATTTTAAATAGAGCAGAAGGGCAATACAAAAACTTTTATGCTTTAGGATTTTTCAGTGGTGCAAGAAGTGGCGAGATGATAGGCTTAAAATGGGAAGATGTAAATTTCGATAAAAAAGAGATTTATATAAGACGAGCAATAAAAATGGGTGTAGAATCTAGTCCTAAAACTCAAAGCAGTGTAAGGTACATAGATATTATAGATTCATTATTGCCATATCTCAAAGAGCAATATAAGATTACTGGCGAACAAGAGAGCTATGTTTTTTTGAACAAAAATGGCGAAAGCTTTTATGATATCAAACGAATTAGAATTACTCATTGGAGTAGGGTGTTAAAAGAGTGCGGTTTAAAATATAGACCAATCTATCATACAAGACATACATTTGCAACAATCATGTTGGAAAATGGAGAAGATATACTTTGGGTATCAAATATGTTAGGTCATACAGATTCTACAATGACACTAAGCAGATATGCAAGATATATCAAACGAGAAGATAGAAAAAGAGCTGTATTTTTAAATGAAACCGTTGCACTAAATAGCACCGAGACGGCACCGAGTAAATTTAAGGTCAGTTAACAGAGATTTTAAGTATTTGAAAAATTTATAGTAAGATTTTTTGTATTTGATTTTTTTGATTGGCACCAAATGACACTTTAACTTTAAAAGTGGCTTGAAAGTACGCAATTTAGGGGGTGGCTCCGAATACTGGATTCGAACCAGTGACCAAGTGATTAACAGTCACCTACTCTACCGCTGAGCTAATTCGGAATGTGTAACGATAAGATTCAAATAAATGGCTCCGAATACTGGATTCGAACCAGTGACCAAGTGATTAACAGTCACCTACTCTACCGCTGAGCTAATTCGGAATATTTATTGAGCCGCAATTATACTTTATGAAGATTAAAAAGTCAAGTAAATTGGGTTATCTTTACGGTTATTTCATTAAAGTTGTTTAATATCAAAAGATACAAGGCGCATGGCTCATTGGATATTTATAAAGCTCTGTCGTCTGAAAATGGTCAATTTGATAGTACAAATTGTTGAAAAATAAACAATAAATTAATTTTTGTAAATATAATAAAATAAATGACAATTGAAGCTATCATTTTTTTATTGCAGCAAAACATAAATAATTACAAATAAGTTTGAAATAATGTTAAATGAGAAGTTGAACAATAAGTCGTGAAGCCATGTGTTAGTACAAATATACTATAATCGCGCCATAAAACAAAGGAGTATTTATGAATTTTCAACCATTAGGCAAGAGGGTTTTAGTTAAAAGATTGGAAGAAGCAAACATTACAAGTTCAGGAATTATTATCCCAGATAGCGCACAAGAAAAACCGTCTCGCGGTGAAGTTGTGGCAGTGAGTAAAGAGGTAACTGAGTTGGCATGTGGAAATGTTGTTTTGTTTGGAAAATATTCAGGCAATGAAGTTTCACTAGGTGCGGATAAATTTTTGGTTTTAGAAACTGATGATATTTTTGGGATAATAGGATAATAAGATGGCAAAAGAGATAATTTTTTCAGATAATGCAAGAAATGCATTGGCTCGCGGTGTTGCAAAACTAACAGATGCAGTAAAGGTAACGATGGGACCTCGCGGTCGTAATGTTTTGATTCAAAAGAGTTACGGCTCTCCAATCATCACAAAAGACGGTGTGACAGTTGCAAGAGAGATAGAGTTAAAAGATACACTTGAAAACATGGGTGCGCAACTTGTAAAACAGGTTGCTTCAAACACTGCGGATGAAGCGGGTGATGGTACAACAACAGCTACTGTTTTGGCAAATGCAATATTTTCTGAGGGTCTTAGAAACATCACTGCCGGAGCCAACCCTGTTGAAGTAAAACGCGGTATGGACAAAGCATGTGAGGCGATTTTAGCAAACCTAAAAGCGGCTAGCAAAACGATTAACGGCAAAAAAGATATAGCACAAGTTGCAACTATCTCTGCAAATTCAGACACAGCAATTGGCGATATGATTGCAGAAGCTATGGAAAAAGTTGGGCAAGACGGTGTTATTACTGTTGAAGAAGCTAAAGGTATCTCTGATGAATTAACAGTTGTTGAGGGAATGCAGTTTGACCGCGGCTATTTAAGCCCATATTTCATCACAAATCCAGAAAAGATGATTGCTGAGATAGAAAATCCTTGGATTCTACTCGTTGACACCAAAATCTCATCACTTAAAGATTTGCTTCCGGTGCTAGAGCAAGTTCAAAAAACATCTCGTCCGCTTCTGATTATTGCAGAAGATGTTGAAGGTGAAGCACTCTCAACTTTGGTTGTAAATAAACTTCGAGGTGTTTTAAATATCTCTGCTGTTAAAGCTCCAGGTTTTGGAGACAGAAGAAAAGCAATGCTTCAGGATATTGCAACTCTAACAAGAGCAACTGTAATATCTGAGGAGACAGGACACACTCTTGAGGGTGCAAATCTTCAGATGCTAGGACAAGCTTCTCGTATAATAATAGATAAAGACACAACTGTCATAGTGAATGGTGCAGGGGATGAAGCAGCTGTAAAAGCAAGAATTTCTGAAATAAAAGTTCAAATCGACGCTACAACTTCAGAATATGATAAAGAGAAACTTCAAGAGCGTTTAGCAAAACTCAGTGGTGGTGTAGCAGTTATAAAAGTGGGTGCTGCAACTGAAACAGAAATGAAAGAGAGAAAAGACCGTGTGGATGATGCTCTAAGTGCGACAAAAGCTGCAGTTGAAGAGGGTATTATCATCGGTGGCGGAGCTGCTTTGGTTCGTGCTGCTGCAAAAGTAAATCTTGACCTGTCTGGTGATCAAAAAATTGGCTGTGAGATAATCCTTCGCGCAGTCAAAGCACCGATGAAGCAAATCGCTCAAAATGCCGGTTATGACACAGGTGTTGTCGTAAATGCCGTGGAGAGTGCTACAAATGAAAATATCGGATTTAATGCTGCAACCGGCGAATATGTTGACATGTTCGAAGCTGGAATCATCGACCCTCTGAAAGTTGCAAGGGTAGCTCTTATCAATGCAACTTCTGTTTCTAGTTTGCTTTTAACAACAGAAGCTGCAATCTTTGAAATCCCTGAAGAGAAACCTTCTCATGACATGGGTGGAGGAATGGGTGGAATGCCAGGGATGATGTAATCGTTCCCATTCTGCTCTGAAACTCCAATTTTAGGGGTTTCAGACTCTTTCTCTAAAATTTATAGCCAAAAATATCTCCTGCTCCTATTTCTGTATGCCCAAATGTTCAAAGAAAATGCAAACTGCTTCTTAGAAATTATCTCTGTATGATATGAAAGTTAAATATTTATCAAATCTAGTTTTTTCTTTTTTGATAGTTTTTAAAATTTCATCATTGCATCGTCAAGGTATAAGCAAAATATAATATTAAAGTAAAAACTCCATAAAAAATTTTAAAATTATTGTAGTTTAATTTTATATCAAATACACCTCTTTAATTAATTAAAAATACAGTTAATAGTAGATAAATATTTAAAATAGCATATTTTAAACTTACATTTTCTTGCTAAATATATAAGAATTATATTATAATGCAATATTATTTATCACAAAGTAGTTACTTCTTTTAGAATAGGGTTTTAAATGGAAAATGTGAATATCCTTATAGTTGAAGATGATGAGATTACAGCAACCAATCTAAGCTTATCACTTCAAAGGCATGGATACAATGTAGTTGCCATATGTGAAAGTGTAGTTGAGGCCAAGAATAAGATTAAATGCTCCCCAGACATTGTACTTATTGATATATCACTTCAAGATGGCAACGATGGGATAGAACTTGCAAAAGAGATTAGAGCTGAATATAATATTCCTTTTATATATCTGACTTCTTACAGTAATGATGAGATAATATCTCAGGCTAAGCAAACTGAACCTTATGGCTACATCGTTAAACCATTTGATCCGAACTCTCTTCATGCAACCATACAGATGGCTCTTTTTAAATACAAAATAGAGGGCGAAAGGAAAAATGATATCAACTCTCTCAAAGTTGATAAATTAAACCTAGAGAAGCTTCTCTATTCAAAGAAATCATCGGATAAGCCCATCGTACTTTTTGGTGAAGATTATTATTTAGATATTGGACTTAGTGAAACGTTTTACAAAGGCAAAAAAATTAAGCTGACAAAGAAAGAGAATGCGTTTTTAAGACTTCTTGTCGCTCAAATGGGTGTTGCTGTTAGCTTTGAACAGGCTATCAACTATGTGTGGGATGAGAGTGGTGCTACTGAAAATAGTGTCAGAACATTAGTTTGGAGACTCAGAAGTAAACTTAAAGATGATGTTATCAAAAATGCTTCCGGAATAGGGTATTTTATAGATGATTAGGAGATTTTTATTACTTGGACATTTTGGTTTATAACTTCAAAAACAGCTTTATATTGATATTCACAATTTTTAGCTTGAGCCATTTTCTCCATCTCTCCGGCGCTATTTTGCAGCTCTTCTAATCTAAAATTTGCACTAGAACCTTTGATGCTATGTGCCATGAGGGCTATTCTCTTATAATCTCTTTGATTAATTGCATTTTCTAAGTCGGGCAGAGATTTTTTCATCTTTTCTATAAACATTTTAATTAGAAGTTTAAGCTCATCATCATTGAGTAGGAGCGTATCTTTAAGTTTTTTTACATCTAACCCTGTAATGGCTTCATTTAATCTATTCTCTTGCTTAAGCTCTATTTTACTATTCTTGTTAACTTTTAAATATGTTAAAAAGACTCTCTCCAGTTCTTTTAGGATAATAGGTTTTCCCAAAAATGCGTCGAAACCACTAAGAAGTCCTCTCTCTCTCGCACCTTTGATAACATTAGCAGTAAGTGCTGAAATAGGGGTATGTCTCGTTTTGGTTTCATTTTCATATATGATTATCTCTTTTAGAGCTTCTATACCGCTCATGAGAGGCATCTGCTCATCCATCAGTATTAGATCATACCTATTTTGTTTATATAAGTTCAGTGCTTCTAATCCGTTATTTGCTATGTCAAAACTGAGTCCATACTTAGTGAGTATGATTTTCATAAGTTCCTGATTCGCTTCATTGTCTTCTGCAACAAGTATATGGCCATCAAAAAGATGAGACGACTTGTCATAGACAGTATTATCTGCGCTTTTATGCAAAAGTTCATTTATGGTAGAATAAATTTTTGAGCAATAAAGAGGAAAGCACATGGATGCTATATGTTCATTTGTCTCATAATCATCATAGTGCTTGCTCATTAAAGCAATATATTTTTTATCAGAATTAATAATACTGTTTTTTAACTTGAAATTAATTTCTTCATGAACAAAAATAAATATGTCATAATTGCCATTAAGAGTATCAACTATTTCCATATCCATTCCAAAGGCATTTGCATATTTTAGCAGTGACTCATATTGAAAAATTGATTCTCTGTTTTTAGAGTAAAGTCCTATTTTAAGATTTAAAAACTCTTTTAAATTTTCAAATATATGACACTCATTAGAGTGAATTTCTATGGGAATTTCCACCCAAAACAGGCTTCCTTTGCCTATGGTAGATTCAACGCTCACCCTGCCGCCCATGTGGAGTGCTAGTTGATTGCAAATTGATAGACCAAGCCCTGTTCCAGAGCAGTTACTTTGCTCGCAATGTTGGGCTTGAACGAAGGCTGTAAATATTTTTTTAATATCCTGCTTTTCTATTCCTATACCATTATCTTCAACGCTTATTTTTAGAAGTTTATTTTCACAACTAGCCTCTACGGATATAACTCCTCCGCTCTTTGTAAACTTTATGGCATTGCTTAAAAAATTTGATAAAATCTGTTTTATTCTTAGCGAATCCCCATACAACTCTTTTGGAATTTCCGGGTCAATATATGAAGCAATTGTTATATCCTTACTTGTAGCACTCGCAATAAAAAGTTCCATTGTGTGGCTTATTTCATCATGAAGAGAGAATATTTTGGGCTCAATTGTAAACTCACCGCTGCGAAGTTTGGAAAAATCTAAAATATCGTTAATAATGGTTAGAAGATTTTCACCGCTGTTCTGAATAATATCCAAATATTTTCTATGTTTTTTTGAGATGTCATCATCTATCAAGAGATTTACAAAGCCCAAAATTGCGTTAAGTGGAGTTCTGATCTCATGCGACATATTTGATAAAAAGTACTCTTTTGCCTGAGAAGCGTTTAACGCCTCCAGTTTTGCATCGATGAGTTTTTGGAAAATAGTATCAGTATAAAATTTTAAAATTCCTCTAAAATTTTTATCAAAAACATATGAAATTTCATCAGAAATATTTCTGCTGTTTAAACCTGCATCATAGGAGAAGTTAATCATTGCACGACGAAAGTGACTACATATCTCAAATAACTCATCTGCACTAATATCTTTGTCTTTTAAATATGTTAATAGATGTTCCATTACAGGGCAGCCGCCAACCTCGACTTTACCTGCAATTAAACTCATAAAATAATCAAAAACTCCCTCAGCATATTTAGTGATAAATTCTTCTGGCTCAATTTCATGTTGGAGTAAGATTTGTTTTGGGGAATCGTACGCAATCCAGTCCCAAAGAATTGTTTCTTTTGCTGATATAAAAGCTGACTGCGCACTGATAAGAGATGTAATCTTATTATTCATTTTAATAAAGAGTCCTATCTATATTATAAAGTAGGAAGCAACCGTAAGCACTGTTATTTTAACAAATGCAACAAGTGTAGTGCCGATAATATTTCCGCTCTGACAACTCACACATGAAGTGTATTGCTTAGCCTCATAATGAGCGTAAAAAAAGTATGCAATATTAGTCAGTAAAGCAGTGCTAGAGATAAATAGCTGAGTTTTCCACATACCGGAATGTATCTCTTGGTCGTTGATAAAGAAAGATACCACTATAAGCAATACCATAGAAACAAGTAGAATATTTGATAGTTTTACCAAATAATCTCTTTTAAAAGTTGTTGGGCAACTCTCAGATGTTGCTAAATCTGAGCCAAACTTCAGTTTTTTTTCAAATTTTGCCTTCTCTTTTTTAGACAATTTACTTAAAAAAGTTGCTCCAAAGTTATAGTCTAATTTTCTTTGAAGAAGAACACTTCTCTCTCCACTTACTTTTAAAGAATGATTCATTGCATTTCTATCTTGATAAACAATGCTAATTGTATCATGCCTTGTAATCTCAGCACTTAGATTTGGAAAATAAGAAGTCGTCTCTATCGTAGTAATTTTATCTTTTGTACTGATCAGTCTAGGATTTATTAACTCTAAAAAACTGCCATCCTCTTCTTTAATCACAACAATATTGTAATAGCTTCCAATTTGAAATGCTGCTAATGCTTCAAGGTTATTTTCATTTATGGTATCTTTTAAGTCATCAAGCAATGAAAATATCTCTTCATTAAAGACTCTGACATCTGTCCCATACTGCGCACTTGGTGCTATGGGGTATGTGATTATCTCTTGTACCATAGATTATTACCTTGTTAAAAAATAGGATGATAGTTTTATTGGGGAAAGTGCCTTAGAATAGTCTAAGGCACTTGCAGTTTTAGTGGCTTTTACTTACCACTACAAGCATTTTTATATTAATAAAAATAAATCTTATCGCTTGGAAAATAACACATGTTCTCAAAAATTTTGCAACTGGACCAGGTGTCATAGTTGTAAAGTTGTTACCATACGCTTTGATGTTTTTTTCGCCATATTTTGACATAATATTTCCTTTTTTCTTTAATTTAATTACATAGACAACAAAACCAGATTATTATTCTGGGATAAGTGTCCAGCCTGGCTTAAGTTTTGCTTTCCAAATAAACAAGTGATGTAAAATATGTTTAATCCAGTGACCAGCAAGACCAATTTCACCAAAAGTATACTCTGTATCACGACCAGTACCTGGATATTTTTCAAAGTCTGGAACAACAGGATAAATTGTCATTGCAGCGGCAGTTCCAGTGAAAAGACCTTTACCGGCAGAAGCAACACAAGCAGCACCCATATGAGCCATTGAAGCTTCATGTAATGGAGCATCTGGACCTTTTAAGATTCTGTCACAAACACTGTGTGCAACAGCTTTACCCATAATACCTGAAGGCATACCAGTTCTTGGAGGAGTTGGGTTAATTGGAGTTCCATTTGGTGAACTCATCGGCTTAGAAATTGGATGCGGCGGTGCAAAAGCGATTCCACATGCAAACATATTTCCATAAGTTGGGTTTTGGTAAGTTGAAGGCCAGTCACTAGCTTTCCAGTTTTCATAAGCACCTGCAGCATAGTTAGCATCAACTTTCATAAATCCGTTTGGAGCAAAAATAGTCGCTGTAATATCTTCACCAGCTTTGTTGATAGCTTTTAATCCAACACCAGCGAATGGAGGAATTAACATAGAAAAGTCAAACTCCTCTTCGCCATATGTTCCATCAAGAAGTTCATAATGAACTTTACCTTTTTCAACTTTATTAACATGTGCGCCAATAATCCAATCCACATTACGCTCAGCAAAGAGAGACTCGGCAAAGATTTTTGAACTTACTGCAAACCCCATAGCTTTCATGTGAAGTCCGCCAACACCGAAATCACCTAAAAATGATTCATTTGAAATCCACTTGATGTCTGCCATATCACGAACACCAGCTTTGTTTAATTCATGCTCAATGTTGAAAATGTATTCAAATGCAGCACCTTGACAAGTACACATACCATGCCCAGTACCGATTAAGAATTTTTGACGCTCACCTTTTTTCATTTTTTCTATGCATTTATGAAGCTCTTCATTTGCATGTACTGCATGGTCTGCTGTACAAACTGAAACAGTAAATTCGCCTAAGCCATTCGCATCACCTAAACCAGGAGTTGCAGCAAAGTTAAGCTTTGGACCTGTTGCGTTAATAAGATAATCATACTCTATGTTTTCAATTTGACCAGCTTTGCCCGCTTCAGTTGACTCAACAACTACATAAGGCTTATCACTTGTCTCATTCCCCTCTGGGTGAATACCAAGTGCTTTTGCTTGATGATAAATAATGCCAGCTTTTGCATATACAGGAGCTAAATCAAAAGTAACTTCTTCTTTAGTCATCTGACCAACGCCAACCCAAATATTTGATGGAATCCAATTCCACTTTGCATTTGGAGTAACAACAACAACTTCATGAGCTGAACCTAACCACTCTGCCGCGAAGGTCGCAGCTGTGTGTCCTGAGACACCGCCCCCTAAAACAACTAATCTTGCCATATATAATTCCTCTTTTGTAAAAAGTTCTTGGAAATTGTATCGTAACTATCCCAAAATGCATCTATTGCTATATTTTCAATTTATAAATAATAATTATATTTTAAAATTATGCAATTGAGTAAGCCCTCCTATTCTATGGGACTTCAAGAAGTTTAAAAAATTATATTAATTAAATTTTTAAGATTTTACTCATAATTTCATAAGAATTTTTTGAGAGAGAGTGTGTAGAAATGATACGCTCCATCTCTTTTTTCATAAGATTTTTGTTGATTTTATTCAATCTCTCATATATTTTAAACCCTGAACAGAGCCCCGAAGCCATTTGCGGATTGATTTTATCTATCTCAATTATCTTATCTGCCAAAAACGAATAGCCATATCCATCTTTTGCATGGAAGTGTTTATAGTTTCGAGCAAAAACACCTATGAGAGAACGAACGAGGTTTGGCACTTTCTCATTATAAACTTCATCATTTTGCAAAGCCATAACTCTGCCAAGTGTTCCATTCCTATGCGAAGCTGCTAAAATTGAGAAGTATTTATTCATTACTAAAGTTTCATTTTTATATTTTGCATAAAAGTCTGCTTGTGCAACTGTGGCGTCTTGCGCTGAACTGTTTTCTAAAATATCAAGAGCTACAACTTTGTCAGTCATTGTAAGAGACTCCTCATACTGCTTTTTCGCTATATTGATTATTTCCTCACTCTCCAGCGATGAAAGCACTCTTAATGCTCGGTTTTTAATCGCTCTTTTACCGATATTAAGGGCATCTATATCGCTGTTCTTCGGCATATGGAATGCACTGTAAAGTTCCAATAACTTCTCTTTGTAGGTAGTTGCCAAATGTTTTGAAAGTTTCTCTTTTGCTTTATAGATAGGTTCAAAATCAATCTCTTTTTGTCTCTGCATTAAAGTTGATACAGAGGGGAGCTCAAGTAAAAGTGCTTTGTACGAGAGGTCACTGTCCAGCTCTAAAATAGAGCCGTAAGCACTAACAAACTCTTCATCTATCTCTTCTCCCTCTATCATCGCTTCAAGCGTTTTTACCCCAAAAGATTGAGCCGACTCATAGCGTACAAAGCTGTTTTTGTCATATTTCATCAAAAACGGATAGTCTGTTTTTTCCTGCTCAACTATAACAGGAGCGGAAAAATCGCGGTTGAGAGAGAGGACAGGTTTTGATTTTAACCCGTCGAATAAAAACTCTTGCACCTCATTTTTTATTATTAAAATCTGATTTAGAAGCTCTTCTCCGCTTTCATTTAAAAGTGCCATCTTTAGTGGATAGAAGTATGGTTTCTGAGCAGTTGCATCCACGGCATGTGGAACCTTTTGAGTTAAAGTTAATTTATAAACACCATTCTCATAACTCTCTTTTACTACTAATTTTGGTGTTCCTGATTGATGGTACCAAATCTTGAACGCACTCAAATCCACTCCGCTCGCACTGCTCATTGCCCACAAAAAGTCATCCGTTCGCACCGCTTGACCATCAAAAGTCTCAAAGTATAAATCCGTCGCTTTACGGTAGTTCTCTTCACCCAAAAGAGTGTGAATCATGCGAATCACTTCGGCACCTTTCTCATACACGGTAGCCGTGTAGAAATTATTTATCGCCATGTAGGAGTCGGGCTGAATCGGGTGTGCAGTCGGCGAAGCATCCTCCACAAACTGTCTGTCTCGAAGTGCAATCACACTTTCAATTCTTTGCACCTCTTTGGAGTTCAAGTCAGCAGAGAAGCACTGATCACGAAAAACTGTCAGGCCTTCTTTGAGTGTGAGCTGAAACCAGTCGCGGCAAGTGATGCGGTTTCCCGTCCAGTTGTGAAAATACTCATGAGCGATAACGCTCTGAATCCCCATAAAGTTTGCATCCGTTGCAGTATCTTCATCTGCCAAAACATAAGCGGAGTTGAAGATATTGAGACCCTTGTTCTCCATGGCACCCATGTTGAAACTATCCACTGCCACGATATTGTAAATCTCTAAATCATACTCTCGCCCGTATTTCTCTTCATCCCAAAGCATAGACTCTTTGAGCGACTTCATGGCATGTGCGCATTTCGATTCATTTCCCAAATCGCAGTAGATATTGAGCTCCACTTGCTGTTTGTTCATGGTCATAAAACTATCAGTTACAACTCCCAAATCTCCCGCTACAAGTGCAAAAAGATAGGATGGTTTTGGATGCGGGTCGTGCCACGTTACACTGTGTCTTGCATTCTCTAAATCTTTTGTCTCCCTCTTGTTTCCGTTACTAAGAAGAATCGGGTAGCTTTTTTTGTCCGCAATAACCGTTGTAATAAAAACAGACATAACATCAGGACGGTCCAAATAAGGTGTGATTTTTCTAAATCCCTCAGGCTCATTTTGCGTACAAAAAATGGTTCCTGATTTGTACAGACCTTCGAGTTCGGTGTTGGCATGCGGGAATATTTTATTTTTTATTTTCAGCGTAAATTCATCCGGAACATTGAAAATTATCAGACTCTCTTTTTCAACCTTATAGCGAGGTTCTTTAATTTGCAAATCATTGAGCCACAACTCCAAAAGTTCCAAATCAATACTGTCTAAAACTATATCTTTGGCACTCCTATCCACTTTTTTTATCTTCATGCTATTTGTAACAATTGTCTTATCTTCAAAGAGTTCAAATGTTAAGTTGCATCTCAAGATGCTAAACAGCGGTGCTTTATAATCTTTTAAATATATTGTTTTGACTTCATTCATACATTATCTCATTTTTATTTTTTGTAATGATAACAAAATAATAGTTTTAGTTATTTACTCTACGATAAAATGTGATAAAATGTAAAATAGATTTATGGATAAGGTAAGTGTGATGGGAGAGTTGTATTCTTTATATGTTCAAGATAGCAGTATCTCTGTGCTTTGTGTAAAAAGAAATCGTAAACTGTTTGATATTATCAGCAGCCGAGTGGTTGATGCAACTCAGCTAAGTGAGTTTTTAGAAAATAAAGATAATCTCTACCTTGGTATTGAAATAGATGAAGTTGTAGATGAGAATGTAGATATTGCTTCGGACATAAAAAATGATGAAATTATTAAAAAATCTATCTTACAAAAAGTAAGCAAATCTATATCTGATAACCGCATAGTTTCAAACTATTATAAATTATTTCAGAATTTACAAGAAAAAAAAACGACTTATCATATTGATGGAGTTATAGAAAAAAATTATTTCAACACATTAAATATAGTTAATGGTTTAGGCAAGATTAAAAGCTCTACTTTAAGTAAATTTTCCTTGTTTTGTCTTTCTAAAGAGTGTATAAATGAAGAGAGCTACTTCTCTATACTCGCACAAGGAAGAAAAGTTACTGTATTGGCAGTTCATAAAAAAGTACTTATCTTTACCCGTATAAATAGTGTTTCAGCAGATGATTTAGAGATTCGTAAAATTGACATGGCAGAAGAGATAAGTCAAACAATCTTCTATGTGCAACAGCAATTCCGTGATATAAAATTTTCAGCGATTGCCCTGAGCGGCTCCTTGTCTACAGATGAAGTGATTGCTAAAAATATATACATGACAACAGAACTTCCAGTAACGGTACTTTATCCAAATACATTTTTGTTAGGTCTGAAAAATGCACAGCCTCAAGAGTACATAATACCCATAGGTAATCTATTTGTACCGAGGAACATGCAATTTTTGCCGGATTTACTTTTAGCTCTTCGTCAGTTCGATGTTGTGCAGCATCTTCTTTTGGCGGCATCTGTCCTTGCTCTTATTGTCACCTCTTTTTTAGCCTATAATGGTTTTTCTATCTACTTTGATTCACTCAAAAAATATGAAACAATCAAAAGCCGTCTTGCTTCCATGACGCTGGATGTAAACACATACTCACTTAGCGAACTGAGTACAAGCTTGAAAAATCTTGATATAACTGAGAAATATCTGCAAAGACATCCATCAGATATTATTTCGGCGCTGAAACCGCTTATAGAGTTGCAAAAGCCAGAAGTGTTCAACTGGAAGGACAAAGAGAATGGTCAAGAATTGGAGGTCAGATTTATGAAATCTTTTGATTCTCTTTCAGCGCTTTATCAATTTGAAAAATTTTTTATGAATGAATTTAACAATATTGATACTGCTCTGGGGCTTACTTATTCAAGCAAGAGTGATTATACAAAAATGATTTTTAGTACTGTTATAGGCTTGCAAAAAAATAGAGCAGACTCTTCCGCACAAACAAGAAAGAGAAGAAAATGATTAAAATTATAATAATTTCGATAAATTTTGCACTCTCTATACTGCTCATTATTTCAATCTCATGGTTTGAGCAGGAACATCTGAAGATAGACAAGATTAATAAAAAGCGGTTGGAAGATATAGAAAAACTGACAAAAATCAGTCAGATAAATCTGTGGCTAGAGAGTGTTAATAAGTCGATGTATTATAAAATGATAGAAAAAGACTCAGATAAAGCGGATGATAACTTAATAAAATTTTATGACGAACATGTAGAAAAATATCATCTGCTTATAAAAAAATTTATCTATGAAGATGAGAGTTCAAAAAATATGAACATGCTATATAGTGTACATAGAGCCAATTTACAAGATATGTTTGGATTAATCGGCTTGGAGTACGATGATGGTTTTTTACACTTTTGTGAACTGAAAATAGACAAAACGGCTATAACAGGTGAGATACAATTAATTCAACTCTATAATGGAGATTACAATGTATCTAAGTAGCAGACACTTTATGGTGCTTCTTCTCCCTTTTGTTGTTTCTGCTATTATTTATATTTTTAGTAGTGAAGTAGTTCAAAATATAAGCTATCTTTTTTCGCCCTATGAAGATTATTCAAACAGAACTTTAAACTCTAAAGCAGATATATATCTGAAAATTGAAGAAAAATCAAAAAAATATCAAGAGATACAAAACAAATTAGAACTTCGAAAATCAAATGTGGAGTGGATTGCTAAAAATATGTTGTACAATAAAGAAAATACAACACAGTTAAGTTCACCAAAAGAGATAGTACAAGAGGACGAAGTAGTAAAAGAAAGCTTTGTCCATAAGCTAGAGATAGTTTATCCCAAGGCAAAAATCGCTCTAATCAATGGAAAAATAGTGCATGAGGGTACAATAATAGATGGTGCTAAAGTAATTAAAATTAATAATGACGGTGTTCTAATAGAGTATCAAAAGGGGTTGAAGTGGCTAACTTTATTTCGATAATATTGGTATTGGCAATATTTACAGGCTGTTCGAATCACAATGATTCTCTCGGTGTAGATTCAAAAAAAGCATCTAATATAAAAAGTGCAAAAACAGAGATAGACGCATTTAAAAAATCATCTGTAAACGGTTCTGCTCCTGAGATGGTGCTTCCTCCTGTTTATCAGAATGTTTCTGTTTTTGATGATAAAAAAATTACTTTTTCTGCAGAAGATGCACCCTTTTCTAAAGTGATGTACTCAATTGCAGAACTCTCTGGATTGAATCTTATAATAGACCAAGATATTGATAAAGATATCACGATTACAATGTCGGTCAATGAAGCTGGGCTGAGAGAAGCACTGGATGTCATTATGAATTTATCAGGGTGTTATTATAATTTAAACGGGAATATACTGCATGTAAAACAGTTTGAAAGAAAAACCTTTCTTATCCCTTATGTGCATTCAAACACGTCCTTTACAACAGAACTCGGCGGTGACACGCTCAATTCAGCAAATGGTGGAAAGAGCGGTGCACAGGGGATAAAAGGCGATTTTAAACTAAAGTTTGATAACCCTAAAGAAATAAATAGTTTTTATGAACAGCTTGAAAAGAATATAGCATCTCTTATTAGTTCTGATGGGCAATATACACTCAACAGGTTTAGTGGTACACTGAGTGTTTATGATAAAAAAGTAAATGTGAATGCGGTCGAAACTATGATAAATAAGGTAAAAAAACAGTGTAATCAACAGGTTCTTATAGAAGCAAAAATTTTAGAGGTTGTTTTAAATGACAACCATTCACTTGGAGTTAGTTGGGATGCGGTTGCAAATAGCGTGCTAAGCAGCGGGGACAAACTGCAGCTGCAACAGCCATTGGGTTTAAGCAGTGCTGTTTCCGGAACCATGACATACAGCGCAAAGAATTTTTCTTCTGTCATAAGTGCGCTTGATGCATACGGAGATGTGGATACTCTTTCAAATCCTAGTATCAGCGTTTTAAGCGGGCAGTCGGCAATTATTTCATCCGGTAAACTGCTTCCTTTTTGGGAAAAAGAGGTACAGATAACTCAGGGAACAGGCGGTTCGGCAAGCACCAGCGAAGTAACCTATACCCGCAGAGATGTTTTAAACGGCTTAACCTTGGGGGTAACTCCCACTGTTTTGGATGATGCAACTGTCATGTTAAATATTATTCCTATCACATCAAGTATTGAAGATGTTGTTGAATATACTGATGAGAATGGAAAAACGGTTGCATCAGCGCCGGTTTTAAATGTAAAAGAGGCTGGAACTATAATCTATACTAAGAATAACGAATTAGTTTTAATAGGCGGATTAATTAACAATGCTGTCTCAAAGAAAGAGGAGAAAGTCCCGTTACTTGGGGAAATCCCATGGCTTGGTTCACTCTTTACCCGTACAGTCAAAACAGACGAAAAAAGAGAGTTGGTTATCTTGATTAGAATTAAGGTGGCAGAGTGATAAAACAGTTTGCGATACTCTCTTTTTCTTTGCTCTTAGTTGTTTCGGACATATATGGGGCAGAGATGGAAAAAGAGGAGAATAGTACTGATATCTATACGGTAGAGCTATTTTTAGCAAACAGTGTAGATGAGGCTAATAAATTGCTTAAAAAAATACCGGCCAATCTATTGGAAGAGACGCATCTCTACAAGATGAATAATTCAATTGAAGCACGCTATTCCAAAGCGTCTTCCTATGCTGAAATGAAACCATATGTAGCAAAATTTCATGAGGCGGGCTTTAAAGATGCCTATATAATAAAATCAACACTAATGCGGATGAGAGAAGGACTAATAGATACTTCCGCTGAAAAAGCGGCACCTATAGATTATACTCCTCTTTCAGAAAAGGTATTAGCAACAGATTATCCTCCAATATCAAATGAAAAAGTGGCACTTACAGATTCCTCCCCTAAATCAAATGAAAAAACAATGTCAATAGATTACACTTCTGTTCCAGAAAAAGTATCAACTTTTTCAAATTCAGAGATGGTGACTAAGGCTCAAAAAGCCTATGAAGATGGTGATATATCTAGTGCAATTATCTATTTTGAGATGCTTTTAGCCTCAGGAGACGCAAATCAAAAAATCAAAAACAATCTTTGCTACCTCTATGGAAAACAGGGTGCTTGGCCGGAAGCAAAAGTGATTGTAGAGAAGGAGAAATACAACGGAAACCTTATCTATGCCTACGCCTATGGGGCAGTAGAGAGTAACAAAGAGAGCTTTTACGGTGACCTCCTGCCTTATATAGAGCTAGATAAAAGCGGGCATCTGATGCTTCTCTGCGGCTACTATTTTGAAAAGAGGGAAGATGGAGCAAAATCTCTCTCTTTTTATAAAATGGCATATGAGAAGAATCAATCCGATTCTTACAATATATTTGCTTATGCCCGTGCTTTAGACATGCAGCAGGAGGGTAGAAAAGCACTCTCTCTTTATAAGAGTATTCTGCAAAAAGCGGGCAGGAGTCACCCTCTATATCAAGCTGTGCAAAAACGAGTATTGCAGTTGGGAGAATAGGATGCAAAGAAGAGCGTTTACTCTCATAGAGTTGGCAATTGTGCTGAGTATTATCGGATTAATAATAGGCGGTTCGTTTCAAAGTATCAGGTCTATGCGGGAGAGAAACAAAATCGCCGAAGCCAAAGAGCAGATAGAAACAATAAAAAACGCTGTTATCGGATACGCTTTGATGTGGCCCAATCTACCCTCTAACGCAGAGTTTGACGCAAACATCAGCATAGTGACAGGCAGTCAGGTTCCGATTTTTTATGCAGTCGATGCAAATTTGTCCAATATAGACCATGATATATGCGCCTATGACACCACCAATTTAACTCTAGTGGATAACAGCATCTCTCCTCCACGGATAATACCGAATATTGCATTTGTTTTGGCGCATGCCTCTGTCAACGCTAATATGCAAACTGCACTCAACACATCCATCTCTCCATATAGAGTCAATATTTATTCGCCTTCGGCAAAAGTGGATGATAACGCGACCCCTATAAACATAGCAGAGCCGTATGACGATATTGTGAGTTGGGTGACACTCTCAGAGCTACAAAATTTAGTGCAGTGCTCTCAAAACAGCTTGAAAATTATCACCGATTATGCCCTGCCGCGGGACATAAACGGTACGAATTATACTGGAGCAACTATCTATGCAGACGGCGGCTTTCCCTTTACCGACGGAGGAGATGCGGACAGTGCCAAAGATTATGAGTGGTGCTTAGAAAATGCTCCCGCATGGCTCAATGCAAACATCTGTAACGGAGCGTTAATCTCCTCTGCCGACTGTGCAACGGCAACCTACAACAGATGCACTTCACCCTATCTCTACGGCACTTCTACGGAGGGTGGAACCTTTGGATTGAAGGTGTATGTAAGAGACTCTGCCGCAAGGGAGAATGTCAAGAGCTTCTCTATCACAGTTGATTTCAGTCTTGTAGGTGACGGTGGCGGCGGTGGCACGCTTCTTCCGCCGGGTGCTCCATGTACCGCTGATAGCCAATGTCAAAGCGGCAATTGTAAAAATAATAATACATGTAAATAATAAGATGGCACAGATGAAACAGATAGGACAACTTCTTGAAGAGTTGGGTTTTATAAGCGGTGAGCAGGTCAAAGTAGCTCTGGATGTACAGCAGGCAAACCCAAGATTTTTTGGAGAGACACTTCAGGAGTTAGATTTTGTAACTTCAGCCGAGATAGCCGAAGCAATAGCGATGCAAAACAATTTAGAGTATATTGACCTAGAGCATGTGGTGCCGTCTGCAGAGGCGTTGAAACTTATTCCTCAAAATATAGCAATAACGAGAAATATTCTTCCAATCAGTGTGAATGAGGAGTATCTTGTAGTGGCAACACAAGATGTAAATGATCTTCTAACGCTTGATTATCTGCGAAAAATTTCAAAAAAAAAGATAAAGTTTGTTGTAGGCGATAAGCACTCCATAGCCAGACAGAGTGAGATTTCTTACTATCAACTCAAAAATCCGATTGAGCTGGAAATCAAAGAAATTGTAAAAGAAGCACTCAGCGATATAGAGATAGACACTCCTCATCTAATAGATTTGATACTTAACAACGCTATAAAAGACCGAGCGACAGATGTTCATATTACACCAGGTCATTCTGTAATCGATATATTTTACAGAATTGACGGAGTTTTAGAGCACTTTTACTCATTGCCGCTCAAACTGCATCCACAGATTGTATCTCGTATAAAGATTATCAGTAATCTTGATATATCAGAACAGAGAATACCTCAGGATGGATCTTTTAGTTACGGTTTTTTAAATGAGACGATTGACCTTAGGGTCTCATCGCTTTTAACCAGCCATGGAGAAAATATAGTTATGAGACTTTTGCGAAAAAATGCATCACTTTTTAGCCTTAAGCATTTGGGACTAAGTGAAGAGAATAGTGCAAAGATAGAGAGATATTTTGCTAAATCGTACGGGATTATTCTTATTGTCGGACCGACTGGAAGCGGTAAAACCACCACTCTCTACTCCGCTCTTCGCAAAATTGACTCACTCAAAAAAAATGTTCTGACTATAGAAGACCCTATTGAATATCAGTTCTCATTTATAAGACAGACGCAGCTTAATGAAAAAGCAGGTTATGGATTTAATAAGGCAATTCGCGCTTTTTTGCGTCAAGATCCGGATGTTATATTGATAGGTGAAATAAGAGATGCAGAAACTGCAGAACTTGCAGTTCGTGCTTCGATTACAGGACACTTAGTCCTATCTACTCTCCATACAAATGATGCTGTGGGCACGATTACAAGACTCGGTGACCTCAAGGTTCCTTCCTATCTTATCGGCTCTGGATTATTGGCTGTTATTGCACAAAGACTGATTAGAAAATTGTGCCAAAATTGTAAAGTGGGAGTGCATAAAAGTGTAGAGCAGCTACTCCTTGAGGGTGTTCCTCAGAGAATTTTAGATTTATATCCGAACTACACTCTATTTGAAGCGGCTGGATGTGAGCAGTGCAGAAACAGTGGCTATAGGGGCAGGGAAGCAATTGTAGAGATTTTGGAAATTGATGCAGAAATAGAGTCCATGATTACCGCGGAAGCAAATAATATGGATATTTTAAAAGTTGCGCGTGAAAAGGGTATGAACAGCATTAAAGAAGATGGCTACATAAAGGCACTTTTAGGAGTTACATCCATGCAAGAGATTCATAGAGTAATCAACTGATGTATTTCATAGTCGGTACCCTGAGCAGCCAAGGTATAAAAAGTATGGATTTAGTTAATGCACAAAGTTATAATGATTTATTGCAAGAGCTGGAACAAGAAAACATAACTCCTCTTAGAATTGTTCAAGTGCCAACATTCTTCTCTCCGATACTTATGCTTAGAGTGGGTAAAATTTCTCAGGATGAGATTATTGAGATGATTGAAGATTTGCATCTTATCTTCAAATCCGGATTACCTCTGCATCTAGGTATTGTCGATTTGGCGAATGACAGCGATAATAAAGAGTTTAAAAATATGCTGTTTCATATCGCTACAGATATACATAGAGGAAAGTCTCTCTCCGGTGCACTTAATGTTTATAATAATGTCATAGGCGATATCACTTTAAATCTTGTAAGAATAGGCGAAGAGAGCGGACAGCTAGAGGTGACGCTCAAAAGAGGGGCAAATTTTTTGCGCCGTATTATGACACTGAAAAAAAAGGTGAAAACAGCGCTAATTTACCCTCTGTTTGCCTTTTCTGCCGTAATGGGAGCGATGCTGGTATGGATGATTTATGTTCTGCCGCAAATGACAGAACTATTTAAAGAGATGGATATAAAACTTCCGACTCTTACTGTTGTTATGATAAATGTATCTCAGTTTCTCTCCAGCTATACCGTATATATAGTTCTGACTCTTGTTATATTTGTAATACTCTTTAAATTGGCATTTAGGCACTATCAGAGTGTTCGTTGGTTTACAGACAAATATATGTTGAAAATCCCTGTAATTGAGCAGATAATTTCAAGTTTCAACATGGCCTTTATTTCGGAGTATCTCCGCTTAGCCCTTGTATCTGGAATACCGCTCTCTAGTGCTTTAGACACGTTAAGGAATAATGTCAGCAATGAACTCTATAAAGATGCCCTCCAAAGTGTTTCAGATGATGTTACAAAAGGAAGTCAGTTATCATCCGCTTTTGTTAACACAAAATTATTTGCTCCTTTTATGACGCGAATGATGAGCGTTGGTGAATCGTCCGGTACATTAGAGTCACAACTGGAGCTTATCTCTGAGCACTATTATGAAAAGGTAGATTACTTTGCAGAAAATATTGGCAAGATAATTGAACCTGTTGTTTTAATAATAGTCGGTGGCTTTATGGCGCTCATTATGCTCGGATTAATGGGACCTATCTATGACCTCGTATCAAATATTAAGTGACAGAATTCTTTTAATTTAATTCCGATATACTTATTAGACTTAAATTTATAGTAGGAGAACAGAATGAGAAGAAAAGGTTTTACTCTAATTGAGTTATCGATTGTGTTGGTGATTATTGGTCTGTTGGTTGGAGGCGTTCTTAAAGGAAAGTCGATGATAGAAAATGCTAAGCAGAAGCGTGTAAAAACAGATATAGATGGAACAATGGCGGCGGTTTACAGCTATCAGGACAAGTTTGGTTATCTGCCTGGCGATGACCCGACAAGTAGAGTAGGTGATTTAGGTGCTACCGGTTGTGTTGGAGGAGATGCTAATGGTCTCTTTGATACGGCTGCGGAGGCTCTTTGTGCATGGCAGGAGATGATTGGAGCGGGATTTATCAGTGGAAATCCAGGTGAAACTACTGCGGCTGTTGCAAAGAAAAATCCATATGGCGGAAGTTATGATCTTAATGCATCTGCTGAAAATAAAAACTATATATCTACAGCTAATATACCGGCAGATGCTGCACAGGCAATTGATACAAAGTATGATGATGGTGTTTACAATAAAGGTGACATCCGGGCGGATACAGATTATAATGACACAGTAACTAAGAGAATATCTTGGTATGCATTTTAATATGAAGTTTCTATACGTTTTGCGGGAGCTTTAGTATAATATTCTAAATTTTTAAGACATAGGAATTGTTTTTATCAAGTAAAAGTGTTCCTCTGTACATGTCAAGGTAAGTGATGCAAATAAGAGAGTTAACTTTAAAAGAGCTGTTGAGTGCTTATGAAGTAGTGTCACAGCTTCGGGTTGAGCTCTCATATAAAGAGTTTGAAGATTTAATATACGACATGCGGTATATGGAGTATAAAATGTTCGGAGTGATGGAGCGTGAAAAGCTTATCACATATGCCGGAGTGAGTGTGCAAACCAACCTTTACCACAAAAGACACCTCTACATTTTTGATTTAGTTACAGATGAGAAATATAGAGGTAAAAAATATGGAACGATGATGCTGGAATACCTAAGCGATTATGCGAAAACAAACATGTGTAGCAATATAGTTCTCTCATCGGGCTTTGCCAGAGAAGATGCCCACAGATTTTATGAAGAACATAAGTTTAAAAAAGTGAGTTATGTTTTTTTAAAATCTCTCAAGTAACCAATCAGACACAATAGACTTTTCTTTAATAAAATAGTTCTATAATTTAGAACAATTAATATATCAGGAGTGCATGTGAAAATTAAATCACTGTTTGTTTCCGCCCAAGAGAAGAGTGCTGGAACTCTTTTTGTCTCCATGGGAATGATGGAAATTTTAAAAAGAAATCTTCACAGGGTTGCTTTTTTTCGCCCCATAATCGGCTCTCGTAATATTAAAGACGGTGACATATCATTTATGTTAGAGCGGTATAAACTCGATATGAAATATGAAGAAGCGTATGGCTTTGATGTTGAGTATGTTGAGAGTATGATAGCTCAAAATGAAATTAACGAGCTGATAAACGAGCTGATTATAAAATTCAAAAAGCTTGAAAGTGAATATGATTTTGTTCTTTGTGAGGGAATTCATAAATCCTTTTTGACTTCTACAATCAACTACGATTTAAACATAAAAATTGCTCAAAATTTTGCTTCTCCCTACATAAATATCATTAATGCTCAAAATCTAACTGCCAAAGAGGCGTACGAAAATATTCTTATAGAAAATGAAAATTTTACAAGTGAGGGCTGCACGCATTTTGCAACCTTTGTAAATAGACTTGATAGTGAAAAGTACAGTTCTCTGCAACATGAGTTAAAAAAGTATGCGTTTAGTACCTATCTTTTAAAAGAGGTTCCAGAGCTAGATATGCCGACAATAGGCGATGTTATTAATGGACTTGAGGCAAAGGCTATCGTCTTAAGGGCTGAAGATGTTACAAGGGTTATTCGAGGTGTAAAAGTTGCAGCTCTTACTTTGGATAACTTTTTAGACCATGTGCAAGAGGATGATTTGGTTATAGTAGCAGCTGACCGTTCGGAGATAATACTGGGACTTCTTGGAGCTTTATATTCTAATAATTATCCAAATATTACGGGAATTATTTTTCCTTTTAACATGCGGGCACATCCAAATATACAGAAGTTAATTCATGGGCTGGATAATATCAGCATACCTATTTTATCGGTAGAAACGGACACCTATGAGACGGCAAAAAATATCTCAAATATAAAACCAAAGTTGAGAGTCACAAGTCAGAGAAAAATCGCACTCGCTCTTGGACTTTTTAACTCAACCGTTGACGTTAAAGCAGTTGAGGCAAAAATTGCAACCGCGGAGAGTACAGTTTTAACTCCTATGATGTTTGAATATAAACTTTTTGAGAGAGCGAGACTTAACAAAAAAAGAATTATTTTGACCGAGAGCAGCGATGAGAGGATTTTAAGAGCTGCGGAAATTATTCTGCGCCGTGAAGTGGCGGATATTATTCTCATAGGAAGAGAAAAAGAGATAAGAGACAACTACATGCGATTGGGGCTTGACCTCGGACATGCAACTATAATAGATCATCAAAATTCTGACTACATGAAAGAGTTTGTCGATGCATTTTTTGATATGAGAAAGGCTAAGGGTTTGACTTTGCAGGCAGCCGAAGATGCAATGCAACATGCAAACTATTTCTCAACCATGATGGTACATTTGGGATATGCCGATGGCATGGTGAGCGGTGCAACGCACTCCACTGCGGACACTATAAGACCGGCACTTCAAATCATAAAAACAACTCCGGGCATCTCTATTGTTTCGAGTGTCTTTTTTATGTGTTTGAGTACAAAAGTTTTGGTGTATGGAGATTGTGCGGTGAACCAAGACCCCAACGCCGAAGAACTGGCGCAAATTGCACTCTCATCGGCTAAAACTGCTTTGGCATTTGGAATTGAACCGCGCGTTGCGATGCTCTCCTACTCAACTGGGGAGAGCGGAAGCGGGGCGGATGTAGAAAAGGTGCGAGAAGCTACAAATAGAGTAAAATCAAAAAATCCGGAAATGCTTATAGAAGGTCCGATTCAGTATGATGCCGCCATAGACAAAGAGGTGGCTTTGGCAAAACTCCCAAACTCAGAAGTTGCGGGAAATGCTACAGTCTTTATATTTCCAGACCTCAATACGGGAAATAACACCTATAAAGCGGTGCAGCGTTCAAGCGACGCGGTAGCAATAGGACCAATACTTCAAGGGTTAAATAAACCGATAAACGACTTAAGCCGCGGATGCGTGGTAGAAGATATTGTAAATACAGTCGCAATAACGGCAATACAAGCAGGGCAAAATAGATGAATATAGCAGTGATTAATTCGGGAAGCTCTTCGATAAAATTTCAACTTTTTTGTATGGAAAAAAAAGAGGTCTTGGCACATATTTTGGTTGAAAAAATCGGGGAGTCTGTTTCGGATATAATTTTTGAGTATGAGGATAAAAAATTAGAGATAATATCTGTTATAAAAAACCATCATGACGGTTTAGAAGAGATCATCTCACTTTTGTCTAAGTATGAGTTATTAACAGATTTTACATCGCTAAGTGCAATCGGGCATAGAGTGGTTCACGGCGGTGAAGAGTTTAAAAGTGCTACTATCATTGATGAAAATGTTATTAAAAAAATAGAAGCACTCATTCCACTCGCTCCGCTTCACAATCCTGCAAATTTGGAAGGCATTGTAGTTGCCATAAAAAAAGCTCCGCTAGTTCCGCAAATAGCAGTTTTTGATACGGCTTTTCACTCCAACATGCCGGAGGAGGCATATATTTACGCTCTCCCTTATGAGATGTATGAGAAGCATAAAATTAGAAGATATGGCTTTCATGGAACCTCTCACTCTTATGTTTTAAAGCAAACAGCAAAACTCTTGCAAAAAAATGAGAGTGAATTAAATATTATTACACTTCACCTTGGGAACGGCTCAAGTGCATGTGCGATTGAAAACGGTGTAAGTATAGATACTTCTATGGGTTTTACACCGCTAGAAGGGCTTGTTATGGGAAGCAGATGCGGGGATATTGACCCTGCAATAGTTGTTCACATGCAACGAGAGCTTGGAATGAGTGTGGATGAAGTAGATAAGCTTTTAAATAAAAAATCTGGCTTAATCGGAATTTGTGCAAATAATGATGTGCGGACAATAATTGAGCTAAATGACGAAAAATCACAACTTGCCATTAAAGTGATGGTTCGAAGAATAAAAAAATATATCGGCGGGTATATGGCACTTCTTGGCAGAGTAGATGCAATAGTGTTTACTGGCGGAATAGGTGAGAACTCTGTATATGTAAGAGAGATGGTTTTAGATAACTTGTTGCGTGGAATTGAATTGGATAAATCTTTAAATAACATAAGCTGTACGATTATATCTACGGAAAAAAGCAGTGTAAAACTTCTGGTAATAAAAACAGATGAAGAGCAAGAGATTGCCAATGAGTGTTTGAGTTTGTTAAAAAATTGAGAGAGATGGAAGTTTGAAGTTGTAGAAATTACAGGCAAGAAGCCTGTAATAGTTTAGGACTAAAGTGGAGTTACGTTCTCTGCTTGAGGGCCTTTTTGACCTTCACCAAGTTCGAAAGTTACTTTTTGACCTTCAGCTAAAGAAACACGACCGTGTCCTGAGTTGTTAACTTGACGAAAGTGTACGAATACATCCTTTCCGCCATTATCTTGTTGGATAAATCCAAAACCTTTTTCTTCGTTGAACCATTTAACAGTTCCGTCTAGTAATTCTGCCATTGCAATACCTCTATTGTGTAAAATACGCTTCATTTAAGAAGTGGAGTCAAAAATTGGAGAGTCTTTAGGGTCACAATTGAGCAGTTATACAAAATCACACACTAAAGATGAACTCGAGCCTCATCTTTTCATCAGCAGTATTGTACCTAAATAAATCTTGAATACCAAATAACTATTTAAATTTAAATAAAAACGAGTTAAAGACGATTTTGTGATAGGTGCCTTTAGTATGTTGGCATGTAAAATCTTAGACGAAAAGGTGTGAATTATGCAAATATCATCGAATATGGGTGCGGTTGGTTCTGCACAAAGCTCGTCGGTTATCAAAACTGTTTTTACGGAAAAGTTGACGAAAGAGGAGGCTCAAGATTTAAAAAAGCAGGTAATGGAAAATGCGAATGCTTTTGCGTTCAATTCTACTCAAGCTCAGATTGGTATTACAAATCCGCAGAATCAGTCTGCAAAAGATACTCAGGACTTTCAAAGTTTTTTGAAAGATATAGGGTATAGTGGTAAGCCCATAGCAGAACTCTCAAAAGATGAGGCTGCTAAACTTGTAAGTGAAGATGGAATCTTTGGAATAAAACAGACTTCGGAAAGAATAGCTGATTTTGTTATTGCTGGAGCCGGTGGCGATGAAAAAATGTTGCGTGCCGGTCGAGAAGGGATGATTCAAGGGTTTAAAGATGCAGAGAAAATGTGGGGTGGAAAGCTTCCAGAAATTTCTCAGCAAACTATGCAAAAAGCTACTGAGATGGTTGACAAAGCTATGAGTGATTTAGGCTTTTCTATCATAGATAAAGAGGCTTAGGCAGGGATATTAATCCCAGCTAACTCTTTAGAACTACTCTCATTAAAATCTTGTGAGCTTGGGCTTCCTACCGCCATGGCTGAGGCTATGAGTTGTTTGGCGTTTCTGGTAGTTTCTTCGGGATTTGAACTAGATTTCATAGTGATAGAGACTTCGCCGCCAATGGCATATATCCTTGCCATCGGGACCTTGCTGATAGAAGTAGGACGCCGCTCCGGTCATTCCTCCATCGGCTGCTTCATGTGTTTTTACTTCAGCGTCTTTGGATGCAAGTTCTTTAACTAAACGCTCTTCATCAGGGCTTAGTTTATCTGCTGACTTCTCAACGCTCTTTTTTTCTTGCTCTTTTCCTAATTTTTTTCTTGTTTAGAACTTTCACTTATTTTAGAAGAATCTCCTTCCTTATAAATAAGCAACTCTTTTTCATTAAATTTAATTGAATAATTTGAACCGAGTGTTTTTTATAATAATTTATATGTTTTTTTTAGAGATGAAAGGCTGAAAAGTGTATTTTTGAGAAAATTAGAGTACAATAATTTAAATTCTTAGGGGAGTTTTTGCTACATGTCTTATTTTGTATATATTCTAAAATGTAATGATGGTACTTTATACACAGGTATTGCGAAAGATGTAGATAAACGAATAAATGAACATAACACATCAGAAAAAGGTGCAAGATATACAAAAGCAAGAAGACCTGTAAAGCTGATGTATAAAGAAAATTCAAAAGATAGAAGCAGTGCCAGCAAAAGAGAAAATGAGATAAAAAAATTATCAAGAAAGAAAAAATTGGATTTAATTAATGTTTAAATTTAGCAAACTCACACCTAAGTTAGTTGTTGCAACAGTTTTAATGACCTTACTTTGGGTTATTATTGCTTTTATCACAGTTACAAATAGAGTAAACGATTTAAAGAATGAAAAATATTTTGAAATCTCAAATCAGATGAAAAAAGAGATTAAAGTTTTAATAGAAGAGAAAGCTGAGGCTGTTTTAATTGTTGCATTTTCTACTGCCCAAAATACGGAGATAAAAGAGACTATACTGAACAACAACTCTTCACTAAGATTAGATGAATATTCAAAGCAGCTAGGAGAATTGACGTTTCTTAAAAATTTATGGTTTCAAATTATAACTGCCGACGGGAAAAGTTTTTACAGAAGTTGGACAGATAAAAAAGGAGACGACTTAAAAGAAGCAAGATTGGATATAGCGGAGATGATTAATAATCCTAAAGTAGTATCATCGATAAGTGTCGGCAAATTTGATTTTACATTCAAATCTATGGTACCAATTTACAGTGATGGAAAGTTTATCGGGATTGTTGAGACATTAGCAAAGTTTAACTCTATTGCTGCAAAAATGGAAAATAAAGGGTATAAGGCAATAATTCTGGCTGATAAAAAGTACAAAAATCAACTTCAATTTGCTTTTACGAAAATATTTATTGACGATTATTATGTGGCAAATAAAGATGTAAAAAAAGAGTTATTATCTTTGGTGCATGAAAAAAAAGTGGAGTCATATATAGGTATAGATACTTTTTATGTAGATAAAAAAAATAATATGTTAGCTGCCGTTTATCATCTTCCTGACATCCACAACCAACCTATGGGACATTTTATTATATTTCAAGATTTAGAAAAGATAGATATTAGCAATATAACTCGTGTAAGAGATCAATTAATATTACTTTTCTTTATTGCTTATATATTTATACTTGCATTCTTCTATTATCTTTACGCCAAGCAATATCAGGTTCTAATAGCCAAACTAAACAGTGAGCTGGAAGAAAAAGTTGAAGAAAAAACTAAAGAGCTAACAGAGCAGGCAAAGAATTTGGATTATTTGGCACACCACGACTCTTTGACCGGATTGCCAAATCGCATTCTGTTTTTAGACAGGTTCAAGCAGGCTCTAAGACATGCAAAACGTAGAAACAGTAATGTGACAGTTTTATTTTTAGATTTAGACCGTTTTAAAGAGATAAATGACACCTTTGGGCATGAAGCTGGAGATATACTCTTAAGAGAAGTGGCGGATAAATTGGTTGCATGTGTCAGAGAAGAGGATACTATAGCAAGATTAGGCGGTGATGAGTTTACTATTATTCTTGAAAATATGACTCAACAACAAACAATAACTTTTACAAAGCATATTATAGAAGTGATGCAGGAGCCGATTGTAATAAATAAACAGGATATATATGCAACTTTCAGTATAGGAATTAGTATCTTTCCTGATGATGGAGATAGTGCGGCTATATTGTTGCGAAATGCTGACACTGCGATGTATAAGGCAAAAGATAATGGCAAAAATAGTTATCAGTTTTACAACTCTAAAATGACAGAGCTTGCCTTTGAGAGAGTGGTATTAGAAAGCAGTTTAAGAAAGGCGATAGATGAGAATGAATTTGTCACCTATTATCAGCCTAAAATGAATTCTAAGAGTGATAAGGTTATAGGGCTTGAAGCTCTTGTTCGTTGGAAGCATCCAGAACTTGGATTAGTTCCCCCAATGCAGTTTATAACACTCGCAGAAGATATTGGGCTTATTAAATATATAGATCAGTGGATGATGATGAATGCTATGAAAACTATAAAAAGATTTCAAGATGAAGGGATAGAAACCGGTATTTTGTCGCTTAATGTATCGATGAATCAGCTTGAAAATAAAAAATTTATACAGCGTATTAAAGAACTTATCGTAGAGATAGGTTTTGACACCAAATATTTAGAGCTTGAGATCACAGAGAGTCAGATTATGAAAAATCCAGAATCTGCCATTAATACACTTACTAATATTCGTAATTTAGGTA
Organism: Sulfurimonas sp.; assembly: GCA_041662325.1. GTDB lineage: Bacteria > Campylobacterota > Campylobacteria > Campylobacterales > Sulfurimonadaceae > Sulfurimonas. The sequence continues at coordinate 121,000 of JBAZSU010000002.1, read as the reverse complement.
TAAAAATATCCGTGGATGATTTCGGAACCGGATACTCTTCCCTCTCTTATTTAAAGCGCTTGCCGATAGATAATCTTAAAATAGACAGAGCTTTTATTAAAGATGCTTACAAAGATGAGGATGATGCGGCGATAGTAAGGGTAATTATTGCTTTGGCAAAGAGCTTAAAACTAAACTATATTGCAGAGGGTGTTGAGACTCAAAAACAACTTGATTTTTTACATGAAGAAGGGTGTCACTACATTCAAGGCTATTTATATTCAAAACCGCTGCCTGAGGATGAGTTTAAAGAGTTCTTACTGAAACACGCTTGATTTCTCTTTATTTTTTTACTGCATTATTTGGGTTTAGAGTTATTAAGAACCTACGATAATACTGTTCGCAGATATTAAAGCGTACGCTTTTTCTCCAACTTGAAATGTATTATTGCTAGATTTATTCAAGAGTGCGATGAGTGTTGTATTCTCATTGAGAGAAAAACCAATCTCAATGGACTCCTCAGAATTTTCAACCGAATTTATAACACCTTCTAATATATTTATGTTGTCATGCGTTGTAAGTGGTAGGGAAGAAGTATTTTTTTGGGGTGTAACCGGAAGCTCTTTTGTTAGAGTTATATCGCTTGATTTTATGATGGCATACATGTCACTGCCTTCTGTTAATCCCATGTTTTTAGCTGATTTCGCGGTTATATTTGAAGTTAACATGCCACCGCCGGAGATAGATAGGCTTAATTTTGTATTGAGCCCATGAAATTCTATTTTACCTATTTTGGATGGAAGCTGATTCCTCGCACTTGTAGTTAAAAAAGTTCTGCTTAGAATTCTTGCCAGTATTTGCGGATTGTCGCCGGCTTCTGCAAAGCGGTCTATAAATTGGCGATGAAGCTCATTGAAGCGGTAATATGTTGCGATAAGTTTATGTGCATAGGGCGTTAGAACGGTTCCACCCCCACCTTTTCCGCCTATGGTTCGTGTAATGAGCGGTTCATCGGCAAGATTGTTCATACTGTTTATCCGCTCCCATGCGGCTTTATAGCTCATTTTCATCTCTTTTGCGGCCGCATGGATGGAACCTGTTTTTTGAATTTTATTAAGTAATTCAATTCGGCCGGAGCCTAAAAAACTCTGTCCATCTTTTGTAAGCCAGAATCGTCCGTCAATTTTCATATTTAAGCACCTTAGAAAAAAAATTATGTAAAAAGTAAAATTAAACCTAAAATCAGTATGACCGATAAACTTGCATATTCCAAATATTTTTTTAAATTGCTGTTTGTATCTGCTGTTTTTTTACGAATAGCAACACTGAGTATCGCGGAGAAAAATATAATTGTGCTCATTCCAAGGCTCATAACAAAGGCTGACAAAAATCCCGCATAGTACAATCCAAGTGAAAGTGAAAATATGAAAATGGTTACAGTTCCGGGGCAAGGGATAATTCCCGCTGAGATAATGAGTGCCATGTCTGTTGAGTTGTTATCTATTTTGCAGGATGCACATCCACAAGTTGCAATATGGGGAGTTGCGCTGAAGGTAAATCCGCTGCTTTTTTTGGCATTTGATATTCTTTTATACACTTTATACTTCTGATAGATAAGATAAAGTGCGATGATAATTATGATAATTGCCGAAATTTTTGTGGTGTAAAGAACGGTGTCGTTCAAAAATTGCGCCAAAAATGTGTTGACAAAAAAGTAAATAACTAGCGTTAAAAGAAAGGCTGAAAAGGTATGTACAACGCCGATAGCAAGGGAGACAAAAAGAGCTTTAGCGTATGATCTTTCGTTTGATAAAAAGTAACTTGCTACCAGTGTTTTTCCATGTCCCGGTCCTAGTGCATGGATGACTCCGTAGATGTAGGCAAAAAAGAGCAAAAAAAGATAGGTGAGCGGATTTTTTTCATCTTTAATGGATTCAAAAAGAGATTTTATTTTTGTGATGCTCTCTTTTAAAATATTTGCCTGAAGCGACTCCTCTTTTTTAGGAATTGTAACTTCTTCTATTTTTGTTTGATTTGCTTCTTGTGCTGTTGTTTTAATTTTTTCTTTTGGTTGAGGTTCATTCTGTGTCTGCATGTCAGAAAAGAGTACAGAAGCTGTAAAAAGATAGAGATTTTCTGAATGATGAGCAAATTCGTTCTTTGAGACATTTATCTTTGTTGTTACAAAACTAAAATAGGATTCGTTATCTTCAAAAGCGAGAGAAATGGCAGATTTATCTCTAATGGGAATGCTCACTTCTGAATCGTAGGTAAAAACTAAAAAATTGCTTATCATCTGAATATCAAAATTTTCGTATTTTGGTTTGATTATTGTCGGCTCTTTGGCGTCATTGTCTGAGTACTGAATTTTTGTGAGCATCTCTTTTGGTTTGAGATAGTCGAGCATGGCGCCAAGTATAATTTTTAGTTCATTGTTATCTAAAACCTGATTTCTGTTTTTATCATACTGCTTTAGTATTTCTGCCGAGTAGAGGTCTGCAAAATGCCACTCTATGTGAATGTTATTGACAGTTTTCTTTTCCATTTGCAAATTTATCTGTATCTCTGCGGTTGGAATCATAAGCTGACATGTGGCACATCCAAAAAGAGTGGTTTGAAACAGCAGATATATAAAAAAGAGTTTTTTCATCTTATCTTTTGAGCAATCATAAAAAGCATAAGCGAAAGAGCTGACACCAAAATAATGCAAGCACCCGAAGTTAAATCAAAACTGTAAGAGAGCCAAAGCCCAACAATTGTGAAGAGTGAAGCAGTAAATCCTGAGATGAGCATCATGCTGTAAAGCGAAGAGGAGAGATTTTGAGCGATGTAAATTGGAATGGTAAGAAGAGCGATAACCAAGATAAGCCCGACTACTTTTATGGCAATAACAACGGTAAGAGCTGACAAAATCAGGATGAGTGTGTAGAAAAATTTTACATTGATTCCGCTGAGTGAAGCATATTCGCTATCGTAAGAGACGGCTAAAATATCTCTGTACCAAAAGGTCATAACAAAAATAATCACTACAAACAGAGCGGACATAAAGTAAATATCTTCTCTTGTAACTGCTAAAATTGAGCCAAAAAGATAGCTCATTAAATCTACATTATATCCCGGAGTCAAATCAACCAAGATAATTCCGATTGCCATTCCTACAGCCCAGATTAAACCTATAAAAGTGTCTATGTTTTCTCTCTCTTTTATGGTTACAAAAGCCATGATAAGCGCAGCGACTACGGCGAAAACAGTCGTTCCAAGGAATATTGGGATACCTGAAAAAATTGCTATTCCAATCCCACCATATGCGGCATGTGCAATTCCTCCAGCCAAAAAAACCATTCTGTTTACAACTATGAGTGAGCCGATAATTCCGGAAATGAGGCTAACCAAAATTCCTGCAATGATGGCATTTTGAATAAATTCATAAGAGAGAACTTCTAGCATTTACATTTTCCTAACATTTGCAGAAGTTCAACTTCGCAGACATGATTGTTGCCGATATCAAACTCTTTTTTTATTGAACTTAAATCATGAAATGCCAATTTTTTATTTATGTGGGCAACTTTTGTAGCATACTCCAAAACGACTGAGAGGTCGTGGCTCACGACTATGACGGTTATTTTTTTATTCAGCTCTTTGAGCAGTTCATAAATCTGTTTTTGCCCGTCCGCATCTATGCTTGAAGTCGGCTCATCTAAAAGAAGAATTTTAGGGTTTGCGCAGAGCGCTCTGGCAATCATTACTCTTTGTCTCTGTCCGCCGGAGAGCGAGCCTATTTTTTTGTCTGCAAACTCCTCCATTCCGACCTGTCTGAGTACATGCATAGCATGTTCTGTCTCCTCTTTTTTGTATCCAAAAATTGCCCGTTTATGTGCGTGGTGCCCCATCATTACTACTTCGATTGCTTTGATTGGAAAGTTAGTATTTACATTCGTATTTTGCGGAACATAGCCTATTTGGGTAAGACTTTTGTGAAGGGGCTTATTTAAAATTTTTATAAAGCCGCTTTGGATAGGGTTTATGCCTAAGATAAGTTTAACAAGAGTGCTCTTTCCACCCCCGTTTGGGCCTATAAGAACCAAAAAGTCTCTGTTATCAACAATCAAATTTATATTTTCCAGTACAAACTCTTTGTCGTAGGCAAAAGAGAGATTTTCTATCTCAATAACGCGTAAATTAAATTTTGTTTGCAATTGCTTTTGCCATTTTTATGAGATTAGGAGACCAATCAGCAGCCATTGGAGATTCTATTTCAACCCTTACTCCTACCTCTTTTGCGATGATTTGAGCACTTTTGTCTGAAAACTCCGGTTGAGTGAAAATAGCTTTTACTTTTTCCTCTTTGGCCTCATTAATAATTGTAATCATCTCTTTTGGTTTTGGATTTTTGCCATCGACTTCAACAGCAATCTGAGTTAAACCATAATCATGTGCGAAATATCCCCACGATGGGTGAAAAACCATAAATTTACTATTTGGTTTCATATCTTTGAGCGCCTCTTTTATCTGTCTGTCTGTATCTTCTATCTCTTTGAGAAAATCATTCAAATTTGCTTTGTAAACTTGCTCGTTTTTCGGGTCTAATTTTGCTAGTGTTTCATAAATGGATTGAGCCATGATTGCAACATTCTTAGGTGAAGTCCATGTGTGCGGGTCGAGTCCGCTATTGTTTTGCTCACCTTTATTGTGTTCGCCCTCATGATGATGTTTGCCCATTTCTATTTTGGTGATAGCGTCGCTTAGATTTACAAATTTAAGTGCTGGATTTTGTGATTTGAATTTATTCAGCCAAACATTTTCAAACTCAACACCGATGCTAAAATAGATATCTGCTTTTGAAATAGAAATCATTTGTGAGGACTTCGGCTCATAGGCATGTGGAGAACTTCCCGGCTCAACCATAACGGTAATATCAGCCATCTCTTTTGCTATTTTTTCTATAAATGTTTTTTCCGGAAGTATGCTTACAACCACGATTGGCTTTGCAAAGAGAAGAGAGCTAAAAAATAAAAATAGTAAAAATATAATTTTTCTCACATGCCACCCTTTATGATATTTTGAAGCAGTATTGTACTTATGAGCCACTTAATTGCACCATAATAAAGGCAGTTAGCTAATAATTCGGTATTATTTCAATCCAAAAAAGGAAATAAATATGAAATTTCAACTTCAAGATGAGTATATAGAACTTTTTAAACTTTTGAAAGTTTTAGATTTAGTAGATAGCGGTGCTCAGGCAAAATTACTTATAGCGGATGGGTATGTAAAGAGAAACGGTGAGACTGAGCTTAGAAAAAGAGCCAAAATAGTTGATGGTGATGTGATAGAGATTGCCGATGCTGTGATAGAAGTACATAAGTAGAGTTTTGCAAGAACTCTAAAAATTATACTCTCGTGAATAAATTTCTACGCTTGTTAGCTACTAGAATAGAAGAAATATTACGGCATGCGGAAATTATTTATTTTTACACTGCATCTAGAACAATATTAAAACAGTTATACCCGTCTGCGTAACGATACAGTAGTCGAAAATTATGCTTCTTGATAATAGAATCACTAATATATAACCCTAACCCAAGACCCGCCGAAGAGTTTTCAAAAGCACGATTAAACAACTTGTTAAAATTTTGTTTCTCAATTGGAAGTGCTTCTCCGACAGTGCGAATATCAATAGATTCGACACCAATTATTACAATGGGTTTGCCCTCAGAATATTTGAGTGCGTTATCGATTAAATTTTTAAGGGCAACAGTGAAAAGTTCAAAATCAACATTCAAGATAAGCTGTGATTCTTCGCCTTTAACAACTATGCTTTCTTTATCGCAAAGCAATACATCACATGCATGGTCAAGAATATCTACAAATCTGTACTCTTGAAGATTCAAATGCCATTCGCCGCTGCTAAACCTTTCCATTTTTGCAAATTCATTGAGAAGATAATCCATGCGTGTGAATATTCTCTTTAACCGCTCTTGCTCCACGGATGGTTCTAAACAGTCCGTTGTGAGAGAACCTTTCATAATCGGTGTTTTTAATTCATGAAGAATATTGCGTAAAAAGAGGGAACGCGCTTCACGCATTGATGCAATTTTCTCAAGTGTGCAGTTGAATTCATGTGTGATTTGCGAAATTTCATCTTTGCCGCTAACGGGTAAATCCAGATTAGTATCTCCCTCTTTAAATGCAATAATGGCATTTTTAAGGCGATGTAAAGGGAGGAGTTTGCGGATAATGTAAGCAAAAAACAGTAAGATAAGAGTGTCTGTGGCAACTAAAACCATCCAAAATATTGCTAAAGAGTGTGGTTGAACATCTTCAAGCACAAAAGAAGTAAATTGTTTTATGTCATGTGGCGGCGGTGGCATGAACTCTCGTTCTTTATGAGAATCTAACGGTGGCGGTGGCGGCGGCATATTTACAAAAAAAGTGTGAGAATCAAATTCTATCATTTTGCCAAACGGCAACTCTATAATTGTTTTGCCCTCAGATAAGATTTTTTTGGCGGGTATTACAGAGTGACGAATCAATAGTTGCTCTAATTCAATTGAAAAATCATTTTGGTTGTTATGAAATAATTTGTCAGCTAAAAGAAAACGGCGTATCTGCTCTACTTCATGTTGCTTTGAAAAGTGCTGCTGTGTGAGCCAAAACAGTCCATTGATAAGGAGAAAAATCAGGATAAAAAAGAGAGTAATAAGACGGATTATGGAGTGTTTATTCATTGACAAATTTGTATCCTACGCCTCGAACCGAGACTATATACCGTGGGTTTTTCGGGTCGTCCCCGATTTTTTGGCGAATCCGCCCTATAATGACATCAATACTTTTAAGACTGCTTTCATAACGAATAGAGCCGATATTGAGCAATAACTCTTCGCGCGCAATAACAAAACGATCTTTTTTTATCATGTAAGCGACAATGTCGTATTCCGCCTGTGTGAGATGCAGAAGAGTTGAATTTCTGGAAATTTCATGACGCTCTTCATCAATTTCAAAAGGAGTTGATTTTTTTGGCAGTGTCGGGTGAATGCGCCGCATAATCGCCTCGATTCTAAAAATGAGTTCCTGTGAATCATACGGTTTTGGAATATAATCGTCCGCGCCGCGCGAAAATCCCATCATTTTGTCCCGTATATCTGAGCGGGCAGATGAGATGATAATAGGAATATCGCTTTCTTGACGAATAAGTGAGCATATCTGCATGCCGTCCATTTGCGGCAGCGATAAATCGAGTACAAGTAAATCGTAGGAATTTGTCTGAAAAAGAGTCAGCCCTTCCAAGGGTGTGAGAGCAATAGTTACTTCAATATTGTCCTTTTTGAGACGCATTTTTAACAACTGCGCCAACTCATTATCATCTTCAATCATTAATACATTCGTCATGACTTGATTATAACTTTATGAGAGTAAATAAAAAGTAACATGCCAAAATACCTTATAATTCTCGAAAAACAAAGTTTTTCGTAGCTTTAGGGGGTTGTAGGGACTTTTGTCCCTGCCACTAAAACGGACGCGTTCGTTTTAGTGTATAACATCAGTATATAAAAAGTAACATGCCCAAAGAGGGCATGTACATTAAGCACTAAGGCTCAAAAGAGATTTTGTATCACTGCCGATACTTCCATTGCTGCCATAAGAAGAAAGAATTTGTTTTAGTAAATTTTGACTTAGTCGTTTAGCAATTGTATCTGCTTCTGATGCAGAAGTTGAAGCGGCAGAAGTTGACGAAGCGGATGCTGATGTTGCATCACTGCTTGTGCTTGTTGAACTACTGCTTTTGTCTTTTGAATCTTTAAATAAAGCCATCAATTCATCCTGACTGATAGCACCGTCTTTGTTGGTGTCAAGTGTGGAAAATATTTCACTAAGGCTCGAAGTAGCCGAACTATCCGATGAAGATGACGAATCACTCGGAGGAGGCGGAGGTGGCATGCCACCGGCTTTGCCTTGCGGAGGTTCAGGCGGTTTCATATCCTTAAGTGCTGCTATAAGCTCCTCAGAACTCATATTTCCATCGCTGTTTGTATCTAGTTTACTAAAGGCATCTGCTGCTTTTGTGCTGCTACCACTAGCGCTGCTTCCTGAATTCGATGCGAGAGCTTGTGCCGCCGCGGTAAATTCTGCTTTGTCAATCGAACCATTGCTATCAGTGTCTAAAGCACTTATTAACTGCTGAGCCATATCTTCAAAGTTTGGTTTTTCACGTTTTGAAGAAGATGAGACACCTGAAGAACTATAAGACGAATACGCACTTGTATTAGAATTAATAGTCATGGTAAACTCCTTGTCTGGTGTAGTAAGGGAATGCCTTACTCGATTAAAAGAATAAGCTAGATATGGTAATTAAAAAGTAACATAGGGAAAGAATTTGATTAATTATTAATACAAAGAAATAAATAGGGTCCTGAAGTTAGCAGAGTAGCTCAGAGAAAAAAGGAGCTAACTATTCCAATCAACGCTCCAAATACTCCGCCCCAGACAATCAGCCAGTCGAGGTGTTCCTCAATTAATCTTTGAACAATCTCTTTGACCATCTGCGGGGTAAGTTCGTTTAATCTCGCATCAATAACCTTCTCTATCGATTCAAGCAAGTCGTTATTGAGTGATGAGCTTTGCATGTGATTTTGAAGCGTTTGGTTAAAGGCTTCAGAGTTTACGATGGAAATAACCGCACTTTTCATCTTCAAAGAAAAAGGCTCGCGAAGCCCCTCTAGTGCACTCTCCCCTCCAAACATGCCAAGCATTCCGCCGAAAGAGGACTCCATAACAGTTTTGCTGAGCGCATTAAACGCAGGTGCAAAGTCTGTCTCTTCTATAATCGGTTGCAGATTTATCTTCTTCTCTTCACTTTTAAAGAAGTTGTCGAGTTGCTCTCTTGTAAAAAATTCGCTCATCATAAGGTTTTTGATAGCACTCTTAAAAGCCTCAAACCGTGCGGGAATCACCCCTGAGCCGTAAAGAAATGGAACTTTCTCAAAAAGCATGTATATTGCCAACTGATTTGTGACCGCACCCGAGAAAGCAAAAAGCCCCGCGTAGAGCAGATAAGTTTTAAACTCACCCTCTATAAAAAAAGAGAAGCCAAAAAGTGCGAGTGCGATAGCGTTAGTCATAAAACTTTTGTTGAATTTCAAAGTAAATCTCCTGTTTAAAAATGAGATTATACTAAAAAGGTATCATTATGCAAATTATAGTTTTACAAAGGCAGAAGATGAAACAAGAGAGTTACGAACTATTTAAGAGCGGTGATTTAGAGAGAATCGCAGAAGTTATAGAAACGGAGTTAAAAAAAAGAAATGAGTCTCCTTTTTGGGGAGATAAAATTGTACCTTTTACAAAAGCAATATTGAGTGTACTTATTCCGCTTCGAGATAAAGAGATGCTTTTTACTCCAGAGGGAGAACATGTAAATGAACTTACTCCCGAACTATTTCTAAAATTTAACGATTTGGTGAGCCTGAAAACTCTGGCTTTTACAATCCAAAAATCAAATGAAGCAGGGGAGTTGCTTAGAACAAAACTCGATTGTGCCACATGTCAAAGGTATGAAACAATAGCACTGGATGCTTTGGCGGAGTATTTGAGTAGATACAATATAAATCTTGAGAAGGAATCACTCGATTTTCCAATCTCTAGTTATAACTTGCATCAAGGTGTAAGTAATGTTATAAAGTCGCTGTTGTAAAGAGAGCGTGAAAAATGTTGAAAAAGCTACTTATTTGCACTCTGTTCTTTTCTGTATCTCTTTTTGCGGCAGAGATTAAAGTTGCAGTCTCAGCTAACGCAAGCTATGCAGTTGAAGCAGCCGTCATGGAATTTAAAAAGCAGTATCGTGACATAAAAGTAACAGTTACACATGCAAGCAATAAGGAGTTAAAAAGTTTAGTAACTGGCAGGGTTGATTATGAGCTTCTAATCTCAGATGATAGAAATTTTTTAGAATCTTTGCATAAAAATGAGAAGAGTTCTGCCGAACCTATGGTCTATGCAGTGGATGAGTTGGTGCTCTTTAGTGCCAAAGAACCAGATTACAACAAAGGTTTGAAGCTTCTAAAAGATAAAGATATAACAAAAGTTTTAGTTTTAGATTTGAATACGACTTTTTATGGAAATTCGGCGATAGAAGCTATGCAAAAAGAAAAAGTTTATGAGCAAGCAAGGCAAAAAATCAGTTTTGTGGATTCATTTTCTGACTCTTTGTTATCTGATTTGGGAGAGAATGAGATGGCGATTGTTCAAAAATCTTTACTCCATACCGCTGGCATGAAAAAATTTAAAAAAGATAAAAATTGGATTGAACTCTGCTCCAAACTTTATACTCCAATCAATCTGAATATTTTGATGCTAAAAAATGGTGAGAATAACAGAGATGCAAAACTGCTTTATGATTATATTTTAAGCGAAGATGCTAAACAAATATTTAAAAATTTTGGCTACAGCACAGAGTGGTAGAGAGTAAAAAAGATTTTAAACAAACAGAAGATACAAAGCACCCCAAAGCAGAAAAATAATAAAGCCTAAAACTGCAAAAGTTATTATGAGTCTTAGGCTGAAAAAGAGGAGAAACTTTATAAATGAGGGCATTTTCACTAAAGTATTATTTGTAGGGTACTATAGGAAGATTCATAGATTTGTAATACATCATCCCATCTGCAAAGTCGACAACACTGTATTTAAGCTCAGCAGAGAGGAAGTTTGCGAGAACCTTTGTTCTACTCCCTGTTCGGCAAATAAGAGCAAATGGTTTTTTTGTATCTACTTTTGCATTCAATTCTTTTAAGAAGGCCTCTACATTATATCCACCTCTTTCGTCAAAAAAAGTGATGCCCAAAGCACCTTGTGCAATACCTGTTTCTTTCCATTCACCTGGGGTTCTGATGTCAATTATCGGTATTTTAGAATCCAATATTTTTTGAGAAGGATGCACGGTCGATAATTCCGCATAAAGCGAAGATATTAAGATTATGAATGAAAGAAAGATTTTCTTCAATTATTTCTCCATGTGTGATTTTGAGGGTATAATTATAACAATAAATAAACAACAATATAAATTAGGGCATAAATGGCAGCATCTCAAAAAGCAGTTGATAATTCAAAAAGACTTCGTTATATAAGGGCTTTAGAGAGATTTCACAACGGCATTATCTCCTATCTCTCCAACACTTCAGAGCTTAAAAAAGAGGGCTATGATAAAAAGATAGAGAACTCTCTAAAGCTTCTCAAAAGAGTCGATGAAATTGCACTCTATAAAGGTGAACTGCAAGATTTACAAAAGCTTGTGCAAAAAATGATTTCACTAAAAGATTCAGAAAAAGAGATAGAAGAGATAAAAGAGGATATTTTACACAGCTCCAACCAACTCGATAAAAGTAAAAACGCCAGAAGATACAAAAAAGATAAACATACCAGCGATAAATATCAAGATTGGGAGTGAGAAAGTCTCTCATGGCTAGAATATTACTTGTTGAAGACGACCCAATCCTCGCAGAAACATTAGCAGAGCTTTTAGAAGCGGATGGCTATAGTTTAACCCTTGCTTCCACTGCAGCTGAAGCCCTTGATGCCACATACAGACAAGAGTATGAAATTATGCTTTTAGATGTAAATATTCCTGATTTTAATGGCTTCGAACTTTTGACCATGTTAAGAAATTCAGGAAATACCACACCATGCATTTTTTTAACATCCCTTAATGATATCGCCTCACTCTCTCGTGGCTTTGAAGTCGGGGCGGATGATTATTTAAAAAAACCTTTTGATTTTGATGAACTTTTGGTGAGAATAGGGGCACTGCTTCGAAAATCATTCAGTGCAAAAAGTAATGAAATAAAGTATCGCTCTCTGATATATAAAATAACAACAAATGAGCTTTTAAATAGCACGGGTTTAGTCCTGCTTGCCCCGTTAGAGAAAAGATTACTTTCAATTTTTTTTAAACGCATGAACGAAACTATAACAAAGCAAGAACTTTTACATGAGCTAGATAGCGTCAATGAGTCTAGCGAGGGTGCTTTGAGGGTTTATATAGCTAAGCTGAGAAGAGTTGGTTTAGAAATACAAACCATGAAAGGGATAGGGTACAGACTTGTTAAAGCATGAAAAAAAAGCATTTTGGAAATTTTTTACCACCTATTTCGGAAGCGTTGCATTCCTCATCTTAGCCTCTGGGTTTTTCTATTTTGAAGAACAGAACAAGGGGCTAATAGAGCAGGAACATCTTTCTATGATTGAGTACGCAAGACAGCTGAAGATGAATATTCCTCTTGAAGATAAAAAAAATATAACACACACAATTACAGATATTAAAATTGAAAATTTTTCAATGAATAATTTTAAAATAGAAGATGACTTTTTTGTTAAATATGTTCCATATACTTGGGATACGGGCTTCATAGAGATAAGAAAAGATAAATCTCTCTTTTATGAGCAACTTAAGTCTATAAAAATGCATATTATTGCCGTGCAAACACTGTTGCTTTTTTTGTTTGCGTCCATTAGCTATTATTTATCCATGCGGGCATTAAAGCCTATGCAAGATGCCATTACAAAACTGGATAATTTTTCAAAAGATTTAATTCACGATTTAAACACACCTATAACTTCCATACTTTTAAATATGAAAATTTTGGAGAAGAGTGATGAATTTTCTGCCAATAAAGCCATTGACAGGATAAAAAGAAGTGTAAAAGACATGAGTGACCTTCACAATAATCTTACTATTTTGCTTCAAGAAGAGACTATGATTATGAGCAAACAAAATATCTCGGAGATTGTAGAAGATGTAGTTTTGGTGCATAAACGAATGTACGGCGATATCCACTATGAGATGGATGTATCAAACTTTTATGCAAACATAAACCCTAATGCACTCAAACAGGTGCTAGTAAACTTAATTTCAAATGCTTCAAAATATAACAAAAGAAACGGGTTTGTTAAGATTTATGCTAAAAACAGAACTTTATGTATAGAAGATGGAGGAGTAGGGATAAGAAACACCGATTTAATATTTAACCGTTCTTACAGTGAGCAAAGCAGTGGAACTGGAATAGGCTTAGATATAGCAAAAAGATTATGTGAAGCCATGAAGATAAAAATTTCTGCTGTTTCTGAAGTGGACAGAGGAAGTGTTATCTCTTTGAAGTTTAGTGACTAGCACACCCTTAACGTTCCCCTAACATGTAAAGAGTAGTATTGCAACATTAGTTATAAGGATTCAAGTTATGAAAAAATATTTGTTTATTTTAGCAATGCTGAGTATAACCGCAAATGCAGAAATATTAACCTTACAAGAGAGTATTGATAAAACGCTCAGTACACATCCGAATATAAAAAACTTTATGCTCGATATCTCTTTAAGTGAGCAGAACTATCTCTCTGTTCGTTCTGCCTATTTACCGCAAATCAATCTTCAGGCTCAATACGATTTACAGCACACCTATGCGTTACCTCAAAATGGAGCTTTTAATACGTTGGAAAAAGCCGGGTATCAGGCCGGTGTGAGTGTAGGGCAGAAAATATGGGATTTTTCTAAAACAAGTTCAAAAATAGATGCCTCTGGGCTCGATAAAGAGATAGCAGAGCTCTCTGTAGAAGATGCAAAAGCGCTGATGACATATAAAGTAGAGTCACTTTACGCAACTATGATTGTTCAAAAAAAGGCGATTGATGTGCGTAAAAAAGATATGCAGACAAAACAGGAACTTTATAATCAAGCACAGGCACTTGTTAGAGAGGGGATTAAAACAAGTTCTGATGAGACACGGTTTCTGTCATCCTACTATGAAGCAAAAGATGTTTTAGGCAGTGCTCAGGCCTCTTTTGATAAGACAAAGTCAACTCTCTCTCTTTATATGGGGGAAAAGATTGATGCGAATATTGAACTTGAAGAGAGTTTATTAAAAAATAAAAAGAGTATGAAAGCTTACGATGAAAATCTTTTAAGTGAGAATACCGAGCTGAAAATTCAAGACCAAAATATTCAAAAAAATATACTTCTACATAAATCTGCAAATGCATCACAGTACGGCTCGATAGATGCAGTTGCTTCCTATACACATTTTGATTCTTTAAATCCTTATGACGCCGGTACAGTAGGGGTTATGCTCACTGTTCCCCTTTACAGCGGCGGAAATATAAGTGCAGTAGAGCAAATTGCAAGCATTACGATTAACAAATCAAGAGAGCTAAAAAATGCAAAACTTTTAGAACTTCAAGATGAACTTCATGGTTTGTTTATTGACCTTGAGCGTTACGAAAATACAATAGTGGCAAAACAGGCACAGCTTGAAGCTGCAAAATCAACCCAAGAAGTGTTAAATGCACGTTACAAAGAAGGCTTGACAACATATATTGAACTTCTCGATGCAACGACATTTCTACTCGCCTCAGAACTCGGGTTGTTAGAAGCGTATTACAGCCGCAGCATGGCTGAGAACCGAATAAAATATCTTACAGGAAAACAAATATGAAAACATGGAAAAAATACATTATTGGTCTCTTTATTTTAGCACTTCTTGTAGTTGCTTTTTATTTTAAAGTTTATATACCAAAAACAACCTATGAGACGCAATCTCCAAAAATAGGCTCTTTGAATGTAGAAGTTTTTGGTATAGGTACCGTGAATGCAAAAAATATTTATCCTATTAATGCACAAACAGGCGGTAAAATTTTAGAGATTTTTACAGATGAGGGTATGTGGGTAAAAAAAGGCGATCTTCTGGCTACAGTTGACTCTGTTGATTTACCACTGCAACTTGAAGAAGCCAAAGCATCGCTTGCCAAAGCAAAGTATGAATCGAGTGCAGTAAAAAAAGAGCTTGAGAGTCTTGTTTCTCAAAAAACTCTTATTCAAATCAATTATAATCGCTATGAAAAACTCTTTGCGCAAAAATATGCAGCAAAAGCAGAATATGACAAAGCAAATGCAGATTTACAGAATATAACAGCGCAAATAGAAGCTTCTTATGCGCACATTGACTCAAGCAGTGCCGAAATAATGAGAGTGCAAAAGAGCATAGAAGCACTCGAGACTAAACTTTCAAGACTTAATATTTATGCACCGATTGATGGGTTTGTTATATCTAAAGATGCAGAAGTTTCACAAACAGTTTTACCATCGCAGCCGATAGTTACTATGGTTGATACAAAAACAGTATGGATAAAAGCATTTGTCGATGAGCAGATAAGCGGCAATATCAGAGTTGCTCAAGAAGCAACAATTACCCTTCGCTCACAAAGTAACAAAACATTCAAAGGCAAAGTGGAACGGATATCTGCTAAGAGTGATGCAGTGACACAGGAGAGAGAAGTTGACATCTCTTTTGATTCGCTTCCTACTCCTTTTTACATCAACGAACAGGCACAAGTCTCCATTACGATAGAAGTTTTTAATGAGTTGTTTACCATAGATGCAGGCTCAGTAGTTCAAAATAGCGGTAAAACGGGCGTTTGGATTTCAAAAGATTCTAAGGCGCATTTTGTAGAACTCTCAATCGTTGCTCGTTCAAATAACCTTATAGGCGTAAAATCCGGAGTAGATGAGAGTACAAAAATCATAGTTTTAAATCCAAACAAAAAACCATTATCTGAGGGGATGATAATCCATCATGATTAATCTCGCACAAAAAGATATTGCTCATACATTAGGCAAGTTTGTCGTCACGGCAATGGGTGTCGGAATGTTGCTTGGAATTGTTTTGATTATGATTGGTGTTTATCGCGGATTGCTTGTCGATGCACAAATTCTACTTAAAAATGTAAATGCTGATTTATGGATTGTTCAAGAAAACACCATGGGACCTTTTGCAGAATCATCTCGCATACATGAAGATTTGAAAGATACCCTCAAAGCAGTAGAGGGAATTGACAAAGCAGAAGCCATGACTTTTCAAAACTTACAGCTTTATGGGCAAGAAAAACCGGTGCGGGTGACTGCAGTCGGATACAATCCTCATTCCGAGATAAACCCTATAAATAAAAATTATTTAATTCATGGAAGGGTATTAGAACAGGCGCATTATGAGGTAGTTGTCTCAGTTGAGACAGGTTTTAAGCTTTATGATACCATCAAAATTGGACGTAACAACTACAGCGTGGTGGGTATTCTTACAAAAGGGTGTGTCTCTTCAAGCGGTGATCCACTCATTTATGTAAGTCTCAAAGATGCTCAAGAGTTGCAGTTTAGCTACTCCAATGCAAATATACGTAATGACAGGGACAGAGGCATTGCAGGCGGCGGTGATACGCATATAGCAAATACAATCGTTGCAACCGTAAAGGCCGGTTATGATGTCAAGACAATAGCAGCAAAGATTAGCATGTGGAAACATCAAAGTGTTTATACAAATGAAGAGCAAATCACAATCTTAACGAAGAATCTGGTTGAGCGATCCGCAAAGCAGATAGGTCTTTTTACGGTAATTTTAGTTGTTGTTTCTACGAT
Source organism: Sulfurimonas sp. (assembly GCA_041662325.1). Lineage (GTDB taxonomy): Bacteria > Campylobacterota > Campylobacteria > Campylobacterales > Sulfurimonadaceae > Sulfurimonas. Next base: position 104,577 of record JBAZSU010000002.1, on the reverse strand, counting down.
TATTATAGGACTTATCATCTACACCATGACGCTTGAAAAAATCAAAGAGATTTCTATTATGAAACTCATAGGAATTCCGGATAGTTTGATTGTGAAAATGGTTGTTCAAGAGACTGTCTTACTCGGCTTTTTTGCTTTTGTATTTGGCACTGTTTTTTCCCAGTTCACCTATGATAAATTTCCAAAAAGAGTAGTTCTGGAGAGTCCAGACGCATTTATACTTTTTGGTGTTATTCTTATTGCATCCATACTCGCATCTTTTGTGGGTGTAGCTAAGGTAGTTCATGCTGATCCAACAGTAGCAATTGGAGGTTGATGTGAGTACTATACAGAGTATGAGAGTTGAAAATCTTGTAAAAAATTTTGGAAGCGGAGAAAGTTTTGTAAGCGTTTTAGAGGGTGCTTCATTTACCATAAACAAAGGTGAACTGATTGCTCTTGTAGCCCCGAGCGGGGCAGGGAAGACAACTCTTTTAATGATGCTCGGTTGTGTGGTTGAACCAACTTCAGGTGGAATTTGGCTCGGTGAAGAGAAGGTGTATGACAATCGTTGGCTCACACACAATTCAAGAAAAATCCGTCGTCAGAAGATAGGCTTTATATTTCAGGCACACTATCTTATCCCCTTTTTAAATGTACTCGAAAATGTGACTTTAGTTCCACAAACTAACAAAGTTCCAACGAAAGAGGCAAATGCACATGCCATGGAGTTGTTAAAATATTTTGATATTGCTGAAAAAGCGTACAGTAAACCATCACAGCTCTCTGGCGGACAAAATCAAAGAGTTGCAATAGCTCGGGCATTGGCAAATAATCCTGAAATTATTTTAGCAGATGAACCGACTGCGGCACTCGATACCGAGCGTTCAATCAGTGTAGTGAAAATGCTTAAAAAAATCGCCACAGAACAAAATGTAGCAATTATAATGGTTACACATGATGAGCGAATGTTGGAATATTGCGACCGCGTGATGAAGATAGAGAATAAAAAAATTGTGTTCGAATAAAATATTTTGAAGCTAAAACAAATCTGCATGACCAAAAAACACATCTTGCTCTGTGTCTTTGCGCATGCTCTCTAAAATAGTTTTCGCTTTTAGCTTCGTCTCTTTGTCAAAGTAGATAAGCATGTTCCTTGAAAAAACAAAGTCGAATTTACCTAAAGCAGTAAATGAAGTGTCGAAAATATTTATTAATTTGAAGGTGACATGTGATTTAATGGAGTTGTTTAGAACATATTTTTCACCTGTAAAAGTAAAATATTTATTTATTATTTCAGGCGTTAAATTTCTAACATTTCTCTCTCTGTAGATTGCCTCTTTAGCTTTAGTGAGTGCATCAGAGTTTATATCAATGCCCATTATATTAAAATTATTACTCGGTACTCCGGCTTCAAGAAGTGCGATTGCAATGGAATAAGGTTCTTCCCCAGTAGCAGAGGGTGCACAGAGAATATTCACATGCATATTACTTTTTTTTACAAGTTTTGCCAATGTATCAATTTGATTGAACTCTCTGTAAAAGAATGTCTCATTTGTGGTTAAGTAGTCAATTAACTCTTGCTTTATCTGTTTATCTTTTTTGATAATTTGCAAAAGAGTTGTAAAAGAGTGTATCTCCCTTTGTTTACAGAAAGTTGTTACTTTATTTGTTAAAATACTTATCTGCTTATCAAAAGTGACACCCGTTTCATTTTTAAAATATTCGGCGACTTGTAAAACATTTGAATAATCTTGAGAAACTTCTGCCTTGCTCTCTTCGGCCTCAACCGACTTTTTTTTAAAAAAACTAAACATTACTCGCAAAATTCCCTTATCGTTTCTATTATCTCATTTATACCGGATACTTTGATGTTTTCAATGACTAATCGTGCACGGGACGGCATTCCGTCTACTATAGCATTTGCATTTTCTGTAATACACTGAGCACCGTTTAAGCTTAACTCATTGCATCCATTTATTCCATCCTCTCCTATACCTGTAAGTATAACACCCATCGTTTCAATATCTTTCGTAAAACCGGAAAAAGAGCTAAAGAGAAGATTAATATCCGGATTATAAGAGTCTTTAGGTGCAGATTCATGTAAAAAATAGAGTTGTGACATGTTTTTTATAATTTGAGTGTGCCCACTGCAAATATATATATTTCCAGCCTCAATTATTGTGCTGTTATCTGCCATTGAAACGTTGTTTTTACTGCTGTTTCTCAGTCTATTCATAAAACTGGGAATAAAACCATTCATCATATGTTGGGCGATTACTATAGCAGTATAATGAAGTGGATTGAGTGAACTTATGATTTTTTCAATTTGTCCAGGTCCTCCTGTGGAGGCACCTATAAGGACAAATTTTTTAAGTTCGGAATGCTTCAAGTTTCGCGTGCAGGTCATCTGTCATAGAGTTAAGATGGTCAGCGGCAGCTGCAATCTCTTCGACATTTCTGGCATTTTGTGAAGATATTTTATTAATTTCTGAAACCTGAGAAACAATATATTCAACATCCTTTCCTGTCTTTTCAAAGTCAGTTACTGTTTTATCACTTGCTTTTACGGCAGCTTGTACAATGTTCACACTTGCATTTATTTTTTCTTCCACATCTGTAGAAACATTTGCAAGTTCTTGAACCTCTGCTGAGTTAGAATTCATTTGCCCGCTTACATCGCCGATAGATTGAACAATTACATTAATAGTTGCGTTGATTTCAGTAAGAGATTTTTGCGTTCTCTCTGCCAGTTTTCGTACTTCATCGGCTACGACTGCAAAACCTCTTCCATGCTCTCCTGCTCGAGCCGCCTCAATGGCAGCATTGAGCGCGAGCAGGTTTGTCTGGTCTGCAATATCTGAGATAACTTCAAGAACAGATTTTACTGCATTTGCTTCATTTGAAAGTGTATCCATTCTGTTCGCCAGTTCAATCTCAAGTTCAGCACTCTGCTGTACTCTCGAAGTTAGAGTAACTATGTCATTTCTTGCTGCGTTAAGATTATCATTTGCTCTTACGATATCTTTTTTACTCTCTTGAGCATCTGCGATGGCTAAATTAATTTCATTTTTAATTTCATTTGCTTTAAGAGTTGCCTGATCAATTACGGTTACGGATTTTTCAACATTGTTTCCAACGCCTAGTGCTGTTGTTGAGAGTTCATGAGCAATAGAAGCATTTTCTGATGAGCCCTGCTTAGCAGTTTCTATGAGCTCTTTCAATGAAGCGAGAAGTGAATTAAAACCATTTGCCATTTGAGAAAGCTCTTGCGGTGCATTTTCATCCGCTTTAATAGTCAAATCTTTAGTTGAGCTTATTTTAAGAAGTGTGCTTTTGAAACTTTCTATAGGTTTTGCTATGCTTATATTTATGATAAAAATTGCTAGCAAAGTGATAATAATAAGAATAATAATGGACTCAATAATAATAGAGTTACGAATCTCGTTTGGAACCTTGTGAACTTCCTCTTGTCCCATTCTTGAGATAATAGCCCATCTAAAATCTTTCCCGATTTCAATAGGTGCATACGCCAGTAGAGTTGGGTTGCCTGTATATCCAGTTAGTAATGCAATTCCAGTTTTTCCAGCAAGTCCATCTTGTGAAGCTACTGTATCAGCAGAACCGGTAACAGGATTTGCAAAAGATGCTTTAATAGTATGGGTATCTTTTCTTAGGAAACTATCGCTTCGCATAAGTTTGTCCGGCCCAACGAGATAATCCTCTTGCGTTGCACCATATCCGCCTCTGAAGTTCATAATTTTACTGATAGCAGCGTCATTTATTTGAAGTGCAAGAACGGCTTTGACTTCTCCATCAATCGTAACGGGTGTCGCCAAAAACATAGCCGGTTCATCTTTACTTGGTGCGTAAGGTCGCATATCAACATAAGCAGGGCCATTGTTTGCAAGGGCTTTTTTGTATACCTCTCCTAATCCACTCTCTTTTAACGAACCGCTGGTGAGATTTGCTCCGTAATCAGATTCTTTGGCTGCCGTGTACATAACATGTCCATGTTTTGCACATATGATAAAAACATCATAGTAGCCATACTCTTTGATGTATTCTTGAAAATAATCTTCATGGCTTTTTATCTTTTCTACCGCGAGCTGATTTTTAACCGGATAAGGGTCTGTCCCTGCTACTTCTAACTCTTTATGAACATTAATTAAATCTTTAACGAGACTCTTTACATCTTCTGAGTGAGCAAGTACCTTTATATCTGAAATGCTTGCCGTAAAGAAACCTTCGAGCTGACTCTTTTTGACATCTCTGAGAGCCTCTAGTTTAGCGTCTGTCATCTCTAAAAGAGCCGATTTACTATTTGAAACAGATGTTATACCAATGATGGTTGCTAAGATAACCAAAGCGATACTGACAAGCGCGATTGTTTGTAATTTTATGGAAAGTCTTCCCATTCTTTTCTCCTTGTTTTTTTATAAACAAGATTATAACTAAGAATAATAACAATTTTTAAAATTTGATATAACTTGTGAAATTTAGAATCAAGAGGAATTGTGTATAAAGTCAATCCGGTTTAAATAAATAAGATTGACTTTATGCGGGAATTAATAAGCTACACTTGGGATTCTTCCAACATTCTGTCCATTGTAGTGAATAGTTCAGTTGAAGCCTCTTCCATGCTATTAAAATTTTGTATAATTACTGATGCATTTTTGAGTGTTTCATCTTCTGCATTATGTTCAAGATATGCAAGATTTTTATTGACACTAGTGTGAACAGTTGCATGGGGAGTTGCAATATTTTTGAACGAGTTAGTTTGTGAGAATCGTTTTTTACCTTCCCCATCGCACCATACACCAAGATTACATTGATGAGGATTCTCCTCTTTCAAAATTCTTTTGAGTGACATTACTGAATTGTACGCACGAGACTTATAAAGGATATGGTAGAGCTTTTCAAGTACCACATATATACTGTTTTCCATGTGATAGGAGTGATTTACAATTTTAGTGGAGTTATCGCTCAATTCTTCAAGAGTTCCCTCAAAACTGCTTATCATCTCTGCCGAATGGTTTACTGTTTCTTTCATCATGTCTGAGCTTGACTGAATATCATTCATTCCCTGTTGAAGAGATTTAATAGAGACAGAAATCTCACTCGTTGCTTTGTGCGTTCTCTCTGCAAGTTTTCTTACTTCGTCCGCTACAACGGCAAATCCTCTGCCATGTTCACCGGCTCTTGCTGCTTCAATCGCAGCATTAAGTGCAAGCAGATTAGTTTGCTCTGCAATGTCTGTAATAAGCTCAATTACAGATGTGATGTTGTTCGCTTGATGTGCAAGGTCGCCAATACTATGATTGTTGTTGTTTACCTGTTCGTTTAAATCACCAAGATTTTTTACAATATCATTGATATTTTCTTTAGAATCATTTGCCAAATCAGCAGCAGATTTTGTGGCATGCGTAATTGATTTTAAATTGTTGATATTGTTTTGTAAATCATTTAAAATAAGAGAGAGAGACTCAGAGACATGAACGCTTTTGGTACTAAGTTCTGCATTAAAGGCATCTCTTTGAACTTTTTTATTTTGCTCTTTCATAATCTCTATGCTGTTTCCAACATTTTCAATCGCCAAGACAAATTCGCCTTTCATCCCTAGTGAAGATATTTTTTTTACAAAAACGCCTTTTGAAGCATCCGTTATGGTTGTATTTATTTCATTTATTACATGCTCTACCTGCTCAAGGAGCTTAGAGAGTTCTCCGCCCATAATTCCCAGTTCAGTATCTTTGTTTGACTCTGTACATTTTTGACTAAAATCACCATTTGCCGAGTAACTGATGAGCGATGTGAATTTTTGGATGCCGCCTGTTATAGAAGAGCTAATGATAGTTGCTACAATAAGTACAACGATACCACAAAATACACCGGCTACAAGAACTAAATATTTATAAAAGCTTAAGTCGCCTGCTAAGGCTACTGAGTCTGCTTCTAGCTCTTTTTGTTTAAACTCAACAAGTTTTTTAAATGATACTCTTGAAGCATCTGCTGCCGGTGTTAAATCACTATGATATTTTTTATAAATTTTTGTTTGACTGTTCTCTATTTCATCTTTTGTGAGTGATTTCATCATAGTAAAAGAGTTGTCTAAAAATAGCATTGTAGAAGTTTCTGCTTCTTTTACCATCTTTGAGGCAGTGTCATGTTCCATCATTTTCTCTAAAGATAAAAAGAGCTTGCGGCATTCTTCTATCGACTCACTGAGTTTAACTATGTTCTTGTCATAATCTCCACCCAGCATTATGTCTCGAGTAGTACGACTTACAAAGTTTAGATTTTTTTCTATCTTCAATGTTTGTATTGCCCCCTGCATAGAGTTCTGATGCAGATGCTCATATTTTGATTCAATGTAGCTCATTGCAACAAATACAAAAATTGTTGCCGAAAAAATGGAAAATGTAGCCATAACAATGAGGAGATTCATCTTCTTTTTGATACTTAAGTTTGAAAACATTCATATTGCCTTTTTTTTATATATCTTTAATCATAACATATTTATTTATGGATAATTATAAAAAAAAATTACTTTGTGATAACTTTTTAATAAAAGCAGTGATATTTAACTGTTTATTCCGAGTGGGAGCTATCGGGTTCGTGATAAATCCTTGACTTTACACATTTTCCATAAAAATGCGTAAAATTTTTGTAAATCACTCGTATTTTATGCAAGAGGATTTATAAGGATTGCAACATCAGTAATTAAGATTGTTTTTTTCTAAATAAATGATAATTTTCAGCTTCTAGCATCTCTTCAACATATTTTTTTACACATTTGCTGCACTCCGTCCAAATACCGGATGGAAGTCTAACTTCAAGCTTTTTCTTTTGTCTGAATTTTATGATTTTTTTAGGAGATAAAACTTTTGTAACCGGAGTAAAATCTACATCCGTTAAGTCAATATCGTTTTTATAAAAAATCGTCTGTTTCTTGAAATTACCCCAGCCTGGGATTCCGTCTTCTGTGTAAGGAACATCATATCCATTTTTAAAAGAGACCATCATTTTGTAGTGACTGTCTTCAAATACTTGAGTTACCACCCCTGAACCAAATACCATTCCATAAAGTTTGTCGCCGACTTTAACCTTGTCAAAATATGCCATTCTTTCTCCTTCGTTTAAGTGTAAAATTATATCCAATAAAAATTACTCATAAGATACAAGGGAGTAATGAAAAAGATTTTAACGCATTTTTTTAAAGATGCATAAGCTGGGAGAGTAAAATAATGACAACAACCAAAGAAAATGGAAATATATGGCTTTTAAAAACGAAGGGATTTATTCCAAAAAGCTTTTGGTTCACACCTCGAAGACCGAGCCATGCACCTAAAAATGCTTTAATGCTCAGCATTATTTGAAAACTGCTCAATCCATCCGCGCTAATCTTTCCAAAAATCTGAGTAATCATATAGAAGCCGCTGGCAACAGCGACCATCAAGGCATAGGGAACAACCTTTCTAACATGCACCATAATGGCTTCTCGTGCCACTTTATACTGTTCGTCGCTGAGAGAGCGGTTCATCTTAGATAAAAAGAGAACATCAACAAATAAAAAACCGCCGTAGATAAAAACAGAAAAGATGTGAATGGTATGAATAAGTGTGTAAATAATGGGAAATCCTTTTTTTGCGTAATGCTAACATAAATGATTTGAATCGTAGTTTTTTTATAGTAAAATGCACACTATTAAAAATTATTCGGAGACTGAATGAAACAAGAAAAGATAGACAAAACACCCGCAAGGTTAGATTTTCTTCAAAGTGCAACGGGTTTAATTCTTGCTCTTTTTATTGTGGGACATATACTCTTTGAAGCTTCCATTTTAGTTAGCAACGAGATGATGTATAGAGTGACTCTTATGTTTGAAGGGTACTACTTTTTTGGTGAGACCTATCCTGGAATTGTCTCTTTTTTGGCAGCTGCAATCTTTACAATTTTTATTCTGCATGCAGCGCTCGCACTTAGAAAATTCCCTTCAAGTTATAAGCAATACCGCACATTAAGAGAACATACACAGAGAATGAAGCATGAAGATAGCTCTTTATGGATGATTCAGGTAATTACGGGATTTATGATGTTTTTTATAGGCTCGGTTCATCTCTACATTATGATGAGTCAGCCTTCAAATATTGGACCATTCGCCAGTTCTCACAGAGTTGTGAGTGAGTTCATGGGACCGCTCTACTTTATGCTTCTTCTCTCCGTTGTTTCACATGCCTTTATCGGGCTCTACCGTTTAGCCTTAAAATGGGGATTGATGGAGGGCAAACATACGGAAATTTCTCGTGCTAGATTTAAACTTATTATGAAAGCGATGATAGCTGTTTATATCATAGTGGGTCTCTCATCGCTTGGCAAATACACATACATTGGGCTTACACATGATTTTAGCGATGGAGTGAAATACAAATCAGAAACTATCCACATGGAGAACCACGAATGAAAATAGTTTATACGGATGTCTTAATCATTGGTGGAGGATTAGCAGGTCTACGGGTTGCAACAGGCGTGAAAGAGAGAGGGCATGATGCGGTAATTTTATCGCTTGTTCCACCAAAGCGCTCACACTCCGCAGCGGCTCAGGGCGGCATGCAGGCGAGTCTGGCAAATTCAAAAATGGGTGAGGGTGACAACGAGGATGTTCACTTCGGCGACACTATCCGCGGAAGCGACTGGGGAGCTGACCAAGAGGTAGCCCGTATGTTCGTACACTGTGCTCCAAAAGCCATACGAGAATTGGCAGCATGGGGTGTTCCATGGAGCAGGGTGCAAAAGGGCGACAGAACCGCAATTATCAATGCTCAAAAGGTGACCATCAGCGAAAAAGATGAAGCGCATGGACTTATTACCGCAAGAGATTTCGGCGGTACAAAAAAGTGGAGAACCTGCTACACGTCCGACGGAACAGGGCACAGCATGCTCTACGCTATGGACAACAAAGCGCATCAGGACAAGGTAGAAATACATGAGCGAATGGAAGCGATTTCCCTTATCACAGATGAGGGTCGCTGTTATGGAGCGGTCGCAAGAAATCTTATGACCGGAGAGTTGGTCGCGTATGTAGGTAAAGCTACAACTGTCGCAACGGGCGGTTACGGCAGAATTTACAGCGTTTCAACCAATGCGATTATATGTCAGGGAATAGGGCAGGCGATAGCACTGGAGACAGGAATCGCAACTTTAGGGAACATGGAGGCGATACAGTTTCATCCAACCGCTATTGTGCCTGTCGGAATCCTTACAACAGAAGGGTGTCGCGGGGATGGCGGGCTTCTTCTTGACAAAGACGGCTACAGATTTATGCCTGACTATGAACCGGATAAAAAAGAGTTAGCAAGTCGTGATGTTGTAAGCCGTAGAATGACGGAACATATCCGAAAAGGCAAAGGCGTTAAGAGCCGTTACGGAGACCACTTATGGCTTGACATTACTATTTTAGGACGCGAGCATATTGAGAAAAATCTTCGTGAAGTTAAAGAAATTTGTGAAAACTTTTTGGGCATAGACCCCGCTGTCAGCTGGATTCCGGTTCGCCCGACACAGCACTACTCCATGGGCGGAATCCGCACCAAATATACGGGTGAATCGCAAACGCTCAAAGGGCTTTACTCCTGCGGAGAGGCGGCTTGCTGGGACATGCATGGCTTTAACCGTCTTGGCGGAAACTCAGTAAGTGAAACTGTTGTTGCGGGCATGTTGGTTGCCGAATACATTTCAGATTTTTGTGATTCGCATGAGAGTTCTATGCATATCCACTCCTCTAAAATCGAAAGTGCTCTTAATAAAGAGAGGGATAAACTCGAAACTTTATTGACAAAAGAGAACGGCGAAGATGCTTATGTTTTGCGTCGCCGTATGGAAGAGATTATGATGGACAAAGTTGGAATCTTCAGAAACGGCAAAGATTTGCAAGAGGCGGTGAGTGAGCTTGAAGAGCTCTATAAGCGTTCAAAAAATATAGAGGTATTTCGTTCAAAAAGCCGCGCGGCAAATCCGGCTCTGGTGAACGCATACAGAACACAAAAAATGCTCAAAGTTGCTCTTACGGTCGCTTACGGGGCACTGCTCAGAGAGGAGAGCAGAGGTGCACATTCAAGAGAGGATTTCCCCGCACGAGATGATGAGAATTGGTTGAAGCGAACAATTACCTCATGGCCGGATGAAAATCAAACCATGCCGAGCGTGAGTTATGAACAAATTCCTGTCTCAAATATGGAGCTTCCTCCAGGGTTCCGCGGCTATGGAGCGGATTTGACAAAACATCATCATGAGACAAAAATGAGATTGGCAACTGTGGAAGCCGTACAAGAAAAACTCCAAAAAGAGGGGGCAACCCGCTTTGAGATACAGAATGCTCTGATGCCTTATCTTGATAAATTGCCAAAAAAATATCGTAATATAAATGAGAGATTAGGAGAAAATATATGAGTGAAGAAAAAAAACCGAGAATCTTAAAAATAGCCGTTCTTCGCTTTGATCCAAATGATAAAAACGATTTTCCTCACATGGAGCATTTTGAGGTTGAAGAGGCGGACGGAATGACCCTTTTTATTGTCTTAAACGAGATTAGAGAGCATCATGATAACTCACTTATGTTTGATTTTGTCTGCCGTGCCGGAATTTGCGGAAGCTGCTCCATGCTTGTAAACGGGCGCCCGACTCTGGCATGCAGAACGCTCACCTCCAAGCTGGATGCAAACATTACTCTCGCACCGCTTCCTCTTTTTAAACTTATAAAAGATTTGTCTATTTACAGTGGCGAATGGATGCGTTATCTGAATGAACATCTTGAGACTTGGATACATGATAAAGAAAAAGAGCAGAGTTTTGATAAACTTGAGGAGCGAATGGAACCCTCTCTTGCGGATGAGATTTATGAGTTAGACAGATGTGTCGAGTGCGGGTGTTGTGTGGCGGGGTGTGGTACAATTCAGATGAAACCGAGTTTTGTGGGTGCGGTCGGACTCAACAAAGTCGCCCGCTACCACCTTGACCCGCGGGATAAGAGAAGCGATGAAGAGTACTATGAACTTATCGGTGATGAAGATGGCGTTTTTGGATGTATGACGCTTTTGGGATGTGAGGATGTCTGCCCGAAAGATTTGCCTCTGCAGAGTAAGATAGCTTATCTTAGACGCATGATGATTAAAACTGCCATCAAGAATTAAAAAAAATAATTAAGGGAAGATAATGTCAATAGCAGAAATGGAAATAGAGAAGTTAGAAAACGGTGATTGCAATGAGAACAATGTGTTTTTTCAAGCCTTAGAAGAGGTTATTCGCTCTATAGCTCCGCTTTTGGAGTCTGACCCGAAATATACAAAATACGCAGTTTTAGAGAGACTTGTTGTCCCTGACAGGGTTATAAAGTTTAAAGTTACTTGGTTTGATGACAATCAAAATGTTATGGTAAATACGGGTTACAGAGTTCAGTTTAATAACTCTCTTGGACCCTACAAGGGCGGTTTGCGATTTCATCCGAGCGTGAATGAGGGGATTTTGAAGTTTTTAGGGTTTGAACAGATTCTAAAAAACTCACTCACAGGCTTGCCTATCGGCGGTGCTAAAGGCGGAAGTGACTTTGACCCTAAAGGAAAAAGCGATTTTGAAGTTATGAAATTTTGTGCTGCTTTTATGACGGAACTTCACAAATATATCGGACCTCGCATCGATATTCCTGCCGGCGACATCGGGGTTGGAGGGCGTGAAATAGGGTATCTTTTTGGAGAGTATAAAAAAATTACTCTCAAATACGATGGAGTTCTGACAGGAAAGCCCTTTATGTTTGGCGGCTCTTTAATGCGCCCTGAAGCTACCGGTTACGGAGCTGTTTACTTTACCGAAAAGATGTTGGAGATAGAGAACAAAGAGCCGCTCACAGGCAAAATTTGTACAGTGAGCGGAGCCGGAAATGTGGCACTCCATGCCATAGAAAAACTGCTACAAATAGGAGCAATTCCCGTAACATGTACAGATTCTCAAGGCACTGTTTATGATTCAAGAGGTGTTGATTTAGCACTTTTAAAAGATTTGAAATTAGAGAAGAGAGCTTCACTGGCTGAATATGTAAAAAGCCATCCGCAAGCTACTTACATTCCGGTTTCAGAGTATCCTGCGGGCGGACATGCGGCTTGGAATATTCCTTGTTTTGCAGCATTTCCATGTGCCACACAAAATGAGCTGACGCAAATAGATGCAAAAAATTTGATTGCAAACGGATGCATCAGCGTAACGGAAGGTGCAAACATGCCATGTACTCCAGAGGCAACCGAGCTGTTTTTATCGCAAAAAATCTGTTTTGCACCTGCAAAAGCGGCAAATGCGGGCGGTGTGGCAGTGAGTGAATTTGAGATGAGCCAAAATGCTTCCATGCAAAAATGGTCTTTTGAAAAAGTGGATAAAAAATTAAAAATAATTATGAGACAAATCTGTACAAGAGTTGCCCTAACTGCGAAAGATTATGGAGTTGAAGGGAATTATGTAGATGGTGCAAACATCGCAGGATTCAAAAAAGTAGCGGATGCTATGATTGCTGAGGGGATTTAAGCATTAATTTTTTCTACATGTTAATATTTTTGATACAAGACTTTTTGTAAGGAGCCTGATTGAAATATTTCTCGCTCCCAATCTTCATCTTGAGAGTATGTACTTGAGATAATGCATAAGAAATCTACTGTGAGTGCTGTATGCGTTCCTAATGAAAATAGTTTGTTAGAATAGTTGAGCAAAGATTTGTTGTCAACTCTTGGAAAATGATTTAGTCGTAGTAATTTAGTTTGTTTTGGATAATTTTACATCATATATTCAAATTGCTAAACTTTTGAAGCTTAGTGATAATGTTGAGGAATAATTTACATTATAAATACACTAAAGGAGTGGCAAATAAATGTTAAGTAAAGAAGAAGCAGTCGCAGTTGTAGAAGTAGCAAAGACTACTAATAATGCAATAAACAAAGGTGCGGAACTTACAAAGTTTATTGCTAAATTATTTAGTCCGTCTCTGAATAATTTAGCAGAAATTTGTGAACAATATACAGCAGTATGGAAGATAGAAAATGCCCTCAAACTTCAGGACAGATTGAATATTGTTCTTGAAAAAAGAGGTAATCCAGAGCTAATTAGTCAGTTACCATTGAGAATAGGATTACCATTATTGGAGGCTGCTCTAAATGAAGATGATGATAATTTACAAAATCTTTGGGCTAATCTTCTTGCATCATCAATGACAAATGAAAATCAAACAAAATCGACTAAAACTTATATTGAAATACTAAAGCAACTTGATATTGAAGATGCTAAATTACTACACACTATTCATATGATACAACCAAATGCAATATTTAATAAACAAACAGGATTTGCTAATATAGAAGGTAAATCTGTGGTTGATATAAGTTTTGCTGTTAATAATTTAGAGCGTTTAGGTTTAATACAAGTTCATACCAAGTCTGAAAAAGAGATGCAAGATACCAAACGAAATATCTTTGAAGAGAATGAAGCACAAATAATACACCTTTTGTTTATAAAGAAGGATGACACATCTTTTAAAAACTTTAGTGTATATTTGTCATTAAAACTTTTAGGTGATTACTTTATGCATTCTTGTGTTGGTCCAACTTTAATAGATGGTAATGGACATGGATTTATTATGCTAGATGATAGATTTAGTTATGATGTTTGAAATATAGGCATTGCACACATTTTATGAATTTTCTTACTTTTTCTTTAAAGTAAAATATTGGCATGTGGAAGGTGTCTAAAAGTATGACAAACTGCAATACTTTTTAAATCTACTTCATTTTTGCGATACAGTAAAAAATATATCTGAGGAGCGAGTATGAAAAGTAGTAAAATTCTAGTACAAAATACAGAGGTGTCTATTAAACAACATCACAAAGTTGATTTTATATCTTTGACGGATATTGCAAGGTACAAAGACAGAGAACGAAGTGATTATATTTTGCAAAACTGGATGCGAAATAGAGAAACGATTGAGTTTTTGGGACTATGGGAAAAGATTAATAATGATAATTTTAATTCCATCGAATTCGATGGAATTAAAATGCAAGCAGGCATAAATAGTTTTATACTTACACCAAAAAGATGGATAGAAAAAACATCCGCCATAGGCATTATCTCAAAGGCTGGAAGATACGGTGGAACTTATGCACATAGAGATATAGCGTTTGAGTTTGCTTCGTGGATAAGTGCAGAGTTTAAACTTTTCCTCATAAAAGAGTTTCAAAGACTCAAAGAAGATGAGATACAAAACAAATCACTTGAATGGGATTTGAGCAGAAGTTTGTCAAAAATAAACTATAAAATTCATACGGATGCAATCAAAGAGCATTTAGTTCCACATGCCATTGACAAACCAAAAGAGAGTTTGGTTTATGCAAATGAAGCAGATTTGTTGAATGTCGCATTGTTTGGAGTCACTGCCAAAGAGTGGCGAGAAGCCAACAAAGATAAAGAGGGAAATGTTAGGGACTATGCGAGTGTAGAGCAACTTATAGTTCTTTCAAATCTTGAGAGCATAAATGCAGAACTTTTAAAACAAGAACTGCCTCAAAACGAAAGGCTTATAAGACTTAACCAAACGGCTATTTCGCAGATAAAGTCACTTATCCATAATCCCTCTGTTAAAAAGTTAATCGGTAAATGATTTTATCAAAAAGGTGTGAGGTAAAAAATCCCTCTTACGATAGTTTCAGCCTTTTTCGATAAAATCGTTTTTCAAGAATTTATACTAATAAATAAGGTATTTTATGGAACAAACAAAATCAAGAGTAAATATTTATGGGCTTTTATCTCGTGTCTTACTTCAAGAGCTCGATTTGGAAGTTTTAAAAACTATAAAAAGTGATGAAAATATTTTAGATTTTTTCCCAACTTTAAAGGGTTGGAAGGAGTTTACAGAGGTTGAAGAGAGTAAGCTTTTGGATGAATATTTTAATCCTGACTTTGTAAATCTCTCTGTTTTACACCTCATTCCCTATGAAACTTTTTACACAAGAGAAGACCAGAAGATTGAGACAGGTGGAGCAAATCCTGTAACCGACATGTACAGCGCTTATGATTTTATGGTTGATTATGAAGTTTCTCGCACTGTCTCGGCTGACCACATCGGGGTAGAATTGGAGTTTATGCATCATCTTTGCGTGGCGGAGATGAAGGCTTTGGAGGAGAGTGACATGGAGGCTGTAAAAGAGCTTCAGGAAGTGCAACATCAGTTTTTAAATAAGCATCTTCTTCAATGGGCACCTATGTATCTTATCAGTATGAAGTATGAAGCTAGAACACCTCTTTACTACGATGCTGCCGATATGGCACTGGAGTTTATATTGAGCGATAACGAGTATTTGACAAAAGAGTTAAACCTTTAGCATGTCTCTGATTCAGTTAAATGCAAGCAGATGCGTCCGTTCTCTGAGTAAAGAAAGCGAATGCAACAAGTGTGAAGTTATCTGCCCGACCGGAGCAATAGTAGTGGGGAATAATCCTCTCCCTGCTATAAATTTCTCCTTATGTGTGGGTTGCGGTGCATGTGACGCAATCTGTCCGAATGAGGCACTTTTCCTTGATGACTTTAACTCAACGAACTTCTTTTTTGATTTCATAGAAGATGAGCAAAATATTATCTCTTGCCGTAAGAATGTGCCTTGTATCGCAGCTTTGGGAGTTGAATATCTTGTCTCTTTGGCGGTGCTAAAAAAAGAGATAATTTTTGACATGGGGTATTGTGATGCATGCGAGATTAAATCCACATGCCAAGCACAAATACTCAAAAACCACGAAGAGGTCTCCTATCTGCTTGAAGCTATGGAGAACGGGGCAATAATCAGATTAGAAAATGTTTGCTATGAAGATAAAAGTGAAGCCAAAGAGAGCAACAGAAGAGATTTTCTCCGCTCAATTAACCTTACGACCATAGTAAAAACAAAACATAGTTTTGAGCAAGAGGTAAAAAAAGCTACAGATGAATTAGTGGAGCATACCTTGCAAAAAGCGGATATTGCACTGCTGAAACAAAAGAGAATCCCTCACAAAAAAAAGCTTTTTTTTACAGCGATTAAAAGAGTGCAAAAGCCGTCACAGTATCATGTGGTAGATGCAGCCGAAATCTCTTTTACCTCGCAAAAGCTTATGGATAAAGAGAGTTGTACGGCATGTCAGATGTGTTACAGGGTTTGCCCAACCGGTGCGCTCAGCTCGGATGTTAAAAACTCCAAGATAGATTTTGATCCCTTCTTGTGTATTAAATGCAATATTTGCCATGATGTGTGTGAGCCCGATGCAATAACGCTCTCATCATCGTATAATATAAAAGAGTTTTTTGAGCCGGCGGTACAAAATTTGATAACATTCAGTGTAAAAAGATGCGATGAGTGCAGTGTTCTTTTCAGCACAAACTCTGCAGATAAACTTTGCTACAGATGCAAAGCAGAAGAGGAAGAGGCGAGAGAGCTTTGGGGAATATAAAATGATGAATAACGCAAACGAAATTTCTAAAAAAACAAAACTTTACGGCTTTATTGGCGAGCATGCAGGCGCAAGCAGATTCAGTGCGGTAATAAACAAAATGTTTAAAGAGCACGGCGATGATGCCATGATGATACCGATGAATATACGGGAGGACGATTTTTACTTTACACTCTCAAATATGAAAAAGTCACATGTCGATGGTGCCGTGATTTCTAACGAATATGTAAGCAGAGTTGTTGAAATTCTCGATGAGGCTTCCTCCTTGGTAAAGCGAAGCGGAATGTGTGACATTGTTTTTAAAGAAGGTGAAAAACTCAGAGGAGATCTCTTTGGGATGCGAGTTTTGCTGGAGCACCTGAAAGATTTGAGACTCTCTAAAATTGCACTCATCGGAACAACTTCGCATGCCAAAGCTTTTTCATTTTTGGCATGCGGATTTGAGGTGAGTTACTTTGGAGAAAATCTTGAAGAGCTTATGCAGTTCTGTGAGGAGGTCGAGATAAAAGATGGAGATTTGAACCGTTTGGCAAAAGGTCTCAACTCTGATTTATCGGGCTTTGATGCAGTGCTGAATTTCTCAAATATGAGCAGTTTACAGAGCATTGATAAGTTGGCATTGTTTAACTTCGATATGAAAAACGACAAAGAGTACTCGCCGTTAAAATTAAGAGCGGTTGAGCTTAGTAGAGAGTACACGAGTTATGACGATATGATAGAAAAATTGATAGAAAAAGCGTATAAAACTATAAAAGGATAATAAGATGAATGAACATGATTTAAGAGATTTAAGAGTTGAGTTTGATAAGTTTGTTAATGAGGGGTGTACACTTGACCCACAATCGGGCGCAACTCAAAATACAGGTGATAAAGAGGACGCGGAGCCTGTTCCTCAGTTTGTAGATGCACTCACAACCATACTTTTGGCACCGGCACACAGCGGAGTTTACCTCTCAAGACTCGATATAAAAAGAGTTGCAGAGGCGATTGATGAGTCTATCCCAATTAAGGAACGACTCAAAATGGTTAGGTCGCTCTTTAGACACACAACAAAAAAAGAGTATCTGGATGGAGCTTTTAATGAGATAAATAAGCACATAAACGGGCGTATTTTAATCTATAAGGAACTCAGTGAAGCGTTTCCTGCATCTAAATCTATTTTTGCCGAGCATACAAAAAAAGCAGAAAAAACTATGAAAATGTTGAATCAGATTATAGAGGATTTTGAAGAGATAGAGCCGACAAGCGACCCGCTTTCTATCTAGTAAAAAAGTAAAGTATTGAAGAATGAATGAGTGAGATTATTAACCAAAAAGACAGCGACTACAAACTCAGACAGTTTAAAAGCGAATATATCCAAGAACTCGAAAATTCTATTTTTGAAAAAGAAGTGAGGGGTGAAAACAAATGGCACAATCAATAGAACCAAATATCGCAGATTTAGCAAATGGGTGGCTTAAATCTTACAAATTAGATTACAAATTAGAACAAGAATTTTTAAATACGGAAATAAAAACAGCACTTGATGATTATTTTACTAAAAATGGCGGAACTGGGAAAAACCGTCCAGATGCAAAACTTCTATTGCGAGATAAAAATTTAGTTGATTATCCTATTCTTATTGAGTACAAAGGATATAAAGATAAGCTTGTAAAACTTGCTAGCGAACAAGTTGAAAACAAAACTACAAAAAATGAACCAAATTTTAAAAATATCAATTCTTATGCCGTAAATGGAGCGGTGCATTATGCAAATGCTTTGTTACATCATACATGCTACACTGATATTATCGCTATTGGTATGACAGGATATAAGAATTCAAATGAAAAAATTCAATATGAAATTGGTGTGTATTATGTATCAAAATCTAATTTTGGTATTGGACAAAAAGTTGGAGAATTTTCAGATTTTTCCTTTTTAGCATCTGAAAATTTTAATGCGTTTATTGAAAAAGTAAAAACCTTGAGTCTATCACAAGAAGAAATTGACAAACTAAAAGAACAACGAGAAAAAGAGATTGATACTAGTTTGGTAAAGCTCAACAACGATATTTATCAAAACGAAAATGGTTTAGGAGAAAATGACCGTGTTTATCTCGTTGCCGCTTCTATAATCGCAACACTTGGAATAGCTGGAAAAGTTACTCCACTTGAAAAATCCGATTTAAAATCTTCTACTGAAAATGGCAATACTGATGGTGAAATTGTGGTGCGAAAAATAAAAGCCTTTTTAGATGCAAAAGAGATTCCCACAGAAAAAAAAGATTTAATCCTAAGAACTCTACAAAATACACTTTTAACTGAAAATATCAACAAAGTTGACAATGGCGAAAGCCAACTCAAAAGAGTTTTTGTCAAGATTATAGATGATTTAGGAATTTATTATAAAATAGGTTTAACAACCGATTTCACAGGAAAACTTTTTAATGAAATGTATGGTTGGCTAGGGTTTACACAAGATAAACTGAACGATGTGGTGCTTACTCCATCTTATGTAGCTACTCTTCTAGTGAAACTAGCAAGGGTAAATAAAGATTCTTTCGTGTGGGATTTTGCCACAGGTTCGGCTGGTTTGTTGGTTGCTTCCATGAATGAAATGCTCAATGATGCTAAAAATACTATTACTTCGCCCCATGAACTTACTCAAAAAGAGATAAAAATAAAAGCCGAACAATTGCTTGGTTTAGAGTTGCTTTCAAGTGTATATATGTTGGCAATTCTCAATATGATTTTGATGGGTGATGGAAGCTCCAATATTTTAAACAAAGACTCTTTAAGTGATTTTGACGGAAAGTATGGTTTTGGTAAAACTGAGGATAACTTTCCTGCGGATGCTTTTGTACTCAATCCTCCATATTCTGCTAGTGGAAACGGGATGAACTTCGTAGAAAAAGCCCTTGGAATGATGAACAAAGGTTATGCTGCCATTATTATTCAAAACTCGGCTGGTTCGGGAAAAGCCAGAGAATATAACAAAAAAATACTTGAATGTCATACACTTCTAGCGAGTATAAAAATGCCAATAGATATTTTTATAGGTAAATCTAGCGTACAAACCAATATCTATGTTTTTAAAGTAAACGAAAAGCACCATAAAGATGAAATGGTAAAGTTTATCGATTTCTCAAATGATGGCTATACTAGAACCAACCGTAAAAAGGCAAGTAATAACCTAAAAGATACCAACCGTGCAAAAGAGAGATACGAAGAGTTGGTAAACTTGGTGCGATTTGGAAAATCTAAACTAAGTATTTTTACGGACAAAGAGTATCACGAAGGGACAATCGACCCAAAAAATGGAGCTGATTGGAATCAAACAGCACTTATAGACACTAAACCTACTTTGCAAGATTTTAAAAAAACCATAAGTGATTACTTGGCTTTCGAAGTTTCTAACCTGCTAAAACAACAAAACAGAGAGGATGATAATCAGGGAAAGTAGATACCTCACTTAACGAAAAATTGCAAAAAGTTAAGTGGGGTGAGTTTAGAATTGGAGATTTATTTGAAAAAGTAAAGACAAAAAAGTTATCTTTCAAAGCAGATGAGCTACCAAAACAGATAATAGACAAATATACACTTCCGTGTCTGACATCTAGCTTTCAAAACCAAGGATTAAACTATTTTGTACCTAAAGATGGGGCAACTATTTTAAAAAATGTAATTTCGATTCCCTCAAATAGTGATATTTATCGAGCTTACTTCCAATCAAATGAATTTACGGTTTTATCAGATGCTTATGCAATTTGCTGGGTTTTAAATAACGTTAAACTATCGCCTAATCAGTATTTATTTGCCGTTCAATGTATTAATAAAGTAACAGATTTGTCTATATATTCATACAAAAATAAATTAGGAGGATGGAATGTTGTAAAAAATAAATACATTCAATTACCCATAAAAAACGGCAAAATAGATTTTGAATTTATGGAAAGCTTTATAGCGGAGTTGGAAGAAGACCGTATAGCGGAACTGGAAGCGTATTTATCTGTTAGCGGTCTAAAAGATTATATATTAACAGCTGAAGAACAACAAGTTTTAGATGATTTCGAAAATGAAAAAATTAAATTTAAAGAGTTTAACATTGGTGAATTATTTGAGATAAATTCCTATAAAAAAAGATTTGATGCAAATAAGGTAGTTATCTCAGAAAGCGGTAAGCCTTATGTAGTAAGAACAAGTTTAAATAATGGTGTTCGTGGCTATATAAATGAAGATGAAGCATATTTAAACGACGGAAATACAATTTCTTTCGGACAAGATACTGCTACGATGTTTTATCAAGAAAAACCATATTTTACAGGGGATAAAATAAAAATTGTAAAATCAAAAGATGAAAGATTTAATAAAAACAATGGATTATTTTTCATAGCAACAATGACAAAATCTTTCAGCTCTTTCTCTTGGGGTAGTTCAAGTTTTAGTGTAAAAATTATTGAAAATCAATTAATGAATCTCCCAATACAAAACAAAAAACCAAACTACACACTGATGGAAACTTTTATTTCCGCTATTCAGAAACTAGTTATCAAAGAGGTTGTTTTGTATGCGGATAAAAAAATATCTACTACTAGAAGTGTAGTAGAGAAAGAAATATAGAGAAAACAAAATGAATAACCAATCATCAAACATCATAATTTACAATACTATAGATGGGAAAGCTTCTGTTTCACTCCTAGCAAAAGATGGCACAGCATGGATGAGTCAAGGACAAATAGCTGAACTATTTGCTACATCTATTCCAAATATTAGTATGCATATCACTAATATATTTGAAGATGGAGAGTTAGATAAAATTTCAGTTGTTAAGGATTACTTAACAACTGCCAATGATGGCAAAAATTACACTGTAGCTCACTATTCACTAGAGATGATTTTAGCTATTGGGTTTCGAGTGCGAAGTAAAAGAGGGACGCAATTTCGTCAATGGGCAAATAAAAATCTTGTTGAGTACATGGTTAAAGGTTTTGTAATGGATGATGAGAGACTCAAAAATCCAGATGGAAAAGCTGACTATTTTGATGAGCTTTTGGCTCGTATTAGAGATATAAGGGGTTCTGAAAAACGATTTTATCAAAAGGTGAGGGATTTATTTTCACTCAGTAGTGATTATGACTCTAGCGATAAAGCGACACATCTTTTTTATGCAGATACTCAAAATAAACTTCTCTTTGCTATTACAGGGACAACTGCTGCTGAAATTATCACAAGTCGTGCCGATGCGACACAACCCAATATGGCACTCACAAGTTTTCAAGGCTCTAAAGTACGAAAACAAGATATTTATATTGCCAAAAATTATTTAAATGAAGATGAGCTTGATAGTTTAAATCGATTTGTAGTTGTATTTTTAGAAACAGCAGAGCTTAGAGCCAAAAATCGTCAAGATATTACGATGGATTTTTGGAGAGAAAATATCGACCGTATTATAGAATTTAATGACAAAGAGCTACTCAAAGGTTATGGAACTATTAGCCACAATCAAATGGAAAAAATGGTTGAAAAAGTGTACTTAGCTTTTGATAAAAAGCGAAAAAAACAAGAAGCTATCGAAGCAGATAATCAAGATTTGGAAGAGTTAAAGCAGATAGAAGAGAGGGTGAAAATACGATAAGCCAAGTTCAGACTTAACTGTTCTGCATTTCAGAACAGTTCAAATGGAAGGAATGAGAGAAATCTCAGGAAATAAAGAATAAAAACTTTGATTTAAAAACAGTGACTCAATTACTCCGAGCAAGAGCAGCAAAATCAACCTCTTTTTGTGAATTCTTATCTGCTCTTTTTTTATCCTCTTCATAGTTTCCAGAGCTAAAGGTGTATTCACTTTTATTTAAAATGCACCCTTTTATTCCAGGTAAACATGGCTTGTTAAGAAGTTTACATTCACCTTTGAAATCGTGCTGACATGTCCAGCCCATTTTAAAAACCTTTGAGTGCCAAAACTACTTGCCAAAGAAGTGCACTGAGTATTCCAGCTACAAATCCGGCAATAACATCATCACCTACTACGCCTAAACCGCCTTTGGTCTCTCTGTCGATTCTGCCGATGATGGATGGTTTTGTAATGTCGAAATATCTAAAAAGCAAAAATGATAAGAGTGATTGAATCAAAAATCCATTTTCCCATATGCCAAGCGCATTGAAGTTTATGGTTATTGCAGGTGCAACACTCAGAGCAAACCACATTCCGGCCAGCTCATCTATAACAATTCGTTTGTCATCATGTGTAGCACTTGTTTCTTCATGCTTATTTATAGCTTTAATCGCAATAACACTTATAAGAAGTGAAGCTAAAAAAAGAGTTTGTGCATCGAAAGCGATTAATATCCACATGCCAAGCAAAAGAGCAACAAGACTCCCGACAGTTCCCGGGGCTTTGGGGGAGAGTCCGCTGTAGCCTAGCGTTATAAAAAACCAATTCATTAAAATCCTAAGTTAGAGATGTAGTCTGATAGAGTTTCATCAACTCTTGATAAAAATCTTTTTCTGTATGTGTTTCTATTAACCCCTCTACAGGTAGAAGGTCATAGTAAAGTTTATCTAAATTTTTAAATCTGTTTGGAAACAGTTTGGAGAGTAAAAAAGCTGAAATCTCTTTTCTCATAAGCACTGCAGGCGGCAGAAGCCCCATCTCTAGCAGTTCTAAAATAGAATCTGAATGGTAGGAGATTTGGTGGTGCTGTCCATGAGGACAGGTATTTTTGCTCACAAGGGTTGTGCACTGATTACAATAAACATATTCGCTCGCAACTTCTATCTCTATCTCTATCCCAACGACTTTGTCTATGATAGATTTGTTTGAGTTGCAATCATAAAACATCCCAAGCCCTGCATGATTTCTGCCGATTGTCAGTCTATTACAACCATGATTTTTTGCGACAATTGCGTCAATAATTATTTCATTATAACCAGCAAAAATATAGCTGTTTATAAGAGGAACTACTAATACACGGCTTTTTGGCAGAAAATTGGATATGAAAAAATCAAGTGATTCTTTCCTTATCTCATATTCTATATTTCCGCTATTATAGGGCTTGAGTAAAAATATAACAAGTAAATCAGTTGTATCTAAAGTTTGGCGGATAAGACGCTCATGTGCACGGTGAAGAGGGTTTGCAGCCATAAAGAGAGAACTTGTATGTTTCGCATTTATAAGCGTTTTAAACTCATCAATTCTTTTTTTATTTTCATTTTCATTTGCAACTCTGTTTAGCAGGATATATTCACCGCAAATAGCATAAGAACCGATTCTTTTTGTAGTAGCGATAACCCCGGGATGTGTCTCGTCATGTGTTCCATATATCTGTTTTGTTCTATCTTTGGCATTTATTTTAAACACTTCATCTACAACTAGAGTGGCATAAGGGAGTTTTTCACAAAGTATGGTTATCTCTTCGCCTTTTTTAAGTGATTTAAGCACCTCTTCATTCTTAGCACCAGAGGGTGCGAGTATGAAGGGAAAAGGAAAAGTTTTGCCGTTAATCAGCCCGGTTTTTAAAACTTCTTGGCTCTCTTTTTCTCCCATCAATCCGCTTACGGGGTATAAAAGTCCATCTTTTGCCAGTTCTAGTGCCGATGCCGCCTCTTTATCTATTAAGAGTGTTTTATTTTTTCTTGATGATGTCATATTTTTTTCTTTTTTCCCATAAACTTTTTCTACTGATGCCTAGTTTTTTAGAGAGCTCTGTGTCTGGAAATTTGTGTTGGTAGTTTAAAATTACAAATTTTACATAATCTTCTATCGGAAGAATCTCTCCCTGATCAAATACATTGCTCTCGCTCTTTATCTCTAAAACTTTATATTCAACATCATCAATTTTATCAGTGCTTGCAACAATTACTTGTTTATCAGCAATCAAGTCACAAAAAGGTTTTCTGTTGGCTTTTTTAAGAACTTGAAAATCTATTATATAGATTATACAATTTTGAGACATTGACTCTATCTTTGCCATAATTTTTGGGTCATTGAGTGTTACAAATTGTATAGGCAGATTCATTTTAGAAGCGTACCCAAAAGCAAAAGCATCCGAATATTTTTGAAAACTTGACGAGATAAATACAGGAAGCTCAATTTCCTCATGCTTAAATTCATTACTGATTGAGGAGAAGCTGTGTGTCAAATAGCTCTCATACGCCTCGTTTCTTTTTTTTACTTTCTCATAATCTTGGTAATGGTCTATTTTTCTGATTAACTCTTCTATCATAAATGGTTTGAGGATATAATCTTTTGCACCTGCACTAAGTGGTTTTGAAACAGTGTCGTTGCTGATATATGAAACCATTAAAATAACGATTGACTTTTTAAATGTTTCTATAACAGGATTGAAATCTTGCCCATTTATATTTGTAGAGAGTAAAACCACATCATAATTTGTACTTTTTATCGCATCTTTTGTGGATGTACACAATTCACATGTATGACCTTGTTCGCCTAGTTTAGTAGCAATGCTCTGTGCCAAATAAACTTCATTTTCTATAATAAGTATTTTCAAATTAGTGTCCAGTCAAAATATTTTAAATTTGCATTTGCAATTACGCAAACACCTTCACTTCTGCCTATAAAACCTAGTTTCTCGGTTGTTGTGGCTTTTATGTTAACTCTGCTTGCATCTATATTTAAAATATAAGCGAGCGTTTTCCTCATTTGCGGTTTATACAAGCTCAATTTTGGTGTCTGTGCGGCGATGGTCAAATCTATATTTACTATTACAAAGCCAAAATTGTAGATATAAGTAACAACTTTTTTTAAAAGCTCTTTTGAGTCTATCCCCTTGTATGCCTCATCACTGTCAGGAAACATCATGCCGATGTCACCCATTCCGGCAGCTCCCAAAAGTGCATCTATAAGTGCATGAATAGCTACATCACCATCGCTATGCGCTTTAAAGCCAAACTCTGATTCAATCTTTACTCCGCAGAGGTACATGGTACCTTTGTCATCAAAAGCATGTACATCCATACCTGTCCCGCTAAGGGTATCGGAGGATGGTTTTTCTAAACATGGGAGTAGATTTAAATCTTTTATAGTGGTGATTTTATGTGCGTCATCTTCACCTAAAATGAACTCTCTGCTCCCTCCATTCGCGACTATTGCACTGCTTTCATCCGTAAACTCTTCGTCACGCATAAGAGCATTTTTCAGAATTTGTGTGCGAGAGAGTTGTGGAGTCTGCACTCTTTTTACCTTCTCTCTGTCAATGGTTTCATTTTCGTAAACAATGGTATCGTTGACTTTTAGATAGGGTACAACTGAGTCGCTGCTGCCTTTTTTGTCAATGATTAAGTGAAGAAGTTCTTCACTCACGCAAGAGCGTGCTATGTCGCTTACAAGAACAAATTCAGTATCTGCCTCGGTAAGGGCATTTTTGAGTGACCCTTGTCTTGTATTTGCGCCGCATACAAAGGTATAGTCACTATAGTTTTTCATAAATTCTAAGTCATCAGGAGAGGAGGTTATGATGATTTTATTGAAAAGTTCTGTTTTTTTGAGTCTATCTGCTACAAATTGCCACAGAGGTTTATGTCCTATTCTGAGCCACTGTTTTTTAACATCGAGTTCAAAACGAGTAGAACCGCCAGCAGCTAGTAAAATAAGTGTAATATCAGACAATAAAACTCCTATTTGTTAAAGTGTTACGAAATTATACACATCCAAAGCTTTTTTTTATCTTGAATGAGTCAACTATTTTTGAATAATTTCAACTTAATTGGCTAAAATATCCTTCGCAAATAATTTGCTTAATTAAACTTTAAATTTTTTTAATTGTATTTTGACCGCAAGAAAATATTTTAAAAAAATATGTATAAGTACAGCCAAGTTTTATTTAGACTGAAATTTTAGGAGAAATTAATGAGATCTTCATGGGTAGAAGAGCGTAAAGAGCATCCTGTAAAAACACAGATGTATTACGCTAAACAAGGGATTATTACACAAGAAATGGAGTATGTCGCAAAAGTTGAAGACCTCTCTCCTGAACTAATCCGCAGTGAAATTGCTCGCGGAAGATTAATAATTCCAGCAAATGTGAACCACACAACTCTTGAACCTATGGCAATCGGGATAGCGGCAAGATGTAAAATAAATGCAAATATAGGCTCTTCGGCAATCGCCTCGGACATAGAAGGTGAAGTAGAAAAAGTGCAAGTTTCACAGCACTATAAAGCTGATACGGCGATGGATTTATCGACTGGCGGAGATTTGGACGAGATAAGAAAAGCAGTAATTTTAAACTCTACAATTCCGATTGGCACAGTTCCAATTTATCAAATTTTGCACGATGTCGGAAATAAAATAGAGGATTTAAGCATAGAAGTGATGCTGGAGGTCTTGGAGCGTCAAGCGAAACAGGGTGTGAGCTACTTTACAATTCATGCAGGTTTTTTACTCTCTACTATGCCCAAAGTTGCAAAAAGAAAGATGGGAATTGTAAGCCGTGGCGGAAGTTTAATGGCTGCATGGATGATGCACTATCATAGAGAAAATCCATTTTATACAGCATATGATGAGATATTAGATATTTGTGCAAAGTACGATGTATCACTTTCTCTGGGTGATTCACTTCGCCCTGGATGTTTGGCGGATGCTTCGGATGATGCGCAATTAGGGGAACTTAAAATTTTAGGTGAGCTAACCTTAAGAGCATGGGAGAAAAATGTTCAGGTAATGATTGAAGGCCCTGGACATGTTCCTCTCAACCAGATAGAAAGAAACATGAAGCTCCAAAGAGAGCTTTGTCATGAAGCTCCTTTTTATATTTTAGGTCCATTAGTTACGGATATTGCAGCTGGATATGACCATATAAGTTCTGCGATTGGTGCTGCCGTTGGCGGATGGCATGGAGCGAGTATGCTTTGCTATGTTACGCCAAAAGAGCACTTAGGTCTTCCAAATGCGAATGATGTTCGTGAAGGAATTATCGCTTATAAAATCGCTGCACATGCCGCGGATATTGCCAGAGGGCGCAAAGGTGCAAGAGATATTGACGATGCTATGAGTGATGCAAGATATAGTTTTAACTGGGAAAAACAGTTTGAGCTAGCACTTGATGGCGAGAGAGCAAGAGAATATCACGATGAAACTCTTCCTCAGGATGTATTTAAAGAGGCGGAGTTCTGTTCTATGTGCGGACCAAAATTCTGTTCTTACAAAATAACGCAAAATATTATGGACAATCCTGAAATGATTGCTCAGATTGCAGAAGATGCAAGATTGGCAGAAGAGGCAAAAAAAGCTTAAAAATTTCATTTAATTAATATAGGACAATTTTTGTCTTATTTAATTATGATAAAGTTTCAAAACTAAAATATTTCTGACTCGAAGAGTCAAGCTTTAGTGGTCTTAGCGACCTTAGCCTAGCGAAAGGAACTTGTTCCTTTTGTGTATATTAAGATGAAGGTTTCCTTCATTTTATTTTATGAAAGAAAATCAAATTAAGGAATAGTAATGATGACAGAAGAAATTGTAAAATCGGCTCTCTCTAAAGTTTTATATCCTGGATTTACTAAGGATATAGTAACTTTTGGATTTGTAAATAATATAGTTATTAGTGGCAATGATGTAAGTTTTATCGTAGAAATAACTTCATCCGCTCCGGAGGTTGCGCAGCAGATAAAAGATGATGCTGTGAGCGAACTCAAATCTGTTGGTGCAGGAAATGTTACTTGTAATGTAAAAGCTCCTCTTATGCCAAGAGAGAGTTCATCTCGTGGTAAAAATATTGCTCCACAAGTTAAAAACTTTTTGATGGTAAGTTCGGGTAAGGGTGGGGTTGGTAAATCAACTACATCTGTAAATATCGCTATTGCTCTTGCTGCTCAGGGTAAAAAAGTGGGACTTCTTGACGCTGATATTTATGGTCCAAATATTCCTAGAATGATGGGTATAGCAGATATTAAGCCAGAAGTTAACGGAAATAAAGTTCTTCCGATTAAAGCGTATGGAATTGAAGTAATGTCTATGGGTTCACTTATGGAACCGGGACAGTCTCTTATCTGGCGCGGGGCTATGATTATGAAAGCAATCGAGCAGTTTTTACGCGATATTTTGTGGTCGGAGCTTGATGTTTTGGTTATTGATATGCCTCCTGGAACAGGGGATGCACAACTTACTCTTGCTCAAAGTGTTCCGGTTACGGCAGGTTTGACGGTTACAACGCCTCAAGGTGTTTCACTTGATGACTCTCGCCGTTCACTTGATATGTTTAGAAAATTGAATATTCCAATCGCCGGAATAATTGAGAACATGAGCGGATTTATCGCACCGGATACGGGCGTTGAATATGACATTTTTGGAAAAGGCACAACGCAACCGATGGCAGATGAATTTGAGACTAAAATCATTGCTGAGATTCCTATTGAGCCAAGTATCAGAATCGGTGGAGATGATGGTAAGCCTATTACTTTTGTTGCTCCAAGTAGTGAGAGTGCAAAAAGATACATGAAAGCGGCTGAGTCTATCTGGGCTACGATTGAAGATATAAATGCAAAAGGCGGGGTTGACAATCAGGCAGTACAGCCTACAACACCTCCGGGTGTAAGTGCATGTTCAACTGCTGCTGCTCCTAAACCAAAACACGAGCATGGCTCAGACGGATGTGGCTGTCACTAGATAAGTGACCGCCAACTTTTAAATATCTTGCCAGCAGAGATAGAGATTAACTCTAGTTTTACTGGCATTCTCCACTTTTTATTAGTCTTTAAACATATCTCTTATTTCTAAAAACTGATCTAAATTAGTTAAAAACAGCTCAACCAGAATTGGGTCAAAGTGCTTGCCTTTTTCTTCTTGAAAAAAATTGAGAATCTTGTCAAGCTCCCAAGCTTTTTTGTAACATCTGTCAGATCCTAATGCATCAAACACATCACAAATGGCAGTTATTCTTCCATAAATATGAGTCTCTTCACCTTTCGTGCCCCTTGGGTATCCGGTTCCATCCCATTTTTCGTGATGCTGATATGCAACAATTGCTGAACTTTTAAGAATCTCTCTCTTAGAATTTTTTAACATTTCATAGCCCAGTATCGAATGTCTTTTCATAATCTCAAACTCATCAAAAGTGAGTTTTCCTGGCTTATTGAGTATAGAATCAGGAATACCTACTTTTCCTATGTCATGCATAGGGCTAGCTAGCTTTAGAAGTTCCGCTTCTTCTTGTGCCATTCCTGACAGAGTAGCTAAAATGTAAGAGTACTCAGAAACTCTTTTTACATGAAAACCTGTCTCCTTGCTTCTTGTCTCAGCTACTGCACCCATTGTAAAAACGACTTCTTTTTGTGTATCTACTATATCCTTTACTGCTATTGAGAGTTGCTTCTGTAAATCATCTTTATAGAGTTCAAGCTCTGTTATGTCATGTCTAATTCCTAAATATTCTATGATTTCATTATTTGTATCAAGCAGCGGCATTATAAGTACATCAGCGATATATTCTGAGCCATCCTTGGACAAGTTCTTTATTTTCCCTTTCCACTGCTTTTTTGATTCTATTGTTTCCCACATCTCTTTAAATAGTTTTGAAGGAGTACTGGGATGTCTTACTATATTATGAGGTTTCCCGATAAGCTCATCACGTGTATATTTTGAAGTTCTACAAAATTCCTCGTTTACATAAGTGATTTTTCCATCTTTATCAGTTTTGGATAAAATTGTACTTGTATCAATTGCATGTTTGTATTGATTGAGTAGTAGATTTGAAAGAGCTAACTCTCTTTTTTGATTCACTAAGTTTATGCTATCTTGTAAAACCTGATTGAATTTTTTTGGTTTTATAGGTTTTTCGACAAAAAAACTTATTCTAAGCTCAATTGCTTTTATCAAATCCTCTTTACTATCAAGTCCTGTAACCATCATAAATATCTGTTTAGGATTTGTTTTTTTTATTTTTTCTATAAGTTCAAACCCATTTATAATAGGCATTATCATGTCCGTGATAACTATATCATATTTATCATTTTCATATAATGCAAATGCTTCTCTGCCATTTTGTGCATATGTCACATTAAGGTCATCTCTCTTTTTAAATAAAATTTTGACAAATTCTATGATTGATTTTTCATCTTCAACATATAATATTTTTATATCATTCATTTTATTCTCCTCTTTGTATATAAAGAAGCGTGACATCATCTTCAATCTTTGAGCTAATAATTGTATCCAAAAATACACTTATAAGAGAGGGATTTTCGATAAGAAATTCTGGAGTATGGATTAATTCACTGCTTTCATACTCAACTAAACCATCGCTGTATATAGCCAGTGATTCCCAATCTTTTACATCTATTGTCTTTATATTCGGAGCAGTCGAGAAGTTCATAAAAGGCAGATTATTTACTTTTATTCTTTTGATATGATTTGAAGTTTTAATTAAAAAAGGATACATTCCTCCCGAAGCATAAGAGAGACTTTTAGCATCTGGACTTATCATAATCATAGTATATGAGAGTTGTTCTATCTCTCCTAAAAAATTTTTTATAGCCGGAAAAAGCAGATCTATTAACTCATGTAAATCTTTAACGTTGTGTATAAGGCTGTTAATTGTTGATGAGATAGAAAAAACTGTTAATGCGGGAGAAATACCATGCCCTTGTCCATCAATAAGATATATAAATTTTGACCCATCTTTACGTTTATAAAGTGAGTAATAATCACCGCTTAAAATATCATGAGGAATATAAAGTATTTTAGCTTCTTCTTCATTCATATCATTTACTATACCTATATCAAGCTTCTCCTTTGCAACCTGCTGTTGTCCCACGTCATATGCATGCAACTTATTGATTACTGCATAAGATTCTCGAAGCTTCTCTTCCTTTACTAAAAACTGTATATAAAGAGTCAAAAGTGAATTTACTCTAATAATAAGCTCTGTCGGGTCAAAAGGTTTTGATATGAAATCACTGCTCCCGGATTGCAAAATTTTTACTTTATCATCTTTACTGTCTAAAGAACTTATCATAAGGATAGGAATTTTTTTAGTAATTTGGTTTTCTCTTAATATTTTTATAGCTTCAAAGCCATCCATAACAGGCATAATCGCATCCATCAAAATTATATGAGGCAGTTCTTTTATGGCTATATCAACTCCCTCTTTGCCGTTAGAAGCTTCGTAGAATTGGTACTTACCTGCTTTTTTTAATGAGAGTTTAATTACAAGTCTGTTTTCTTTAGCGTCATCAACTATCAGTACTTTAGCACTTGAGCCATTAAGTAAACGCTTAAGCATATTACATGTCTTCTTTTAATTCTTGTATATTTAAAAAGTTTTCTAAAATCTCGGTTAGTCTTTTTTTATCAATTGGTTTTGTTAAGTACTCATCCATTCCAGCTTCAAGAAACTTCTCTCTATCACCTTTTAAAGCATTTGCTGTCAGGGCTATAATTGGAGTATGTTTTAAGTTTTGTTCCTTCTCAAGTAATCGTATCTGCTTTGTGGCTTCTATACCATTGAGGTTTGGCATATTCTCATCCATTAGGATAGCATCATATTCATTTTTTTTAAATGCTTCTACTGCCTCTCGTCCATCATTCGCTATATCAAACGTTAGTGTTAATTTTTTCAGTATTATTTTCATAAACATCTGGTTGGCTTTGTTGTCTTCTACTAGAAGAACCTTTTTATCTTCAAATGTTATATCTTTGAAATTCTCCTTTGTCTTTAAAAGGTTCTTTCCTATAGTTATTGGAATAGAGAAGTAAAATTCACTTCCGACTCCAACTTCACTTTTAACTTTTAATTCACCGCCTAGAAGTTTTACCAGTTCACTGCTAATCGACAGACCTAATCCTGTTCCACCAAATTCTCTTGTTGTTGAGCTATCTTCTTGAGAAAATGATTCAAATATATGAGATAGTTTATCTGACGCTATCCCTTTACCTTCATCTTTTACAGATACATTTAATAGATTACCTTTATAGCTAATATCAACTATGATATTTTTACCTTCTTTACTAAATTTTATAGCATTACTTAGTAGGTTAGAGATAACTTGTTTGACTCTTAGCGGGTCCGTATTTATAATTTGTGGCATATTTTCATCACAAACAAGCAATAAATTAATGTTGTTTTGTGAGCACTTTGCACTAAAGAGATATGTTATAACTTCAAATTCTGCTTTTGTGTTAAAATCTATTTTATCAATATTAAGTTTACCGCTCTCTATTTTTGAAAAATCTAAAATATCTTCTATAATTTTTAGTAAACTTTTACTTGAACTAGATATTATTTCTACATACTTTAAAGATTTTCTGCCTCTGCTCTCCTCTTTTAATAAATCTACAAAACCCAGTACCGCATTTAACGGAGTTCTTATCTCGTGAGACATATTTGCTAAGAATTCTGCTTTTGCCTTCACTGATTGCACGGCTTTTTGATTTGCTTCTAAGAGCTCTTCATTTTGTTTGTGATTTATTTTGTCTTTTTCATTTAAACTTTTAACCATACTGTTTAATGTTTCAGCAATAGTGCTAAACTCATTTTTCCCATCCATTTTAATAGGTTTAAATAGCTCAATTGAGCCATCTGATATAGTTAATATGGCTTTAGATATTCTTTGTAAAGAGTTATTTATATTAGTTGCTATTATTACAGCAATAAAAAATGTAACTATTAAAAGAGATAATCCAATGCTTATAAATTCGGTTATTTCCTGATTTAGCAATTCTGCTCTATTTGTAGTATTTTCTATCATATGTTTTGAAAAATAATCTTCTATATCTTTTAAATTATCTATCTTTTTTGTCATTAGCTCAAACCAAAAGATTCCTTCTACATTGAAATCTTTAGTTTTAGAACTGTCTAAAAGCATGGATTCAATTTCTTTTAGTTCTTTTATCACATTATTATCCAATGCTTTGTAATAGAACTGTTTTAAATCTTCATCTGACAATTTAAAAAAACGCTCTAAATAAAAGTTTTGAAAATATATAAGATTAGCTACTTTTAATCTCTCTTTCTCATCAATGGAATCTTTAATAAAAATAGATGCAGCTTCGGCCCTTAAGACACCTGCATACTCTTTGGCATATAAAAAATTACTATATGCCAAAGCATCTTGTATATCAAGAGATTCCTTTGAATACTTAAAGTTTTGATATACAGAGTCTAAAAGTGTTGTAATAGCATTTGAGTAGTAGTCGATGAGGTCTTTTTTGGATATATCAAAATTAATTAATTTGTTTCTAATGTTCAATAATTCATTGTGAATCAGATGTAACCTTTTTATATCATTGGAAATTTTTTCACCATAAGAATTTTTATTATATTCATTAAAAATTTGTATGAGTTCATCA
Source organism: Sulfurimonas sp. (assembly GCA_041662325.1). Taxonomy (GTDB): domain Bacteria; phylum Campylobacterota; class Campylobacteria; order Campylobacterales; family Sulfurimonadaceae; genus Sulfurimonas. The sequence continues at coordinate 70,809 of JBAZSU010000002.1, read as the reverse complement.
TATTTTGAATCTGTTATTCTTTTTTGTTGTTCCAGCTTGTCAGCAAAAACAGTACGACTATCGCCACCGCTGCTACTAATTATGCTACTGCTTAAACCTCTCTCTTTTTGAAGTTCATGTACTAAGTTAGATATTTTTATGCCAAGGAGAGTAGTCTGCTTTAAATCTATAGCATTTTCACGTACTTTATACTTGTGGGAGAGAATTGTAAATGAAAGATAACTAATCATTACCGATGGTATCAGAAGCAGTAGAAGTAACTTTGTTTTAATCTTTATATTATTCACAACTGTTATTGGTCCTTTTAACCATGATTGAACTTCAAAAATTCATTTTTTTTATATTTGAATACCCTCAATAGATTTTTTCAAATTTTCAAATTTTTGAAGATAATCAATCGTCTTCTTCTCCCTTGCATTCCATTCCATATCACGTGCCATATTTGAAATTTCTATAAGAGTTAAGTTCGCAGCACTGCCCTTTATAGAATGTGCAAATATAAAAATATGTTCAAAATCATCTTCATCAATCGCCTCTTTTAAGGCTAACAAAGAGTCTTTAGCGCTTTCTAAAAAAACCTCTAATAACATCCTAATATCTTCTAAATCAAATTCAAGCTCATCTGCTATTTTTTGTAAATCTATGTTGTTATTCATCGTACGATTCTATCTAATTTATTAATGGAATTTATTGATTAAAATCATTTGCTGGCTTAAACTAGTTTTCTTTATAGTATGGTGAGAGGCTGTGGGCTACTTTTGGAATTTTCTTTTTATGTTGAAATGTGGGACTAAAAATTCAAGATTTCCTACTACTTTTTTCACTATTTTCTCTTCATTTATAAGTTTTTCTAGTCGTTCTTTACTCCCATCGTCAAAGAGCAAATTGATATCATTCATAGTAAGTGGTCTTTTATCCAGTGTATTCAGTATTTCGTTGTTTTCATAGTGAGCGTTATTTGGCTCTGCGTGAATTCTTGAAGCTATGTGTATCGGTAAAATGTAGTCAAACATTAATGATATATCATGCAACTCTTTGTAACTTATTCCTACTACTGGATATGCTGGGGGACGGTCAATAGTACCTAAATCTATCCTTGTAGCATTTATTTCAAGAAGAGCTTTATTTAGCTTTTGTATTTCTTCTTTAGTGTCATTCAAGCCATGAACAAAAAGTATCTCTATAAAAAGTTTACCTTTGTAAATTTTGCTGAACTCTTCTACTTTTTGTACAATATCTTCAATTTTAATGCTCTCATGCGGTCTGTCTATTTTTTTGAAAACATCGGGGCTGATCGCATCAAGGGAGAGTTTTACTTGGTCTAGTTTTAAAAGTGTCGCAAATATATTTTCATCTACCAGTGAAGCACTGTTTGTCAGTATGAGAGTTTCTGTATGATTTTTGATTTTGTCTATTTCCTCTATGAGCTCATTTAGGTGAGGGTAGAGTGTTGGTTCCCCGTTGGCTGTGAGAGTGATGACATCTATTCTTTCATCGAGATGTGTTTGAAGTTCATCTATTATTGTTTTAACACTTACGATATCCGTCTGTTTATCCACGGTTGCCATTGGTGCTAATTCACAGTAGAGACAATCAAAGTTGCATTGTTTTAGGGCGGGGGAGAGGTCGATGCCTAGCGATGTTCCAAAACGGCGTGAGTTAATGGGTCCAAAGATTGTATTCATATTTTCCTCACCCTAAGAGTAGTTCTTTGCTTCGCTTACAGCGCATGCCAAGAGATTTCCACATGCCAAGGCTTGTGGAAATAAGATTTAAGATTTTTTACTAACTCTATGACACTCATTTATAAAGTGTTTTGCATTCTCAACCGATACATCCGGAAGTATTCCATGCCCTAAGTTAAATATATGTCTTTTGCCTTGCATAATGTTTTGAAGAGCTTCTACACACTTTGTAGTCTCCTCTTTTGAGTACAATCTACATGGCTCCATGTTTCCTTGAAGTACATATTTGTTACCCAATTTCTCTTTTGCAAGTGCCATAGGCGTTGACCAATCAACTCCGAACACATCAAAATTTCCATATACTTTGTCTAAGAATGCTGGAACACCTTTTGGAAACATGATAATCGGAATATGTGGGAATTTCTCTTTTAGATAATCAGCAATCTCCACCATATATTTCCAAGAAAATTCATCATATTTTGAAGGTTCAATCGCCGCTGCCCATGAGTCAAAAATTTGAACAACATCTATGCCAGCCTCAATCTGCTTTTGCATATAAAGCTTTACAACTTCCGTTACTTTTGCCAAAATCTTATGTAATAACTCAGGATTTGAGTACATCATTTTTTTACAAATATTGTAAGTTTTTGTACCTTCTCCCTCTATCATATAGGTTGCAAGAGTCCAAGGGGCACCTGTAAAGCCTATAAGTGCCTTGTCCTCTGCCAACTCTTTTTTGATAAGTTTGATTGTGTCGTAAACATATGTTAGTTTAGAGGCGGCCTCTTCACCTCCAATAAGTCTGTCAATATCTGCTTCAGTTTTAATCGGGTCATTAAACTTAGGGCCTTCTCCTGCTACGAATTCCAAATCCATTCCCATTTCATCCGGAATAACCAAAATGTCACTAAATAGTATCGCTGCATCTACGCCAATTATATCCACTGGCTGAAGCGTTACTTCACAGGCCATTTTAGGGTTATGGCACAGATTTAAAAAGTTTCCGGCTTCTGCACGGACTTTCATATATTCAGGAAGGTATCTTCCTGCTTGTCTCATCATCCACACAGGAGTGTACGGCGTTTCTTTTCCAAAACATGCATCTACAAATATTTTACTCATTTTAATCCTTAAATTTTGTATTTTTTTTATAGTCATCACCATGTAAATCTCGAAAAATTTATTTTTCGTAGCTTTAGGGGGTTATAGGGACATTTGTCCCTTCCACTCAAACGGACGCGTTCGTTTGAGTGCGTAACATCAATAGTTAATGTGCTTTCCCAACTTTACTTAAAAAATAAAGACCAACGGAGATAGCAGCTATAGAGAGCGCAAGATAAAAAAGATCCAACGAATTATTGTATGAAGTATGTCCAACTTTTTGAAAAAATCCAACAACCAAAACCATAACAATAACTTTAGAAATTTTATCTTTTAGCTGATCGAGTGAATGAATAGCTAGTAGTTGATTTTCCTCTCCATTTTCATCTCTTGCAACATCTATTTCAGATATAAAAAGTTCATAAAGACCAAAAGAGAAGATTACCATAACAACACCGATTAGATACAAATCAACTGCACCGATTATTCCGCCAATAACTACCTCATGAAAATTTTCAGGATGCACATGTGTAAAATAGGAGTTTAGCACATATACAACTGTATCGTAGATGTCAAAACTTGCAACAACAAATAAAACGACAGCACCTACAAGACCAAAAACCACGGCCAAAATTATTACAAATCTTGAACTCCATAAAGTACTTTCAAATATTTTTTCAATCATAGATTATTTTTCCCCTTCCATCTCTACCCATTTCTGAGCAATTCTAACAGCATTAGTAGCAGCACCGACTCTCAGATTGTCTGCAACCACAAACATGTGAATCATATTTTTTCTAAAGGTATCATTGCGAATGCGACCGACAAAGGTTTCATTTTTATCTACACTGCTTATCGGCATCGGATAGATTGATTCGAATGGTTTATCTAAAATTACTATGTTTGGAGCAAGGCTAAGTATTTCTCTCACTTTATCAGCTTCGACATCACAGCCGAAAGTAAGCGTGAGTGCCTCTGCATGCCCCCTTAGAGTAGGAACACGAACGCATGTAGCACTTAGTTCTATATTTTTGTGCATAATTTTAGTTGTCTCATTTACCATTTTCATTTCTTCTTTTGTGTATCCATTATCCGTAAATACATCTATTTGAGGAATAACATTGAGAGCTATTTGGTGTTTAAAAGATTTATGCTCTGATTGGTCTAGCTTAAATGTAAAAAAGTCCTGCATCTGTCTTACAAGCTCTTCCATGGCGGTCTTTCCAGCGCCTGAAGTTGCTTGATAAGTGCTCACATCGACTCTTTTTAAGTCATACGCATCATCAAGCGGTTTGAGTGCTTGAACCATTTGAATCGTTGAGCAGTTTGGATTTGCGATGATTCCCGTGTCTCTCCACTTAGCAATATCCTCAGGATTTACCTCTGGAACAACCAATGGTATATTCGCATCCATTCTATAGTGAGAGGTGTTGTCGATAACAACAGCACCGGCTTTTACAGCATAGGGTGCAAACTCTGCACTCACGCTTCCTCCGGCACTAAAGAGGGCAATCTCTACTTCTTCTTTTTTAAATACATCTGCCGTCAGTTCTATGATAGGAATTTCTCTGCCGTTAAACTCTACTTTTTTGCCAAGGCTTCTTGAACTTGCAAGCGGAATTAGTTTGTTGATAGGAAAATTCACCTCTGCTAAAATCGTTAATATCTCCTCTCCAACTGCTCCATTTGCTCCAACTACCGCTACATTATATTTTTTCATTTTTACTCCTAAAGTTCATATTGCTCAATTTTTTTAACTAAATTTTCTCTGCTTAAACCTAAAATTTCAGACGCCTTTATAATATTGCCATTTTCTGAAAGGAGCACCTCATTTATAAGTTCTCTCTCCATACTCTTGATATCTTTAGACTCTTTAAACCCACGAGATTCTAAAAACAGCTCCTCTGAAGTTATCTCATTATTTTCACTTAAAATAACTGCTCTCTCAACAACAGAGATAAGTTCTCTTATATTTCCCGGCCAATTATATGATAAAAGCTGTTCTGATGCTTCTTTAGAAAATGTTTTTAACGAGAAATCGTATTTTTGACAATTTTGTTGTAGAATTTTATCCGCAATTTGCAAAATTTCATCTTTTCTTTCTTTCAAAGGTGGAATATTTAAAGGAATTGTGTTCAATCTGTAGTATAAATCTTCTCTGAATGAGCCATTTTGAATCTTTTGGGTTAAATTTGCATTTGTTGCAGAGACAACTCTAATATCTATTTTAATACCTTTTGCTGAGCCAAGCCTTCTTATCTCTTTTTCTTGCAGTGCACGAAGAATTTTTGCTTGAACACTGTATGGCATCTCTCCAATCTCATCTAAAAAAAGTGTTCCGCCATTAGCAAGTTCAAATTGCCCTATTTTTGCTTCGCCGGCATCCGTAAAAGCACCTTTTTCAAATCCAAATAGCTCACTCTCGATCAAATTTTCAGGAATAGCAGCCATATTTATTGCTATAAAAGGTTTTTTTGCTCTTGGTGAGTTGTGATGAATATAATTTGCAAATATCTCTTTACCGACTCCGCTCTCTCCAAGAAGTAAAACACTTGCATCAGTTTTTGCGGCTTTACCGGCTATATTTAAAATAGATGTAAGCACTTGTGAGGTACCAAAAAATCCATCTGAAGAGATTTTTTCAACAGTTTTAAAAGAGATTTTTTTGTTCGCTTTCTGAACTTCATTTTCTCTTTTAATTGCACGAACTAAAGTGTCTATATCAAAAGGTTTAAGTAAAAAATCTTTTACACCTAAGTGAATTGATTCTATGGCTCTTTGAAGTGTTGCATTTCCAGTCATAATTATTACTTCAAAGCGACCATTTAAAGTTTTGATAAATTCTATTCCATCCATTCCTGGCATATTTATATCTGTAACTATAAGATTAAAACTATCATCAAGAGCTTTGAGAGCGTCTTTTGCGTTTTTAAAAGTTTGAATTTCAAACTCAGGAAAATCGCCCATAGCAATCTCAAGTGATTTTCTCATATTGATATCATCTTCAACTATTGCAATTTTCACTAAAAACCCTTATTTTAAAGGAAAGATTCTAGCAAAATTATCATTAAAATCGACTTTGAAGCATGTTGTTTTTAGTGTTAGTATTGTTGTGGATTTATATTGTGCATTCAAAGTTATATCGCTATGGTTTACTTGCATGCCAAGTTTGTGAATGTAGTCGATAAACTCATCAGAATTTTCACTGATGATTTTTTTTAAATCACTGCTGCCATTGGTCTCTAATTCTATGGCTGTTTGTGGAATTCCGTCACATTTTTTCATAGCCTTCGCGACGGAAAGAACTTCATTGTAAAGAATAGCATCTTTGACAACATAACGATAGGATATTAGATATTCACCTGCATTTAATGCAAGTGAACTAAAGAGAATTATTGAGCAAATTGAGAGTGAGATACTACGATTTCCATTTCTACTTCGCATAGTCCGTCTTTAAAAGTAGTTTCAGTAACATTTGCATTTTTTACTACTGCATCAACACAAGTCCGGATAGTTGACTGTTTAATCATCATGTTTTTAATTAAGTCATTTCCCTCAACGCGAACACCTTTTACTTTTTCTGCAATTAATCTATATCCATCTGCGATGGCTGCTCTTTTTGCTAATCCGTATGCTTGTGCAGGAGAAACTGTATTTACAGGCGCAACTCCCTGACCTAGAACAGTAATAACAAGTTTGCATTCTCTAGTTAATAATGGTTCACCAGAAGGACCTGTGGCTTGAACTCCACAATTCTCTTCATTTGAAATTTTCGATGTTTCTTTTTCAGTTGATTGCCCTCTTTCAACAGGAATAGGTCCCTCAAACTCTTTATTGGATGATTCTTTGGTAAACGAACAACCAGCAAATACTGTAGTAATCAGTGCCACAAAGATGCTAGACGATATTACTCTCTTCATTTCTTTATCCTAATATGATTTATAGAAAGATTTAAGCAACTTCTATTCCAAGTCTAGCGTTGGATATTCACTCTCTTCAATCTCATCCTCATCTTCCTCTTTTTTAGGGCAGCGGGAGATGCTCGAAACATCATCACCTTTTACAATATAGACACCGCTTGTATTTCTGCTTGATTTTGAGATAGTTTGCATGTCAACTCGTATCATTTTGCCTGCATTTGTGAGTGCCATCATGTCCATTGACTCATCCACCATCAGACAGCCAACCACATGTTTTCCAGTTTTGCTTGTCATTTTCATAGCGATTACACCCGAACCACCACGGTTAGTTAGGCGATATTCTCCAGCATCTGTTCGTTTTCCAATACCTTTTTCACTCACTATTAGAATTTCTTGCTCATCACTTGCAATAATATTTGCATCGACAACTTCATCATGCTCATGTTTAAACTTAATTCCTCGAACACCGCGAGTGCTTCGACCTTGATCACGAGTTTTTTCTATGTCAAACTTAATGCACTGCGCTAGTTTGGTAACAATAAAGAGATATTTAATGCTCTGGTCTGCAATTCTAGCTGTAATTAATGCATCATCATCGTCAAGAATAATAGCCCGAACACCATTACTTCTAATATTTGAAAACTCATTTAAGTTTGTTCTCTTTACTACGCCTTTTTGCGTGAAAAATACCAAAGATTTTTCATCGCTAAAGTCTGTTGTCGGGATTATAGAGCGAATTTTTTCATCTGCAACAAGGTTGAGAAGATTGACAACGGCTTTGCCTTTGGCAATTCTGCTTCCCTCTGGAATACGATACACTTTCAGCCAGTGGAGCTGACCTCTGTCGGTTACAAATAAAAGGGTGTCATGTGTATTACATGTAAAGAATCTTTCAATAAAATCATCTTCATAAGTAGTAACAGCTGTTTTGCCTTTGCCGCCTCTTTTTTGTTTTTCATAAGCAACAAGTGGCACTCTTTTAATATATCCGCGGTGTGTTATTGTTACAACCATCGGTTCATTAGGGATTAAATCTTCGATATCTATGTCATCATAGTCATCTTCTATTTCGGTTCTTCTCTCATCTGTATAGGTAGCAAGTATCTCATCAAACTCTTCACCGATGATGCCATGTAAAATCTCTTCGCTTTTGAGAATTGATTCTAAATATTCAATAAGTGTAAGAAGTTCACGAAGTTCATTCTCAATTTTCTCTCTCTCAAGTCCAGTGAGGCGCCCAAGACGCATATCCACAATACTTTGTGCTTGGATAGGAGTAAAATCAAATTCGCTGACAAGGTTGTCTCTTGCTTCGTCGATACTTTTACTTGCTTTAATTGTTTTAATAATTTGATCAATAATGTCAAGAGCTTTTTTGAGACCCTCTAAAATATGAGCTCTTGCTTTTGCTTTTTCTAAATCAAAAATTGTGCGGCGGATAATGACTGTTTTACGGTGATTTATAAAGTGCTTTAAGATAGTAATGATGCCAAAAATTCTAGGCTCTTGATTTAATATAGATAACATGATGATACCAAAAGTGGTCTGCATGCTCGTTTGTTTAAAAAGATTATTCAGAACTATTTCACTCATCGCATCTTTTTTTAGCTCAATAACAGCACGGATTCCGTCACGGTCAGATTCATCACGAATTTCTGAAATACCGTCAATCATCTTGTCTTTTACTAGATTCGCAATATTCTCAATAAGGCGAGCTTTGTTTACTTGATAAGGAAGTTCATCAATAACAATAACATCTCTGTTTCCCTTTTTTTCTATATGAACTTTTGCACGAACTTTTATGCGACCGCGACCGGTCTCATAGGCATCCATAATCCCTTTTTTACCAAATATAATTCCGCCTGTCGGAAAATCCGGTGCTTTGATATGATCCATTAACTCAATCAGAGAAATATTCGGATTTGCAAGAAGTGCTTTTAACCCGAGCATAATCTCCTTTGGATTGTGAGGAGGAATATTTGTAGCCATACCGACAGCAATGCCGGAAGAACCGTTGATTAAAAGGTTTGGAACACGAGTAGGCATAACATCAGGCTCTTTTGTAGTACCGTCATAGTTTTCTATCATGTTAACTGTGTTTTTATCTAAATCTTTTAAAAGCTCGCCTGCATATTTTGTCATACGCGCTTCTGTATATCTCATCGCTGCCGCACTGTCGCCATCAACCGAACCGAAGTTTCCTTGACCGTCAACAAGCTGCATTCGCATTGAGAAGTGTTGTGCCATACGAACGAGTGCATCATAAACGGCCGTATCTCCATGTGGGTGGTACTGACCGATAACATCACCGACTATACGGGCTGATTTTTTATATTTTGCACCGTAAGAAAGATTTAGTTTATCCATCGCATAGAGTATTCTTCTGTGAACCGGCTTTAAACCATCTCTAACATCCGGTAGAGCACGACCTACAATTACACTCATAGAATAATCAAGGTAGCTATTTTGAAGAGTCTCTTCAATGTTTATAGTTTGTATCTCGTTGTTGTCTAGCAAATTGCTCATGTTAAAACACCTGATTTATTGAAATAAAAATTGTTTTTATGGTATCTTAATATCCCTTAAGGTTCTTATAAATATTACGAAAATATATAATTACCCAATAAGATGAGAAAACAGAGGTGATGATTTTAATTGATTAAAAATTAATCAGTTATTTGCATTAAAACATCTCATTTTATTTGTATAATTTTGACACTTTAAAATAAAGGATAGATGATGAAAAAATACTTTCTTGCTTTATTAGCACTGCCTTCACTGGTATTTGCTGGTGATGTAGTAAGCGTAATAAACGGTGGAGACACTGCTTGGATGTTGGTTGCTACGGCTTTGGTAATGCTTATGACTCCTGCCGGTCTTGCAATGTTTTATGGGGGACTTACTCGTTCTAAAAATGTTATTAATACAGTAAGTATGAGTTTAGGTGCTTTTGCGGTTGGCAGTTTGGTGTGGGTTTTAGTTGGTTACTCTATTGCGTTCGGCGATGGCGACTTTATTGGTACTGGGAAAGTGCTACTTTCAGGAATTACATCTGCAACAATTAAAGGCACAATTCCAGAGTTGTTGTTTGTGGCATTTCAAGGAACATTTGCAGCAATTGCGGTGGCAATTGCTAGTGGTTCTATGATAGAGAGAGTGAAGTTTTCTACATTCATGATATTCGTTGCATTATGGGTAGCAGCTGTTTATGCACCTGTAGCACACTGGGCATGGGGCGGCGGCGTAACACTTAACTTTGGCGAAATGGATTTTGCGGGTGGTACGGTTGTTCACATCAATGCTGGTGTTGCCGGTTTTGTGGTTGCGATGATTTTAGGCAGAAGAAAAGATTATGGAAGAGCTGCTATTAAGCCTTTTTCACCTATTTTAGTGGCTTTAGGTGCTGCACTTTTATGGTTTGGATGGTTTGGTTTTAATGCTGGTAGTCAGCTTGCTGCAGACGGTGTTGCTGCTTCTGCTTTTTTAGTTACTAATGTTGCCGCTGCAGTCGGTGTTATCGGCTGGATAGCTGTTGAGTGGTTGGTGTATAAAAAAGCTACTTTAGTTGGTGGAGCTTCCGGTGCTGTTGCAGGGCTTGTAGCAATTACTCCGGCTGCTGGTTTTGCCGGTGTTGATGGTGCTATTATACTTGGTCTTGTAGCTGGAGTTCTAGGATTTGTCGGTGTTGCTAAACTTAAACAATTATTCAAAGTTGATGATTCATTAGATGCATTCTGGGTTCATGGTTTAGTCGGTATCTGGGGTTCGATTGCAACTGCAATCTTTGTAGCGGGATATGCTGCGCCTAAAGATTACGATATGATTGCTCAGTTAGTAAAACAGATTCAGGCAGTTGGTTTAACTGTAGTTTACAGTGCAGTTGCAACAGCAGTTGTTTTTTACATAGCGTCTGCACTTACAGGTGGTGGGAGAGTTGATGATGAGACTGAATCAAAAGGTCTTGATGAAACAGTTCACGGTGAAAAAGCATTAAATTTATAGTGCTATAATTGATTTAAACTATGAATGTGGTTACAATTTTAAAATTAAAACTGGAGAAATATTATGAAAAGAGTAGAAGCGGTTATTAAGCCTTTTAAATTAGAAGATGTAAAAGATGCTTTGGCAGAGATTGGAATTACAGGTATGACTGTAAGCGAAGTAAAAGGGTATGGTCGTCAAAAAGGGCATAGTGAACTTTATCGTGGTGCTGAATACGTTGTAGATTTTTTGCCAAAGATTAAGATGGAGATGGTGGTCAATGATGATATGGTTGATCAAGTAACAGCGACTATTGTAGAGGCTGCAAGAACGGGCAAAATAGGTGATGGAAAAATATTCGTAAGTGATATAGAAAAAATTATCCGTATTCGTACGGGTGAAACAGACGCAGAAGCTGTCTAATTATTAACCAAAATATTTCTATATGCAAAGCATATAGAAATATTAAACTCTCTCAACTGCTTAAAATTTAATCAACTTTAAAATCAAATAGTGAAATTTCTTAGATAAAATCAACGCCTTAATTTTAAAGAATGGTGATTCAAATGCTAGAAGCTGATTTTAAATATATAATAGATACTTTCTTCGCACTTTTCTCGATGGTGCTTATAATCTTCATGGTTCCCGGTTTCGCGATGCTCGAAGCAGGGCTTGTCCGCACAAAAAATGTCTCATCCGTACTTACTATCAATGTGATGATTTATGCAGTTGCCTCTTTGGCATTTTTACTTATAGGATATACCATAGCGTTTGGAAGCTGGGAAAATTCCAATATGAGTATTTGGGCTGCCTTTTTGTTTCAGATGGCATTTGTCGGTAAAACAATAAATATCATGAGCGGCGGTGTGAGCGAGAGGGTTCGCATCATTCCATTGGCAATTTTTGCAATTATAATGGGTGCATTTATCTATCCGGCTGTTGTCAACATCAGCTGGGGTGCTGACATGCTAGCGGGTACATTTTTAGATATAAACATGCATGATTTGGCTGGCTCTACCGTTATCCATTCAACGGGAGGTTGGGCACTGCTCGCAGCAATTCTTATTATCGGTCCTCGTAAAGGTCGTTATGTACAAGGCGGCATTAGAGTTATTCCTGCTTCAAATATCCCTCTTGTTGTTTTAGGTGCATTTTTACTCTGGATAGGGTGGTTTGGATTTAACGGGGGAAGCGTCGGTTCAATATCGAGTGTAGAAAATGCAAACATAGTTGCAAAAACCATTATGAATACAAACACGGCGGGGCTTGCAGGTGCAATTATTGCAGGAATTATCATGTATATCAGATACAAGCTTTTCGATATTACAATGATACTAAACGGTGCATTGGGCGGACTTGTAGCTATCACGGCAGGTCCTGATTTGTTTAACATGTATGTACCAATTTTGGTTGGTGCAATCGGCGGCGCTTTGGTTGTTTTTGCTGTGCCTGTTTTTGATAAGTTTAAACTCGATGACCCGGTCGGTGCTTTATCTGTTCACTTGGTGAATGGAATCTGGGGAACTTTGGCAGTAGGTATTTTTGTAGAAGAAGTCTCATTTCTGGAGCAGTTAAAAGGTGTGTTTATTGTAGCAGTTTTTGCATTTAGTGTATCTTTTATAGTTATATATATTATAAATAAATTTGCTAAATTTAGAGCTACAGATGATGAACAACAAGAAGGCATGGATGTAAACGAGTGCGGAGTAGAAGCATATCCTGAATTTAAAAGAGCTATTTAGACTTTTAACTCACTATGGCATGTGGAAAATAAAGTTTCACATGTCTTGCTTTTAACAAAAACATAAAAAACATTTAGATACTATCCTCTTTATGATTAGACATTCAAGCTCTTTTATTATCTCTCTTATCCTTCATACTATTTTATTTTTACTTCTGCTTTTTTCTTTAAAAAATATTATTTATGAAAGTAAAAAAGAAGAAGTTGTAAGTATAAAATTATGTAATGTGGTACATGAAGAAAAAATTGAACAAAATGCCATCAAAGAGATAACTTCGCAAATACGAGCTGAAGAAATATCAAAAAAGATAGAAAAAAAAGTAACACCAAGAGTTAAAGAAGCGCCAAAGAGAGTAGAAACTATAAAAACAGTTCCAGTACTTCAAGAGATGCCAAAAGAGATAGTTCAAGAGCAAAATACAGCTAAAGAAGCGAAATTTGTAAAGCAAATTGCAGTTCCATCTTCAGAATTATCACATGAACAAGCAGCAAAAAAATTAGAAAAAGATTATCTTGAAGAGCATCTGCAAAAAATAGTTAAATTATTGCAAGAAAATCTCTACTATCCTCGTTCTGCGAGACAAAGAGGAGTGGTTGGAGAAGTAGTTGTAAAGTTTATGATAAAAGAAAATGGAGAAGTTGAAAGAGTAGATGTTTTATCATCCAGCAGTGAAATACTCTCAAATGCAGCGATAAAAACTATAGAAAATCTTTCAGGGAATTTTCCAAAACCTAAAGAAAATTTAAATCTTCAATTGCCGATTAATTATAGTTTGAAGTAGTTTAGTGAAATTAGAATGAGTGAGTTGGTGACCCCAAGGAGAATTGAACTCCTGTAACATGGATGAAAACCATGGATCCTGACCGCTAGACGATGGGGCCAACTATATAAAAAATGGTGTCCTGTGATGGATTCGAACCATCGGCCACATCATTAAAAGTGACGTGCTCTACCAGCTGAGCTAACAAGACTTAACAAGCATCTCTGTTTGTGGACGCGAATTATAGGCAGATAATTTTAATATGTCAAGAAAAAAAGAAAAATATTTAAAATCTTTAAAAATTCATTGTTAAAACAACAAAAAAATGGGTTCCTTTAATTTTTTAATGCTGAAGAAGAGACTTTTTAAGATTAATCACTTTAAGCCATATTTTTGAAAGAGACGCTACAATGCTCGCATAGAATTTCTTCTATATAATACTTTTTTTTGTAAAAAAATTCAAATATTTAGGAAAGTGATGCGTATTCTGTTAAGTATATTTTTTTCTGACCTAATAAATTCTTTAAAAGATCTTTTACCAATTATTATTGTGGTTGGTCTCTTCCAAATTTTTATTATTCAATCTGTCCCAGAAAATTTTACAAGTATTATTTTTGGTTTTGCTATTGTCGCCTTTGGATTAGCCGTTTTTATCCGTGGGCTTGAGGTTGGAATTTTTCCTATTGGTGAGAATTTGGCACATGATTTTGCTACAAAAGGTTCGTTAGTATGGTTGCTTCTTTTTGCCTTTATGCTCGGTTTTTCTACAACTATTGCTGAACCTGCACTTATAGCCATAGCAAACAAAGCATCTGTCATTAGTTCTGGACAAATCGATGCTTTTTGGTTGCGTGTCACTGTGGCACTGTCGGTTGGTTGTGCTATCGCCCTTGGAACCTATAGAATTGTTGCAGGACACCCTATCCACTACTATATTATTGCCGGTTATGTTCTGGTTGTAGTTGTAACTTTTTTTACTCCTAAAGAAATCATAGGTCTTGCATATGATAGCGGCGGAGTAACGACTTCTACGGTTACTGTCCCTCTTGTTGCAGCGTTAGGAATCGGTTTGGCATCAAGCATCAAAGGAAGAAACCCGATGATTGATGGATTCGGTCTCATCGCGTTTGCATCTTTAACACCGATGATATTTGTTCAAGTGTATGGAATCGTTGTTTATTCTTTCATAGGAGATGCATCGGTAGTTCCTATTGCTGAGGCCTCGGCAGCAGAAGCTTTTGTTTTTAATCCTAAAGAAATTTTTATGGAGCTAGTCGGAGTAATCAAAGATATCCTTCCTATTTTAGGTGTTATAGCCTTTTTCCAACTTCTCATTATAAAGAAACCAATTCCCCGTCTTCGACAGACAATTCTTGGAATTGTTCTGGTTGTAATAGGTCTCTACTCATTCATTATCGGGCTGGAAATGGGACTTTTTCCTATAGGAGAGAGTTTGGCCGTTTCATTGACACAGACTAACAACCATGCCCTTATTTATCTCTTCGGATTTTTAATCGGCTTTGCCACAACTATGGCAGAACCGGCACTTATCGCAATAGCTATTAAGGCAGAAGAAGTGAGCAAAGGTCTTATCAATGAAAAAATTCTCCGTTTTACTGTCGCATTAGGAGTCGGAATCGGAATTGCTCTTGGATCCTATAGAATTGTCAGTGGTGACCCTATCCACTACTACATTATTGTAGGCTATTTCTTTGTTGTTATTTTTACCTATTTGGCACCACGCTATATTATTCCAATCGCTTATGATAGTGGAGGAGTGACAACATCTACGGTTACCGTTCCTCTTGTAGCAGCACTGGGATTAGGATTAGCATCGAACATCGACGGAAGAAGTCCTATGATAGATGGATTCGGTCTCATTGCCTTTGCTTCCCTATTTCCGATGCTCACTGTCATGGGATATGGAATTTATGCTCAAAAACAACTTAATAAAATCACACCAAAGGAGTAAAATATGACTTTTATTGCATTAATTGCCATTGTTTCTAAAAATGATGAAGAAAAAGCTATAGATGTTGCTAAAAAAGCCGGAGCAGGGGGAGTAACTATCCTCGATGGGCGCAGTATCGGGCTAAAAGAGAAAAAAATCTTTTTCGGTTTAACCCTCGAAGAGAATGTATCGGCGTTATTATTTATACTACCAAAGCGTCTCTCAATGGCTGTTCTTAAAGCATTGAAAAATGAGATTGATTTCAGCAGTAAAAATGAGTTCAATATAGCGTTTTCTCTTCCAATATCTCATGTAATTGGTCTGGATATTGAAGAAATTCATAAGTTCGAAAAAGAGATCGAACAAACTATTCAAAGGATATAACATGCTCGTATCAGACATCATGACAAAAACAAACCTCACGACTATTTCGCCCATGGCAAGCGTCCGAGAGGCGCTCAATAAAATGAGAGAGACAAAGGTTAAATCGCTTATAGTTGAAAAGCTCAGTCCTTCGGATGCTTATGGCATTATGACATTTAAAAATATCTTGCAATCCATTGTTGCCGAAGACGGAGATATTGATATGCTCAATGTTTATGACATCTGTTCAAAGCCTGCAATTCAGATTTCCAAAGAACTGAATGTAAAATATGCTGCTCAGATGATGGTGAATCAAAGCATCAAAAGAGTTCTCGTTATCGATAACAATGAGCTTGAAGGAATTCTCACCATGACCAATATTTTAGAGGTATTGATGAAGCAGGCGCAAGAGGGTGAATAAAGCTCTCTTATTTTAAGTAAGCTAGTTATAGTGAGCCTTTTGGTCGTTCAAATTAGTATCTTTAATGCCAAAAAAACCTAGCATATAAAAGTGTCAATGAGTTAAAGTGGCGATAACTATTGTGTAAGAAACCTATAATTTTTAGTTAAAATACTGCTCATGAATTATTACACTTTTGAATATCCATTTTTCATACTCCTTCTTATTCCAATAATCGCTTGTTTGTATAAATGCAAGGAGTTTATGAAGCCTAAAATTTTTGTGCATCTTCATTTTTTATCTGCAAATAAAAAGTTTTTAAAGCTCGAATGGATTGTTAAAATAATCATATTTACACTTCTTGCGACTGCTTTGGCTTCACCTGTGATAATAGACAGAACAGATCCGCTCAACAGACATGGCAAAGATATAGTTTTGGCGATTGATGCAAGCGGTTCTATGAACTCATCCGGATTTGATGGAGACATAGGTGAATGGCAGGGGCTTTCACGTTTTGAAATTACAAAAGTTATCGCCTCCGAGTTTATAAACAACCGTGTGAGTGACAATATCGGGGTGGTTTTGTATGGCGATTTTGCTTTTATCGCTTCGCCTGTCACTTATGAAAAAGAGATTGTAAATGAGATGCTCGGCTACCTCACTCAGGGCATGGCAGGGCAAAATACAGCTATCGGAGAAGCAATTGCCATGAGTGTAAGAGCTTTTAAATTCTCAAAGGCAAAAACAAAAGTTATCATACTTTTAACCGACGGTGAACATAACAGCGGAGCTATCTCGCCAAAAGATGCGACAGCTTTGGCAAAAAGTGAGGGTATAAAAATCTACACTATAGGTATAGGAAACAAGGGTGAAGCGGATGAGGTGCTTCTTCAAACCATCGCAAAAGAGAGTGGAGGGGAGTTTTTCAATGCTACAAATGCAAAAGAGCTGCAAGAGGTTTATACTAATATAGACAAGTTAGAATCTTCAAAAATAAAAAGCAAAGAGTTTATAGAGCAAAAATTTTATTATCAAGTTCTTTTGCTTTTGGCATGTGGATTTTTACTCTTTTTACTCTTTAGGGAGAGCAGAAGATGAATTTTTTAAATCCTGAATATTTTTGGATTATGCTGTTTTTAGCTCCAATTTTTATTAGAAAAAACTTTAGAGAAATAAGTTTTGTCTCGTATGGATATATTTTTACTTTTATTTTTATACTTTTGGCTCTTTCCCGCCCAGTGATAGAACAAGAACCCCTAAAGAGCGAACAGGTTTTGAGTGATGTGATAGTTGCAGTCGATTTGTCCTACTCAATGGGTGCCGTAGATATTTTGCCATCACGGCTGGAGAGAGCAAAAGAGATACTTCAAAAGATTGTAAAAACAACTCAAAATAGCAGATTCGGAGTTGTAGGATTTACAACAAATGCCATAGTTTTATCGCCGTTAACTGAAGATAGTGAGCTTTTGCTTCATCTTCTTAATTCGTTAGAGCAGAAGCTGGTTATTACAAAAGGAAGCAGTGTTCTGCCAGCAATAGAGCTGGCGAGAAAAATGTCAAAAGCAAAACATCCGAGCGTGGTTATTTTGAGCGACGGAGCAGATGCGATAAGCTATGAAAAAGAAGCGAAGTTTGCAAAAGAGAGCGGTTTGATTGTAAATGTTTTTATGATTGCCACCGAGGTGGGAGGAACTTTGGCTCTTGAAAATGGGGAGCTTTTAAAGGATGAAAAGGGAGATATTGTAGTTTCACGCGCGAATAACGCTATCTCTGCAATTGCCATGCAAACAAAAGGTGTTTTTACAAAGAGTCTTGATGAACTTTTTGATGCACTTGAAGCTCAAAAGAACAGAGAATTTAAAACCCAAATCTCTATCATTCAAAACTTAGAACTTTTTTACTATTTTGTAGTTTTGGCTATTGTTGCGTTTTTGTTAACTATAACCACGCTCAAACGTTATGTAATAACTTTTTTGCTTCTCTTAGGAGTGAATTTGAATGCTTCTGTTTATGAGCAGATACATGAAAATATTGCAAAGAGTGCCTATGAAAAAAAAGATTATAAAAAGGCGATAGAGCATTATCAAAAGATAGATAAGAGCAGAGCCTACTATAACTTGGCATGCGGATATTACAAAGAGGGCGAGTTTGAAAAGGCCCTTGTGAATTTTGCAAGAGTGAAGTCGAGCGATGTAAAGTTTAAGTCCAACCTTTTTTATAACATGGCAAACACCCTTGTAAGACTTAAAGAGTTTAAAAAAGCGAGAGAGGCGTATTTGAAATCGCTTACTCTCTTTTATACAAAAGAGGCAGATGAAAATTTACAATACATTAGAGATGTTGAAGAAGAAAAAACAATGAGTACAGGGCAACAAAAAACAAAAAATAATTCAGAAATTGCAAAGCAAGAGGAATCCTCACAAAAGAAAAAAGAGGGTGGCGGTTCAAACATGGAAGTGAGCGCAAATGCAAGCAGCGGAGCAAGCGATGCAGAGAAAAAGACAAAGAGTGAAAGCGTGCTAAATCTCAATGAGGGTAAAGCAAAATTAAGTTCAAAACAGTATGAGTTAATAAACAAAAGAGGGACGAATGAACAAAAACCTTGGTAGATTTTTTTACCTATTTTTAGCACTCTGGCATGTGGAGATTTTTGCATCAACTTATGTCTGGCATGTGGAAGCTGATAAAAAAGCAGCCTTTGTTAATGAAGCGATTTATTTAAAATATAGTTGCAAATTTAGCGATAGAGCGGAGCTTTACTCCATAGATTTTAACCCTGTATCGGATAACGAAGAATATAGTTTGAGGCTTTTAAGCCAAACAACAAAAATTGAAGATGGTAAAAAAATAGCTCTTTATGAGTTTGTAGCATTTGCAAAGCGAGCCGGTGAAGTTAAGTTTGACTTTGATATGGCGATGAAAAAAAGCAATCATGATTCAATAGAAAATATGGTTATAGGCAGAGATAATATGCAAAGAGAGCAGTTCTCTATAACTCTTGTACATCAAGAAAGTGTGGCTATTGAGGTAAAAGAGACGCTTACTGATTTATTTGGCTCGTTAGACATGCAGATAAAAAAAGATGAACTCAAAGTAAAAGCATATGAGCCTTTTCATATGGAGATAACTTTAAAAGGAGTAGGAAACTTTGATGCGCTAAAGCCCTATGACCTTAAGATAGAAGGTGTGAAGGTGTTTTCTCAAAAACCGACAGAAAATGTGACACTTACTAAAGACGGCTTGAGCGGTGAGTGGACTCAAAAGTTTGCATTTGTCGGTGATAAAGATTTTGAAATACCGGCTACTACGTTTAAATACTTTGATAAAAATGAGCAGAAAATCAGAGAGATTCACTTTGAAGCAATAAAAGTGGAAGTGAGTAAAGCGTTTACAAAAGAGGAGCTTATTGAGGCAGATGAGAATGAAAAAAGTTTTTTAAAGTTAGAGCACCTTTACTATCTTTTAACTTTTATCGCAGGTTTTTTAGCCTCTAAAATCAAAATAAAAAAATCAGTCATATATACCAAAGATGAGATTTTTTTAAATAAAATACAAAACGCAAAATCACTCGAAGAACTCTGTGTGTTATTAGCACTTAAAGACTCTAAAAAATACAGTGATATTATTTTAAAAATAGAGAAAAAAGAGATAAGCTCTCTTACAAAAGCTAAAAAGATTTTAAGCTTGTTAATGGATAATTAACTGCTTTTTAACTAAAATCATTAAAATATTTGCAGGGAATAATAAAATGAATAAGTGTCTATTTTTGTTTTCGTCGTTGATAGCCATGGTTTTTATAAGCGGTTGTGCGCAAGTGGTTAATGTAAAAGCTCTTGTTCCGGCAGAAATAGACAGAGCGACAAGCACAAAAAAAATCGCAATTACAGAATTTAAAAACGATTTTGTGGGTCTTGGCTCAAAGATAGAAGCAAATCTTGCAAATCAAAGAATTGATAATAAAACTTTTTTTACACTAGTAAGCAGAAGTGATATTGACAAAGTCATAAAAGAGCAAAAAATTCAGAACAGCGGTTTGGTAGAACCTAGTGATGCGGTTGAAGTGGGTAATCTTATTGGTGCACAGGCGATTATTTCCGGTGATGTCGGGCAGGTTACTTCAAGCGATTCATTTTACTATGAAAGCCGTTCAAAATGTGCAGATAAAAAGTGCAAAGAGCTGGTTTATTATAATGTAGGGTGCAATATGCGCGTTGTCGGACTCTCAGCTCAAATACGAATGATTGACATAGCAAAGGGCGATATTATCTATGCCGATACAATGGCAAAAACAGCTGAATATAGACATTGCATCGATGATTATAGAGCTATACCGTCAACGGAGATAGCAGCACAAAGTTTGGCAAATGATATCTCTCAAAGTTTTACATACAAACTTACACCGCATTATCGCTATTTCAGTGTTGTCTTACTTGAGGATGCAGATTTAAAATATAACAATTATCAAGAAAAACTTTTAGAGAACTCTTTGGAGTATATTAAGCAAAATAGATATGAAAAGGCCGAAAAACTGCTGATGGAGCTGGTGGACTCAACTGACAGAAAAAGTTTGGTGGCTTTTTATAATCTTGGAGTGGTCAAAGAGGCGCAGGGTGAGTACCTAAAAGCTCAGGAGTATTATAAAATGGCTGATAATTTGATGGTAGAGCCGATTGAAGAGGTAAGCACTGCCTACAATAGAATAGGCTCGATGATAGCAAATCAGAATAAATCACAAGAGCAGATGGCAAGATAGCTTGATGAAATATTTTATAACTCTCTTCATAATCTTGTTGCTTTTCTCGGCATGTGCTAGTCAAAAACAATCTGTAGTAGCAAGCAAAAAAGAGTTTCCGGAATGGTACAAGAATCCTGTAAAAACAAGCACATCAACCATGTATGCCACAGGGGAGGGAGAGAGCAAGGAGGAAGCAGTTGCAGTCGCTCTAAGTGCCATGGCATCGACTTTTAGCGTCTCAATCTCATCAGAGTTTAAAACAAAAAGTGTTGTTCAAGAGGGTAACATAGAAAGTTCTCAAACAACAAGCATCAATGAAGTGAAAAGTGATGTTCAAAAGATTCGCATCAGTAACTATGAAGTTGTTGAGGTCGAGGAGATTGGATTTAAAAGGTTCATTGTGCTGGTGAAATCCGAGAAAAGAAAACTTTTTGAGAGCCTTAAAAGAGAGCTGGAGCAAAAAATAAGCCTCATACAAACGGGAACGACAACCAATGCAATAAAAGAGCTGAATAGGTATAAAGAGCAGAAAAATTCTCTGCAGGATGTTCCAAAT
This sequence comes from Sulfurimonas sp., assembly GCA_041662325.1. Taxonomy (GTDB): domain Bacteria; phylum Campylobacterota; class Campylobacteria; order Campylobacterales; family Sulfurimonadaceae; genus Sulfurimonas. Next base: position 49,615 of record JBAZSU010000002.1, on the reverse strand, counting down.
ACACTCACGGTTATGAGTGTTCTGGACGAGAGCTTTGACGGCTCAAAATATATAAAAAAAGTTAAAGAGATAGATGAAAAATATGAGAAATTGCTAGCTTCTATAACTTTCAGTATAGAAAGTGATGGAGAGTCACAAAATTTAAAAGCACCTATTCAAAAGGGATTAAGTGAAAAAAAAATGATTATAAAAGAGGGAAGCGGTAAAAATCACTTCAAAATCACTCTCTCTTCAAAAACAGAACAAGCTTCTTCTTACGGCTTTAATTTAGCTAGATGTGCAATAAATATAACTATAAAAGATTACAGCGGTGCAATTATTGGAAGCAACAAGCTCAATATAACAGGACAATCAACGCAGGGCTACAACATAGCCAAAGAGAATGTCACAATCAAGCTGGCAGAGATGATTAAAAAAGAGGGGATTGAGAAGGTTTTGGGGTTGGAGATGTGACTTTATGCTAAAGAACATTGTAAATATAACTTTTTTATATTTTTTACTACTGAGCATGTCAGGATGTTCTTCAAGCAAAGAAAGCCCCTCATTTGTCAAGTCTATGTTTCAAACAAACGGTGCTTCAATGGTTAGAGAAAATATTAGCACTCTTACCAAATCACTTCTTCAATACTCCTCAAAACTCAATAAAAGAAATCCCAATAATTATTCAAAATACTATAATCAATCTATACAAAATGATATTAACAATAAAACAAACAATACAATTCTTCCTCTGTTAAGTGAAAAAACCAATGCAAATTACAGTGATTACTTAAATATAGCATTTGAAAAAGAGTATATAAAAGATAGAAATGATTATCTGATATTAGGAATTTATAAGCTCCTTTATTCGACGTATGAGATAGAAGGAAAATATAAACTGACGACAATGCAATATGATTTAAATAAACTTCAAAAAGCAAATGAAGTGATGCAGGTAGTTCAATACAAAATTAAAACTGCAAAAGATGCAGAAGGAAATTTTTTATATTTAACATGGCAAAGAAAATGGCAAGTAAATTTATTGAAAAAAATAAACAAAAAAGACGAAGCACCTGAAGAGATGTTAAAAGAGTTGCTTATAAACAACGAAGATGATGAAAAACAACTTATGAACAGTTCAAATATGAGTTTTCAAGTTATAACCTCCAATATGATTTTCACTATTCAAGAATCAATTGTATCACTTGGTTGTGAAGCTACAAATTTAAGCACCGGCGCGATAAAAAGCGTCCTGTTTTTTATATAGTTATACGGATAAATGTTTATCAACCGTTAACCCCCTCTTTGCTATACTTTTTCACTTTAAAAAGAAGGTAATATTTATATGATTTCTAAAATTCAAGAGATAAAGAAAGAGGTTTCAAAGGTAGTTGTGGGGCAGGAGAAGATGATTGATTCTCTTCTAATTGCACTTTTGTGTGAGGGACATATCCTTATTGAGGGTGTTCCGGGGCTTGCTAAAACTACGACTGTAAATGCATTGGCGAAGTCGCTTGGCTTAAACTTTAAACGGGCTCAATTCACTCCGGATCTGCTTCCCTCAGACATTTTGGGTGCAGAGATTTATGACCCGCAAAACAACAGCTTCAAAATCAAAAAAGGTCCTATTTTTACAAACCTACTTTTAGCAGATGAGATTAACCGCTCTCCTGCAAAAGTTCAGTCGGCTCTGCTTGAAGTCATGCAGGAAAAACAGGTGACTTTGGGCGATACAACTTTTAAATTAGACCTTCCATTTTTTGTTATGGCTACGCAGAACCCTGTGGAACAAGAGGGTGTTTACCAGCTTCCCGAGGCACAGCTTGACCGTTTTATGCTCAAACTTTTAGTTGATTACAACACAAAATCAGAGGAGCTTGAAATTGCAAGACGCATCTCAAGCGGTAATTTTGAAGAGATACATGCAGTCTTGTCTCATGAAGAGTTGATAGAGCTAAAAAAAGCTATTAAAGCGGTGCATGTGGACAGCGAGGTTGAGGAGTACATGATAGAGCTTGTCAATGCAACCAGAAATCCGAGTGATTACGGGCTAGAGAGGCTCAAAAATTTCATACAGTTTGGTGCATCTCCGCGTGTGAGTATCGACATGTTCAAAGCGGTAAAAGCGATGGCATTTTTGCGGGGAAAAGATTTTGTAACGCCTGTGGATGTGGCGTTCATCGCAAAAGAGCTTATGCGTCACCGCATTGTTTTGAGTTATGAGGCTGAAGCTGAGGGCATCACAACGGATGAGATTATTCAAGCTGTTTTAGAGGCCGTGCAGATACCGTAATGAGTAAATTACAAAGAATATTAGTTCGTGCAAGACGGCAAGTCTTTAGCGAAATGGTCGGTAACAATCCCTCTGTTTTTCAAGGAGAGGGGTATGATTTTATAGAGCTTCGAGAGTATATGCCCGGAGATGATATCAGACACATAGACTGGAATATCACCGCAAAAATGCAGAAGCCCTACATTAAAATCTTTCGTGAAGAGAGAGAGTTGAATGTGGTGGTTGCGAGCGTGCTCAACGGAAGTGTCCACTTTGGCTCTAAAAAATTTAAACAGGATGTGATTGCTGAAATAAACGCACTCCTTGGTTTTTCAACGCTAAAAAATGGAGATTTACTTAGCTCTTACATTTTTACGAATGAGATGGTTTCCCATCTTAAACCGAGTAAAAAGATACATCAGGTTCAAAAAAGTGTGAGTGAAATTTTAGATTTTGATACACTTAACCAAAAAGTTGACTTTAAAATTTTGGCAGACACACTCTATAAAAGATTAAAAAGAAAATCTCTCATCATTGTTGTGGGAGATTTTTTTGAGATTCCTGATTTTAAGCTTTTAGCTAAGAAACATGAAGTTGTAGCGGTCATCGTGCGAGATTTATTAGAGGAGAAACCTCCTGTCATGGGTTTTTCATCTTTGGTCGACCCTGAGAGCGGAGCAGTTTTGGAGGGTGACTTTAATGCCGCCAGCGTTGAAGCGTATGCCAAAAAAGTAACTATGCATGACCATAAACTCTATGATGCCTTTAGAAAACAGCAGATAAGATTTACAAAAATATACACACACTCCGTTGCAGCAGTAGAGCTACGCAGACTTTTTGAGGGCAGATAATGCAAAGTTATGACATACCATTACATGATATAAAAACGATTGTTGATGTGCAGGAGTATTCTCTCTACTATTTTTTAGGAGTGGCTGGTGTTGCAATACTTTTGGCAGGTGGAATTCTCTATCTCATATATTTATGGCTTAAAAAAAGAAAGAGATTCAACATAAGAAAAGAGCATAAAAGGGTTTTAAACTCATTAGCTTTTATCGACGCAAAAAGGACGGCATATGCTATTACTCACTATGGCGCAACGTTCAAAAATGATACACCTCGACATGCGGAGATGTTTAAAAATTTGACAGATAGACTCGAAGCCTACAAATATAAAAAAGAGGTTGATGGATTAGACAGAGAGACTCTCGGCTACTTTGAACTTTATAAAGAGATGTGTGATGTTTGACGGGCTTTATTTTGAGTTGCCGAAACTCTCCTTTATAATCTTTGTTTTCATAGGGTGTGCGACAATATGCCCAATGCGATTACCCTCAATATATTTTCCGCATGCACGGCAGTTTATGAAGAACTCTGTTTCAAGCTCAAAACTTCTTTTTTTGCTCAAATGGCTTGGAATAATAATGATGATTTTGGCACTCATGTCGCCTGTAAAAGATGAACCTTATGAAATAGAACCAAAAAGCGGTTACGAGATAGCCCTGATTTTAGACGCTTCAGAATCTATGACGGAGAGGGGATTTGATAGCTCCAATGAGAATTTAAACAGATTTGATGTAGTGAAAAACATTGTGAGGGATTTTATAGCTAAAAGAAAGAGTGACAACATGGGTTTAGTGGTTTTTGGAGCCTACTCATTTATAGCTTCACCCCTCACTTATGATGAAAATATTTTAAGTCGCATAGTTTCTCAACTCCAGATAGGAATGGCAGGAAGATTTACCGCACTTTATGAGGCATTGGCACAGGGTGTAAACCTGCTAAAGTCGAGTGAATCAAAAACAAAGATAGCGATACTCTTAACAGATGGTTTCAGCACGCAGGGAGTGGATAAAGTTCCTCTAGAAGTTGCACTTTCATTGGCAAAAAAAGAGGGTGTAAAAGTGTATCCGATAGGTATTGGACGTGATTATAACAGCCAAGTTTTAGAAAATATTGCAGTTGGTACCGGAGGAGTAGCTTTTGGAGCTTCAAGTGCGAATGAGTTAAAAGAGGTGTATGCAAAGATAAATGAGCTTGAAAAGTCAGAGATTAAAAGTGAATCGTTTACATACATAAAGTATTACTTTGCCTATCCACTTTTTGTGTCGTTGATTTCACTGATGCTCTATGTTTATTTGAGAAACAAAAGGGGGCATGCATGAGTTTTTTACATCCAGAATTTTTGTACTACATGTTGCCTCCGCTTTTTATACTGTTTGCGCTTTTACTGACTCAAAAAGAGTCGCAGCTCCATTTTTTTAGTGATGAGGTTATCAGCAGACTCCGTGTAAGTGCGAATATTTTAACTTTAAAAGCCAGAAATGCACTCTTTTTCTTAATGGGCTTTTTTATGATAATCGCTCTTGCGCATCCAGTAATAAACGAAGGTGAAGTGGAAGTAAAAGCAAAAAGCGCCGACATCATGATAGCTATGGATATTTCAGACTCAATGCTCGCAGAGGATGTTTACCCAAACCGCCTGAGAGCCGCGAAGCAAAAGGCGATGGAGCTGCTGAAAATAGCTCCCAATGAGAGAATCGGAGTGATAGCCTTTGCGAAAAATTCCTACCTTGTGTCGCCTCTTAGTTTTGACCACAGTGCGGTCGGATTTTTGCTTCGTCAGTTAGACACAAACTCCATCACGGAGAAGGGGACAGACTTTTTATCCATGTTAGAAGTTGTAAATAACTCTGTGGATAAAGAGAGCAAAAAATATCTCCTGATTCTCAGTGATGGTGGAGATGAGAGTGATTTTTCTAAGGAGATTGCGTATGCGAAAGAGAAAAATATTGTTGTCTTTGTTTTAGGAACAGGAACGATAAAAGGCGCTCCTATCAAGCTGGAAGATGGAACTTTTATAAAACATAACGGCGAAATTATAGTCTCAAAATTGAATGAAAATATCTCCTCTCTTGCAACAAAAAGCGGTGGAGTTTATGTGCAGAGTGTGAAATCAGACGACGATATAAAAACTATGCTGAGAGAGATAGAGAGTTTGAGTGAAAAAAAAGAGCTCAAAAGTGAAAAAGTCCAAAGATTCATACCTCTTTTTTACTACCCGCTGGGAATGGCTTTGCTTTTATTTTTAATAGCTACGAGTTCCATGACTAAAAGACAAACGGTGAGCGTGCCCTCTGTTTTTATACTTTTTGCACTTTTGTTTGCAGCTCCGCATGCCGAGGCTGGTTTGCTTGATTTTATGGAACTTCGAGATGCCAAAAAAGCTTATGAAAACAAAGAGTATGAAAAGGCTTTAAAACTTTATGAAAAACATGCAGAGAGTTCTATGAACGGTGAGAGTTACTTTAATGCAGGAAACTCTCTTTACAAGCAAGAGAAATATGATGAAGCCCTGAAATCATACGAAAAAGCTACATTCTCAGATGAAAAAGAGAGAGCAAAAAATCTCTCAAATATCGGAAACAGTTATGTAAAACAGGCAAAAGAGGAGAGTTTGCAAAATGCCCTCAAAGCTTATGAAGAGTCCCTTAAACTCTATGAAGATAAAGAGACAAGAGAGAACCTTGAAGAGGTTAAAAAAGCTATAGAAAAACAGAAAAAGGATAAGCAAGACAAACAAGAGAAGAAAGAGGATAAATCAGAACAGAAAAAAGATGACAAGAACCAAAAAGAGGGCGATAATAAAGATTCTAATAAGCAAGATGATGAGAATAAAAAAGATTCAAAAGAGAAGGGCTCAGAGGAAAAAAGCAACTCAGATAAGAAAGAGGATAAATCAGATAAAGAGCAGAGTGACTCAAAAAGTGATAAACAGGAGAATAAAGAAAAAAAATCTGATGATATGAAATCTCAAAAAGAGAATGAGAAAAAAGAGAACGAAGACAGCAATCAGACAAATCAGGAAAAACAAAAACAGGAACAAGAGAAGAATCAAAAAAAAGAGAATGAACAAAAAGCGAAAAATACTGCCGATTCAAAAAAAAGTGATACGAATGAGAGTGCTGCTTCTGCAAAGCAAATATCTGATGGAAAAATGAGCGACACAGAGGAACAAAAGTGGCTTGGACAGCTCAATTCACAACAAAACACATACATGTATAAGTTAAATAACGAAAAATCAAAAATGGAGAATTCTAATGAAAAACCTTGGTAAAATAGCTCTGTTTCTGCTCTTGGTTCCATATGCCCTTTTTGGCGGAGTTACTGCTATTGTTGATTCTAAAAGTGTGGAACTTGGAGACACTGTTACTTTGAACCTTGATATAACAGGCGATAATGTAACGCGACCGGATATTAACGCATTATGTGGAAGCGACATTATCTCTACTAACACCTCGACAAGCATACAGGGTGTGAATGGTGTTTATAAAAAAAGCATTATTCTTAGTTACAAATTTCTACCTCAAAAAAGCTGTGAGATTGAGGCTGTAAATATTAACATTGATGGCAAAACAGAGACGACAGAGCCCATAAAAATTGAAGTTAGACCGGTTGATAAAGCGAAAGATTCGGATTTTGTTCTAAGTTTAGAGAGTAACAAAAAAGAGATGTTTGTGGGCGAGCCCTTTGATTTGATACTGCAATTTAAACAAAAACGAAATATAGAAGCGGTTGATAGTAAATTTTCACCGCCTGACTTAAAAGGTTTTTGGGTAAAAAATGAGTCTAAACCCGTCAGGGAAGATGACGGGACATATATTACTACAAAAGTAATCTATACTATGGCACCTCAAAGAGAGGGAAATCTTAAAATATCCGGTGCTCAAATGAGCGTCGCCTCAAGGTCTAATTCACGCGATAGCTGGGGCTCATGGATACCTGCAGTTAAGTGGAAAAGCTACTTCTCAAATGAAGTGGAATTAGATGTAAAACCTCTTCCGGTCGGAGTAAATTTAGTAGGAAATTTCAGTATATCTGCAACTGTAGATAAAGAAGAGATAAATGCCAATGAAGCTGTAAATGTCACTGTTGAAGTGCAGGGTAACGGGAATTTAGAGGATATAAAAACATTTAAGCCCTATATAGACAAAGTGAGTGTTTTTGATGAAAAAATGGTTATAGAAAAATCAGAATTATCTCAAAAAATGGCTTTTGTGTCAGATGAAGACTTTGTAATTCCACCCTTTGAACTGAAATTTTTTGATACCGCTACAAAAGAGATTCATACCGTTTCAACCAAAGAGATACATGTCAAAGTAAAAAATGCAAAACCTAAAGAGCCGCTCTTGATTAAGCGGGATGAGAGTGCAAAAGCTGTTCAAACAGAGAGTTCTGCAAACATCTCTGTAAATGAAATAAGTAGATATTGGATAGTTTTAGGATTTGTTGCAGGCTTGGTATTTGGAGTTTTGATTGCTCTGCTGAAACCGTGGAAAATGATTGGCAAAAAGAGAAGTAGTTCTCTGCATGAGCCAAGAACTCTTCTTGTAAAGTTGATGCCTTACAAGCATGATGCAGAGGTTCAAAGTTTGATAGAGATTCTGGAAAAAAATATCTATCAAAAAGAGAATATAAAAATCGATAAAAAGAGTTTAAAAGAGATATTGAAGAGATATGAAATAAACTAATTTTAAACGCAAAATGAGCACGTGTGTTCTGTGCCATATAAAAGCACAGAAAGCACAGAATAAAGCTTATTTTGCTACGCTAGCCGCTATGGCACTTCTGCTAATCTTCTAAAATATCGTGAAGTTTATTTCCGTTTTCGAGTTCTTTGCGAACTCTGTCCCACTCGTCATTTATTATGCTTTCTTTTAGGTTTGTAAGCTCCTTCTCAAAGAGCTCTATCGCCTCTATTATATTGGATTTATTTTGTCTGAAAATATCTTCCCACATGTTTGGAGAACTTTTTGCAAGGCGGCTCATTGAGCGAAAACCGCCGGCTGCAAGAAGTAAAATATTCTCTTTTTTCTCCTGCTTCATAACGGTATTTGCAAGTGAATAGGAGATGGCGTGGGGCATGTGAGAGATAAATGCCGCATGGCGGTCGTGCTGTTTTGCTGACATAAAATATTTTTTCATCTCGAGTGAGGTAAAAATAGTTTTTGCAATCTCTCTTTGATTTTTACCGCTGTTCTCTAGGTCACATAAAACTACGACTTTATCGGTGTAGAGATTTTCAATCGCGGCGAATGGACCGAAATTTTCTGTTCCTGTCATCGGGTGTGCGGCAACAAAATTCTTTCGTATTGCCTGTGGAACAGACTCGATAATAATCTCTTTTGTGCTTCCCAAATCTATAATTGTTGTACTTTCTTTGACATCGGTTAGATTTTTTAGAGTTGCGATTATTCCATTTACGGGAATGGCAAGAAAAATTACATCACACTTTTTTACCTCTTCAAAAGAAACGATTCTATCGACTAATCCAAGTGAAAGAGCATCTCTTTGATGCTGTTCATTATGGTCGTTTCCGACAATGCTCTTTATAAAAGTTAATTTTTTCAGACTTAGCGCTAAAGAGCCGCCCATAAGCCCAAGTCCTACAATTGCTACATTCATATCATATCTCTATATTAATTTAGTAAATTCGTATTATTAATAAATACTCAAAGTCAGTATTCTAGCATCTAAAGCTGTCAATTGTCTGAAAACACCCTAGATGTTTTTTATAAAATAGGCAAGCTGTAATCAAAAATGCTACCAATGGAAATACTTGTTGAATATGTTATATTTTTTATTATACTCCTCCCTTATAGATTGAAATATAATGCTATCATCGACTAATATTTGCAAAAGAAGGTGAAATTCGTGGTTATGGATGAATTACAAACGAGTTGCTTATCTCTAGAAGGTGATGAAGAAGTCACTTTAACTCCGTTGGAATACAATAAAATTCTTGATATACAACAGAATATTTATGAGTTACTGACTGTTGGGAACAACGAGGAAGAGGTTTTAGCGAAACTTTGTCAAATGGCTGAGAGTCTGCTTCCAAACTCTGTTGCCTCAGTAATGATTCTCGACTCTTTTACGGGTTTGATGAATGTGATTTCGGCTCCCTCAATTCCACAGATAGGACATGATGCTCTACAGGGGCTTACGCCTGGACTGGGCGGAGGTTCATGCGGCAATGCGGTATTTCAAAACGAACCGCAATATGTACAAGATACAAAAACAGATAAACGCTGGACTGATATTCGACAAATTGCCTATGACTTTAATCTATGCTCATGCTGGTCGATGCCGATTCGAAATGTACATAAACAGGCGATTGGAAGTTTTGCACTGAGTTCGTTTGAACATCGTTCTCCTTCTGGTTTTCATAAGCGTCTGTTAGAAGTTTGTGCCTTTATTGTAAATGTTGTTTTAAAACGCTCAGAGTATGAGAAAGAGCTTAAAGAGAGCCAAAAGAAGCTTGTGATTTTTAGAACGGGGATGAAAAACTCCTCCGAAGGGGTCATAATCACGGATGCAGAGAATAATATAGTAGAAGTCAACAGTGCTTTTGAAATAATTTTCGGCTATAAAACAGACGAGGTCATAGGAAAAAATCCAAGCATCCTCTCTTCTGGAAAATATAACAAAGAGTTTTATGAGATTATGTGGAGTGCTATTCTAAGTAACAAGCATTGGAGCGGTGAGATATGGAATAAACGCCTCGATGGTGAATTTTTTCTTCAATGGATGAGCATCAGTGCCATATCTGACGATGAGGGGCAAATAATTAACTATTTGGCCATTTTTACAGATTTAAGCGAACTACGCGCCAATCAACAAAAATTGATTCATTTGGCATCATACGACCAACTGACTTCTCTTCCAAACCGTCAAAAAATGGTGTTGGATATAGATACTCTTCATCCGTACGGGTGTATTGTTTTCAATATAGATAAATTTCGTGAAATAAATGATCTTTTTGGAGTAGCCGTTGGTGATGCTATTTTAGTGCAAGTTGCAGAGTGGTTTCAAGCTTTTGGTTTAAATGTCTATCGTATCGGCGGAGATGAATTTGCTACACTTTTGTATGAAGCTGTTGAATGGGAAGCATTGGAGCGTAAACTAACGCAGTGGCTAGAAGAGCTTGCAAAGACTTCATTCCGAATTAGCGATGAATTAATTTCAATTAGAATGAACATTGGTGTAACTTTAGGGAGAGAGAAACTCCTAACTCAAGCAGATATAGCACTTCATAATGCAAAAGAGGCGAAAAGTGCCTACGCACTTTATGAAAAAAATGAAAATATTGAGGAGCTTTATCGTACGAATATCGCTATGGCTACAACTGTCCACAAAGCACTCTCAGATGGGCGTGTAATTTGTCACTATCAGCCTATCGTCGATTTTACTAGCGGCAAGATTGTTAAATATGAGGCTTTAGTTAGACTTATCGATGAAGATGGTTCCATCATTCCTCCGCTGGTTTTTTTGCCAATCGCTAAAAAAACAAAACTTTACTCACAAATTACACGTGCTGTTATTCATCATGCATGTTATTGTTTTGAACATAGAGATGAAGAATTTTCTATCAACCTCTCTATCGACGACATTGAAGACCCTGTAACAGTCCAAGAGATAATAACAACACTTCTTAAAACACATACTGCTTCAAAGGTTGTTTTTGAAATTTTGGAATCTGAAGGAATTGAAAACTATAATTCAGTAGTAAACTTCATTACACAAGTTAAAGCTTTGGGAGCAAAAATAGCAATAGATGATTTTGGAAGCGGCTACTCTAATTTTGAGCACATTTTAAAACTCCATGTCGATTACATAAAAATCGACGGTTCTCTTGTTCGGGGCGTAATGACGAATGAGCGCCATAGTATTATCATAGAAACAATTGTGGATTTCGCCTCTAAAATAGGAGCTAAAACTATTGCGGAATTTGTGAGTGACGAAACTATTTTTAATTCTTTAAAAGCACTGGGAGTCAATTATTCGCAAGGGTATTATACGGGTAAGCCTGAGGTGCTAGTATGATGCTTGTTACTGCATCAATATTATTATGTAATAAAAAATCCAACTCTCTTGGCTGAATTTGGTCTGATTTTCTTTAGATAGTTTATGGATGTTTTCAATATGTAACAAAAAGATGATATGCTTCTATAAAATAGTTTTAATTTGTTTATTTATATTTATGGAATAAAGGTGAAAGATGAATAGATATGCACAAAGCAAGGAATCGTATCAAAAGCTTTTAAAAGCTCCCTACATGCTTATCGGAGTCATGACCTTTATAGTTATTCTCATTACTACTATCTCAATTTATCGGCTTTATACCATTGGAGTTGAACAGCAATTGAATCGTCTCTCAGAAGTAGTTCAGGGGCAGGCGGTAATGATTAACATCATTGCAGAACATGAAATACATGACCATAAAAATTCAAAGATGAACGAAATAGAAGAAGAAGTTATAGATGAGCTCATGAAAGCTCACAAACAATTTACAGGATTTGGTGAGACGGGTGAATATACGCTTGCCAAATTAAATAAAGATAAAATTCATTTTTTATTGCGTCATCGTCACGCGGAAGTTGACAATATGGATGATGTTTCAATAGAACATTCACAATTGGCAGAACCGATGCGAAGGGCGCTTAATGGTAAAATAGGAGCTTTTATCGGTAAAGATTATCGAAATGCGACAGTTCTTGCTGCATATACACCTATCAATATCCTAGGTTGGGGAATTGTTGCAAAAATTGACCTTTCAGAGATTAGAGCTCCATACATTAAAGAAATACTTTATAGCATAGTTGGTGCAGTTTTTATTATTCTATTTGGTTCTATTGTAATTGTTCGTTTTATACATCCTCTTCTAAAAGAGATTGAACAATCAAGAGAATACAATCGCATGCTTTTTAATGAATCTCCGATAGGCTTTGCACTTACAGATTTTGAAGGTAATATGATCGATGTTAATCCGGCACTTTTAAAGATAACGGGCTATACAGAGGATCAACTTTTAAATTTGAGCTATTGGGATATTACCCCGCAAAAATACAAACAACATGAACACGAGCATCTAAAAAAACTTTTAAATGAGAAATGTTACGGTCCCTACGAAAAAGAGTATTATCATAAAGATGGACATTTAATTAATGTAAGGCTCTCAGGATGTTTGATTGAAAAAAATATGAAGCGTTATATCTGGTCAAGCATTGAAGATATTAGTGAACATGTACGTAATATTATAGCTTTAAAAGAAGCAGCTCTTGTATTTGAAAACACGCATGAAGGAATCTTGATAACAGATGAGAATGTTAAAGTTGTTAGGATAAATACTCGTTTTACAAAGATAACAGGATATACATTTGATGAAGTCGTTGGACTAAATCCTAACTTTTTGCAATCCGGTGCACATGACGAAGAGTTTTACAAAAATATATGGAAAACCATTCAAGAAAATGGTTCATGGTATGGAGAGTTAAATGACAGAAAAAAAAATGGTGAATATTTTGCTACTATGCAAAGTATTACGGCAATAAAAGATGATAATAGTAAATTCAGTGGCTATGTATCGGTCTTTTCCGATATAAGTGATCGTAAAACATACGAATCGAATTTACTGCATCTTGCAAGCCATGATGCACTCACATCTTTGCCAAATAGAACACATTTTCATGATAATCTGAGAAAAGCTATTCAGAATGCAAAACGGAATAAATATAAAATCGCTGTACTCTTTTTGGATCTCAATGATTTTAAAAAAGTCAATGATACATTGGGTCATGAAGTCGGCGATGCTCTTTTAAAAGAAGTATCAAACCGTCTAAAAGATTGTTTGAGAGGAGCAGATACTGTAGCTAGACTTGGAGGAGATGAATTTGCAATTGTGCTGCAAGAAATTAAAAGCATTGATAATGCGGTGGAAGTGGCTCAAAAAATCATTCAAAAAGTAAGCGAACCTTTTAAAGTAGGAGAAGAAATTTTAATTCCTTCAACAAGCATAGGAATCAGTATCTATCCTGAGCATAGCGATGATGGAGATAAACTTTTAAAGCTTGCAGATAAAGCGATGTATGTTGCAAAACAGAGAAAAGATGGAACATGTGAACTTTTTGATTTGAATAAAAATTATGAGTGAGAGAGACTTTTTTGAATCTTTTGCCGCTATCTGACAAATGTCAGATAATATAGATATAATTTTTGCTTGTTATTTAAATAAGGATAAACAATGAATGATTTTATATATTACAATCCGACAAAAATTGAGTTTGGAAAAGGTAAAGAAAATAATATAGGTCAATATATAAAAGAGGCTAAGGTTGAAAAAGTTCTCTTAGTGTCGGGAACCGGCAGTATTAAAAAGAGTGGCTTGTATGATAGAGTTATTGAATCTTTAACAAAACATGGCATCTCTTATGAAGAGTTGGACGGGGTTGTCAGTAATCCGCTGCTGAGTAGAGTTTATGATGGCATCAAAATTGTGAAAGAGAAAAAACTTCAAGCTGTTTTTGCTGTTGGGGGAGGCAGTGTGGCTGACTCTGCAAAAGCCATTGCAGCTGGAGCAAAGTATGACGGAGATGTTTGGGATTTCTTTATTAATAAGGCTCAAATCACCGAAGCTCTTCCGGTTTTTACTGTTATGACACTAGCGGCAACAGCCAGTGAGATGAATGGTAACTCTGTCGTCATGAATGATAAAACAAAGCAAAAGTATTCAATATCTTCTGTTTTAGTGAATCCAGTAGTTTCTGTCATAAATCCTGAACTCATGGCAACCGTAAGTAAAGAGTATCTGGCATATTCCGCTGTTGATATTATCGCTCACAGTATTGAAGTCTATTTTACAGCTTCAGTGCATCCGAAGTTCAACTCTCGAATCGTTGAGTCCATTATAAAAACGGTTATGGAAACAACAGAAGTTTTGTTAGAAAATCCAAACGATTATGATGCTAGGGCAGAGTTTGCCTGGGTGGCTATTCAAGCGCTTAACGGGCTGACTCCGGCAGGAACAGAGGGAGGAAGTTTTCCAAATCATATGATAGAACACTCTTTGTCAGCTCTATATAATGTAGCGCATGGAGCAGGGCTATCTGTTGTTATTCCAGCTTGGATGAAGTGGTATGAAAATCAAAATCCTGTGCAGTTTCAAAGATTTGCAAAAGAGATTTTCAATGAAGATACATCACGAAAAGGGATAGAAAAACTTGAAGCGTGGTTTCGAAAGATAGGTTCACCAACAACTTTGGCTGATGCCTCTATACTAAGAGAGGGTATAGAAGAACTGGCGATAAATGCGAGTGAATTAGCAAAAATATGGGGTATGGGTGTATTGTACTCAAAAGATACTATTGCAGAGATATTAGAAAAAGCATAAAAGGACAAAAATGAAAAATGTACTTATAATTAACGGACATCAAAAATATAATCAAGTTGCAGAAGGTAACTTGACAAAAATGTTTATTGACTCTGCCAGTGAGTTTTTTGAAAAAAATGGTTTTAGCCTAAAACATAGTGTAGTTGAGAGTGACTATGATATAAAAGAGGAAGTTGAAAAGTTTGCTTGGGCAGATTTCATACTACTGCAGCATCCTGTTTACTGGATGGGTGTTCCTTGGATTACTAAAAAGTATATAGATGAAATATTCTCTACAGGTGTGAGCAGTGTGACTTATATGAATGACGGAAGAAGTAAAGAGGACGCATCTAAACGCTATGGAAGCGGAGGACTTATGAATGAGACAAAGTATATGTTAAGCCTAACATACAACTGTCCAACAAGTGAGTTTTCAAATAAAGATGGTTTTTTTGATGGTTTATCTTTGGATGAAGCGAATGTTGCCACGCATAAAACATTTCAGTTTTGTGGTGCAAAATCTTTAGAAACTTATTCTGTACATGATATATTCAAAGGTGACTTGGATATGGAAGCCGAACTGAAAAAATTTAATAATTTGCTAGAAAAAAACTTTTTAGCTCGCAGATAGGAACTCTCCTGAACAGTACTGTTTTATACCATTTATTTTCTATACTCTATCTATATGTAAGTTAGTTGTTTCTGCTTCTAATGGTGCTGTTTACTAAGTTACATAGTTGTGATATTGCATAAATTTAAGTTTTCATTAACTTAATTTTAACCTCATACAAGGTAGAATCAGCACTTATTTTACAACAAATGGATTTTAATGAAAATTTTTCTGGCTTCAATTTTAACACTACTTAGTATCAACGCTTTTGCTTTTACTGTAAAGTCTATCAAATACGAAGGGATGATTCACATGTCGGAGCCTGTTGCCCTTAGAATGCTTGATTTTGAAGTAGGCAATGAAGTTGACGAAAAAACAATTGATGAAGCTATTAAAAAGTACTTTAAACAGGGCTACTTTACCGATATTTGGGTTGAAAATGAAAATGGAGATGTTACATTCAAGTTTAAAGAAAAGCCCGTTATTTCACTGATTGAACTAAAAGGCTGGAAAGAAAGCGATGAGGAGATTAAAAAGTCGGTTATCCAGATTAAAAAAGGCTCTTTATATAATCAACAAAAATTAGAAGCTGCAAAAAAAAGAATTGTAGAAGCAATAAATAAAGACGGCAAGATAGATAGTGTTGTTGAAGTAGAAGAAGAACACCTTGATAACGGGAGTATTAAAGTTACTTTTATTGTGAATGAGGGTGAAAAAATTGTTATTCAAAAGCTAAAATATAGCGGCGTCGTAGGACTTGACAGCAGTGAGTTTGATAGTGTAATTTCAAACAAAGAATATGAATTTATGGGTTGGCTCTGGGGAAGAAATGACGGTAAGATGAGCCTTGCTGATTTAGAGTATGACCCCCTTAGAATTCGTGACTATTACATGCAGTTTGGTTATTTAGATTCAAAAGTAAGCACTCCATTCGCCAGAGCAAATTTTGATCATTATAAAGCTGATATGAGTTATCAAGTTGAAGAGGGTCCTGTATATACAATAAACAGTGTCTCAGTTAATCAAACCAAAAGTGTTATCGAAGAAGAGAAAATAAAAGAGATTATCAGTTTAGAAAAAGGAAAAGTATTTAATATTAAAACTTTTCGTGAAGATGCAGATAAAATCAAAACTCTTATAGCAGATTTGAGTTATGCGTATGTTCAGGTAATGCCTGATTTAAAAAAGAATAAAGATAACAATACGGTTGATGTGGTTTTTAAGATTATTCCAGGTGATAAGGTGAAAATTAGAGATGTCATTGTCTCTGGAAATACGAGAACGCTAGATAGAATTGTGAGACGAGAGCTCTATCTCGGACCAGGGGACATGTATTCTCTGACAGATTTAAAAGATTCCAGAAACTCACTTGGAAGACTTGGTTACTTTGATAGTAATACTATTGAAGAAAAAAGAGTTGATAATCAAACAATGGATTTGATAGTTAAAGTAAAAGAGGCACCAACAGGAAATATACAAGTTGGTGGCGGATATGGAAGCTATGGAGGTCTTTTAGTTAGCATTGGTGTTAATGATTCAAATGTGTGGGGTTCGGGGATAAACGTCGGAGTTCGTGCAGAAAAATCACAACTGACACAGAATGCCTCTTTTAACATCTCAAATCCACGATTGAACGATAGTGACTTTAGCGGTAATTTCGCCGTTACTAAATCAATGTATCAGTATATCGCTTATAGCGTAGATACTGATGGACTTTCAGCAGGTGTCGGACATAAATTTTCAAGACATGTAACCGGTTATCTAGGATATGGTTATTCACAAAACAGATATTACAATATTGATGAAAATAATATTCTCTACACTCCTGAGTACATAGCAAGATATTTTGAAAGCTATTCAAAAGGTTCAGTTACTACAAGTCTTAGTTTTGATAATACGGATGACTACTATCTTCCTCGTGAAGGTTTCACATTGAGTCAAAGTTTTGAAAGAGCTGGTGTCGGCGGAGATGCAGATTTTCTCAAAAGCAGAACTACATTCGGAAAGTATAACGGATTAGAGTCGTATATTGGATTTGATGCTATATTTAGATATAAAGCCAGATTCAATGCAGTTTTAAATCCAATAAATCTGCCTATCAATGAAAAGTTGTTTATGGGTGGGTTAGGGAGTGTAAGAGGGTATCAGTCATACTCTATTTCTCCGGTGGATACCACAAATAGTTCATTAAGAACAGGTGGCAAACAAACTTTTTCAAACAATCTAGAGCTTAGTTTACCGCTTGTTCCTAAGGCTAAAATGCGCATGGTAGCTTTTGCTGACTGGGGCTTTATAGGTGAAAATTCATTGGAAGAGTACTCTCGTGGTGGTTATGGTATGGGTCTTGAGTGGTTTTCACCTGTGGGACCTATACAGCTAATGTTTGCAAATCCACTTAACCAACAGCCTCATGACAGGACTGCTCAGTTTGAATTCACTATGGGACAAAGATTTTAAAATTCTACTTTAAAATCTTTAAGTACCATTAGTTTTTTTACAGCCTCTTTACTTAGGTAGAGGCTGTTTAAAGATTCTACTTTTAAAACACCACCCTCAAACTTTAAATCAAAATCGATATTTCTTGGCCTATGACTAAGTAGTGCAACACTTAGTGATATAAGGTAGCTTAGTGACTCTACAGTATTTAAATCCGGAAGTAAATCTTTATACTTTTGCATATGATCATTCGTAGGAAGTTTATTTTTTGCAAATCTTGCTAAAGTGGAAATAAGTTGAATTTGTTTGTGTGTAAAGCCATACTCTAATGCACCTTGTAAGAGGTAATAACTATGTTTATTTTGAGAGTAGAAATGTATGCTGTTGCCTGTTTGATAAAGTTTTGCTGCAATTGCTAAATCACCTCTGTATTTTATATCTATATTTAAATAAGAGTGTGTTAGATCAAAAAGTTTTTTACTGAGCAAATTGAGTTGATTCGCAAAAGTTTTATCTTTAACATGGAAGTCGAGGAGGTACCTCACAGAAGTGTTGAAGTTATGCGGAAATTTATCTTTGGAAGTCCTGAGTAAATCACTTAAATAAACACCCTCTCTCACTCCTACACCGCTTGTAATAAGTTTTTTTATTGAGAGTTTTTTTAACACTCTGCTTAGTATTAAAGCACCAGGCTTTATGATGTCAAATCTGTCTTCTTTAATATTTAATTTTTTTAATTTTGATTCATCAGCATATAATATTTCAGATAAAAAATCTTTAAAATCTGTAACTTTACATTCGAAGGCATGGAGTTTGTTTAATGGATAGTTGCTGTTTACAATAATAGCATTGGATATCGCTCTAAATGTGCCGCCGATACCCACAAGTGTGGATGCATTAAAGTTGTCTAACACAGTAAGTTTTGAGTCTATATAATTTACAGCCTCTTTGATACTATTTTTATCAAAAAACAACTCTTTGAGTCTTACTGTTCCAAGTTCCAGTGAGATAGTATTACTAACACTGTTTTTATCAATAAGTGTAAATTCTGTAGAACCACCGCCTATATCTATGCTAATGGCATTTTTTTGTTCTGGAAGCAGATTAGCACATGCAATTCCGCCGTAGTACGCCTCTTTTTCACCATCAATCACTTTAATATTTAGCTTAAGCTCTTTTCTTACTACATCAAGAAACTCTTTTTTATTGGGCGCATCACGAAGGGCTGATGTGGCAACACACAAAACTTTTGTTGCTTGAAAAGAGTTTATAATGGATTGAAAATCTGAGAGTGCTTCAAAAGTTCTCTGCATTGGGAGTTTTTGGAGATTTCCTCCATTTTGGTAAGCATTTTCAGATAGCCTAACCTTACTTTTTGCTTCATGCAGCAGATAGAATGCAAAGCGAGAGGTCCGCTCGTAAATAACCATTCTAACTGAATTAGAACCTATGTCAATTACTGCTACTCTCTTTGCCAAATTCCTATTCTTCTCTTAGTATATTTTTGTATTTGTGTTGAAGTTCAGCGATAGATTCAACATTGTCTTTATCCGGGATTATACAATCAACAGGACAAACTGATATACAAGCCGGCTCATCATAAACACTTACGCATTCAGTACAACGATCTGGATCTATAAAATAGATTGGATCACCCTCCTCAATCGCTGTTGTTGGGCATTCTTCTCGACATGCATCACACGCTATACACTCATCATTTATCAGTAGAGCCATTATAAAACCTTATGTTTAATACTTCATTTATGAAGATTAATTTATCTAATATATATATGCCCGATTTATATCGAAATAAAGCTTCATAAATTTTTAAATACGCTAAATTTAGTTATTTCGCGGCAGTATGCATGAAAGTTTTGAATTAAGTTGGAGAGAGGCAATTGTTCCGTCAACTCCATCTTTTCTATTTTCTACTTTTATTTTTGCACCTAGGGCATCGGCAGCACTTTTTGCTAAGAATAGACCCAGCCCAACACCAGATTTATTTCCCTGTCTTTTAAATGGAGCAAATAGATCGACACTGTCATCTATTCCGCACCCCTCATCAATTACTTCAATCAGCAAACCCACATTGTCTTGTGAACTTTTCAGTGTTACACTTCTATCTTGTGGTGTAAATTTTAAAGCATTTTGCAAAAAATTCTGGATAATCTGATTTAATAGACTCACTTGAAGAGTAGCCATAAATCCGTTTGGTTCAAAACTTATATTTAGCGTTTTTCCTTCGTTCTCAGCTAAAAGTTTAAAATCATTCGCCTTTTGTTTAAGGACCTCTATGACATCAACTGTTGTTGGCTTATCAAGTTGAGCTCCTTCCTGTCTGCCTATATTAAGAATATTTGATACAATTATATTCATCTCATCTATTGTTTTATTTGTAACCATGAGAGCCTCTATATACTCCTCAGGAGTTCTTCTTTTGATGAGAGTAACTTGATTTTTTAGTTTAATTATTGCCAGAGGTGTCTTTAATTCATGTGCTGTTCCGATAAAGAGTTCTTTTTGATATTTTACAAAGTTCTGAATTCTTGCTATAAGATGATTTATGGTGACTCCAAGTGGCTCAAACTCATCGGGTAGCTCCCTAACCTTGATTTGTTTAATGAGGTGTTCATTCATATTTGAGAGCCTAGAGCTTAGTATTTTAAGTGGTGAAACCAACATTTTTGAAAGCATGACAGCATATATGATTACTAACACAAAGCCAATAATATTTATAAAAAATATATAGTGCAGAATTTTATCCAAAAGTACTTTTGTTGGAGTAATCTCCTTGGTTATTTTTAAGTAGCTTAGATTGTTTAAATCAAATGGATAGATAAGTGTTAAAAACACCCGTTTGTCTATACTGTTTTCATACAAATCAACATCTACATATGATTTTTTAAGATTAATAATTTCTACACTTAGAGGAAGATAAAAGTCAGGGGAAGAGGAATCCATTTGCATTATAGACTTATTATTAGCAATGTTTTTTGCATATTGGATTAACTCATGCCGTTTTTCATCATAAATAGATTTTTCGATGTAAAAATATAAAAATGAAGAAAATATAAGTATTAACAAAGCAGATGAAAAGATAAGCTGAATTAGAAAGTTTCTTCTGATACTTCTTTTAGAAAACATATTTTGCCTTAGGAATAATTATTGCAATTATAACTGAGTAAATTAAAAAATGAAAAAAGTTTTGAATTTTCAGCCCAAAGGGGCTGAGAGAAGAGCGTAAGATGTCAGTTTTTCTTCCATATCTGATAGATGTGGGTAGCTTTAGGGGGTTGTAGGGACATCCGCCCCTGCCACTAAAACGGACTTGTTCGTTTTAGTGTGTAATATCAGTTAATTAATTTCTTTTGGGAAACAAAAACGGTAACCACGACGACGAACAGTCTCAATAGTTGTAATACCTAGAGGTTTGTCCATTTTTTGTCTTATTTGGTTAATTGCTACCTCAATTACATTTGGAGTAACAAGCTCTGGTTCTTCCCAAATAGCGTCAAGCAGTTGCTCTTTTGAAACAATCTGGTCACGGTGACGAGCTAGGTGAGTTAAAACTTCAAAAGGCTTCCCTTTGAGTTCAATTTCTTGCTCTTTATATGTAATTTTTTCTTCTTCTGGATTAATGATTAAATCTTCAATTTCTATAATATTGCTACCGCCAAAACGAAGACGAGCCTCAATACGAGCAATAAGAACATCAAAATCAAAAGGTTTACGGATATAGTCATCTGCACCGCTTCTTAGTGCTTCAATTTCACTTTCGTTGTCATCTCTTGCAGATAAAACAACTACAACAGTCTTAGGAGTTTTGGACTTGATATCACCAATGATATCAACAGAGTTTCCATCTGGAAGCATCCAGTCCATTAGAACTAAATCATAATTACGAATGTCTAAGTAGTACTCACCGTCTTTAAGAGTTTCTACTACATCGCTTTGGTAACCAAATTCCTTTAATCCCTCTGCGAGCATCTTATTTAATGTAACTTCGTCTTCTATAATCAAAATGCGCATTAATGTTTTCCTATATGTGAATATTTTGGCGAAAGTGTATCATAATTTTAGGTTAGTTTAAAGTTTTTTTCAATTTTCTTTAATAAAAGTTTTATTTACGATTAAGATTCGAGAGAGAAAATAGTGCTGACACTTACCTTGGCATCTGCCAAAATAGAGGGTTTCGTGATTTTTAAGTTTATTTTTTGAATTGTTGAAAATTTGTTAACTAACGTTGAGATTAAATCATTTAACGCATCTTCAAGTAAATAATATTTGTTCAATATCATCTCTTTTTTTATAATTTCTACAATCTCGGCATAATTTATAAATTCATTTTTTTTAAACTCATAATCTATAGTTAGGTTAATTATGACATCCTGGGGAGTTACTCTTTCAAAGCCTAAAATTCCAATAATACACTGAAATTTTAAATCTTCTATATGTATAGTCATCAGACAACTCGTTTTTCTTCACCCTTAATTACGCGAATAATATTTGGTATATGTTTATAAAAGAGGATAAATCCTATAAACAGTGCAGGTGCATGGGACATTTCTGGGTGAATAATAAAAGCAGAAATCATCAAAGCCAAAACCCCAGTTAAAGATGCGATGGAAGAAATTCTGATAGTTTTAGCGGATATGCCCCAAATTACTAAAGCAATAGTTGTTTCTAACGGTAACATAAACATCATAACGCCCATCCCCGTTGCAACGCCTTTTCCACCCTCAAATCCAAGATATGGACTAAAGCAGTGTCCCATAACCGCTAAAACTGCAATGCCCCAAAGTGTTGCTTCACTAAGTCCTATAAAATAGGCAACAACCAAAACTAAAACGCCTTTAACAGCATCCAATGCCAAGGTGGCAATTCCAAGCTTTTTTGCTAAAGTGGGGTCTGTCTCTTTTACAACTCTAAGTACATTAGTAGCTCCAATACTTCCAGAACCGCTAGATTTAATATCTACTCCTGCAAATTTTTTAGCAAGAAGCAAACCAAATGGAATACCGCCTACAAGATATGCAGCTATAAAAAACTGAACGTTAGTGTTAAATAAAAAATCCATGAAATACCTTAAATATATAATTACGGTATTCTACTTTATATATATTTATAAGCATATAAAAATAAAGTTGTTTTTGAATTTTGCTATAATAACGCACTTTTAACTAAAGGATATTTTATTGCAATACACAAATGAAGAATTAAAACAGAAAATTATTGAGTTAAAAAACAGACTAAGTGTGACTGTTGTCGCACACTTTTATCAGCGTGATGAGGTTTTTGAGATGGGAGATATTACGGGTGATTCCCTTGAACTTGCCATGCGAACGCGTGATGATGATGCGGAGTTTGTGGTGTTTTGCGGTGTTGGATTTATGGGACAGAGTGTAAAAGTGCTCTCTCCGAACAAAAGAGTGGTTATGCCAAAGCTTGCGTGTTGCGCAATGGCTAGGATGATTGACTCAATTTATTATGATGAATCTGTGAAGTTTTTAGAAGACAACGGCATTAGTAAAGAGAATATTCTTCCAATAACTTACATAAATTCAAATGCTGACGTGAAGGCAAAAGTGGGTGAAATGGGCGGTATTGTCTGCACAAGTTCAAATGCTAAAAAAATCATCACAACTGCGCTTGGCGAGGGTAAAAAAATTCTTTTTGTGCCTGACAGATGCTTAGGTCAAAATATTGCAAATCAGATGGGTTTAAAATCAATGGTTATCGGTCAAGGTGGTGACCCTAAAGAGGCAGATATTATCTGTTATGACGGTTTTTGCTCGGTTCATCAGCTCTTTAGTGTTGAAGATATAAACTTTTACCGTAAAAAATATCCCGGTATTTTGATAGCAACCCATCCAGAGTGCGACCCTGCGGTGTGCGAAGCATCCGATTTCATCGGTTCGACTTCTCAGCTTATTAAGTTTATAAAAGAGCTTCCTGAAGAGCAAAAAGTGGCGGTTGGTACGGAGTTTAACATGGTGAATCGTTTAAGACCAAAAAATACTTTCGTCCTCTCTTCCACAAAGCCGGAGTGCCCGACTATGAATGAGACAACGCTTGAAGATTTGTATATGACACTCAAAGCGATTGATGAAGGTGCGCCGATAAACGAGATAGAGATAGATGAAAGCACGCAAAAATGGGCAAAAATTGCCTTAGAGAGAATGTTGGCACTATGATTGAAGAGTTTGTAAAAGCAACACTTGCCGAGGATGTCGGGCGTGGAGATTTATATGCCTTGGTTGAGCCAAGCATCGCAGCGAGTGCAAAAATTATTGCAAAAAGTGAAGGTGTTGTTGCCGGTGTAAAATATATAGATGTTTTGGCACAGTTAGAGGGTTTTGAAATTATCTGGAATAAGCAAGACTCCGAAACATTTGTGAGAGGGGATATCTTGGCGATTTTAAAGGGGGATTCACACACTCTTTTAAGAGTTGAGAGAACACTCTTAAACATGCTTTTACATGCAAGCTCAATCGCTACTTTGACAAGAAAATATGTAAATATCTGCGAACCTTACGGCGTGAAACTCTTGGATACCAGAAAAACAAGACCGATGCTCAGAGTATTTGAAAAGTATGCAACAAGAACTGGCGGTGCAGTCAACCACCGTATGGGGCTGGATGATGCTTTGATGATAAAAGATACGCACCTCAAAACCATAAGAGATTTAAAAAGCTACATAGAAAAAGCAAGAAAACAGATACCGTTTACTGCGAAAATAGAGGTTGAGGCTGAAACTTTTGAGATTGCATGCGAGGCTATGTTTGCCGGAAGCGATATTGTCATGTGCGATAACATGGCTCCTGAGCAGATAAATGAAATCGTAGCGTATAGAGATGAGAATTTTCCACATGTTCTTTTGGAAGCAAGCGGAAATATTTCGTTAGAGACTATTGAAGCGTATGCAAAAACAAAAGTGGATGCAATAAGCACGGGCTCGTTGATTCATCAAGCAAATTGGATAGATTTGTCTATGAAAATTGACTAACATCTACATGTTGAAAAAGTGGTAATCCATGGCTGATGACGCAGAAAAGACAGAAGAACCCACCGATAAAAAGATATCTGATGCCAGGGAAGAGGGAAATGTCCCTAAATCTCAGGATGCTGCCGGAGTAATTACACTTTTTGTAGCGATTATTGCATTTTTAATGCTCTTTCCATTTATGACTGAGCACATGCTTCTCCTCTTTAAATACTATTTTTCACTTATCGGCACACCTCTCGACAAAGTTTTTTTGATAGATATTGCTTTTATTACAATGCGAGAAACACTTTTTATGGTTCTTCCTTTGGCGTCTGCTGTTGCCATTGCAGGTATAGCAGCCGCACTTGCACAATTTGGATTTTTATTCACCACGAAAGCTATTATGCCGGATTTTAAAAAGATTAACCCAATTAGCGGATTTGCCAATCTCTTTTCAATGAAAAAAGCTTTAGAAGGTGCGAAGGTAACTTTTAAGTCATTTGTAACGCTGGGCGTAGGATTTGTTTATTTCTTCTATTTTATATTAGAACTTCCTACTGTTGCAATGTTTGGGCTTGCCGACCAGCTGAGTTGGCTGAAAGAAAAAATGCTGATTATTACTTTTGTGATGCTTTTTATTATTTTTATATTTGCTATTATTGATATTATTATAGTAAGGAAGCAGTACTTTGATGGACTCAAAATGAGTAAGCAGGAAATAAAAGATGAGATGAAGAATATGGATGGAGATCCGTTGATTAAATCTAAAATCCGTCAAATTCAGATGCAGGCTTCAAGAAAAAGAATGATGGCTGAAGTCCCGCATGCCGATGTAGTTATAACAAATCCAACACACTACGCCGTTGCTATAAAGTATGATGAGGAGAAGGTCAGAGCGCCGGTTGTCGTCGCAAAAGGCATGGATCATATTGCACAGCAGATAAAAAAAGTAGCAAGAGAAAATGGTGTAACCATAGTTCAGAATCCGCCGCTAGCGAGAAGTTTATACAACGAGGTTGATCTAGACAAACCAATTCCGGAGTCACTGTTTGCAGCCGTGGCAGAGGTTCTTGCTTATGTTTATAAGATGAATAGGAAATAATGCCCTGCACAGCGCTGCTAGATTAGCGATGATTTCTCAGAAAGAAAAACAGTTACAAATAGAAAAGTTGAATTTGCATGTCCTAGTGATACAAACTTGTCTGATATAATACAAGAATAACAAAGAGGTAGGAACAAAAAATTACGAATTCTTTAAAGAAGATGGTACAATCGTAACTTAATCTTATATCACAGTTTAGAACTTTTGTTGAGGATGGTTATGCTAGATTCAGAATTAAAATTTTATTTCAAAACAAATCTAAGTAAGCCAAGTATTGACTTCAAGTGGAGTGATGAAGATAATAGTAAGTTATTTGCTTATTTAAGCGATAGTTTTGGACGGGAATGGCTCCAAGATACGCAAAACCAACTGAAAATCAAACAAGCATTTAAAGAGTATTTTGAGCCAGTCGGATATATACTTTTTAAGCTCAAAGAGAACAATATCCACATAAAAATTTTCCCCTACAAAATAGAGCCAAAGGATAGTGTCAATCTATCTTCTGTTCTTGAGATACTTCAAAATAATGAAAATTTGATAGAGTACGATTACAAAGGGAATGAAAACCAGATATCAATACCATTAGAGTTGAAAACAAAAATTTATGACTTTGTAAACAGTATAGACAATGAAGAGGTTAATAAAAAAGAGCTAGTCAGGTTTGTAATTAATCAATTTTTTAAACTGCGTCAATATGATATTGTAATTATTAAAGAGGATCAAATATTTATAAAAATACTTGATGAAAAATACAAACGTACAGTTCCGGAAAATGAGAAAAACACTGTTGCTAACAGATATAACGGAATTAATGAAGAGGAACTTAAATCTCTTTATGATGAATTTTTTTCAAAACAGGAGAATAAGAACTTCTTTTTTTATGTTGCAAAAATAGTAGTTCAAAGATATTTATTAGATGAAAAAATTGACAACATAACCTATGAAAAAAATATATTCTCCTATATACAATCTGTTATATCTGAACAGATAAACAATGCATATAATTATGACGATGATTTTTGCATAGGATTTTCAGGTTATATTTTTAGAATACATTTCAAAGAGGTGTTCTCTCATATAGCTACTTTACTCTTGGGAGAAATAGCTGCATCCAATGAGCATATAATAGACTTCTTAAGATATTACTCTGTAGGCATTATTGTTGTTGAAGGAAAAAAATATAAAGTGCCGGAATTTGAATCAGAAAATGGTTTAAGGTGGAATGTTATTTCAATGCTCTCAATAGCTAAGATATATATTCGAACAAAAACTTCTATAGATAAGGCAAAAGAAGAGTTAGAAGAAGTAAATAAAAATATAAAAACTTTATATATCAACAATCACTCACCCTTAGATTATCAAAATTTATTAATTAAAGAGCAGGAAAAGATTGAAGTGCAGATGTCCAGATCTCAAAAAAAATTAGATAGGCTTATAGATTCATTCAATCTCGCAAAAGATGATAATAAAAAAACTTACTTAAAAGAAGATATACGCGAGTTAAAAGAAGAGTTACAAAGGTTAGCAGATGAAAAAAGTACGCTAAAATCTAAGACAGTTGAGAAGAATGTCATTCTTCAATACAGTAAGCTAAGAATTGAAATCGATGCTCTCGTAAGACAGGTACAGAGAGAGGAAAATGTTTTGGCTCAAAATGAGGTGGCATATCTATCTATCAAATTTGCACTAATTAAGGCTCTTACCTCCAAAAAAACACTTTTGGGATAAAGTCTGTATCAATAATAGTTAGAGAAATACAAAACTGCAGTAAATGAGTGTTACAATTTTATGGTACGGACTAAAAAAAATGAATAGGAAATAAAAAGCATGTATAATTTCAGCCATGAATGAAATATTAACCAGAATTGAACAGGCTAAACATGTAGTGGTAATCTCGCATATAAATCCTGATGCCGATTCACTAGGAAGTGCAAGTGCACTTTATACACACATGTTGAGACTTCATAAAAAGGTTTCATGGTTTTGTGCAACTAAAAATATAAATCAAAAATTACTTTTTTTGCCATGGAGTGAAAAAATAAGAGACTCTTTTCCTTCTTCGGCTGATTTGGTTATTTCACTTGATTGTGGAAGCAGAGACAGGTTAGGTGTTGCTTTTGCATGTGATTTGATAAACATAGACCACCACTCAAGCAATGAAGATTTTGGTAAATATAACTTAGTAGATTTAAAATGTATAAGCACGACAGAGGTTTTATATAATTTATTTAAAGATAATAACATAACCATAAATCCAAAAATGGCAACTGCAATGTATGCCGGACTTTTAGATGATTCGGCTGGTTTTTTGGACGAGAAGGTTGATGGCACGCTATTTGCTTTAGTAAAAGAGCTTATAGAGATTGGTGCTGATTATAGATTATGCAATAAGTACATAATGAAATATCAGACACTCGGAGCCTTCAGATTGAAGGCAATTATGCACAAAAACATGATGCTCTCTTGTGATGGAAGAGTTGCGGTTTTTTGTGTTACGAATGAAGACATGAAAACCTCCGGAGCAATTGGTTCTGACTGTGAGAGTACACTCGAAGAAGCTCTTTGGCTGCCAAGCGTTGAAGTTTCGCTTCTTTTAAAACAAAATAGAGACTTGAGTATAAAGTGCTCGTTACGTTCTTCTTTTAAAGTAGATGTTAATAAAATAGCATCAATTTTTTCAGGTGGCGGACATGCAAACAGAGCGGGTTTTACACTAGAGAGCGGCATAGCACTGGAGAGTGCAAAAGAGAAAATTTTAAAATTAGTATGTAAGGAATTGAAGTTTGAATAGAAGAGATAATAAATCCTCGTTAGGTGTGTTGTTAATATTTGGTTTGATTATAGGTGCTGGTGCATATGTATATAAATCTTCCTCGTTTGAAAGAAATATTCCAGAAATAAAGATAAATAATAATACAGGATATTGGAATCTAAAAGACCCACTAGAAGTATCAATAGATGATGCCAGTGGAATAAAATCGTATAAAATCAAGTTAAAAACGGTAAGTGGTGAAGTTGATTTGAACCATGAGCAATTTATGACTCCAAGTGAAAAAGTTAATACTAAAATTAAGCTTCCAAGCAATGTTCAAAGCATGGATGATAAAACTATTACTATAGCCGTGGAGGCTGTTGATGGAAGTAAATGGAACTTCTTTAATGGTAACTCTACGGCAGCTGAATTTAAACTAGCCATAGATAAAAGAAAACCACTTCTAAATATTTTAGGAAACTCATATAAAATATCTAAAGGCGGTTCTGCATTGGTTGTTTTTAAAGCAGTTGATGAGAATATGAAAGAGTTGTATATTGAAGTAGGCGACAAAAAGTTTCTAGCTGAACCCTTTTATAAAGAGGGTTACTATATTGCTCTTATTGCATGGTCAATTTTAAATCAAGATTTTAAAGCTACATTGGTTGCAAAAGATTATGCAGGAAATATTTCACAAGTTTATGTTCCTCTTTATTTGCAATCAAAAGAGTACAAAGTTTCAAATATTAAACTAGATGATAAATTTTTAAAGGGAAAAATTGCTGAACTGGCATCTGAGTTTGAAGAGACGCAAGGCGTAGATGACTCTATTGAGCAGTTTAAAATTATAAATGAGAAAATCAGAGAAAAAAATGAGAAGCTTATTCATAGCATAACTTCAAAAGTGCCTGATAAAATGATTAGCGATTTTAGTATAACACCAATGTATCCGTTAAGAAATGGGCAGGTGGTTGCACAGTATGGCGATTACAGAAAATACAGCTATAACGGTGCAGATGTGAGTGAATCGTATCACATGGGATTGGATTTGGCTAGCAATGCTATGTCGGAAATTATTCCAAGAGATAAGGGTGAAGTTGTTTTTGCTGATTATAACGGTCTGTATGGAAATATGCCGATAGTTAGTCATGGGTTAGGACTTTATACTATTTATGGGCATTGTTCAAGTATTAATGTGACTACCGGCACTTTTATAGATGAGAATACAGTGATAGCTAATACAGGTAAAAGCGGTTATGCAATGGGTGATCATCTCCATTTTGGTGTTTTGGTTCAAGGTATTGAAGTCCGTCCTCAAGAGTGGATGGATGCAGAGTGGATGAAACTTAACATAACAGATGTAATAAAAAGTTCGAAGGCTATGATAGATAAAATTTAGTCAAATTTCAAAAGGAAATTTAAATGTATCAAACAACTATAAAAAAAGCTGTTGAACTGGTTGGAATAGGGCTTCACAAAGGTTCTCCTGTGAGGTTGCGTTTAGAGCCGCTAGAGAAAAATAGTGGAATTATTTTTTATCGCAGTGATGTGAATGTTTCAATTGCCTTAATTCCTGCAAATGTTGTTGATACAAAAATGGCAACAGTTATAGGTAAAGATAATTATGTAATCTCAACTATTGAACATCTTCTATCGGCCGTTTATGCCTATGGCATAGATAATTTAAGAGTTATAGTTGATGCAGATGAAGTTCCTGTTATGGATGGAAGCAGTGCAAGTTACTGCATGCTCTTGGATGAAGCTGGCATAAAAGAGCTGGATGCACCAAAGAAAATAATGAGAATTAAAAAAGAAATTATGGTTCAAGAGGGCGATAAGTATGTAAAACTATCGCCATCTCCTGATTTAAAATATGGCTTTACTATAAAATTTGCTCATCCTGTTATAAACAAGCAAGAATTCGTTTTAAACTTTACTAAAGAGAACTATAAAAATGAGATAGCAAGAGCTAGAACATTCGGTTTTTTGCATGAAGTGCAATATCTTCGCTCAAAAGGGCTGGCTCTCGGCGGCTCACTTGATAATGCAATTGTTTTAGATGATAAAAAAGTATTAAATCCTGAGGGCTTAAGATTTACGGATGAATTTGTAAGACATAAAATATTAGATGCCATAGGTGACATGTCTCTT
This sequence comes from Sulfurimonas sp., assembly GCA_041662325.1. Classification (GTDB taxonomy): domain Bacteria; phylum Campylobacterota; class Campylobacteria; order Campylobacterales; family Sulfurimonadaceae; genus Sulfurimonas. Next base: position 19,120 of record JBAZSU010000002.1, on the reverse strand, counting down.
ATCGGTATGAATTTTATCGGAAATTATGAAGCGATGGCTGGCAGTCATGATTTAAATCATAAATTAACAATGGCGCTTTTAAAAGATGCAGAAAATTACGAGGTGATAGAACTTGTAGGAGAAAAAACTGCGGAGTTAGAAAAAGCATATGCCTAAAAGTGTAGATGTAATTTTAATAGCTTTATCCTCGCCTATTTTATTGGGTATTTATGAAAATAATATTCTTATAGATTTTATAAGTACCCAAGAAAAAAGCTCGTACGTATTACCAAAGATATTTGAAGAACTTTTTAAAAAATATAAAATAGAAAGACTTTTTTATGCAAATGGTCCGGGCAGCTTTATGGCTATAAAAGTTTCGTATATCTTCTTAAAATCTATGAGTATATTAAAAAATATTCCACTCTTTGCAACGGATGCCTTTTATTTTAACGAAAACACTCCTATAAAAGCGATTGGAAAGCTATATTTTGTTAAAATCTCATCAGAAATAAAAACTCAAAAGTTAGAAACGGTTCAAGAGGCAGATTTTCGCCTCCCAGATGAACTTGATTATAACGAGTTTAGTGCAGCAACAGCACCGCTTTACATGATAGCTGCTGTTTGATAAAAGGGAGAAGAGAGAGTGATAGTAAGCGTACCGGCAACGAGTGCAAATTTGGGTCCTGGATTTGATTCGTTGGGACTAGCAGTTGATTTGCGTAATAGAGTTGAATTTCATCAGTCAAAATTTTTTAGTGTAAGCATTAAAGGAGAGGGCGAGAATAATCCTAGATTAAAAGGCAATAATCTTTTTATCAGTATATTTAATGACCATTACAGCCGTTTAACTCAAAAACAACAAAATTTTAAGTTTACATTTTACAACCAAATTCCTATGTCCAGAGGTTTGGGCAGCTCCTCTGCGGTAATTGTCAGTGCAATTGCAAGTGCACATGAGGCAGCTGGTATTAGAGTTTCAAAGCGCCGGATTTTAAATCATGCACTTTTTTATGAATCGCATCCAGACAATATTACACCGGCTGTTATGGGCGGTTTTAATGTTGCTGCTGTTGAAAAAAATAAGGTATTTTCTCAAAAAAAACATCTTCCTGATTATATAAAAGCTGTAGTTGTTATACCAAATAAGCAGATGAACACATTAAAGGCAAGAACACTTTTGCCAAAATCCTATTCTAAAGAAAATGCGATTTTTAATCTGTCTCATACAGCTTTGAGCGTTGGAGCATTTTTTAATGAGGATTGGGAGATGTTAAAGCTTGCATCTCAAGATAGATTTCATCAAAAAGCCAGAATGAAAACATTGCCGGAACTCTTTAATGTGCAAAAGGCTGCCTATGAAAGTGGAGCGCTCATGAGTACACTCTCAGGAAGTGGGTCAACATTTTTCAACATGGTTTATGATGAGGATGCGGTAGAGATATCAACTAAATTAACTCAAAAATTTCCAGATTTTTTAGTCAAAATATTAGATTTTGACAATAGTGGACTTATAATAGAGAAATAGTCTCTATTAAATAAAGCAACTTTTAGATACAATGGCGAAAAAATTTAATCTACCTATCAGAATGTGTATCTCGTGTAGAGATAGGCAAGCTCAAAATCAACTATTGAGATTTAAATGCATAGATGGTTCAATAGAGATTTTTGATGGAATAGGTAGAAGTTTTTACATATGTAAAAATTGTCTTACTCAAGATAAACAAGTTTTGAAAGCACTTATGCGACAATGCAGAAGTGGAGATAAAGATAAATTTACGAACAGACTAAAGGAGATCATCGCTGATGATAGAAAAAGTTAGAGTACACGAAATTGCAAAAGAGCTAGGAATAGCTTCTAAAGATGTTCTGAAAAAAGCCACAGATATGGGTATGGATGTGAAATCTGCACAAAGTACAGTGAGTATGGAGCAAGCTGATGAATTAATGAAATTTATTATGAATGGTGAACCGGCAGAGCATGCATCAAAAGAGACAGAACAAGAACATAAGAAAGCTATCAGTGATACTCCAAAAGAAACTCCTAGTAAAATAATTCAAACTGAATCTACTAAAAAAGTTGAAGTAAAAGCGGATATAGCAGTAAATACAGAGGCTACTGAAGCTGAGCCAAAAGAAAATATTAAAGAAGCTGTAATAGATAAAAATGAAATTAAATCAGAAGATAAAAATATAGCAGAAGAACCTAAATTTACTGGAATAACAGTAATACAACAGATTAAAAAATCTGGCTTAAAAATTGTTAAAAAGAATAAACCGAAAGTTGAAGAAGTTTTTAATATTCCTGAAAAACAAGCAAGTATTTCTTCATACGGAAAGATAAGTGCCGAGGTTTTAGAAGAGTTGGCACAAAAGAAAAAAGCAAAACAGGGCTCAGGAATTGCTAAAAAGCAAGAACAGGGTATTAAAATAGATATATTCGGCGGCACTATGAGCGAAGTATCTATGGATTTGGACGATCAAATAGTTCTGTTAGATTTAAACTCTACTGAAAGAGCAAAACTCCCGGTTGAAGAGCCTAGAAAACCAAGAGAGCAAAAGCCGGTTGGAAGAAATGCAAATAAAAAGGCAGGCAGCAAAGGTAAAAAGGTTTCTCGAGATAAAAGAAAAACATACGCAAAAAGCAAACCTGAAGATGTAGTTATAACACATGTAGAAATACCTGAAGATATTCGTGTTTATGAGTTTGCTGAAGCACTTAATAGACCAATTTCTGACATAATAAAAGTTCTCTTTGACCTTGGTTTAATGATGACAAAAAATGACTTCCTAGGAAAAGATGAGATTGAAATTTTATCAGAAACATTTGAAGTAGAAGTTTCTATAATTGACCCTAAAGATGCTTTTAATTATGAAAGTGACTTAAATGAAGAGATTGATGAAAACGCAACTGAAAGACCTCCAGTTATTACTATTATGGGGCATGTTGACCATGGTAAAACTTCACTTTTAGATGCAATTAGAAAAGCAAAAGTTACAGAGGGTGAAGCCGGTGGAATAACACAGCATATCGGCGCTTATACAATTGAGCAAAATGGTAAAGCAATCACATTTTTAGATACACCGGGACATGCGGCATTTAGTTCAATGCGTCAAAGAGGAACAGATTTAACCGACATTATAGTTATCGTTGTAGCGGCTGATGACGGTGTTAAACCTCAAACAGATGAAGTTATTAAACTAGCTAAAGAGTCGGGTGTTCCAGTAATTATAGCACTTAACAAAATGGATAAAGAGACGGCAAATCCTGACCATGTTAAGGGTCAAATGGCTGAGAGAGGCTTAAATCCTGTAGAGTGGGGCGGAGATATAGAGTTTATTCCTATCTCTGCTAAAACAGGTATGGGTATTGATGCGTTATTAGAAAATATTTTAATCACAGCAGAAGTACTAGATCTCAAAGCGAATGAAAATGCAATGGCAAAAGCTGCTGTTGTCGAGTCTTCATTAGAAAAAGGTCGTGGTCCTGTTGCAACTGTAATTGTTCAAAACGGTACGCTTAAGGTGGGTGATTATGTTGTTTGTGGTAGTGCTTATGGACGTGTTAAAGCACTTCTTGACGAAAATAAAAAACAGATAAACAATGTAAAACCAAGTCATACGGCCGTTGTAGCCGGTCTGAATGAAGTTCCATCTTCTGGTGAAATAATGATGGCAATGAATAATGAAAAAGAAGCTAAAGAGTATGCACTTAAACGTCATGAATATGACAGACATAAAGAGCTCTCTCATAGTACAAAATCAACTTTAGAAGACATGACTTCTATGATTGCAGAAGGTCGTCTAAAATCTCTTAAAATAGTTCTTAAAACAGATGTTCATGGTTCACTTGAGGCTATTAAAGCTGCACTTAATGAGCTTAGAAACGAAGAGGTAAAAGTAAATGTTATCTCCTCAGGCGTTGGCGGAATCACAGAAAATGATGTTGAACTGGTTTCTAACAGTGAGAATTGTGTTCTTCTAGGCTTTAATGTTCGTCCAACAGGAAATGTTAAAGCTCTAGCAAAACAGAGAAATGTTGATATTAGAACTTACTCTATAATCTATCAACTTCTTGATGATATTACGGGAATGCTCACAGGAATGATGGCACCTAAATTTACAGAGATAAATACAGGTCAAGCTGAAGTTAGAAATACCTTTAAAGCACCAAAAGGTATGGTTGCCGGCTGTGTTGTTGTGGATGGAAAACTTATTCGTGGCGGACTTGTCCGTGTTATTCGTGATGGTGTTGTTATTCACGAGGGCGAACTTACTTCACTTAAACGTTTCAAAGATGATGTTGAAGAGATTGGAAACGGTTATGAGTGTGGAGTAATGATTAAGGGTTACGATGATGTAATCGTTGGCGATGTTATTGAAACATTCAAAAAAGTTGAGCAAAAAGTATCTCTGTGAACGAAGCGCAAGTAAAGTTAAAAAGAACAGAATCAATTCTATTAGAGTTAATTCCTGAGGCTCTTGGTGCACTCAATGATAAAAGACTTCATGAGCTAAATGTGATTGAAGTGAAGTGTTCTCGTGGTAAGAGTGATGCTAAAGTTTATCTTGATCCAGCTTCTTTTAGCGATGAAGAAAAAAAAGTATATATCAGTTTACTGAAAAAAGCTCGTCCAATCATAGAAACTCACTGCTTAAAAGATCAAGGTTGGTACCGCTGTCCAAATTTTACATTTGAATTTGACGAACAGCTTAAAAAATCACAAAGCATGGAAGAACTTTTTAGAAAAATTGCAAAGGAGCCACAATGAGTTTAGAGAGCGACATAAAATCACTGGTTGAATCTTTGGATTTAGAGCTTTATGACACTGCCGTAGTGAATGAAAATGATGAGACTATTTACCGTGTGAGCGTTGTCTCCGGCAAAACTACAGAAGATGGCAAAAAAGCTGGTGTGAGCATGGACTCCTATGTTGAACTGACACATCTTATCTCGCCTTTACTGGATGTTACTCCGCCTCTTTCAGGTGAATATAGACTTGAAGTCGGCAGTCCGGGAATTGAGCGAAAATTAAATAATATTGGTCATTTTAAAAAATCAATAGGTGAAGATGTCTCAATTCTGATGTCAAATAAAGAGAAGTATAAAGGCAAGCTTTTGAGAGTTGAAGGCAATAAAATATATTTAGAAGTAGATAAAGAGGAAGTTGAGATAGATTACAGTGATATCTCAAAAGCTAAAACATACTTTGAATGGTAATCGACAGCCACTTTTTTATGAGCCTAGCCCTCAATGAGGCTTGGAAATATCAGGGTTTAACTTATCCAAACCCAGCAGTAGGTTGCACTATTGTTGGCAAAAACAACGAACTTTTGGCAGTGAATGCACACAAGAGAGCCGGAGAGCCTCATGCCGAGGTTCTTGCACTTAGAGATGCCTATTTTAAACTCACAAACGACGCATCCATTTTAAATATAAAATCTTCACACGACATTCATAACTATCTTTTAGCAAATCATAATGGCTGTTTTAGAGGTATTTCACTCTACACAACTCTAGAACCTTGCTCTCATGAAGGAAGAACGCCATCATGTGCTTTGCTGATTTCAAAACTTAATATAAAAAAAGTATTCGTCGGTTCTCATGATTTTAATAAAGAGGCATCTGATGGCAATGCTATGTTGTCTGCATGTGGAGTTGAAATTAGAGAAAGTGTTTTAAAAAAAGAGTGTGATGCATTACTTAAACCTTTTGAGATGTGGAAAAAAAGTAAATTCGTATTTTTTAAATGGGCGCAAAGGCTTAATGCTACAACAGACGGTGGTGTTATAAGTTCCGAGAACTCAAGAAAGAGGGTTCATTCCATGCGAGATATGTGTGATTTGTTAGTAATCGGTGGAAATACGGTAAGAATTGATCGACCGACCCTAGATGCAAGGCTTGTAAATGGCAAATCACCAGATGTTTTAATCATTTCAAGAGAAAAAGAGTTTGACAAAACCATTCCTCTTTTTGGTATTGCAAATAGAAAAGTAATCATTTCAGATAACTTTTCTATTTGCTACGAGTACAAAAATATTATGATTGAGGGAAGTTCAAAAATGTTTGAGCTCTCAAAATCAATTGTAGATTACTATTTGTGTTTTATAGCTCCATCCTTCGGCGGGAGTAGCGGATTTGAAAATCAAAATGAAAAATTTGAGATTTTAAATATACAAAATGATGAGCAGGATATAATAATCTGGATGAAAAGGAAGATATGAATTATGCATAAAAGAGAAGAGAATAATAAAAAAGAGAAACAAAACAAGATAGTTTCCATGTTTGACAATATAGCGCCTACATATGACACTGCAAACCGTGTTATGAGCATGGGCGTTGACAAAAGCTGGAGAAGGAAAGCCTGTGATCTGGCGTACAAATTTTATGCCAAAGATTCTATAGATAAAATTGTGGATGTGGCATGTGGAACCGGCGATATGATGGATTATTGGAGAAGTCGTGCAGAACTTAACGGCATTGCAATTGGTGAGATTGTTGGAGTTGATCCATCACGCGGCATGGTGGATGTTGCACGCCAAAAATATCCTAAGTTTAACTACCACATAGCAAAAGCTACAGAGATTCCTCTTGAAGATGCAACTGCCGATATTTTAAGTATTACCTACGGCATACGAAATGTTGTCGAGAGAGAAGCAGCCCTCAAAGAGTTTAACAGAGTGCTTAAAAAAGAGGGTTTAGTTGTAATCTTAGAGTTTATGAAAAATGAGAATCCATCTTTCTTGGGAAAAATTAGAGACTTCTATATGAACAGAATCTTACCAAAAGTTGGAGGATTTATCTCCAAAAACCTTGAAGCGTATGAGTACCTGCCAAACTCAATCGGAGATTTTGCTACAGTTGAGGGAATGAAAAAAGAGCTGGAAGAGGCAGGATTTGAGATGCTTTACTCTAAAAGCTTTTCTATGGACATTTCTACGCTTTTAATAGCCAAAAAAAAATAGCTCTATTCTAAGGTTGAAGCTTTGAATGTTCTCAATGTGTCTTCGCTCAATGAACAGATAAAAACCCTTTTAGAGACTAGCTTTTCGCATGTCTTTGTTGAGGGAGAAATCTCCCGTATCACTTTTCATAATAGCGGACATATCTATTTTACTCTAAAAGATGCAACTTCAACCATAAGTGCCGTGATGTTTAAGGGCAATGCCCAAAAACTAAAATTCCAGCTCAAAGAGGGCTTGAAAATCATTGTTGACGGAGCAGTAACTCTCTATAAACCCCGTGGCGAATACCAAATAAACTGTTTTAATATTGAGCCGGCAGGACGCGGTGCTTTGGCACTGGCGTATGAGCAACTCAAACAAAAACTCGCATCTCAGGGTTACTTTGAAGCGTCAATAAAAAAAGAGCTTCCAAAGTTTCCATCTCGTATAGCACTTATAACATCGGCAACAGGTGCAGCTTTACAGGACATGTTACGCGTTGCAAACAGCAGATATAGACTTTTTGAGATAGATATTTATGATGTTCTGGTTCAAGGGGAGAGTGCTGCTGCTTCAATTGTGAATGCCATAAAAGTGAGTGATAAAAACGGATACGACATCATCGTAATCGGTCGTGGTGGCGGAAGCATCGAGGATCTATGGGCTTTTAACGAAGAAATAGTCGCAGATGCCGTGTTTGGTGCAAAAACTCTGATTGTCTCTGCGGTTGGGCATGAAATTGATTGGGTCATAAGTGATTTTGTAGCAGACATGCGCGCACCGACTCCAAGTGCCGCCATGCAGATGATTCTACCTGACACAAAAGAGCTCTATCAATTTTTGGATTCCTTAGCTTCACAGTTTTCACAGATGCTCTCTCAAAAAATTTTCAACAAGCAACAAGAGCTGTCACATCTTCTAAAATCCTACTCTCAACACTCCATAGAGAAAAAACTCACTCAAAAAAGCCAAGAGGTAAAGCAGTTAAAAGAGATTTTTCTGCAAACCGTCTCCTTCAAACTTCAAAATTTTACAAAAGAGCATGAGCATGTAAAAATAAGATTTCCGCATGCAATAGATTCTATTATAAATCATAAGCTAAATCAACTTTCCAACCTTCAAAAGATGCTAGAATCCAACAACCCAAAATTTAAAAGCAGAAGCGGTTTTGCTCAAATCTCACAAAATTCTAAGGTTATTGATTTGTCATCGCTCAATGTGGATGATATTTTTGATATTCAGAGTTCTGAAATAAATATAAAAGCAAAAGTGCTTCAAAAAAGCAATATAAAGGAATAAAAATGAGTTATCCAACTTTTTTCGACACTATAGAAGTTATAAAAGTTAAAGACCCTTTGGCAAATGTTTTAGGTGCGTTTGAAAATGGCGAGTATGAATTCAATTACCTCGATGCTGTTAAATCGGCAGGACACAGTTGTCCAACGCTTGCAGGTGCGTATATTGTAACACTTATGGCTCTTAAAGCTCTTTATCCAAATGAAAGAGCCATCAGAGGCGATATAAAAGTTGAGTTTGCAGAACCACTTGAAGAAGGTGTTGCGGGAGTTATAGGAAATGTTGTTTCACAAATCACAGGTGCCACAGACAAGAGTGGTTTTAAGGGTTTACAAGGTAAATTTGCAAGACACTCTTTGATGTTTTTTGATGCAAAAATAAACGCATCCGCAAGATTTACAAGACTCAGCAACGGTAAAAGCGTAGATGTTAATTACAATCCATCTTCCATAATGCCTAATCCACAGATGCAGCCGCTCATGCAAAAAATGATGAGCGGAAATGCTACTCAAGAAGAGATAAAAGAGTTCGGTATTCTTTGGCAGGAGAGAGTGAAGAGAATCTTTGAAAATATAGAGAGTGTTGTAAAGGTTACGGAGTTATAAAATTTTTACATGCTTTTTGGCATGTAAAAAAATTATTTTAAGGTCAGATTTGGAAAGTAAGTGTGAAGAGTTACCGCAGTTGTCGCCGTCAACTTTTTCATCATTTTATCAAACTTATCCTCTTCATTCCAGATAGGTTTAGTGACTCCGCTCAGTTCTATTACTTTGGCCTTTGCGTCATAACTCACGCCCAAACTATCCACAAGTCCAACTTCTTTGGCTTGAGCGGCTGTAAAGATATGAGCATTTGCAAAGAGGTCTCTTTTTTTAATATCCAGACCTCTTGCATTTGCAACATCTTCTGTAAACATGTCATAAGTTCCTTGAATGACTTTGTTGAGCTCATTTACTTCAAACTCTGTCCATGCTCTGTCCATAGCACCTACTTTTTTATATTTTCCGGCTTGGACTGTTTGCATTTTTACTCCGAATTTATCCATAATACCACTCAAATCGGCACCTTCCATAATTACGCCAATGCTTCCAACCATTGAACCGGGATTTACGATAATCTCATTTGCCCAGATACTTGCATAGTAACTTCCACTCGCAATAGTCCCGCTCGCATATACAACTACGGGCTTTATAGCTTTGAGTCTCTTAATGGCATAGGCTATCTCTACTGATGGAGCAACCGCTCCGCCCGGAGAGTCGATATTGAGTAGGACACCTTTTACATGTGCATTTGTTGAAGCATCTTCTATCTGTTTTAAAACTTCCGTAACCTCCATAATAGGACCTACTAGGGAGATTTGTTGCAGGTTGTTTTGTTTTGAATCTCTTTCACTGTTGGGTGCAAAAAGCAAAAAGAGTATAAGTACAAAAAGCATAGCTTTGAAGTGATTTTGTATAAAGCCGAGTGTTAGGGTGATTGGTGAAAAAAGTTTTTTTAAAAACTCCATTAATTTTCCTTTATGATTTTACCATTTATGTAAATTTTCGAGATATTATATCTGTGCAATATTAAATGAAGTGCTAACTCATGGTTTGGCTCTTTGTCTAAATCGAGAATAAGCATGTCCGCATTTTTTCCCTCTGCTATTGCTCCTGTATTTATTCCAAGTGCCTCGGCTGCATGAATTGTAACACCTTTGATAAGAGCTTCGGCAAACTTTACAAGAGGAGCGTTGGAATGCATAAACAGAGACATTTTCATCTCCTCAAACAAATCAAGTTTGTAGTTTGAACTAAGCCCGTCCGTTGCTACTATCCATCTAATATTATTGTCGTTTAACTCTTTGATATTGAGAGTAGGGTTGCCTAAAAGTCTGTTTGAGATTGGACAGTGGATGACTGTGTGCTTATTTGAAGAGAGTGTTTGAAGCTCCTCTTGATTTGCTTTTACGACATGTGTAAGAAGAGTGCTAAAGCCATTAAAATGGTCTAAAAACTCTTTTGAATCACTTACTGCATAGTTTTGTTTGAGCAATTTCTCAAAGAACTCCTTAAAATCACCCTCATTTTCATCCAGCCATTGTCGTTCAGCTTCGCTTTCCATAAAATGGGCGGTAAGTTTCAACTTCTCATGCTTGGCAATTTCTACTGCTTTTTTAACTAAAATCGGGTGAACGGAGTATGGAGAGTGAATGGCAATCGCAGGAGTAAAACCCTCTCTCTTTACCGCTTTTGAAGCATCAAGTCTTGCTTTAAAATCAGCAAAAAGAGCGTCTGCCATAGTTGCTTGAGAGCCTATGAGCTCATTGAAAAAAACAACATTTTGAGGTGCCTTCGCACATACCTCTAAGTCCATTGCATGGGAACTAATTGCTCCAAAAGTTGTGATTCCGCATGCGAGCATCTCATCAATCGCTTTTTGCATGCACTCAGACTCACACCCGTTTATGAGCTCCTCGCGATTTTCTATAACGCTGTAAAGCCAGTTTATAAAATCGCCATAGCTAAGCTCTGTTTTGTTTGCGCTAAACTCTATGTGAACATGAGCATTTATAAGCCCCGGCATAAGCAGTGAATTCTTTTGCAACGTGGCTACTTTGGCATGCGGGAATTCTTTGACTAACTCCTCCAAAGGAGCTATTTTGCGGATTGTTTTATCAAATGCAATTGATAAATTTTCAAGCAATTTGTCAGGGGTAAGTATAAAGTTCGGTGTTATAATTTGCATGTTTAATCTTTGAAGTTTAATTTTGAAAAATTTAAAATAGATTATGCTTAATTTAGGTAAAATTACCCCTTAAAAATTTGAATATATTACAAAAAAGGCACAATATGAAAATAATGGTTATTCAGGGTCCAAATTTAAATATGCTTGGAGTACGAGAGCAACATATTTACGGACCAATGAAATTAGAGCAAATTCACGCTCAAATGAAAGATTTTGCAACTCAAAATGGTGCAGAGATAGAGTTTTTCCAGAGTAACTTAGAAGGTGAAATTGTAGATAAAATTCAAGAGTGTTACGGTGATGTAGATAGCATTATAATCAATGCAGCAGCATATACGCACACTTCAATAGCTATTCGTGACGCTATTTCAGCGGTTGCTATTCCAACCATAGAGGTTCATATAAGCAATATTCACCGTCGTGAAGAGTTTAGACAAACAAATATGATAGCTCCTGTATGTGCTTCTTCGGTTGTTGGTTTTGGTGCTTTTGGGTATCATTTGGCTATGATGGGCTCTCTGCAAATAATGAGTGAAATTAGAGCTGTTCAAGAGGCGCGTCAAGCTGCTGCTTCAGTTGAGTAATCTGTGTATTTAAAACGTAGGCTCGGCGAGAGTTTAACAACTCTTCGAAGCTTGCGCTTTGGATATAAAAAAAAGAAAAAAAGCTCTCATAGATACAAAGTAACAGTCGGAATAGGCGGAAATGTAGGGGATGTAAAACGAAGATTTGAGCATCTTTTTAACTATTTGAAAAAAGAAAAAAGAGTAGAGCTTTTGCAAACATCGTTGATTTTGAAAAATCCTCCTTTTGGTTTTGCTAACCAAGATGATTTTTTTAACTCAATTATTGTTGTACAAATTAGTATGCAACCTATGCAGTTTTTAGGTTATTTGATGAGATTAGAAACGAGATTTGCAAGAAAAAGAAGTTTTGCAAATGCTCCAAGGACTTTAGATTTGGACATTATATTTTTTGATAAGAGAGTTGTTAAGAGTGAAAAACTTACAATTCCGCATGCCAGCTGGTCTAGTAGAGAGAGTGTCTTGATCCCGTTATCGGAACTTAAACAGTGAAGATACTGACATTTACAGGCAAATCGCCATCCGAAGCTCTCAAAAAAGCAAAACTTGAAATCGGTGATGACGGAATGCTCATCGAGACAAGAGAAATTCATAAAAAGGGGCTGGGAAGAGAGCCTCTTTATGAGATAGTGATAGGGATAGAAGAGGATAAAACAGCTGCTACATATTCGAGGGTAAATAAGCCGTTGCATAAGCAAACACCGGTTGTAAAACATAGCGAAGATGTTCTTTATGAAATCTCTAGTGCCGCAAAACAGATATCAAAAATATCGGATGTGACAGATCCTCATTATGAATATGGCGCTACTAGAACTCCACATGTAAACTTTGAACCAAAAGAGTTAAAAGAGATTAAGTCGGAAATACTGAAACTCGGAGATAAGGTTAAGCTTATTCAGAATATGTTTTGGGATGAGAAATCACCCGATATAGAGAGCAGAATTCCTCCGGAGTTTGCTGAGATATATCGTCTAGCTTCTCAAAGCGGCATGAATAAAGAGCATTTAGATGCAATTATGCAGATGACTCTGCAGCACATGCCACTTAAAATGAGGGAAAATTCTGCTACTGTAAAAAGATATTTTCAAACAATCTTGAGAAAAATGATACCTATCAGACTCGAGAGCATGCCTGATAAAAGCAGCAAAAAAGTAATAATGCTTGTCGGTCCGACGGGCGTCGGCAAAACAACATCTATTGCAAAATTGGCTGCGAGATACTCTTTTTTAATGCAAAAAAAATATAAGGTAGGTTTAGTTGTTTTGGATACCTATAGAATCGGTGCAGTTGAGCAGCTGATGCAGTATGCAAGAATGATGAAACTCGGCATTGAGACGGTTGTTGACCCACCAGAGTTCTCAACGGCGTTAAACTCTTTAAGATACTGTGACTATATCCTTATCGATACGATGGGTTCTAGCCCCTATGATAAGGGAAAAATTGAGAAGATATATGAGTGCCTTGAGGCAAATGATACGGAGTACAATATAGATGTAGTTCTGGTTATGCCAAGCTCTATAAAATATGAGGATTTAAAAGCAACCTATGATAATTTTGAGAGTCTTAACATTGATACCATGATGTTTACAAAGTTGGATGAAACAAGAGGGTTTGGAAATATTTTTTCACTTGCCTATGAGACAAAAAAGCCGATAAGTTATTTTTCTGTAGGACAAGAGGTCCCGGAAGATTTGGTATATGCGAGCAGTGATTTTTTAGTTGAGTGCTTGCTGCATGGATTTAATCGGAGCAAAGTATGATGGGGCATCAGGCGGAGAAGCTTGAGAAATTAGTTGCTTCCAATTCAGAAAAAAGATCCAAAAAAACACGCTTTGTAGCTATAACTAGCGGAAAAGGCGGAGTCGGGAAAAGTACGATAAGCTCTAATTTAGCTTATGTCCTTTCACAAACAGGACTGAATGTTGGTATTTTTGATGCAGATATCGGTTTAGCAAATTTGGATGTCATGTTTAATGTTAAAATTAAAAAAAACATTTTACATGTATTGAAGGGTGAGGCTACTGTTAGTGATATTTTAATTCCAATAACTCGAAATTTAATTTTAATACCCGGTGAGAGTGGTGATGAGATACTTAAATACTCTGACATGGCACTTTTTGAGCGATTTATGGAAGAGGCAAGGGTTCTTGATAAATTAGATATTATGATAATAGATACGGGTGCCGGTATCGGTGAGCATATTCAGATGTTTTTAAAAGCGGCGGATGATGTTGTCGTAGTAACTGTGCCAGACCCTGCAGCAATTACAGATGCATATGCAACCATAAAAACTATAGCAGTTCTTCGTAATGATGTAAGTATGATTTTAAATCAGGTAAAAAATGAAAGAGAGGCGGAAGCTGTTTTTGAAAAGATAAAAAAAGTAGCTCAGGCGAATATTGGAAACAACCTTGAATTAAAGCTTATAGGAAAGATAAATAGTGATATAAAAGTTTCATCTTCTGTAAAGCAGAGAGCTCTTTTTAGTGTTTCATACCCATCATCACAGCCTCACAAAGATATATCTGAAATAGCGAATGTTCTTATAAAGAAATTGGAACGAAACATGCTAGTTACATCAAATGAAAGTGGCTTAACAGGACTATTTAAGCGTTTAATGGAGCATTTTTAAGTCTTTTTTTGGGGTAGTTGATGTTAGGCGAGAATTTTGTATATTTTTTTACTGTTCAAGGATTCTTTATCGGAATTATTTTCGGCATACTTAAATCTTTTGATGCCGAGGGTTTAATTACATATACTTTTTTTATAACTATATTCTTTTACCTCTTCTCCCATGTAATAATTGCTTTATATTTTCAAACTCTCAATGCTAGGTCATATTTATTCCCAAGAGACAAGCATGAAAAAGAGCTTGACATGTTTGTTAAAGAGATTAATAAAAGAGAAAAGTTGATTGACTCTGTTTGCAAAATGACAGATATGGCAATAAAACTAAATGCGCAAGACATAAATGGTGCTAAATTATGATTAGTAATGGATATGCAAACAGTATCAAGCATAAAAAAGATGAATTAGCAATTCAATACCTTCCTGCGGTTAAAGCAATGGCTTTTAGACTCAAAGAGAGGTTGCCCAGCTCTATAGATTTTATGGATTTGTCGGCTATAGGAACTGAAGAACTTATAAAATTGGCAAGAAAATATGATGAGGGTATCAATGACTCTTTTTGGGGATATGCTAAAAAGAGGGTATATGGAGCTATGCTTGATTATCTCAGAAGCTTAGATATATTGAGCCGTGCGAGTCGAAAACTTGTAAAAGCTATTGATTATGCAGTAGAAGAGTATAGATTGACGCATGAAGATGAGCCCACAGATGAACAGCTCTCGGTTATGTTAGGAGAGAGTGTAGAAAAGGTACATGAGGCGAGGATTGCCTCTAGCATCTATACAGTTATGCCTCTGCATGATCAGTTACACGTTGGCGATGAGGGTGAATCTCTTGCAAATATTGAAAAAGAAGAACTAATAATTGTTATAAAAGAGATTTTATCTGGGTATAAAGAGAGAGAGCAGTTAGTTATACAATTATACTATTTTGAAGAGTTGACATTAAAAGAGATAAGTGATGTGTTAAACATTACAGAATCAAGAATCTCACAAATTCACAAATCGGTAATACAAAAAATCAAAGAAAGTGTAGGGGCATAAGATGGCAGATATACTTTCACAAGAAGAGATAGATGCCCTTCTCGATGTTGTTGAAGATGATGGCGATGAGATTTTTGAGAGCTCGGATGATCATCTCCTTCCTCAGCGACAAGTAACACTTTACGATTTCAAGAGACCAAACAGAGTATCAAAAGAGCAGCTTCGTGCCTTTCGTGGCGTACATGATAAAATGGCAAGGTCGCTAGCCTCTCAAATATCCTCAATTATGCGTTCGATTGTTGAAATTCAGCTTCATTCTGTTGACCAGATGACCTATGGCGAATTTTTGATGTCGCTTCCGAATCCTACAAGTTTTAATGTATTTTCAATAAAACCTTTAGAAGGAAGCGGGGTTATTGAGATAAATCCATCTATCGCATTTCCTATGCTCGATAGGCTTTTAGGCGGAAAAGGTGAGCCTTTTGATGCGAGCCGTGAGTTTTCAGATATTGAACTGAGCCTTTTTGAAACAATACTGCGTGTTATGATGAGTACGCTCAAAGAGGCTTGGGGACCTGTTATGGATGTCTATCCAAATATAGAGTCTAAAGAATCAAGCCCGAATGTTGTTCAGATTGTTGCACAAAATGAGATTGTTGTCATGGTTGTTATGGAGATAATTATTGGACATAGCTCCGGCATGATGAATGTATGCTACCCTGTTATCTCGCTAGAGCCAATTTTACCGAAGTTAGCTTCTAGGGATTTGATGCTCAATGAAACAAGCTCCAAAAAAAGCAGAAATACTGAGTTACAAGTTTTACTAGGCGGTGCAAAAGTTAATGTGGAAGCAACTCTTGGAGATGCAGAACTTACACTTGGAGATGTTTTAGAGCTGAAAGTGGGTGATATTCTAAGACTCTCGAGCGCGGCTAATGACATTGTAACCCTTTGTGTAGATGGAAAAGATAGATTCAGAGGCGAAATAGGGCTGCGAAGATTTAGAAAATCTATCCAAATTACAGAGGTTATCTATACTGAAAAAGATGCTGTTAAAAAAGCACTTGAAAATTTTGAACAACTGAGACATGATAAAATATCCGGTGTTAAAGATATTATTAATGAAGAAGCAGCAGAAGAAGTTACTTATGAAGACGAGGATTATTAGATGAGTGGATTTATGAAATTATTTGAAAGTGAGACTATCGGTACAATTGAAGCGCTTATAGGTTCTGCACCGACTCTTGAACTAAAAGAGGAGCAAAACCTAAGTATTATTTCAAATATTATCCCCCCGATAGTGCTGGTAAAGCTTAGTATATCCGGCGACATAAAAGCAACTGCAATGGTGGCACTCCCGCCAAACCTTTCTGCATCCCTCTCTGACATGATGTTGGGTGAGGAACCAAGCGACAGAGAAGATGTTTCAGACGATGATTTAGATGCAACAAAAGAGATTGTATCCAATATTTTTGGAGCTATTTCAAACAGTCTCTCGGGTCAAAAGGAGATGCCAGCACTCTCATTTTCTATTGAGAGTATCGAATTTAAGAATGATGACTCTGAATTTAGTTTAGAAGAGTACTCTAAAATGTATGTATATAAATTTAGCATGGGTAGTTTAAGCTCAATGCTCATGTTTATTATGGATGAAAAACTTCAAAATGCACTTTTTGCTCCACCAGTTAAGGAAAATCCACCATCTCAAGCAATGTCATATAATGACAGCACCCCTTCAAATGTAAATTTGAGTAGCAATGAGATGAATAATATCTCCCTTATTATGGATGTTAAACTCCCAGTGAGAGTCAGAATAGGCAAAAAAAGAATGCTCCTAAAGGATGTTTTAAATATGGATATCGGTTCGGTTATAGAACTGAATCAATTGGCGAATGACCCGTTGGAGATACTCGTTGATAACCATGTGATAGCACTGGGCGAAGTTGTAATCGTGGATGGTAACTTTGGAGTTCAGGTTACATCCATAGGCACAAAAAGAGAAAGATTGAACCAGTTGAAGGCGTAAGATGCAAGATAGAAGAAATGAGTTAGCAAAAAGATATATAAAAGATATAAAATCAGCGGATGTGTGGAGTGTTTTTAGAATAATTGCAGATTTTGTTAAAGGTTTTGATGAGTTGGGTGATTTAGGACCATCCGTAACAATTTTTGGAAGTGCTAGAACGAAAGAGGATAGTTTTTATTACCAAGAGGCGCATAAACTCTCCTTATTACTGGCAAATAAAGGCTTTAATATAATTACAGGCGGTGGACCTGGAATAATGGAAGCTGCAAACAGAGGTGCAAAGGAGTGCCCTGATGTTGAGTCAGTCGGGTTGAATGTTGACCTTCCGTTTGAACAGATTGCTAACAAATATACGACTAAGGGCTTGTCATTTGACTACTTTTTTTCAAGAAAAGTTATGCTTGTTAAGTATTCAATAGCCTATGTAATCTTCCCAGGTGGCTTTGGAACTCTAGATGAGTTCTTTGAAGCACTCACTTTGGCTCAAACCAGAAAAATAACAGGTGTCAAAATTTTTGTAATCGGTGTTGATTATTATAAGCCACTTTTAGATTTTTTAGAAAATAAATTGCAGCACAACGGAATGATAGATGCAGAGGATTTGCATATCATAAGGTTGACGGATGATATAGAATGTGTTGCCAATGAGGTTGAAGCATCTCTGTTGAAGCAGATTGAGATCTTAGAAGAGGCTGGATTGGAAAATACGAAATACTACAAATCGCTATCAGACTTTAAAGATGAAAAAAATATATAGTAATAATATGAAAAAAAAAGTTTTAATAGGAATGAGTGGAGGGGTGGATTCAACTATTTCTGCACTTATTTTAAAGAATGAAGGGTATGAGGTAGAGGGTTTATACATGAAACTTCACTCAAAACCTGGCTACCATGAAATACATCAGGCTCGTGCTCAAAAAGCTGCAGATTTTGTTGGTGTAAAACTACATGTAATAGATTTGCAAGAGATATTTAATGAAAAGGTTTTTCAACCATTTATAGATACATATGCCGAGGGTAAAACACCAAACCCATGTGCTCTGTGTAACAGAAGTTTGAAATTTGGTGAAATGGTTAAGTTTGCTGATAGTATCGGGGCTACATACATAGCGACCGGACACTACATTAAAACTGACGGAAAATATTTTTATGAAGCGGACGATGAGACAAAAGACCAGAGCTACTTTTTATTTTATGTCCAAAAAGATATTTTAGGAAGATTACTATTTCCTCTTGGCGGTAAAAAAAAGAGTGATATTAAAGAGATGGCTTCTTCTATAGAGGGATTGGAATCTTTTGCATCACAAGGCGAATCAACTGAAATATGTTTTGTTGAGACAACTTATACAGATTTGCTCAAAGATTTTGTAGATGTAGATTGCATCGGTGAAGTTTTAGATAGAGACGGCAATGTAGTTGGAGAGCACAAAGGTTACATGCACTACACAATCGGCAAAAGAAAAGGCTTTACTGTAAAGGGAGCACATGATCCACACTATGTTGTAAGTATAGATGCACAAAAGAATCAGATAGTAGTCGGCAAAAAAGAGGAGTTGGCATGTGAAAAGGTTGTGTTAAATAACCTTAACATGTTCAGTGAAGAAAAAGAGTTTGATACAACAGTAAAGCTAAGATACAGAACACAAGCCGTTCCTTGCCATGTAGAGATAATAAAAGATAAAGCATTTGTCACATTAAAAGAGAGTGTTTTCGGTGTAGCAGTCGGTCAAGCTGCAGTATTTTATGATGAGAATAAGCTGATTGGTGGCGGTTGGATAACAAAGGCATAACACCAAATAATCTCTGATTCTATAAAATTTTAAACATATTTCAAATCCCAACAAATTTTAAGAATCCTTTAAGCAACAACCCCCTATAATTCCCGTCCACAAACACAGAGACCTAAAGTTTAGGCCTAGAGGGACTTCAAGTAGAAGCCGTCGAATGGGTTT
>JBAZSU010000001.1:0-630886 GCA_041662325.1 Sulfurimonas sp. | reverse complement strand
GATCTCAATAAATCATGATGTTCAACCATTTTAACTCCTACATTATTAGTAAATTATGCAAATTAATGATAATTCTTTTTAAATTTAATCTCTTTTTAAAGAAACTTAGTCTATTTAGAGAAAAAGTGCTTAATTGTACACTTTAAAGGTTTAAAAAAGTATAATTGTAGGAATATTTTTTGAATAAATTTTGATAATGTGTATATAAGAAACTAGGAAAGAATAAAAAATGCAAGGTTACATCATAAATCTCAATAAAGTAAAAGATGAAGATTTAATTGTCACAATAGTATCACGAGATAGCTTAGATACGCTTTATAGATTCTATGGAGCAAGACATGGAACTATAAATATAGGCTTTAAAATAGACTACGAAAAAGAGCCATCAGGCAAATCGAATATCTCAAGATTGAAAGATGTGATACATATAGGCTTTAAGTGGATAAACGATTACAAGCTTCTTAGACTCTGGCAAGATTTTTTGGCACTTTTTCATAAACACCTCAAAGATGCCGAAGAGTTGGGCGATTTTTACTTTGAACTCATCGACAACGCCTCAAGAGAGTGGAACAAACAAAACCCAAAGAGAGTGGCAATAGAATCTTATGTAAAACTTTTAGAGCATGAGGGAAGATTACATGGTGAGCTGAACTGCTTTTTATGTTCACAAAATATAAAAGAGGAAGAGATTTCACTCATACGAGCCTACCTGCCGACACACAAAACATGTTCACATACACTTAGCATCAACAAAAAAGCTTTAGTTGAACTGTTTGTTCATAAATCAAGCCTCTTTTTGAGTGATAAAGAGGTCGATAGACTTTGGTATGTTTTGCTTGAAGGGTTGTAAAAATTTGGGGTTGTCTCGCAAGGCGTAGTTCTTGCATGCATTTCCATCGCATAAAAGTGTGTGTGAGACCTATTTTTCACCTATTTTAAACAATAAAATGTGATACAATTGTATGACTTGTAATACAAAAGGAAACAATATGCTTTCAATACGACTTGAAAACAGTATGGAGACACAATTAGAGGCACTTGCAAAAGCGACAAAACGACCAAAGAGTTTTTTTGTAAAAGAGGCTCTGAGAAACTATCTTGATGATATGCAAGAGTATTATGAAGTACAAAAACGCTCAAATGCAGAGGATAGAAATCTTATAACTCTTGAAGAGTTGGAGAGCGCGCTTGAGTTATAAACTCTTAATTGATGACAAAGTCATTAAAGATTTAAAACAAATTGATAAGTTCTGGCAAAAAAAAATTATAGAAGTTATAAAGACAAAGCTTAGTGAAAATCCCTATCTTGGAAAACCTCTTGTCGGTAATCTCTCACCCTATTATCGCTTGCGAGTTGCTGATTATAGGATTATCTATGAAATTAATGAGAGTGAAGTAGTTATAATCGTTATCAAAATTGCACATCGTAAAGATGTTTATCAATAGAATTTTAAAAGTGGCGATTCACTTGAATGGGTGTAGTTTTAAAAATTTTGGTTCTATCGCAAAGTATAGTTCTTGTATGCATTCCCATATCTATTCTGCAAATTTTAAAGAAAAAAACAAGAAAATGAATAAAAGTGTGTGTGACACCTATTTTTAAAGAGGTCGATAGACTTTGGTATGTTTTGCTTGAAGGAATTTAGTTAAACCACTCTATTTTTTAAATGATTTAGATTACTTCTAAAATAGCCGTAGCAGGGAGAGTGATTATACAATCCCACGCAATCGGCATGAATTATTATTTTGCGATAAAACTAAGACAGTAATAAATTCCTGAACTAAGCAATGCGGTTATCGGCAAGGTAAAAAGCCATGAGAGCAAAATAGTTTTTATCATACTTTTTTGCACACCGCCTTCAGGCTCTGCAACCATAGATCCTGCAACGGCACTCGATACAATATGTGTCGTGCTTACCGGAGCATGGGCAAAGTTTGCCAATAGAATAGTCATCATAGCCATGGCTTGTGCAACTGTGCCTTGCATATAGTTAATCGGTTGAGAACCGATCTTTTCACCAATTGTAAGGACGATTCTTTTATAACCTATCATCGTTCCGACACTGAGCGCTAATGCAACAGCTATAATTACCCAAGTGGGAACATATTCAGTCGCCGTCAGCAAAGTTTTACGTTGATTTGAGATGTAATCGGATTTATCTTTGTCCGTTATCAAATATGTTTTTTCTACTTGACCAAAAAAGTTCTCAGAACATAAAATAGCTGTATGAACACTCCAACGATCTTCCGGTGAGAGTTCCGAATAGGACTTAATACCATCAAGTTTTGTAGCAATCAGAGAGGTCGTACCGTACACTTGGTTCACATTACACTCAACAATCGTATTTTTCACCTTAAGTGCGCTAATGAGGTATTTTTCACTCACAAGTTTGTTCAGAGTTTCGTTGTTCTCGGAATAAAATCTTGCTAAATTTTCAGCGCTGTCTCGAATTTGTTTAATTTTATATTGATGTGAATTCATATCAAGTGCGTAATATGTCGGCAATATTCCGATAAGAATAATCATGATGAGACCGATTCCTTTTTGCCCGTCATTCGAGCCATGCGCGAAACTAACTCCCGCACCAGTTGCAATGATTCCCATTCGCATCCAGAAGTTCGGACGTTTTCTTTTTACCTCACGATCCGGTGTTTTGTAAAATTTTGGATTATGAATAAATTTTCTCATAACTTTCATAAGTACATACGCAAAACCAAATCCAAGAAGAGGAGACAAAGCCAATGCAGTTAATACACCATACAATGCTTTCCAGTTCACGCTTTGCGAAAAATCAAAACCATGCATAACACCGAATACGGTGCTAACCCCGATAAGGGATCCGATGAGTGAATGTGAACTAGAAACAGGTAAACCAAAATACCATGTTCCAAAGTTCCATATTACTGCAGAAATCAATAGAGAATAAATCATAACTAATGTCGCATTTTGATTGGATGCGACCATAATATCCAGCGGCAACAAGTGAACGATGACATATGCAACACCGATACCGCCAAAAAGAACACCCAAAAAGTTCATAATTCCCGACATGATGACAGAATATTTTGCTTCCATGGAATTTGTATAAATGATCATGGCGACCGCATTTGCAGTATCGTGAAAACCGTTAATCATCTCATAAAAGAGAGCGATGGCTAACGATAGAAGTAATAGACCGATGGTGATAGTGTTGACATTGTTGAGTGCATCCCAAATTACAGACATGTAGTTACCCTAAGATTTAATATTGAGCAAAATTTCTAATGCAACTGAGTTCTTGCAGAACTCATTAAAACGCAAAATGAACAAGTCCATTTTACTACGCTAAGACCGCTTGGGTCACTTCTGGGCTAAAGCCCGATGCAAAGAAATCACTAAACGATTTCTTGTGAAAGCTTGCCTCTTCGAGGCAGACAACTTCTTGCATATAGTTACAAAACGATTACAGAATTATGCCCATTTATCTCTTTAAAAACTTTGAATAAAGAGTTATATCAAGCTTTTATGCTTCAATATAATCTAAATCTTCATGGAATGTCTCGCGAGTAAAATAGAGTGCAGTTAATGCAATGCTAAACACCACAACCCCAACTACAGCGGCAGAACCTAAAACTCCTAAACTCCCTTTAAGAAGCATAAAACTCGATGTGATAGGAACCACTGACCCTCGAACAAAATTTGGAACTGTCGTTGCTACCGTTGCACGGATATTTGTTCCAAACTGCTCCGCTGCCATGGTGATAAAGAGTGCCCAATAGCCGCAGAACACACCAAGCAGGAACAGAGACATATAAAAAGACGAAGCAGTTGCACCAGAGAGTGTAAAATAATAGAGAACACTTATAACAGATAAAATCATGAAAATAGTGTAAGCTTGTTTACGGCTTTTCATCTTTTGAGAGAGATACCCACTCGCTAAATCGCCGATTGAAAGCCCAATGTAGCAATACATGAGTGCCTGACCTGCGGTCACTTCGCCGCTGATTGAGAGGGCTTTTGCAAATTCAGGTGAGAACATCACCAAAACACCCACCACATACCAAAGAGGCATTCCGATTACAATCGCTTTTATGTATTTACTAAAGAGTTTTTTATGGGTAAAGAGTCCAAAGAAGTGACCCCGCTTGACATCATCACTTACATGGTGCTCAAACATCGCTGATTCTTTGACACGAAATCTCAAAATGAGGAGCATAAAACCAAGTATCCCGCCGATAATATAAGCATTACGCCATGCAAAAACTTCTGTAACAAGATTTGCGGCTACAACACCCAAAACACCGAATGCGGCAATGCTCATCACCCCGTATCCACGCAGCTCCTTTGGCAAAATCTCGGCAACAAGTGTTACGCCAGCACCAAGCTCTCCGGCCAAGCCAATCCCTGCAATAAAACGCAAAAGTGCGTACTGCTCAACATTTGTTACAAAAGCATTGAGAAAATTCGCGACCGAATAGAGGATAATCGAAGCAAAAAGGACAGATAAACGCCCTTTTTTATCTCCTAAAATCCCCCAAAGAATTCCGCCGATAAGCATCCCGGACATTTGAGCATTGAGGATAATCGACCCCCAAAGAGTAATTCCATCTTTATCAAGTCCTAGTTCGGTTAAACTTGCTACCCGCACCACACCAAACAGAATAAGGTCGTAAATATCGACAAAGTACCCCATCGCAATGACGATAACGGGAAGCGTAAGTACCTGAGCAGCAACGGATTTCATGACAGCCTTCCTCTATAATCTGTGTATCCAAACTCTTTGACAACATCTAACGAGCCGTCTTTTCTATAAATGGCTAATGATGGGAGTTTTATACCGTTGAAAGTAGTGTTTTTAACAAAAGTATAGTGAATTTGGTCTTCAAAAATAACTTTATCTCCGATTTTCAAAGGTGCATCAAAAGAGTAGTCACCCATAATATCTCCCGCTAAACATGTGTTTCCGCCGAAACGGTAGGTATATTTTTTTTCACCGGCCTCACCGCTTCCTCTTACATCTGCTCGGTAAGGCATAGCCAAAGTGTCCGGCATGTGAGCTTCTGCAGAAGTATCCAAAATTGCGACATGCATGCCATTTTCAAAAACATCTAAAACAGTTGCAATCAAGAAACCTGTTTGCCAACCGACTGCTTCGCCCGGTTCTAAATAGACTTCAACATCGTATTTTGCTTTAAACTCTTTGATTAGACGGATGAGTTTCTCAACATCGTACCCTTTTTTCGTTATGTGATGTCCGCCGCCGAAATTGATATATTTCAGACCTTTGAAATATTTTGAAAACTTCTCTTCAAATGCTACCAAAACCTCTTCAAGTGCATCCACATTCTGCTCACAAAGTGCATGAAAGTTTAACCCGTCAATATGCTCCAAAACTCTCTCATCAAAATTTGCAAGAGTTGTACCCAAACGGCTATAGATTCCGCATGGATTGTAGATATCTTTTGGAGAGGATGAAACTTCAGGATTTATTCTAAGAGAGAGTTCAACATGAGGATTTATCTCTTTTACCCTCTCTTTAAATTTAAAAAGTTGATTTGGGGAGTTAAAAACGATGTGGTCTGAAATTTTAGCTATTTCGTCTATATCTTCATCTTTAAATGCCGGAGAGTAGGTGTGAACCTCGGCATGCGGATTAAATTTGCAAAACTCTTCTCTCGCCAATTTTGCTTCATGGAGTCCGCTTGAAGTACACCCTTTGAGATATTTTGCAACCAAAGGAAATGTACTCCACATGGCAAAGCCTTTGAGAGCCAGAATTATCTTCGCCCCGCTCTCTTTTTGCACATAATCAAGGAGTTTCAGGTTTTTTTCTAAAAGCTCCTCCTCGCAAACATAACAAGGAGTTTTTATAGTATCTATATTCATGTTCTAACTCTTTTTAGTGATTTATTTTATTTTACTTATAAGACTAGGATAATGTTTTACAAGTTTATTCAGCTCATTTTCAAACTGAGTGCCCCACTGGTTTTCATTCTTCTTGAGCAGTTCAAGAAATGCTATGCGCCGTTTGACAAAATATAAATATAAAACGGTGCTTACAACAGCGGCATAGAGACACCAAAGGGATGTAAGAGCGTATGGCTTCAACCAGTAAACCAGATTTATTCCCAACAGATTCAGCCATCCAAAGAGTTGAATAGAGATATTTTTACTTAAAATCAGAGAACCGCAGGTTGTAAAAATATATATAATCGCCACCCAGTGATGATCTGTCGTAGGATTTACATAATAGAGTAATCCATCTTGTAGAGAGACTGTCGTAGGTTGTACAGAGAGTCCCCACATGGTATAAATTGACAATAGAGCACCCATAATCATAAGTATCGCAATTAAATTTTTTCTTAACCCTTTTGGTTCTATGAGCCAGATTGCCAATGGAATTATAAACTGCAGCAGACCTTGCGCGTAAAAAATATAAATTGATTCGGCAATTTCAAGAGCTCTCGCTTCAATGAGACCATAGACTCCGAGCCAGACAAACCCTTGAGTGAACTCATGCATGGCAAAAAGCAGAGGCAGACTGGCAAAAACAACCTCATGAGGAGTGCTTACCTTTCGTAAGGTCATAATGCCGACTATGCCGATAACAATTGAAAATGTAAAATTTAGAAGAGCAAAATACAAAAGAGCTTACAGTTCTTTGACTTGCCAAGGAAGCCCTTGAGTGTTCATCTCTTCCATGAAAGCGTCAGGGTCCATCTGTTCCATGTTAAATACCCCTTTACCGCTCCAGATGCCCTTTAACATCAGTTTTGCACCGATCATGGCAGGAACGCCCGTTGTGTAAGAAACGCCTTGAGAGTTAGTCTCTTTGTAGCACTCCTCATGATCTTTTACTTGATAGATGTATATTTTTCTCGGTTTTCCGTCTTTGATTCCCTCAACAACTACTCCGATATTGGTTTTTCCTTTAGTACGAGGTCCTAAAGATGCTGGGTCAGGAAGAAGTGTCTTCAAAAACTCCATAGGAACGATTTTCATTCCCTTATGCTCAATCGGTTCAATGCCTAACATGCCGACATTTTCTAAACACTTCATGTGTGTAAGATAACTTTGTCCGAATGTCATAAAAAATCTGATTCTTTTAAGACCTTTTATATTTTGAACCAAAGACTCCATCTCTTCATGGTAGAGCAGATAAGAGTCTTTTGGACCAACCTCAGGATAATCCCAAACTTGCATAATTTCCATCGGTTCAGTCTCTATCCACTTACCCTCTTCCCAATAACGACCCTTTGAAGAGACCTCTCTTAGATTGATTTCAGGGTTGAAGTTTGTAGCAAAAGCGTACCCATGGTCGCCTGCGTTACAGTCTAAAATATCGATAGTGTGAATTTCGTCAAAGTAGTGTTTTTGAGCGTAAGCACAGAAAACATTTGTAGCCCCAGGATCAAAACCGCTTCCTAAAAGCCCCATAATTCCAGCTTCTTTAAACTTTGCGTCTCTCTCCCACTGAAGTTTGTATTCAAACTTTGCTTCATCCGGATGCTCGTAATTTGCAGTGTCAAGATAAGGTGTTTTTGTAGCGATACATGCATCCATAATAGTCAAATCTTGATACGGAAGTGCCACATTTATAAGGATATCCGGCTTATGCAAGTTGATAAGTTTTATAACTTCATCCGTGTTATCCGCATCAACAGTTGCAATCTCTATGTCGGCATGCGGAAGTTCGCTCTTAATTACTTCACATCTTCCAATGCTTCTGCTAGCCAATACAATTTTGCCAAACACATCTGCGTTTTGTACACACTTATGCACCACGACTCTACTTACTCCGCCTGCACCGATAATCAATGTTGTTTTCATAAAAAATTTCTCCAAAAATAGTTGCGATATTATACTGATATATTATTTTTAAACATTTAAACGAGGTTAAATGCCAGTAATAAAACGGTAACCCAGATACCTGCCGTCACAATAAGACTAAGCAAAACTAGAGTAGCACCTGCATCTTTTGCCTGTTTTGCCAGTATGTGATACTCCTTCGTCACCAGGTCAACGACTCTCTCGATAGAGCTGTTTGCAACCTCGGCCAAAACAGGAATAAACAAAGACCAAAAAAGTATGCTTGCATGTGCAAAACTTATAGGCAGATTCCATGCCGCTATGCCCATCACAAAAAGCATCAAAAGCTGCCACTTAAAGGATGTCTCATTTTTTGTTATATCGATAAAGCCTTCAAGAGCATACTTTCCATTTCTAAAAAGTGAATGCTTTGGTTTATTTAGTTTCATATTTCTCCTTCATGTTTTGTATAATTTTTTTAAGTTCATCCGCCTTTATATCTTTAGAGACGGGCGGAGCAAAATAGACGCTTATCTCTCTTCTTCTAAAAAAACTCTTTTTCTTTTTTGGCTTGTATTTTGAAAAGGCACTTCCAAAAACTCCGTCAATAAAAAATGGGATTATAACACCATCGTAATCATTCGGTATAAGTTCATAGCCTCTGTTAAACTCCGCAATATCTGATGTTTTTGCTATCTCACCCTCAGGATAAAGTGCGACTATTCTACCATTTTTCAGTCTGTTATGCGCCTCTTTAAAAGCGTCTTTAAAGGCTTTTGGCGAAAGCGGTATAACTTCACCTTTTTTAAAAAGCAGGTTAAAACCTCTCCATTTATAGATATCTCTGTCCATCATAAAACTTATTCTTCTACCGAGAGAGAGTTGCAGAATTACCCAATCTATCCAGCTCACATGGTTTCCCAAAAGTAACACTGCCTTGGTTAAGGGAATATTCTCTAAACCCACATAGTTGTAGTTGTGTCTTGTTCTGAATATCAGTTCCATAATCGCCCAAATAGTCATCACCGAATATCTTTTATAGAGCATAAAAGAGAGATAGACTCCAACAAAAAACATAAGGTAAAAAAGCAGCTCGGAGTTCATTCCAAAGTAGGCAAAAAGCGTAGTTAAAACTAAAAAAGAGAACATGAAAACATTCTGAATAAAGTTGCTGCCAGCCAAAACTACGCCCAAATGGACTCGCGACGAGAGAAACTGGATATGCGCATTGAGCGGAACCATCAATAAACCTGCAAAAATTCCAAAAAGTGTAAACATGAAAGCCATCACACTCATGGAAGAGATAAAAGGGATGAGAAGAACCAAAAGAGTTATGCCGACGGAACCGATAGCCACTAAACCGGTGTTTATATAGTGCTTTGAGAGGTTTGCCGCCATGATTGAACCGATAACTATTCCTATGCCGGCGAGAGCCATGACGCCTTGAACAAAGATAGTGTTTGTGACGCCTAGCTCACTCTTTGCATACTCGCCAAATACGGCCAAAACAACCTGAGAGATAGACCAAAAAAGACTAAGTCCAATAATTGCTTCAAAAACCTCTTTTTTTCTTCTTATTATCTTTAGATTTTTTCGTAGATAAGCACCTTTTATATATCTTGCAAGTGTAAACTCTCGCTTAGAAATTTCTATCATTTTATTTGGTAGTTTGGATGTGAGTAACCACTCAATGACCGAACTCAGAACCAAAAGCCAGCCAAGAGGAGCAATAAGAAGTAAAATATCCTCTTCTGTTTTAAAACTATCATCCAACATGCCCTCAAAGAGAACCGTATAGAAGATAATTCCGCCCAAAATAGCAACCGTTGTAGTGGCTTGGACGGCTCCGTTGCCTGAACTTATAAATTTAATACCGACCAACTCTTTTATATATCCATATTTTGCAGGTCCGTAGATTGCAGCTTGAAGTCCAAGTAAAAAAGTCATAACAAATGCCGTAAAAAACCACCCTTGATAGTAGGAGTAGGTTATGCCGAGGGTAATCAAAATTGCAAAAACAGATGCATACTCCATAATTTTGTTTTTAGGAAATTTGTCGGCTAAAAAGCCCGACGGAGAGAATGCTAAAATAAAAGGAAGAAGAATAAGAGCGTTTACGATAGCCGTCAGAACAATCTGGGTTTGACCGTCATAGACTTTAAAAATCGTGTTTTGAATAATTATTTTATGACCCAAATCTGTAAAAGCATTCAGAAAAATGACTATAAGGTAGTTAGTAAATCCGGTTATGGCAAACATTTTTCCCATTATTAACTATTTTCTTCTTCACTAACCAAAATCGTACTCCAACCCTCATAAAAACCATGCTCTTTTTTGATGAGTGCGTACAACTCTTCAACAGTTTTTTTCACTTCATCTTCTGTCGGCATGTGGATTTTAATAAGAGCTACTCCATGCTCATACTCATCGGTAGCAATATCATCTTTAAATGTAAAGCCGTTTTCTAGGGCATTATTCACAAATCTCTCTTTTTGGGTGCTTGTATCGAACACCGCATAGTGTTCAACCTCTCTGGCAACACTCAAATCATCACCCTCTTCTTCGAGTAAAAAGATGATTTTTGCACTCTGGCTGTGATGCAATTCTAACTCACTCGGAGAGAGTTGAAGCTCGTAAAAACTCCATTTTGTATCTCGTACAACATTGCTCTCATAAGCGTAATTTGAAGGCGTCAAAATTTTTGACACAATAGAATTAAGCTCTTTTGAATCAGGTGCATAAAAATAGAGCTCATTCCATCCATCTACAACTCTGCTGCCCACATACCTTGCTTTTTCATTATGTTCAAGGGCTATAATCAGTGACTCTTTCGTCTCCAAAAACTCCTCATACCGATCCATGTCTTCACTTATGCCTTCATATTTTACAAAGACACTAAAAAGCCAAGGATTCTCCTCTTTATAATCACCGGCATCCACCTCAAACTCAACACTTATGGAACTATTATCTTCTATTCTGCTAAAAATCTCTCTCATTCGTTTGTTCTCGTATTTTTTTTATTTATTATATCTGATTTTCAAATTTTAGTATTGCTTAATGAAAAAATTAAATAGCATATTTGATTTTCAATCTTTCAATCTCAAGCAAAACCTCATCAACACTCTCGGAGAGTTCACTCCCCATTTTTTAATCTCATCTGGGAACTCTTTTTCCATGAGTTTCATCAAAGCATACCAGATAGGTTTATATCTATCTTTCAACTGATATTTTTCCATCTCAAAGAACTCTTTTGCTTTGTAGAATTGTCCTTTTGATAGTAACAGAGTTAAATATAAGATGATACTATTTTCCATCTCTAAAGAACCCTCACAGTCTAAAAATTTTAGAAATTTGTCATAACTTTTTGAGAATTCCTCATTCCATAACAATCCATATGCTCGTTGATAATACAATAAAGATAAAATTATTGAATCACTATTATGCCCATCCTCACTTTACACATGCCACTTTTGCTTTGTCGATTACCTTTGTAAAGTTTCTAAAGTCACTATTTTGTGCTATGAGATAACACATATTTTAAAAACCTCATTTTTTCTCTAATTTCATCTGCTCTTTTTCTATACTCTTTACACTCTTTTCTGGGCTTGGTAAATCTTCTGGCATTGTACCGCCTAGCTCTTTGATGGTTTGTCTTATTTTTTTGCCAACTTCATGGTGTGTTTGGTTGGCGTTTGTTTTACCTTTGATGTTGTCTCGTTTGAGTTTTTCCTCAGCTTGTGTAGCACGAAAAAGATTGGCAGCTAGTTCTGTGCTTCCCATGTAGTCTAAAATCTTTTGAGATTTTTTAAGTCCTTTTTTTATATGAATATCTTTGGCATCAAGTCCACCGTACAGACCTTTATATCCATGATTTTGAAATACTGTTTGTTGTGTTCTTTTAACTCATTTCTTAAAAATAATCTTTTTTCTTCCTCTTTTAACTGTGCAAACTTTTCATCGTCTTGAAGTTCTGCTCTTCGTGTTTGGAGTGCAAAATAAGTCTGTCCATTGGCTACAACTCTTTTGCTCGGGTCTGCATTTTGTACGATAAGATAACAAGCATATCTTGAGAGGGCGAAAGATGGATATGGATTTGCCACACCTGAGCCACCTTGAACCACCTCGGTGACTTCAACGAGGTGGTCTGCCACTTCAAAACCGCTATTTACACATGCTACTTTTGCTTTGTCGATTACCTTTGTAAAGTTTCTAAAATCACTATATTCAAGCACCTTTGCAAGTGCTCTGGCGTACCAAAATTCTACACCGTTACTATCTATCTGTTTTATATCTTCAAATGTTTGGTGGCTTTGATGTGATGTTATAGTTTTCATTTAAGCTCCAATGACTTTTTTCTTGATACTACCATTTTTAAATCTGCTTGTTAAGAAGTATGGCAATTTGCAATTTATTTTCATTACTTCCTTGTATCTTTTCTAACTGCTGTTAAAAATTGATAATATAAATAACCCAAAGATACTTTATTTAAAAAAAATATAAACGGTTTATCTTTTAATTTTTCTAAATTTGTAATATTTATATATTGCCAAAACTCATTCCAAATTTTAGATATATATTCTATTTTAAAATGATTTGGATGAAAAAACAAATCCTTTACAATGTCAAAATGAACTAGAAAAATCGTCAAAAAACCTACAAGAAAAATCAACCATAAAGCTCTAAACCAATTTGTAGAATGTTCTGAACTCCAATCATGAAACCTAAAAACCCATTTTTCTCTCCAATCTGAAGATATATTTTCTTCTAAGTCTTTTCTTTTTTGTTCTAACTCAAAAGCATGATATTTATTTGCTTCTATTTTATTACCAATTTTTTCAAAGTTATATTTGATAATTCTATATGTTTCTCGTGATGTTTTTTCTTTCGATAACTTACTATCAAGTTCTTGAACATCATAAAAATTAATTTCATTTTCAATATTTGTTTTATCTAAATTTAATCCATCATGGAATATAGCTTTTTTAAATTGTGCTAATCTTGCAAAGCTTACATTATCCATATCTAAATAGTGTAAAAATTCACATTTATCAAATATTGTTAATTCTTTAAACTCAAGATTCATAAAAGTAATAGGATTGTCCCATAACTTATATCCAAATACATTTTTATAAAAATCTGCTCTATCATTAAATATAACATCTTGTATATCTGCAGAATGTATTTCAATATTATTAAATTTAAATTTTTTGTTAAATATCACATTCCAAATTGATAAGTAGCCTATAGCTTTTCTTTCATACTCCATTGGAGTAAATTTATTACTATTAGCTTTTTTAGTCTTTACTCTTGGTTCCTTGTCGTTTACATAAAATATTCCATTAAATTCGCAATTTCTTATATTTAAATTTTCAATATCACATCTTATAAATTCAATGCCATAATTGAAATATTTTTGTTCAGTATTTTTTAAATTAGACAATGGTGTTTTTTCTATATTATAAAATACTAAATTTCTAAATTCACATTCATAAAATTTAAAATTAAATCCTAAAAAATCACACAGTTCTAAACAACCATTAAAATTACATTTTTTAAATACTATTGTTTGATTATTAGATTTTTTTTCAATTGTTACTTTCTTTTTTGAATCTCTTTCTTCAAAAATTTGTTGCTTAATTGCCATAGCCGTAAAATCTATGTATTTAATAGTTATTTCATTATCAGTAATCTCAACATTATCTAATTTTGCATTTAGTTGATATATGGTCTCATTATTTTTAATAATAGATGAAATTATTTCATTAAAGTTTTTTCTAACCATCTAAATACTCCTCATACAGTTCAAACAAAAACGCTACACATTCTTTGCCATTTTTGAAATTCTTATTTTTATAGCATTTATCCATTACTTTATCTAACTCTTGATGGGCTTTTTTTATCTCATTCCAACTTACTACCATGTGCAAACCTAAAAGTATTAATTTTTAACAAACATTGTAGCTCTATTGATTTTTTTAGTCAAATGGAGTTTCATAGAACACAATATGCAAAAGCTTTTCAAACTCTTATGAGGAGGCTGTTTTGCAGATAAAATTTAAAAATCAGACAATGAAACTAGAAGATTTGCCACTTGATGTGGGGTATGCCTCAGAGAGAGTTACGCTCCAAGATGAAAATAAAAATCCACATGCCAAAGGTGGACAAAACGGTCAAACACAGCTTTTTATAACGACACCTTTTATAGATGAAGCGTTTTTGGAGGAGTTAGCAGAGATAAATGCGATGTTTCCACATGGCGGAGATTATATTGTCACTGCAAACTTGATTGTCGCAAATGATTCGCACACAAATCCTCACTTAGAAAAAATTGATTTTTTGATTGATGCAGAGGGCGAATTTGGTGACTTTTATGGTGTGAGGCTTCTGGGTGAGCCACTCAATTTTGAGCTTACAAAAGCGTTGATTTTGGTCTCCAAAGATGGAGCTATTTTTTATGATGAGTTTCTCAATGATTTGGATGAAAAATTCAATCTTGAGACACTGATGCGAAAAATCACAGCAGCACAATTGTGCTATACAGGAAAAGGATGCCACGAATGAGAGAGCTTATAAAAACAATCAAAGAAGAGATAAAAAACAACACTACGGTTCCCTATTTCGGGTTAGGAATATTTGAAAACACAAAAACGAATGAGGGCGAGCAGATGCCTTATGATTCGGACTCTATGATACTGATGCTCAATAATGGCAGACCGATGAGCCAGCGTTTGATGTTTGAATATTCCCGTGCTGCCATGCATCTTGAAGAGCGCCGCGGAGTGAGTTATCTTACACAGCTTGTCAATCATATCTATACAAAAAACTTTGAACCGACACCGCTTCATAAAATAATCATCGACTTGTGCCCAAAATATATCATAGACACCAACAGAGACCCAAAACTTCAAGAGCTGTTGGCAAATAAACCCCATTCAATGATTATCGGAAAAGCGCGTATTATGGCAGATAAAAACCGTTATGAGGTGTATAAATACGATGTAGAAAATAAATCGTATCACATTACACTCGACAGTGATTTGAGCGAAAAAGAACCCATACTCTTCAAGCCTATGGGTTCAACACTTCCGGAACCAAGCTTTGTCATGTCGGATGCGGATTATGTGGATTGGCTCACCGAAGCGATGGGCGGATTTGCTGTTCCTCCTATGTTGAAATCCTACAGAAAAGGCAAAAAATATCTCTTTTTGGGTACTTCCTTTGACCGCGACACAGACCGCATGGTGGCAAATGAGCTCACTTTTGACTCTGCGGGCGGTTATATCATCACGGATAAAGAACTTGGCAAAAAAGAGAAAAAATTTGTAGCAAAACATAACCTGATAGTAATTAATATGTCACTTGAAGAGTTTACCAAACAAGCAGAGGAAATAGCATGAGAGTCTATCTTGACAACAACGCAACAACAAAAATCGACCCCTTGGTTAAAGTAAAAATGATGCCTTTTCTTGAAGAGTTGTTCGGAAACTCGAATTCTCTCCATAGATATGGAATGGAAGTACGTCCCTCTCTCAATGAAGCTATAGGCGAGATGTATGATGCGCTGAATGTACCGGATGAGGATGACATAATCATCACCTCATGTGCGACAGAGAGTAACAATAGTGTCTTAAAAGGAGTGTTTTTCAAACATATTCTTACAAATCCACAAAAAAACCATATTGTCACTACGGCAGTTGAGCATCCGTCCATTTTAGAAACACTCCTCTTTTTAAGCGAAAACGGCGTGGATGTTACCTATGTCGATGTGGACGAAAACGGTGGTATTTCAGCGCTTGACATGATGGCGGCTGTGACGGAAAACACAATTTTAATCTCTATGATGTGGGCAAACAATGAAACGGGAATGATTTTTCCGGTAGAAGAAGTGAGTGCTTTTGCGAAAGAGAAAGGGATTTTGTTTCATACCGATGCGGTTCAGGCGATTGGGAAAGTGCATGTGGATTTGAGCAAAGTACATGTGGATTATCTTACATTCTCTGCGCACAAATTTCATGGACCAAAGGGAATCGGCGGGCTTTATGTCAAAAAAGGAAAAGAGCTTCCAAACCTTCTTCATGGCGGTGAGCAGATGGGCGGAAAAAGAGCCGGAACTCTCAATGTCGCCTCCATTGTCGGCATGGGTTTGGCGATGAAACAAGCAACCCAGCATGTACTAAAGATGAATACGGATGTGCGACGACTCAGAGACAAATTAGAAAATGCCATAACCAAAATTCCAGACACGATTGTCGTAGGTTCAAGAGAGATGCGCACCCCAAACACCATCTTGATTTCAATTCGCGGTGTTGAGGGCGAATCGATGCTGTGGGATTTAAACCGTGCAGGAATCGCCGCTTCGACAGGCTCCGCATGTGCATCTGAATCTCTCCATGCTAATCCTGTAATGAGTGCCATCGGAGAAGACCCTGAACTCGCACACACGGCGATGCGTTTGAGCCTTTCACGCTATACAACCGAAGAGGAGATTGACTTCACGATAGAAATATTTACCAAAGCAGCGGAGCGATTACGCTCCATATCGTCAACTTACGCTTACACAAATGCCGTGGCGTAAAAACATAGAATTAAAGTTGCACTTACATTAAAAATTGATACAAGGATTTCCACATGCCAACAGTAAAAGAGTTTATAATAGAGAACAACTTGCAGTGGCAAGCATCATTCAATGATAAAACGGACAAATATTCTTACGGATACCGCGGAAGTCTCATCATTACACCGGGGGATATTCTCTCTGCCGACAAACAACTCCCACCAAAAGCGACCGCTACACAAACTATCTTGGTTACAAATAGCCTCGCGATAGATTTTTTGGCATGTGAACTGGAAACGCTAGACTTTTTTGAGCCATTTGTCGAACGATACAAAGAGATACTTTCTCCTACAGGGCTTTATATACTCTTCGTGACAGACTTAGATAAAAACGGTAAATTTGAGTATAAAGGTTTTACATTTAACGCCTTTTCACTCGATGAAAGTTCGGTTTGGAACGAGCTTGTTGACTTTGCAGACCTCTCTAAGGGCGATTTGAAAAAACTCTCTCCGGTTGAGAAGATAGACACAATCTATGACGAAATCAAATCTACTAAACTTCGCATCAGTGACAAAAGTTATGAAGAGGTAAAATCAAACCAAAGTGCAAACAAAAAAGTGCTTTTTGGAGCTGTGTAATCTCTATTTCTACTCCTTTGTCCCTAAAATTTTTTGGGGACAAGAATTAACATTTTTATGTAATTCAACCCGATGGTATAAAAATATTAATTACGAAGGTTTACGAAATGGAGAACAACGATCTTTTAAAACTCACCGCCTACATGCCTGAAGTTACGGATTATAACAGTGCTTTAAACTCACTCGCAGAGCGATGGAATCTTCTTACGCTTCTTGGGCAGATGTCCAATTTAGGCATGGATATGTCCGATACTAGAGAAGCATTTCAGAGCTTGACTGAGCAGCTTTTGCTCAAACTAGGCGCAGAACGGCTCAAAAAATTGACATCAGAGATGAGTTCTAAGGCACAAGTAGCAGTTGATATTGTCATTCGGAATTTGTTTGAGCGAACGGCTGACATTGGTTTTTTGGCAACCGATGATGATATACGCGAATATATGGAACATGTTTTGATAAACAACAAAACAGATGACAATTACAGATACAAAAAATCCAAACTCAAAAAAGAGTTGATACAAAGATTTAACGAATATGTCGCAAAATACAGCGTTTACGACAATATTGTTCTCCTCAATACCTCCGGCGAGATATTGGTTCAGCTTGACCAAAACAATACATGCACAAAATCTTCTTGCAACTTTATCAGCGAAGCACTCACAAGCTCTCAGGATTATATAGAATACTATGACTACTGCGACTTAACTCCATCCAAAGAAAAAACGCTTCTTTATGCTTTTAGAGTAACACGAACAAATGATTCAGGTTCTGAAGTTTTAGGTGTACTTGCTCTGTTTTTCAAATTTGAAGATGAGATGCGAGGGATTTTTGACAACCTCATCGACAAAGAGGATTGGCTCAATGTCATGCTCCTTGACAGCTCCTCAAAGGTTATCTCATCCTCTGATCCCTACCAAATTCCACTCGGCGCAACGATGCAAAAAGTGATTAACAGAGAGTATAATATTGTACGATTTGCCGGAAGAGAGTATTTGGCAAAAACATGTAAAACAAAAGGGTACCAAGGCTTTTTTGGTCTTGACTGGCTGGGACATGTGATGATTCCGCTTGAAAATGCCTTTGCAATCACTTCTGATAAGAAATTGCCCTCACTCGATGCTGCTATTTTACAATCTGTTATGCGAAACAGCAATCTTTTTGGGGAAGAGCTTATAACGATTCCAAAAGAGGCAGAGAAGATACAAAAAGAGCTCGATATTACCGTCTGGAACGGAAATGTAAAAATTGCAAACACAAAAAGCGGTGATAACTCTTTTAGCAAATCTTTACTTATAGAGATTTCAAAAACAGGCTCAAGAACAAAAACCATCTTTGAGGAGAGCATTGCAAACCTCAACAACACGGTTATAAGTTCTATTTTAAATGATGTCTCATTTTTAGCAAAACTAGCTATTGATATAATGGATAGAAACCTTTACGAGAGAGCAAACGATTGCAGATGGTGGGCATTAACGACATTTTTCAGAAAGTCACTTAAGAGCGAAAATGCCGACTCTGAAGCTATGAGTAAAATTTTAGCGTACATAAACAACCTCTACACGGTTTATACGAACATATTTATCTATGACAAAAATGGTGTTATTGTTGCCGTGTCTAACCAAGAGGAGCGCCATATTATCGGCAATAGGTTAAATAATAGCTGGGTTTTAGACACTTTGGCACTCACGGATTCACAATTTTATTGCGTTAGCTCCTATGCGAAATCTTCTTTATACTCTCATCGCAGCACCTACATTTACGGAGCGAGTATAACCGACATAGATAACCACAGTGAGGTTTTGGGAGGGATTGCCATTGTGTTCAACTCTGAACCTGAGTTTTATGCCATGCTGGAAGATACACTGCCAAAAAATAACGAAGGTCAAACGGAGCAGAGCTATTTTGCCCTCTTTTGTGATAAAGAAAAAACAATTATCTCCTCCACCAATAAAGGACTGAAGATTGGTGATACGCTCAACATTGACAATAGCTTTTTTAACCTCAAATCCGGCGAGAGTTATGCGAATATTATAGAGTATGAGGGTAAATATTTTTCAGTCGGTGCATCACTTTCAAAAGGATACCGCGAATATAAAGTGAATGATAACTATTCAAATGATGTGATAGCTCTAATTTTTGCACAAATAGCAGATAGAGAAACAAACGCATCCCATGACGAAATAAATAATGAAGTAAAGTCCTACTCCTATTCCAAACCGCAATCCGGGGAGCCAACAACAGATATATCCACATTCTTTTTGGGAAATATGATTTATGGTATTGAATCGGAGTATATTGTCGCATCTCTAAGCAATCAACCGCTTACCAAAATTATCGGCTGTAATGAGTACTTTATAGGTGTTATCAGCCATAAAAGTAAAACTATCGGCGTAGTTGCTCTCTATTCACTTATTACCGGAGAAAATTTCTCTTACGACCACACGGCACATGATGTCATTCTTTTACGCTTAACAGACGATGGAAAAGAGGTTCATTTGGGAATTGCAATAGAGCGCATTTTTGACAGCCCTGAAATTGCAAATAAAGACATGCAACACTATAAATCATCTATTACGGGAAGCAATACTTTAACAAAGGCTGTTGTAAGACCTGAAAAAGAGATACACAAAGAGCAGTTGCTCTCTATTTTAGATGTGCATGCAATATACAAAAAGATGGTTGATTGTACTGCTAAGGCTTGATTTTTTTGGCATGTGGAAATTTTGCTCGTTTTCTTATTCCTTAGGCTCTTGATTGGGAATGCATATAAAAGTGGAGGTTCATTCACATAGGTGTAATTTTAAAGTATAAATTTTCTGTACTACCTTTACCAAAATACTTTTCATATTCTTGTGCTGCATATGAATCCATCATTCCAGATATATAGTCAGTTATCACACGACCTTTGCAATCATTGATTGTTCTTAATTCAGGCGGTAATAATATATTATTTTTATTGTATGTTTCATCACTATATACTTCAAATAAACCTCTTATAATTTTTTCACCTCTTCGTTCATAGAGTTGAATGTCTTTTTTACGTAATATTGCGTTAAATAATAGTTTTTTTAAGCCTTCTGCCAATAAAGCATGATTTTTATATCCAAGTTCATTTTCTCCATGTTCATTTTTTACTAAACCTATATCAGAACATAATGTATTTACAATTGTAGATGTTAATTCTTTTTTTAATACTATTGAGTATTCTTCTGAAGAATTTAAACTATTTGATTTTGAAGCTTCTATTTGAACAGCTTCTGCAATATCTATTATTGATTGTAATGCAGGTTTATATTTTTCATTAAGTCTAAATTCATGAACTATTTCTCCTAAACTTATCATGCCAAAACTTATTGCATCTTCTAAGTCATGAGCTGCATATGCTATTTCATCTGATAAATCCATAATTTGAGCATCTATACTTTTAGTAATTAATACATTATGCTTTTGTAATTCAGTTGAAAGAAAGTTATAATCATTGTCATATAAAAATTTTTTTGGATTTTGCTCTTTAGTAAAAAAATATTTTGTTACTGCCATCAATGTTCTAATATTCAAATTTAGACCTGAATATTCATGATGTTTTTTTTCTAATGTATTTAGTATTCTAAATGCTTGAGCATTTCCTTCATAACCTCCACAATTAGAACTTAACTCATTTAGAATCACTTCTCCATAATGACCAAATGGTGGATTTCCAATATCATGGGCAAGTGCAGCTGTTTCAGTAACAACGGTATCTTTTAATTCAAGTCCAAAAGCTATTGTTCGTGCTATTTGTGCTACTTCTAAGCTATGAGTAAGTCTATTTCGATTAAATTTATTGGCATCAACTCCTAATAATTGCATTTTACCTTGCAGTCGTCTAAATGATGATGAATATAAAACTCTTGCATAATCTCTCATTAAAGATTGTCTATTATTGGAACGATTATCGTTAGTTACACGAATACGATATTCTAAACATTTAATTAATTGTTCTTGTTCTTGTGCGTATTCTTTTGTTTCATTATCGTACATATTAATTCCTTCTTTTGCAAGTATTCTAGCTTATTACTATTCGTCCCCATTATAGTTAACTAAGACTTAATATTAATGATTAATAGAACACAAAAATGCTCTATTTAAAACCTATGCCCACCTTTTGAATTAATCTCTGCTTTTTTTAAATAAATCAAACTAATTTACAAACTACCGATTTTATTGTACAATTATGTAAAGACAAAAGGAGTTTATATATGAAAAGAGCTGTTAATTTAAGATTGGATGAGAGTGTAATCTATACTTTAAATCAACTCAGTGATGAGCTTCATGCAACAAAAACAGAAGTTATAGAAAAAGCGATTGATTTTTTTTCAAAACAGAATCATTTACAACAGAACCAATTATTACAATTTGCGGGTAAACTCAAAAGCAGTGATGCAGACAAGATGCTTGAGAGCATAGCATCGAGTAAAAACAGTAAAGATTTTGAGCTAGATCTGTCATGAAAAAATATCTTGTTGATAGTGATATTCTCATCTATTTTCTAAAAGGGAAAAAAGAGGTCGTAGAAAAGTTGTCTCAAATTCCTGCTGATAATCTGTATATTTCAAGAATAAACTCTACTGAACTTATCTATGGTGCGTACAATTCTGCAAGGATTGAGCAAAATCTAAAAATAATAGAACCTTTTTTAGAAAATTTCAAAGTATTGGAGTTCGATAAAGCTTCAAGCCTTATCTTTGCAAAAGAAAAAGCACGACTGAAAAAGCAGGGGAATATTATTGCTGATATGGATTTGATGATTGCGAGTATTGCGATTGAAAACAGTTGCTACTTGCTGAGCAATAATTTAAAGCACTTTGATAGAATAGAGAACTTACTTATAGAAAAAGTGCTATAACAATTCTCTCACCCACAAGCTGCATCCCTGTGAATGAATCTCCACTCCCCTATCATTTCACAACTCTTTTTGAGAGAATAGATAAAAATCCTGCTTGTTATGAAAATAGATTACGACTTCCAAATCAAGTTTTGATTTTTGAAAAGCACTTTTTATCATCATAAACACCTTCTCTTTTTGTAAGCCTCCTACACCGCATCCCAGCAGCGGTATAACAAATTTTGGATTTTGAATATTTTCATCTTTGACTCTCTCTTCAACAATATTCAAAAGCATTTTGAGAGCATTTTGTATTTGCATATAAGAAGGATAAGGCGGTTTTGAGTCGTCGCTGTAGTTCATCACTGCGACATGCAGAGCATATTTAAAGTTTGTTGCACTGCCGGAGGTTGAGAGTATTACATCGCCCTGCTCTATAACGCCAAACTTTTTTTTAAGCGCGTACAACTCTTCTTGATATAGCGCACCTCCGCACTGCTCACTAAAAGCATGTGAAACACCGCTTCCCAATGTAAGCTCTGTATTTGAGGCATTTACAATGAATGTGGCGTTTTCTTCCACTAAGTTACCGTATTTAATTATAAATTTCATCTTCTTATCCATCACTCTGTAATTTTGTACTCAGCGGAAATATTATATCAAATGCTGTTTGAGTCTGCTCTGCACCTCTTTGCAAATATTACTTTTTATAACACGCTATTTACTTATCATATTAATATACCTTTAGATACCATGTGTCACAATACAAAAAGTAAAAAATCACGAGGAATAAAAGTGAAAACAACAAAAATAGTTGCATTAGGATTTACTGTTTTATTTATAACATTTCTGGTGAGCGGATGTACAAACAAAGCACCTCAGTTACCGAATATTTATTATGAGAAAGAAGCAAACATCCCCAAACTTGATACTGTAACTACAATTGAAGTCGGTGAGAGTATTTATGTAAAGTTGGGCAATATGAGTTATGCAGTAAAGATGGATGAGCCTGCGGAAGTATTAAAAAGTAGTGGCAATGATTATGACTACAATCCTGCATGGCTCCTGCTAGGACCACTAGCTCCGGTAGCCACGGCAGGGGCTGGATTGATGTACATGAATGGTGACACTGCAACCACTGCTACCGCCACTTCATTTGGACCGTTATATTTAAGAAAATGGAATAATTGGACTGCTGCTTGCAATGAAAAAGCCCGTTGCATTGTTGATGCATACAATCAGAATAAATTTACGCACTCCACAAAGTATCCGAACGAAAATTTAATTGAACTTGAACATCCGATTCAATACAGTAAAGTGCCGACTTTCTCTCCAAACCCTTCTATAAATACTTTTAAATATCAAGCCATATATGAAGGCAAATCAGGTACTAAAATAAAAATATCATTTAATGAGTTCACAAATGACATGTCTCGACCGACTTTTACACAAGATGTAGAGTATGAACTTGATAACAACGATACTGCTTTGGTAGGATTCAAGGGTCTGAGAATAGAAGTTTTAAAAGCGACTAATCTGGATATGACATATAAAATAGTTCAAGATTATAACTAGGGTGCCACAGGTTTTACCATACTGATTTTATGGCTCAACCTGCACTTCTTTACCGACTCCGCGCATACTTAAAGGGATATCTGTGCGATATTTCTTTTCTTTAACAGCAGGAGATTTCACAATATTGTCTTTGTCGCAAAGCTTGTAAAGCTCCTCGTTTAAGTAGTGTGAATTAAACTCGCTAATAAATGGCATATCCCATGTTATACACCCTATACTAGGACAAATAGCGGCACACTGAGGGTCATCAAATATATCAACACACTCGACACATTTCTCCGGCTGTACATAGTAGCGTCCGTTTGCGAGCAGGTTTTGGCTGTCATCTACTATGGCATGTACCGGACAATTTTGTAAACATGCATCACAATTTATACATAAATCTGTAATTATTACCGCCATTATTTATCCCTCTCTTGTGTTTTATAATATATTCGCAATAGCCAAGGTGGCGGATTATCATTGAGAGTCATTTGAAGCTTTTTTAGAGCCTCAGATATACTCTCACCCTCCGCAACCCGTGCAGGATAAATTCCTGCAGATTGCACCATCTTTGAAGCGTTTGGACCGATTTGGGTGCAGTAGAGTATCTCTGCTCTACTAATCGTGCCAATCTTATAATCTAACTTC
Source organism: Sulfurimonas sp. (assembly GCA_041662325.1). Lineage (GTDB taxonomy): Bacteria > Campylobacterota > Campylobacteria > Campylobacterales > Sulfurimonadaceae > Sulfurimonas. Next base: position 606,839 of record JBAZSU010000001.1, on the reverse strand, counting down.
TCTTTTTCACCCTCCGGCTCATTTGAGCTGTCAATTACACTTAAAAACTCAAAGTTCTCTTTATTTACTCTATATAAATAAAACTTTTTAGACCAGCCAAAATGTTGGTCTATAAGCTCTCCGTCAGAGGATGCAAATGCGATATTCACAATGTTGCCTAAGTTAAACCGCTACGCTTGCATGTGACTCACGCAAATTCATACCGATATTTTCCATAAACGGTTGTGCTTTCACCGACGGCAGCATCAAACCTTTTGATTTATGTTCGCGTATTGCATATGTACCGTTCTCTTGACCTGCCACGAAATACTCTTCAAAATCGGTCGTGTATGGCATATCCCAAACAATTGAACCCTCTGTCGGACAAACATCCGCACAACGAGGTGCATCTGCATGACCGACACACTCGACACAAGTTTCGGCTTTCACATAAAATCTCTCATCCTCAAAAGGGTTCTTCTCACTATCATCACCAAGTATCGCAGCTACCGGACACTCAGGAGCACAATCTCCACAGTTTATACATAAGTCAGTTATCATTACAGCCATTTTTTTTCTCCTAAAATATTTAAAATTTATTTTGCATTTTTTGTTCTAGTTATTTTAAATAACTACATCAGATAAAGTATGACATTTTTGTCAATCATTGTTTCAAAGTGCTTAAGCAACATGTCAGCCGTTGAGGTGGAGCCAAGCTGACAGCCTGAACAATTACCCAAATAGTTTAACCATATTTGCGGTGTTGTTCCGCCTACATAATTTATAAGTTCTATTCCTCCACCGTCACTTGAGAGTGTAGGACGTATTTTTGTTTCAATCAGATTTTCCACATATGCACGCTGTTTTGGCACATCCAAATCATGAAAAACAGTGTTTCTTTGAGCTGCATCTGGTGAGTTGCTTACATATGTAATAAGTGCTTGCGCTTGAGAACTGTTATTGTGTGCAGCGGTAATCAGATAACGCATAGCATCTGCTATATTGCCCTCTTGTCTATAAAGCAGTCCTGTTTTAAGCTGCGCATCCACATGCCCTTTATCTGCTGCTTCTTTAGCATGCTGGAGTGCGTTTACATACGCTTCATCATACTTTTTAGTTCCAGTTGCCGAGAGAGTGCTATCAATCATTTTGCTCATACTAGTCTCCTTATTTTAAAATAAACCATGCATCTTTTATTCTAGAACTATAAATGCACACATAAAAATATTAAGAGATATAAAAAATATCTATAACACAAAGGAGACACAATGATTACTATTCCTATAGATGCTAAATCATCAAAACTTTTTAGAACAAACAGTGTTTTATCAGAGCTTGATTCGAACTACAAACGCTTGTGGGATTTTAACAACTCAAAAGCTAAGATTGCTTAAATGGAGAAAAAAATGGATTATGCTTTAGCAAAAAAAGAGTTACTCAAACATGCAAGAAACGCTTTTGAAACAGCTTGTACATTGCGTGACGCTCAGCGTATAGAAGTTTATTTGGAAAATGGCGAAGCAAAAAGCTCAGATATTTTAGAAGAGAGCGAAGAGATTGTTTATACTCCGCAAAAAATATTGTGTTACAGTATAAACGGATACGACTACCTCGAAGATGAGATTAAAACAATGGATGAAAATAGGCGTATCTACGCCTAAAAGAGTATCACTGTATAGTTCTATCGAAGAAATAGAGGGTATTGTCACGCGCTAAGTTCGCTCAACAGACATCTGAAACAACTCTCTTGATCATTACAACTTACACATGCGGGAGCGATAGCATCAATTTGCTCATATAAAAACTTTTTCCAAAGTTTATCTTTCGGTTTTTGTTTTGCCAGCTCTAAAAAATTGTTCATCATAAATTTTCCCATCTCTGCCCTGCTTTTAAAGCCCATATCTTGGTAAAGATGATTCATCTCCAATGATTTTTTTGCTACCAAAACAGCCAAAACATTTTTAGCGTACCCGTTTGAGGCATGTAATACCAGTAAATTTTTCAAATCTTCATACATTTTTATATGTTCCGTTTTCATATTTCTATCTCCACCATTTTTCCCATAGCTATCTCTGCGATTTCTCTTCCAAAAACGACACATAACTTTAGACTGTTATAAGAACTACCGTTTGCTGTTTTCGTAATAATATCAAAAGTATGAATCTGCGGGTCAAATGCTCCAATAAAATGAACACTCTCTGAAATTTTTGCAATATTACTAAACATAAATACATCCTTAGTCTTCATGAGACTACTGTGCAATTATTGTTCTATTTTGGTGGTTTTATAAAAAGTGGATGTTGTAAATCTGTATTTTAATGGAGTATTTTATGTGTTCCATTATTTCTTAATATTTAGGCTGAGTTCAATATAATGAGCATTAATAAGTAGTTAGAAAACAAAGTTATAATATTGGAGTATAAATGAAAAAGTGGCTAATAGTGCATAGTAAAGAGTCCTATAATACTAATCAAAACATGATTGGATTTAATGATAAAAAAGCTCAAGATATCGCTCCTAATGATTATGTGGTTTACTATATCAAAGGAGGTTATATTAAAGGGTTATATAAAGTTCTTAATAAACCTTGGACTAGAGAATCATCTTGGAACTCAAATTATCAAATTGAAATTGAATCAATCAAAATATTAAAAGAAGCCATTAATATTAGACCGTTTATATTGACATTAGAGTTGTTTGAAAAACATAATAATGATGGTCATTGGGGAACTGTCTTGCAAGGCTCAAATAATATAAAAGAGCTTTCAGAACATGATTTTCTTGTACTAAAAAATATAATTGATGAGACAAGCTTTGAAGAGAAAATATATGAATCAACAAACAATAGTTTCGCAAGAAAACAAAGACTAGAAACGGCAAAAAAAATGCCTGAAAAAGTTCAGACTACAATAGTTAATTATAAGAGAAATCCTGATGTAGTTGCAGAAGTTTTAAATAGAGCAAATGGAATTTGTGAGGAATGTAAGCAAAAAGCTCCATTTCTTAGAACAAAAGACAGTTCTCCTTACTTGGAGGTTCATCATATGATACAACTTTCGCAATGTGGGAAAGACACTATTGAAAATGCTATTGCAGTATGTCCTAATTGTCATCGAAAGTTACATTATGGACAATAAGTAATAGTGCCGGACACCATTTCACAAACCGCAATTACTTCGACATGTGAAAACTATTTAAGTTCACCCCAGTTATTGCCAATATTCAAACTCGCTTTGAGCGGAACATTGAGCTCCATTATGGTTTCCATAATTTCTCTGAATCTATTTCCTAACCCTTCAGCTTCAGCTTCATCCACTTCAAAAATAAGTTCGTCATGGATTTGCAGCAGCATCACTGCTGGGAGTCGCTCTTCTCTTATGATTTTGTCTATTTTGTTCATGGAGAGCTTTATCAAATCACTTGCACTTCCCTGGAATACGCTGTTTACAGACTCTCTCTCGTAGGCAGCTCTAAACATCGGCGAGGCATTTTCGTAGTCAAAATATCTGCGGCGACCAAGAAGCGTCTCTACAAAACCCTGCTCTTTTGAGATGTCAACGATAGAACGGAAATAACTTTTAACGCTTTTAAAACTCTCAAAATATCTCTCTATAATCTCTTTTGCCTCTTTGGTTGTAATGCCCAAAGTGTCTGAGAGTTTTTTTTGTCCCATGCCGTAAAGAAGTCCAAAATTTACGGTTTTTGCCACATTTCTCTTATCTTTTGCTTCCTCTTCGCCAAAAAGGGCAATGGCTGTTTGCATGTGTATATCTTTATCGTGCTTGAATGCATCTACCAAAACATGGTCTTGTGTAAAATGTGCCAGAAGCCTAAGCTCGATTTGTGAGTAATCGATACCCACTAATTTTCTGCCCTTTGGCGCTACAAAAGCCTCTCGTATTCTAAGACCCAGCTTTGTTCTTGCAGGAATATTTTGAAGGTTCGGATTTTTGGAGCTGAGTCGCCCCGTTGCGGTTCCCGTCTGTACAAATGAGGTGTGAACACGGCTCTCTTCGCTCTCTTGGCTCAGCTTTAAAAGCGGTTCGATGTAGGTAGAGTAGAGCTTATAAACCTCTCTGTACTCCAAAAGCATCGGGATTATTTCATGTGCATCTTTAAGTGAACTAAGTACATTCTCATCCGTTGAGTAGCCGGTTTTTGTTTTTTTTCCAAACGGCAGTCCCAGCGTGTCAAACAAAATTGTGCCCAGTTGCTGTGTTGAGTTGATATTAAACTCGGTTCCAGCTTGTTCGTAAATGATTTTAGTCAATCCGGCAAGAGTCTCTTTTACTTCAACCAAAAACTTTTTCAAAAATGTGCCGTCCACTTTTATACCGGCTTTTTCCATGTGCAGAAGCGTCAGAATAAAAGGTATTTCCGTTAACTGTGCCTCTTCTATAAGATGCATTGCATTTTGCAGTTCCAGCATTTTATTAAATCTGTGAAAAAGTTTGAGCGTTATGTAGGCATCTTCAGCCGCATATTCACATGCCGCCTCCAGCTCAACGCTTGCAAAAGTGTCACCTTTTTTTACCGTATCTTTGAAAGAGACCATCGTGTGGCCTAGCAGTTTTTCTGCTAATTTATCAAGAGAAAGTGCACTCTCAGGGTTTATAAGCCATCCCAGAATCATGCTGTCTGAATATATCTCAAGTGCATCCTCTTCTAAAAATCTTGTTACAAAATGCAAATCAAATTTGATGTTATGCCCGACTACACGAGAGTTGAATATTTTTTTTATAGCTTTTTTAGCATCATTTTGGCTTATCTGTTCCGGCACGCCTAGATAAAAATGGGCAATCGGAACATAAAATGCCTCTTTCTCATCAAAGCAAAAACTGAATCCTACAAGAGAGTCTTTGTTATACTCCAGCCCTGTTGTCTCCGTATCAAAGGCGATTATTGTATCTTTGGTCAAAGTGTCTAAAATTGTATTAAGTTTTTTAGCGTCAGTTACAAGTATAGTTTTAAACTCTAAATTTGTGCTCTCACTCTCTTGTATCGTATCTACTCTCGTTTGCGCCTCTTGGTGCGCCTCCGGGCTTACATGCCCTTTTGCCTGAAGTGTTCTCAGAATAGCATTTTGCTCATACTTTACAAGCTCGTCGTAGATGTTTAAAAACGGATGTTCAATATCCATCTTATACTCTTCAAAATCAAAACTCTCCAATACATCATCTCTCAGAGTAACAAGTTCTCTCGACATGTAAGCATTGGCTTTTGATTCTACAAGCTTTTTCTGAACTCCTGCGGGTTTTATCTCATCTATATGCGCATAAATATTGTCTAAGCTTCCATATTCAACCAAAAGTTTTTCAGCACCAACCTTGCCAATGCCCTTAACACCGGGAACATTGTCGGCACTGTCGCCCAGAATAGATTGATAATCTATAAACTGCTTAGGAGTGATTCCATACTTTTGGAAACAGGCATCTTCATCTACGGTTGCTCTTTTTATGGCATCCACGAGAACTATTTTGCCATCGTCTATAAGTTGGTAGAGGTCTTTGTCATGGGAGACTACGCGAACATTATAACCCTCTTTTTTTGCAAATTTTACAACAGTTGCTATGATATCATCTGCCTCAAAGCCCACCTGACCCAGAGTTTTATAGCCCATTTTGTCAATCCACTCTATGGCGATTGGAAGCTGCATGGTAAGCTCTTCAGGGGGAGCTTGGCGGTGCGCTTTATAGTTTGGGTCTATCTCATTTCTAAAGGTTGCACCTTTTGAGTCTATTGCAAAAACTATGTAGTCGCTGTCATGCTGTTTTTGGAGGGTTGCTATAAAGTTTGTAAAGCCTGTTAAAAGACCCGTCGGGAAACCGTCTCTGTTTTTTAGGTGCTGTGGGAGGGCATAAAAACTACGAAAGAAAAAACCGAATGTATCTATTATTGTGACAGTTTTACTCATAAAGCCCCTTTTGGTGTGCATCTATCATCTCTTCTATCGCCTCTTCTAATGAACGGTAATCTAATTCTGCATCCATTGCTTTTTTTAACCCAAAGTTAATTGCTACTTCTGAAAATGGTTTATTTACAGGGACAATAGTTTTAATAATATTTAGAGCCATGGAATACTCTTTAATATCTTCTGGAGCAGAATGTGGATCATCTGCATATTTAATAATATCTATAAATTCGCTATCAAATCCCCAATGTTCGAACACTTTTGACGTCACTTCAGAAGTTGTCACATCAACATAGGCTTTTTCGACTTCTGCCAAATTATTTGACATCTCAACTTCAGATGAAAAACTTATAGTTTCATCATTTTGCATTATGGTACTTGCAATAATTATCTTTCCTGTCTCTTGTAAAAATGCGGCAAGATAGAGTTTTGCAGCTTTTCTCTTATCTACTTTGTTATACCACTTTAACATCAAAGCAGCCTGTAGTGAAGATATCTCTGCAAATCTTTCAGATGTAACCCTATAGGGCTGCATATCCACATTTAACAGTTTTTTAACAGAGTTTCCAACTGCAATGGAACGCGTCATTTCTATGCCAAAAAGAGCAACTGCTTGAGCAACACTTTGTATCTCTCTGCCAAATCCATACAGAGGCGAGTTAGCAGCTTTTAATATATTGGCAACAATCATTGGATCAGATTCTATAGCTTTCGTCATATCTGAGAGAGAAGAGTCTTCATTAGCATAAATCAAATTGACATCCGCAATAGTTTTTGGAAGTGGGGGAAGAGACATTATGCTATCAACAATTGAACTTTTCACAATAAAACCTTTTTTTTCATTTATTATATCACTTTACAAATAAACTCTTATTTATGACAATCTCTTAATGTTTTTAGGGGATTAGAAATATAATCATACCCATTATAAACAGTGTATGTTCCATACAAAATTACGGCTATTGAAGAGAGACTCATCATCATATTTCTAAACCCGGTAGCCGATGCAAGAGATGTTATAAAACCAAGAGTAAACATGGCTGGAATCGTGCTAAGACCAAAAATCGCCATGACCAAAGCACCAGAGAGCGGGTTGGCGGTACTAGCCGCTGTTATGGCGAAAAAATAGACAAATCCACAAGGCAGAAGACCATTCAGCATGCCCAAAACAAAAAAGCTGAGATTTGATTTAGAGTTGAGTACCTTTTTAAAGGTGCTTTTGTAGAGAGGTGATGATGCAAAGGAGTGTTCAATAAGAGTTAAAAACTTTATCTTTCCCATCAATGAGAGACCGGCAAGCACCATAGCGACACCTGCAAAAATCAACAACCCGCCATTTGCATTATTGCTGAAAGTTGCAACTCCGCCGAGCGCTCCAAATATCGCACCAAGAGTTGAGTAAGTCAAAACTCTGCCCAAGGAGTAGAGAAGATGCGAGAGAGCTTGAGATAATTTGGAGTTTTTAGGATTTATTTTAATTGTTGAGTATGCTACAACTATTCCTCCGCACATGCCGATGCAGTGTCCAAAAGAACCTAAAAAAGCTATACTGATAATGGTTAAAATATTTACGGTTTCCATCAATTGCCTAGGAGTTGTTTTTTAATATGTGGGTTATTGAGTGTTTCGCCCCGAAGCATTCTGAGCTTCATTGTCTCAAAATCAACATGCCCTTTCTCTCTATTTTCATAGGCACCAAATCCATAACCCATAGGCGTTTTATCGTTTAAAGAGTAAAACGCCTCTTTTGCATTTATCCATCTTTTTGTATCTTTGCTCATTACCCAGATAGTTACATCATCTTGAAACTCTTTATCTTTGAGCCAGTTTATAAATCCGCCATGGTCATGAAAAAACCAAGTTTTTCCACCTTTAGATACTACCTGGGAAGCATATTCCAAAGTTTTTATAACCATTCCGCAGTCACTGTCCTGATATTTGCCCAGCTCCATAGCAAGAGGTAACATTTTTGTATTACCCTCTTTAATTACTATCATCTTTTGTGAGGATGCCAAAGATAAAAATAGAGCTGCAATAATAAAAATTATTATAATAACAATTAAAAAGGGTGTGATTTTTTTCATCTTCTTTTTTTACCCTTACCTAAGTCGTCATAGCGTATAAACCTCTCCAAATCTTTTTGGATATTTTTACTCAGACCATCCCAAATTTTCTTTTTTGAATCATACCTAGATTTGTCTTCTGTAAAGCTTTTTTTAATGTCTCTTATAAGGTAATGATTACGAACTATCTGCTTAGTATATTCGCTTATAAATGGCCAATTTTTAATTATCTGATAGCTCTTCTCTTCATGGTCAGTAAAACTATACTCACCAAATTCTACATCTTCGGGTTTTTGGAATGCAACGGATGGCTTTCCTATGTCATGCAGCAATCCTGCTGCAAAAAGTTTAAAATCTCCTGCCTTTAGGATGTAATAGGTAACTCGAAGCGTATGAACCAAAATACCATGCTGATGCCAATTATTTTGGATCCAAAAGAGTGATTTCAGGTATGGTTTTGAAAAGAAGCTGTTGTCTGCACTGTTCATTACGGTTACGCCATTGGGTGACAGGATTCTACGGTATTTTTTAAATCCTGCTTTTGAACATGTGTATAAATTTGTGTTGTTAAAAGTGATGCATGTCCTAAAAGCTCCTGAACAACACGCAAATCAGCTCCGCCGATTATAAGAGAGGTTGCATAAGAGTGGCGAAGAACATGGGGTGATACACCGAGGTATTTCTGTGTTATCTTAAAAGCGGAGATTCTGCTTAGATTTTCACCCTTGTAGTTGCACCAAACAAACTCTTTTTCATACTTAAACTCTCTTAAATAGGCATCTATTGCTATCTTTGCAACTTTTGCAATCGGAACAATTCTCTCCTTCTCACCCTTTGCATGTCTTATATGCAGCCACTCACCGTCAATGTCATCCGTGCCTAGAGCTAGGCACTCGCTAATTCTAGCACCTGTTGCGTATAAGAAGAGTATCAGAGCATAGTCTCGAAGTCCTATCCATGAACTTCTATCTATAGCTTTAAGTGCACTTTGTATCTCTGAATAGGATAAAAATTTTGGAAGAAGTTTAGGAATTTTAGAGAGTTTTAATTTTGTCTGCTCATTTAAAAACTGACTTTTGTAGCAAAAGTCAAAAAAAGCATTTACTGAAGATAATTTTCTGTTGAGGGTTCTTTTATTTTTATATTTTGTAAGGATACTTAGAAGAGTTTTAGAATCGAGTGTAATGAGCGCTTTTTGATGCTCATCTTCTATCATCTGTAGGTCGCTTTTATAAGCTTCTACACTCTTTTTACTAAGCGCTCTTGTCACACTTATATATTCTAAGTAGGCTTCCAGCTCGTTAGACATTACTCAACTGAGATATACTCATCATCTATATAAAACATTTTATCTGCTGCAAAAACATACCCGTCTGCCAAGCTAATCTTATATATTTTCTGCTCTTTAAAATCTTTGCTAAGTTCTATGATATACCCCTCTTTTTCCAAAAGGTATACTTTATCTTCTTTAACAATCATCCCCAAAAAGTGGGCAAAAGGAAATTTTGTCTTTGCATTGAGTTTCAAATCAGGCGTAACAGAGACAACTTCACCCTGTTTTGTTGTTAGAAAAATATCTTTATTATCATACGCGATTGTTCTTATCTCGTATGGTTCTCTCTCCTCTTTAGTGGACATGGAGAGTAGCTTATGACCGGTTGCCGCTACAATTTTATTGTCTATCACATCAAAATAGATAATGTTATTAAAATACTCTTCTGATGAAACAATAATAGTTCGTAGTTTCTTTTTCAACCTCGTATTAACAATAACAACTTTTCCATCAAGAGTCGGGAAGAGAACCAATTCGCCCATAAAATAAGGACTGACGATTCTAGAGTCCACTGCCAAGGCAGTATCACCCAGCTCTTTTAAAAGTAACTCTTTTGTTGCTATTGAGTAAAGCGCCATCTCATTATCAGCAAACAAAACTGCTAGCATGTCATTTTTTACACTGGCGCTCGCTATAGTTTTTTTAAGGTCAAACTTTTCAACCATTTTATTATCTGCAATATATTGAAGCATTAGCTTACCATCAATAGTAGAGCTTATTATCCAGCCATCGCTGCTTGCTAAGAGTCTATAAGGCTCTGCAACTTCTATCTCTATAATTTTATCTTTTGCTAAAACTTTACGGTTTTCTAACAGTGCTACACTTGAAGTAATATCAACAACTTTATCATCAACAGTCCCATGTTTGTCCCAGTCACCTGCAACTACTTGTGGCTCAAAAACTTTCTTTGTGCTGCATGCACTGAAAAAGAGTGCAAAAAGTGTTAAAAATAGTAAAAATAACTTTTTCAAAATTTATTTCACACCATAATGAAGCAATGCTTTTGCTATATTATTTAGTGGTGATTGCTCACCGATGAGAGAGAGTTTTTGGTGTGCAGCTTCTACTTTGCCTTCATTAATAAGCAATACTGCACTTTGGACCTGCGCCAAATCTTTATAAACAGCATTTTGTTCCAAAGAATAAGCATCCAACTTCGCAGCATCTTTTGTATTTTGAGCTACCTCATAAGAAGCCAAATCACTCACCAACATTGCTTTTGAATCTTTAAGTTTTTCTAATGCGGCCAAATCTTTATCTGCCACTGCCTTTGAGTAAAGCCACACATCATGTAAATTTGGACTTAACGATTTAAGTTTTGCCAGAGCATCACTATTACTTGCATCTTTACTAAGTTCTGAGAGAGCTTTATTAGCAGATTCTATCCTGTTCTGCTTATTAACATCATAAGCCACATTTGCAAAAGCAACCACAACAACTGCCACAAAAGAGCCTATTAACGCGTTTTTGTATTTTTTAACAAATCTTTCAGTTATAACGGCTTTTTCAAAAAACTTTTCTTCAGAGTTTAACTCTTCTTTAACCATATGCATATCATTTTTAAAGCTCAAAAATATTTCCTTATTATTCTGATGTTACGCACTTAAACGAACGCGTCCGTTTAAGTGGCAGGGACAAATGTCCCTACAACCCCCTAAAGCTACAAAAAACTCTGTTTTTCGAGAATAATTAGGATTTTTACGCGCTTTTTCATAAAAGTGCGTAACATTAGTATATATTTTAAAATTGTCAAAATAATATCGCATAGTTTGTTAAAGTTTCATCAAATACACATCTTTTTTCTGTTACAATTTTGCAAATTTAAACTTCTAGGACTATTACATGCAAGTAGATGATGCACTATTAACAAAGCTTGAAAAGCTCTCTTTTTTAAAAGTTTCGGACGATAAACGAGAAGAGATTATCAATCAACTCTCTGAAATTGTCAGTTTTGTTGACAATTTGAGCGAATTAAATACCGATGGAGTGAATGACACCTTTGCTATGAGCGATGCAAGTACATTTCTTAGAGAAGATGTTGTTGTAAGCAATGCACAAATAAGTGATGACATTTTAAGACATGCGCCGCAAAGTGCCGACCACTTCTTTATAGTTCCAAAAATCATAGAATAAGAAATGATAAAAGTTTATGGAATTAAGAGCTGTGGCAGTGTAAAAAAAGCACTCTCATTTTTTAAAACACATAATATTGAGTGCGAACTATGCGATTTTAAAGCAGAGAAACTCTCTTGCGACAAAATTTCTTCATGGCTTAGACATGTGGATATGAAAACCCTCTTCAACTCAAAAAGCACAACATACAAAAAATGCAATCTTAAAGAGCTAAACTTAGACGACAAAACCAAAGAAGAGTGGCTTTGCAAGGAAAATCTGCTTATAAAAAGACCCATAGTGGAGTTTGACGAAAAAGTTATAGTAGGATTTGATGAAGCTATTTATAAAGGAGTGTTTTTATGAGTGAAGAAATAACAGAAAAAAAACCGATTGATATTAAAAAATTATTAAAGAGTGTTCTGGCTTTTAAATCATCTGATTTACACCTCGTGGTTGGAAGTGAACCCCAAATTCGTATAGATAAAGAGCTGCGACCTCTTAATTTGCCTGTTTTGAATGCAGAGGAGATAGAGGAGATGGCATATTCTCTTATTGAAGATAAGCAGAAGAAGGAGTTTGAGGAACATAATGAACTTGACTTCTCATTTCAGCTTGATGGAATCGGTCGCTTCCGTGCGAACTACTACCGTACTATTTATGGAATCGGCTGTGCTTTTCGTATGATTCCCATCGATATTCCTACGCTTGACGAGTATGGAAATCCTCCGATTTTTAAAGAGCTTATTAAAAGAGAAAAGGGTCTCATTCTTGTAACAGGACCAACGGGTAGCGGTAAATCGACTACTCTGGCCTCCATGCTTCATGAGATAAACCTCACGGAGAGACGACACATCATAACAGTAGAAGACCCGGTTGAGTTTGTGCATAAAAACATCAAATCCCTCTTTTCTCAAAGAGATGTAGGAAATTCTACTGCATCCTTTGCAACAGCACTTAAATTTGCTCTAAGACAAGATCCTGATATTATCCTTATCGGTGAGATGCGGGATGCCGAGACCATCGGTGCAGCACTTACTGCCGCTGAGACGGGTCACTTGGTTTTTGGAACACTCCACACAAACTCTGCACCGAGCACCATTAACCGTATTATCGATGTTTTTAGCGGACAGGAGCAGGCGCAGGTGAGAGCACAGCTGGCATCTTCGCTTATCGCGGTTGTGGCTCAGTCGCTTATACCAAAAATCGGCGGGGGAAAAGTTGCTTCCCAAGAGATTTTAATAACCAATCCGGCTATTTCAAACCTTATCAGAGAGGACAAAGTACACCAACTCTACTCTCAAATGCAGTTAAATCAGACTGAGACAAGTATGACAACTCAAACACAACAGCTCATTGATTTAGTGCAGAAAAAAAAGGTCTCTAAGGAAAATGCACTTAAAAACTCAAATCGTCCTGAGGAGCTTAAAAAGCTGATAGACAACCTCTAAGAATATTCTCTTTTGAGAGAATATTCTTAACTTCTAAAAACAACCCTATTTCTTCCAGAATCTTTTGCTTCGTACAGGGCAAGATCCGCCTCTTTTAGAAGTGTGTCTATATTTCTTGTCTCTTTTTTAGCTCTGGCATAACCTATGCTTATTGTACATTTTATAATCTCATTATTATCAGAGAACATCTCAAAACTGCTAACGGCCACTCTTATGAATTCAAGCTTTTTCGTGATTTCATCCAAGGATTGATCATTACACATAATAGCGAACTCCTCTCCCCCTAACCTTCCAAAAATAAAATCACTCTCAAGATATTCACTAATTATTTGTGTAACTTTTATAATCACAGCATCGCCTGTCGGATGTCCATATATATCATTTATTAACTTGAATTTATCAATATCTATCATTACTGCATACATGTCACCTGTATTAAATACAAAATTCTTTTCTGCTAACTCAAAAAACTTTCTTCTGTTATATATACCGGTCATCTGATCGTAAGAAGCAAGAAATTCGAGATCTTCAATCAAAAACTTCAAATTCAACTGCGTTTTAATTCTGGCGGTTAGTTCACGGGGCTTAAAAGGTTTTGTAATATAATCAATTCCTCCAACTTCATATGCTTTTTCTATACTATCTTCATCTGTTTTTGCTGTTATAAATATGACTGGTATATCTTTTGTTTTATCATTTGCTTTTAAAATTTCACAAACCTCATAGCCGTCCATTTGGGGCATCATAATATCGAGTAAAATCAAGTCCAAAGGTTCTTCTTGTACTATTTCCAATGCACTCTCTCCGTTTAGTGCAACAATAAGGTCATAATCATTACCCAGCAAATCTAGTAAAATATCTATATTTGTCTCAGTATCATCTACTACTAAAATTGTTGTTTTTTTCTCTCTCATTCTATTTCTTTCAACATGGCAGAAGCTTTTTTGAACTCATATTTTTCTATTAATATTTTTGCTTTATTTAATAACTCACTATCCTTCGTGGATAACTCACACCCCTCTATTTCGCTCATAATTGCTTCACACTCTTTTGGTCTTGAAGTTGCAGCAGCCTCTTTAAGTTTAGAAAAGAGCTTTTCTCTCTTTGTATTCCAAAGGCATTTGTTACTTTGCTCGGAGGCAAGTAAAAGTTCCTTTTTTTGTTCTTTTATTTCTTCTTTTTTTGTCTCAGGTAACTTGTCACTCAACTCTTCAATAATATTTTTCATCTCTTCATGCCAAGAGTCCAATAAAGTTTTATCTTGTCTCTCATCCAGCTCTTCTGAAATTGTGTGCAAAACTGTCGCACCGATATTTGCGCTCAGACCTTTTATAGTATGGGTTGCTCTTTGAAACTCTTCACTGTTTAGGTTTACAAAACTGAAATTTTTATAGTTATTTAAAAAGTTATTTAAGATTTTGAGGTAGACTTTTTTATTTCCAGCCAAATATTTTAAACCTTGTGTTGTATCTATTGTTTTAAACTCCGGAATATGAAATTCATCTTTTTTCTGTAAAACTTCTGCATACGCTGTGGGCGTAAGCGAGGAAGTACTCTCGGGGTGCGTCACATTTTTTTTAGAAATATATTTCAAAAGTGTTTTATAAAACTTCTCGACATCTATCGGTTTATTGAGATGTTCGTTCATTCCGTGCATTGTAGTTTTTTCCACATCCTCTCTCATGGCATTTGCCGTGAGTGCTATAATCGGAATATTTCTATCTACCTCTCTTATAAGTTTTGTGCACTCATAACCATCCATAATCGGCATCTGTAAATCCATTAAAATGAGTTCATAAGGGTTTGCCGTGAACTTATCAACTGCCTCTTTTCCGTTGTTCGCAATGTCAATAATTATTCCGCTATTTTCCAGTAACCCTATAATTATCTCTTGGTTTGTGGTGTTATCTTCGCATAAGAGAATTTTACTTCCATTTAAAGAGATAATCTCCCCTTTGATGCTGTTCTCATGTGTTACAGATTGGATATTCTCTTTATTGCCATAGGGCAGTTTTAATTCAAAAATAAATTCACTTCCAACTCCAATCTCACTCTCTATCCAAATTTTTCCACCCATTAACTCTACAAGTTCTTTAGATATACTAAGACCCAAACCTGTTCCACCATATTTTCTCGTGGTACTTGCATCTGCTTGGTTAAATGACTCAAAAAGACTCTCTTGATGAGATTGGCTTATCCCAATTCCCGTATCTCTCACGCAAAATCTAACAATCTCATTTGGCATATCATTTATAATAAGTTCCACTTCGCCAAAAGACGTAAATTTGATGGCATTGCTTAAAATATTTATGAGAATTTGCTCAATTCTAAATGAATCACCATAAAAAATAGAGTTTTTAGAATCATTTTTCACACTGAATTGCAAACTTTTTTCATGCGCTTTTTGTTCAACCAGAGTTCTTACATTGCCAACCATTATGTTTATATCAAAGTCAATATTTTCTATTTTCAGCTTTCCGGCTTCTATTTTAGAAAAGTCTAAAATATCATTTATAATATTTAAAAGATTATTAGATGCAGATTCAATTTTATTTATATAATCCAGTTGTTTTTCATCTAAAGAGGTCTCTTTTGCAAGATGTGTCATTCCGATGATAGCATTCATAGGTGTTCTTATCTCATGCGACATATTTGCCAAAAAGCTTGATTTAAATTTTGTTGACTCTTCTGCTTTTTGCTTTTGAATTTCCAGCTCATTTAAAGATTTTTGCAACTCCAGCTTTGTAATTTGAAGGTTTTTGTTTGTATTTGAAACTTGTCTGTTTTTTATAGCCAGGGCAGCATGTGATTTCATCATAGCCCCTTGTATCTCTTTTTGGTCTGTTATATCTACCAAAATGGAATACTTAACATTCCTGCCATCGGGCCAACTCATAAGTTCATCATAGGATTTAATCCATTTATCATCCGCTTCATCAAAAAATTCGCATATATATTTTCCAGATACTAATTTTTTTATTCGCCTGTCTTGAAGTTTAAAAATACTGCACCAGCTACAAATTTCCTCTTGTCCAAAAACTTTCCCCCAGCAGTGTGTCTCTTTGGGTGCATACATATTTTCACGCATGAGTTTGTTTGCGTAAACAACTTCGTACGTATCAACATCTACGGCGTACGCACCAAATGGAATAACATCCAAAAGTGCTTCAAATAATTTATTTTCTAACATGTGCTACAACCTAAATTTCAATTGATTTCTACCTATCTTTTTTGCTCTGTATAGTTCTTTATCTGCTTGCTCTAGCGTTATGCCTAGTGTATCGTTTAGCCCTTTTTTAACTAAACCTATACTTACGGTAAAACTTATCTCTTGATTATTATGATTTATGATAATCTTTTCTGTATCTTCTCTTATCTTTTGTAGTTTTTGTACGACACTGTCACTACAAGGAGATTGCATAATAAGAGCGAACTCTTCACCGCCGATTCTTCCAAATATATCCGTTTCGCTCAAATGCTTCTCGAGTGTTTTCGTAAAAGCTTGAAGCGCTAAATCGCCCACTTTATGACTATAATTATCATTAAGCAGTTTAAACTTATCAAGATCAAACATTGCAACAAAAATAGATTCATCGTCTTGCAAAGCTTTGGCAAAAAAATCTTCACCTAGATTAAAAAAGTTGCCTCGATTGTTCACGGCTGTTAAAAAATCTTTTTTAGCCATAAACTCCAGCTTTTCATTTGCCTCTTTTAGTTTTTGACTTTGCATGGCTAGTTTTGTATGTGTTGTTATCATCGCAGCTTGTATCTCTTTTTGTTCTGTGATATCCACAGTTATAGAGTATTTTACCGTCCTTCCATCCGGCCATTTTAAAATCTCATCGTAAATTTGCAACCAACTATCCGTCACTTCATCAAAAAAATGGTTAATAAGCTTTTCACTTTTATAAACAGCTTGCCTTTTTTTCAGCTCTTCAATTGTACACCAACTGCAAACTTCATCTTGTCCAAAAATTTTTTTCCAACAATACTTTTCTCGTGGCGCATACATGTTTTCAGTCATAAGCCTATTTGCATAAACCACTTCATAAGTATCCACATCCACAGCATACGCTGCAAACGGAATTACATCTAACAGAGCTTCAAAAAGTTTATTTTCTTGCATCATTTATTCCTGTAAATCATCATCTGAGAGTTCTATATCTTCTTCATTTTCATCACATGCATATTCAACAAAAACTTCACCGATTATTTCTGCCAATTTCTCATCCGTAATAGGTTTTAACATATATCCAACTGCACCTGCTTTGATTGAATCAATTACCATATCCTCCTGACCATGCGAAGTCACCATGATTATTTTTGCATTTTTGTCAATTTCTACGATGTGTTTTACTGCAGTAATCCCATCCATATCCGGCATAGTTATATCCATAGTTACTAAGTCCGGTTTTGCACTTTCATAGATCTTTATGGCTTCTTGTCCTGTTTTAGCTTGCCCAACAACTTCGTGACCCAATTTTTCTGCAATGGCTGTTATCTTTTTTCTTATTATCAGAGAATCATCTACTATCAAAATTTTTAACATTTTTTTTCCTATTTATAAATTATTTCATCATATCTTCAGCAATAATAGCACTAATACTAAGTTCACCATATTGTGTTCTAATATTTGCCGCCAGTATCTTCGAATCTTTGTGTTTTTTAATATTTGAAGCATCATTTATACTGATTGGAGGTGTTATAGTCACTCCTTTACCTCTTTTTGGAAAGGTTGGTAGTGCGAGACCGATGATTGTATTTATTACTTCACCTGTTACACTCTCTTTAATCTCTTCTTCTTCCTCCGGAGCGACATCTTCTCCTTCCATAAAAACTTCAATGAGTTTACTGAGCATTGCAGTATCAAAACTAATGACAACCATCATATTCAGCTCACCACCAACACCTATCATAGCTGTATGGGATTTCAAATTTAATTCAACATTATCCTCTTCTCGGGCAATATCATCTATTTCAATACCCATATCTTCTGTAAAAAAAAGTTTTGATTGAAGAATTAACGAATCTAATATCATTTATTTTCCTTTTATTTTATACTGGCAGTACAAACACGAATGTCGTACCAACATTTTTTTCACTTTTTATTTCAACTACACCGCCAAGCTTATCAAGTTCAGCTTTAACGGCGCTCATACCGACACCGCGACCTGAAATATCTGTAACGCTCTCTTTTGTACTGAATTCATTTTCAAATATGAAATTATAAAACTCTGCATGCGTCAAATTTTTTGTGTCTACGTTTTGTGATTCTAGTTTTTCTTTTATTTTCTCTACATCTATTCCAATTCCATCATCTGAAATTATAATTTTAAGCCTGTTTTTAACTTGTTCAAACTTGCATAAAAGTGTACCTTTTTCATCTTTATCGAGCTCAAATCTCGTCTCTGGAAACTCTATACCATGGTCGATACTGTTTCTAAAAACATGCATAAGTGATTTTATAAATGGCTTTATATTCTCTGAGACCACCAAATTTGTATCTCCATCAATCTCTAATTCATAGATCTCTTTTTCAAACCTTATTGCTAATTGGCTGACAAGGGCAATATAAGGTTTTAGCAATGCGTATAATTTAGTACCTGAGAGCGTTTGAACCTGAGAAAGTATATCTTGGCACTCTATCGAAGCCATCCCTTTTTGATTAAAAACTTTCGCTATTTTTTCCTGCAAACTTTGAATATTGGATAAATCTATTTTTACAAAATTATGCAAATCTAAAAATTCCACACCTAAAACATCTTTTACAACAGTTAAAGATGCTTCAAAACTTGTGCGAAAGTCACTTGACTTTAAAAGCTCTCTTAATCTGTCACTATCTTCTAGCTTTTCTTTGGATATTTTTGCTATTTCACTCTCAACATTATGTAAAACTTGCACGACATCTTCCATGTAAAGTTGAGAGAAGGCACCTTTAAATGTATGAATGGCTCTATAAATATCACTTAAATTTTCTTGTGGCGATTTCTTTTCATCTATAAGTGTATTGATTGAATTTATAAATTCTAAATACTCATCTTTCGTATCGTAAAAAATCTGCGCTTCACTTACGATTGAGACTATCATTTTAAAAACTTCTTGCTCTTTTTTTATCTTATTTTCAAGTTTCTTCTGTGAGCTTATATTTGTAAGAATTAACATAAAATTTTCATCTTCTAAAATCTTATATTCTAACTTAATAGCTCTTTTGTTTAAAATGATAATAGTTGGCAGAAGCGATAAATAAGAGTTTCTTTTTATCTCCATAGTTTCGTTTTGTGCATCAAGAAGTCTGTTTTTGAAAAATTCTTGTTTTATTTTATCTTGAAACAATAGTGTTGCCACATCTTGTGAAGCGATATTTTCGCCTAAAAGTTTTATACACTCTTTTGAATATTCATCATCAATTTTAAAATTTTTATCAAAAGTTAAAAATCCTTGCCCTGCATTGTCGAGAAGTATTGTAATTTTTGAACGACTTTTTTGAATGAGCTTATTAAGTCCGGATAACTTTCGATTCCAAAAATACAATCCAACAAATAAAGCAACTATAACACCCAAAATCTTCCATAATAGTGCATAATCAATACTGCTTTCAACATACACAGCATCAGGATAAATAAGCTCTTTTACATCTACTGAAGACTTTGAAATATCAAGGAGATTGTATGTTTGAACAATTTGACTAATGATTGCAGGTTTAAATTTTCCATACTCTCTTAAACCAAAATGGCTCATCTTTTGTAACTCTTTGGCTTCAAACATAAGATGTTCTATTGATTTATTTTGAGTATTGTACTTATCAAATATAATTTTAGATGCTTCTTGTGGGTTATTATAAGCATATTCCCACCCTTTTTTCGTCGCTTTATAAAATTTTTCTACTAATTGCGGGTCTTGTTGCAAAAGTCTTTTAGAGGTAAAAAGAATATTGTCATAAAAATCAAATCCAAAATCGGACGGATTTAAAATAGAATATTGCAACCCTTTTTCTATCATATAGTAGGGTTCGTTTGAGAGGTAAACGGACATGGCATCTGTTTTATCGTCAATTAAATCTTGTGTGTTAAAGCTGTGTTCTTGGTTTATAAAATCACTACTTGATAAATGATTCACTTTAAACATTGCATTGAGAGATGCCATAGTAACTTGATTCGGCGTGAGCATAATTTTCTTGCCTTTTAAATCAGCCACAGTTTTTAAATCATCCCTTTTTTTTGTCATAAGAACAAACGGAGATGTCTGAAGCAGAGGCATCAAAAGATAAACATCAAGCCCTTGAATTTTATCTAATATTAGCGAGGAACTATCGACACCAAAATCACTTTTACCTTCAGAGACATCTTTTGCTATATTTGTTCCGAAATCGTACTCTTTTATGGTAACATCAAGCCCAACATCTTTATAAAAACCCTGCTCTTTAGCTACATAAAACCCTGCAAATTCAAATTGATGCTTCCAAAGTAACTGAATCGACACCTTCTGTGTCTCACTACTAAAAAGTGATGCCACCACTATGATAGACAATATAAATAACTGTTTTTTCAATGACCTTCCCCCTCTCCATTTTTCAAACTTTACGTCCTTTTATTATATAGTTATATCTCTAAATTTATAATTTTTTGTGATACAATTTAGGCTAATTTAAAATTATCGGAGCAGAAATGAAAAAAATTCTTTTCTTGTTAGCTATGAGTGCTCTCTCGTTAGTCGCTTTTGAGACAACAAATATACAGCTTTTATACGGTGAAAATTTCAAGGGTGACTCTTTCGTATATGACACAAAAGACGGCAAAAAAACGACAGTTACTTTTGAGCATTTTAGAACTTTCTCGTATGGAGATTTCTACATGTTTGTAGATATGGCGGATGGGAAAAAGTTTGATGGCACAGAGCATGATGTGTATGCTGAAATAGCACCTCGTTTTTCATTATCAAAAGTCTCCGGAAGTAACCTCTCTGTGGGGCTTTTAAAAGATATCTTTCTTGCAACACAAATCAATGAGGGCAAGGATTATGCCGCCTATCTTGGAGGAGTTGGAGCAGATTTTGAAATTCCTGGATTTAATGTCTTTTCACTCAACATTTACTATAAATCAGAAAATATTGAAGATAATTCATTTCAATTTACTCCGGTTTATCAAACAAAAGAGTTTTATGGAGTGCATTTTGAGGGATTTATCGATATGACTTCAAGGGACATTGGCACGCAAAACCAGCTACTTTATAATTTAGATGCGTTTTTGGGGATGAAAGAAAAAATATATTTAGGTACAGAATGGGTCTATTATGATTATGACCATAATAGAGTCCGAGCAAAAACTTCCGCAACGCAAGTTATGGTTAAATACCAATTTTAAAATTATTGTAAATTACCGCCCTCTTCTACCCTGTAAAATGAGTCATTTTAATTCCGATTTTACTGGGTTGATAAGCAGTTACCTTCTTTTCAACTTATTTATTTTTCATTAAAATCTCTTTTTTAGAAAATTTAAATTTTTATATCTTTTATAATGCAGTATCTCTCTTGACGCCATCCACCCCAACTCCAAAGACATTTGTTGCAAACAATGGACACTATTTATAGTGAAAAGGTAGCAAAACCTGCATATATCCATTCAATTTATAAACACTTTATAATTATCCTAATATAATTAAGTCAATTGAGTTAAAGGAAATAAAAAGATGAATAGAGATGAGCTTTTATTTGCCTCTGAAGATGAAGCAAAATTAAGTGAAGTTCCGTGGATAGTACTGATTGTCGATGACGATACGGAAGTTCACTCCTTTACCAAGCTTGCTCTTCACGACTTTACCTTTGAGAATAAACCACTTCAGTTTCTCTCCGCCTACAGTGCCGTTGAGGCAACTAAAATTCTAAAACAGAATGATAATATCGCGATAATTTTACTCGATGTCGTTATGGAATCGGAAACGGCTGGTTTAGATCTTGTCAAAACTATCCGCCATCACTTCAAAAATACGACTGTAAGAATTATCATTCGGACAGGGCAGCCGGGAGTAGCTCCGGAACGGTATGTAATTGACCATTACGACATCAATGACTATAAAGAAAAAACAGAACTGACAACGGATAGGCTCTATGTCACTATCCGCAGTGCTCTCTTGCAATATAAACAAATCATTGAACTCCTCAATAAAAAAAATGAAATATATACAACTTTAATAACTGACAGTTTGACCGGTCTTGGCAATCGGGTAAAACTCAACTACGATTTAGACACCCAGGAGCCTATGTCACTCATTTTACTTAATATAGATGCTTTTAGTATGATTAACGATGTTTACGGATTTGAGGTAGGGGATCAGATGCTGATACAGTTTGCTAGTATTTTACGTAACAGCTCCTGTTTTGGATGTAAGGCTTACCGTCTTGAATCAGATATCTTTGCCTTATTAGCTTGTGAAAAAGAAGTACCTAATCTCTCACAAGAAGTCCTAAGAATCCAAAATGATATTAGCAAAAACTCGTTTCAGATTAAGGAAATAGAGCACCGAATTAGTGTTACGATGGGTGTCGTCGAGTATGACATCGGGAATATGATTCAAAAAGCAGAAATTGCACTGCGTGAAGCACGAAACAAGAGCCGAAACAGGGTACAATTTTATTCTGACAATCTGGCAATTATCACAAAAATCAAAGAGAATACGAAATGGACTAAATGGCTCAAAGATGCCCTCGACCAAGATAAACTGATTGCATATTATCAGCCTATTGTTAATTGTAAAAACGATGAAATTGTGAAATACGAAGTTCTTGTACGCCTTGAGAGAGAAGGTATTATCTATACTCCATTTCTATTCCTTCCTACCGCCAGATACGCTGGATTGCTCTATCAAATAACGCAACGGGTGTTTGAACAAGCCTGCACCAAATTTGCTAATAATACCTTCTCTTTTTCAATTAATATCACAGATCAAGATCTCATAGAATCAGACTTTATTGAATTTATCGAACGGACGCGTGCCCGTTATGGCATCAATAGTAACCGAATCTATTTCGAAATACTCGAACAAAACAGTATTCTAACCAACTCAGTTGCCGAAGAACATCTCAATATGCTGACAGACATGGGATATCGTTTGTCTCTGGATGATTTTGGGGTTGAGTGCTCAAATTTCGCACAGCTTGGCAATTTAAAACTCGATATTATTAAAATCGACGGTGTCTATATTAAAGACATCGATCTCAACAAAAAATCCCAAACCGTTACCGAAGCAATCCTCTTTTTTACAAGCAGGATAGGGGTAAAAACCGTTGCGGAATTTGTTCACAGTGCGACAGTATATGACTTTGTAAAATCATTAGGTATTGATTACGCTCAAGGATATTTTTTGGGCGAACCTAAACCTGATTTAGTCTAATATCATGAAAATAACAAAAGTTTTTGTTGTTGCCTTTTTTTTCTTTTTTTTTCAAGCGGTTTCGTTATTTGCTATCTCTGAAGAAAATCTAAAAATAGCCTATTTAGAACGTTTTGCGATGTTTATTCAGTGGCCGACACCGATTGAGTCTTATCGTATTTGTGTTTATAATGATGATGCTTTTGCCAAAATGCTTAAAGAAAGCTATTCATCCCGCCTTTTTAACAGCCATCCGATTACAGTCACTTCTCTTAAAATAGGAGATAATCAAGAAGAGATGACGAAATGCCATATTCTCTATTTTCGTGGTTCCAAACCCAATCAAAATGAAATTTTTTTAAACACTTTACAAAAACATAATGTTTTAATAATCAGCGATGAAGGTGATGACACAAGAAAAGGCGCCATGATTGGGTTTTATTTGCAAGAAAACAAGTTTCGATTTGTTATCAATCAACGTAACCTCAAAAATGCTCAGCTGAATGTCAGTTATAAACTTCTCAACTTTGCCACGGTTATTGAACCGACGGGGAATTAACATGCAATTAAATAGATCCTCCATCACCTTTCAAATGGTATTTTCTTTGGTCATAACAAGCTTTTTTATCATTATTTTTGGAACCCTGTTTCAAATTTTTCACAGTATTAATCATGAAAAAAGCTCTTTTATCCATGAAAGCGGCATGGAAGCCGAATTGACAGTCAATTTAATCACAGCACCCTTGGCTTTCTCGGATATTGAAGGAGTCAATACCAATATACAGCAGTTGCTCAGAAATGAAAATGTTCTTCTCTGTGTTATCTATGACGCAAACCAAAAATCTCTCACATCCGTTAACTCTACCAATCAGCCACTTCCGAGTGCTATCTTACCACTTGGAATACGATATGAAAATCCTAACTGGATGCCATCGAAACTGGGAAAATTAAAAATTACTCTCGAAATAAGACAAGACAAGCAACTTTTAGGCTACCTCTATATTGAGAAAAAAACAGAGCGTATCACAAATTTCATTGCTCAATTGCTAAAAACCACTTCAATTTTTTCGGTAGGATTGATTCTTTTTGTATATGTGATATCCTATCTGCTGAGCAAAAAAATTCTTAAACCGATTCTGACATTGGCGGAAGCAGCTAAGGAAGTGGCTGAAACAAGTAATTATTCTCTTCGTGTCACCTATGATAAAGAAAATGAAATTTCTTATTTATACAATGCTTTTAACCATCTTTTATACGATACAGAGTCATTGACAACCAATTTAGAATCACGAGTGGAATCACGAACAAAAGAACTCCAAGACTCTTTAACAATGCTCAAAAAAACGCAAGTTCAGCTGATAGAATCCGAAAAAATGGCAGCATTGGGAAATTTAGTCAGCGGTGTTGCCCATGAGGTCAATACTCCACTTGGCAACGCAATCACAGGTGGATCCATTATAGAAAGAGAAACGAAGATACTTCTTAAACAGATGGAAGATGGAACCCTCAAAAAATCGATTATGGAGCAAAAACTTCACATATTAAACGAAACTTCTCATCTGCTCCTTACCAGTATAAATCATGCCGCCAATCTTATCCGCAGTTTTAAACGTATCTCCGTAGATCAAAGCGTGGAAGAGAAACAAAATTTTAACCTTAATGAATACCTAAAAGAGATACTCCTGACCTTTCATAATAAACTAAAAAAAATACCGGTAACCGTAAAACTCGAAGGTGATCCTAATCTTGTGATTAAATCGTATCCGGGTGTGTACGCTCAAATTATCAGTAACTTTATTCAAAACTCGCTATTACACGGTTTTAATACAGACACACATGATGCGACAATTACCATCAGTTTCAACATACAAGATCAATACCTGATTTTGACCTATTCAGATAATGGTTCAGGGATGGATGATACAATTAAAAATATTGCATTTGAGCCGTTTAGTACGACAAAACGCTCCCAAGGGGGGACAGGGTTGGGACTTAGTATCGTTTACAATCTTGTTACCCAAAAGCTTTTAGGAACAATAACCTTGAATTCAGAACCTCAAAAAGGAGTAATGTTTATTCTAACACTTCCCCTTCAGATACCAAGTTCTAACAAAGAATCAGTTGCCTGATTAATTTCAGATAAAGACAAATGGCAGTATTATATTCCGAATTAATAAGGATGAAAACCATGAAAAATGCCTTTTTTGTAGCGCTCCTGTCTTGTTCTCTTCTTCAAGCAAGTGAAGACCAGGACTTATCCTCTCTTTCTCTTGAAGATCTTTTGAATGTACAAGTTAGCAGTACTTCCAGACGCAATGAGAATCAACATTTAGCGTCCGGAGTTATTACGGTCATAACCTCTCAGGAGATTCATCAGTACGGAGCAAGAAACTTGCGTGATGTCATCGATCGCCTAGTTGGAATGCAGGTACTAGGTTCACATCAGCGCCCTCACAATAAAACTTCGATACGAGCCATGAACGGTGCTCATCAGGAAGGATGGGAAGTAGTTCTTCTAAACGGTCGCCCCGTGCATGATGGAACGGATGGCGGATTTAACTTCGATATTTATCTCGGATTCCCTCTGGAAATGATTGATCATATTGAAGTAATCCGAGGTCCTGGATCAGTTATTTACGGTTCTAATGCGATGTCAGGGGTAATCAACATCATTACCAAAGATGCAAAAACATCAATCAATGAGAGTCGTGCCGATGTGAGTGTCGGAAGCTTCAACCGTAGAGAGCTTCAGCTTACAACATTAGTTGCAGATCCAGATTACAGCTTGAACATCGGAGTCAATTCAATCCGAGCCAACGGCGACAGTATAAATGGAGTTGTTGATAAAGACAAGATAGCTGGAGTCTATGATACAGGTGAAAACAGCGACAACCTCGTGTTCAATGGCAAATACAAAGGTTTTACTATCAACGGAATGGTAATGAACAACGAGGGAGACAGCGGTGGATCTACATTTCAACTCCCCTCATCTCCTATGGTAAAGAAAAGAAACTATCTTGATATAGGGTATTTGTACGACATTGCAAGCGGTTGGGACATGTCGCTAAATTATACGATTAACGCAGGAGCATTCGATTGGCAAATCGATGAAACCAAAGGGCGAAATCATTATGAAGACCATTACGATATGATTGAGATGATAGTTCGTGGCAACATTGCCAATGATCTTAACCTTTTATTTGGTATCAACTCTTCAAATTATCAAACAGAATTTGATATTGGATTTCCTTCCTCAAGTATGAATAGTAAAAGTGCTTATGCGCAAATTGACTATATGCTCTCACCAAAACAAAAAATAATTGGAGGAGTTCAGCTTAATAAACCGGAGGATACTGTAGAGGATTTCTCCCCGCGAGTCGGTTTTATTCAAGGATTTGGAGACAATGTGTGGCTTAAACTTTTATACAGTGAAGCGTATCGTTCGCCTAATCTTCAAGAGGCGAAAATCAATGCACCTACATTGAAAGGAAATCCTCTACTGGATCCGGAAAAAGTTGCGACATATGACGCACAACTCATTTATCAAAAGTCAAGATACTATTTAGCCATGGCTCTATACGATTCTGTGCTCAAAAATGTGATTGTAAGGGTTGCCGGAACACCCACAACATTTGCTAATGAAGGATACATACACTATCAAGGAGCAGAACTTGAGGGGCGTATAGAACTTGATTATGACATCAATGTAATTGGTAATTTCAGCTACCAAATCAACAAGACAAACAGTGGAATAGAAGACAGTACCTTTGCCCCAAATATGATGGCAAAAATAGGGAGTTCGTATGGAGGAATAAACGGTATGAACATCGGTGTCTTTAACAGCTACATTGGTGAATCGACAGATTTAACGGCAACAAATAATGCGCTTCTTCGAAATCCAAAAGCGGATGCTTACAATCTTTTAACCGCAAATATCTCCATAGACACTGCGCGAATGTGGGGTATTGGCAAATCGGGGCGCTCTTTGTTAGCTCTCTATCTGGATAACCTCTTAGATGAAAAAGTGTATACACCTAATCTTAATTATATAAATGGAAGCAATACAATTCCTAATCACTGGGGACGCGGTGCAAATTTAACATACACCTATAAATTTTAGATTTACTTTTCCCTTTTTACGGGAATTTTGAATCTAAACGACACAAAATAATTTCTTTTTGACTTTTGTATCTGTTTTAAATATTTCTCTTTTATCTTTAAAGCTTCCACATGGCTCTCCCCCTTTTTAGAAATATACTTCAAAAGTGTCTCATAAAGCTTTTTAACATCTATCGGTTTATTAAGACGTTCGTTCATTCCTGCAGTCTATTATTTATTTACTTAACACAATAGTAACAATTTACAATTATACTCCACTCCTATCTTGAATAAACATGGGAGAATAAATGAATAAAAAAATATATTTATCACTATTTTGTGCATTAGCAATAAATGCAACAGCATCAGATTTGGGAACTGTGCAAGTTGAGTCATCTACTATTGATGAGAAGTTCGAGTCAAAACAAACGGAAGTTTCAAGCACTTCAGTCATTAGTGCAGAGACTGTTGATAATTCTCATGTAGAAAATCTTCAACAATTACTACAATCTATCCCTGGGGTTACAACTGAAGTAAAATCAGGAGACACTATAAAAATTCACCTTCGAGGTGTAGAAAACCAAGTGTATATGGGTGAAAAACCTGGCGTTGCTATTGTGATAGACGGAGTTCCCGTGTTTGAGAGAACAGGAAGCGTCAATATCGACCTTGACAATATCCAAAGCATCCGAGTTATAAAAGGCGGGGCTTCTTATCTATTTGGCGATGATGCGCTCTCCGGCGCTGTGATAATAACAACAAAAAGAGGTGCAAATTATAACAACAACTTTGGTGCGGTTGAGTTTGGAAGCTACGGCTATCAAAAACTATTGGCAAGATCCGGATATTCAAATGAAGATTTAAGTTTTCATCTACAAGCCAGTCAAAAGAAATCTAATGGATATTGGGAAGATTCAGGAAATGATGCGAAGTATTTAAACGGCAAATTTCAATACTATATCGACAACACATCGGATCTTACTTTTGGGCTTGAGTATTCAAACAGAATAAAAGACACGCATGGAACAGTAGGAGGAGAAACGCAGGCGAAGACAAATCCT
Source organism: Sulfurimonas sp. (assembly GCA_041662325.1). Lineage (GTDB taxonomy): Bacteria > Campylobacterota > Campylobacteria > Campylobacterales > Sulfurimonadaceae > Sulfurimonas. The sequence continues at coordinate 578,466 of JBAZSU010000001.1, read as the reverse complement.
AAATCTATCTATGACGGGAATCAAAACAGCAGGGATTATACGAGAGATTATGATGTCAATCTGCTAAAATTGTTTCTCACCTACTCTAAAGATTTCAGCAGCAATTCAAATCTTCTTGTAAACGGCTATGCTTACACGGACAACACTACATTTATGTCAGCACCGCAGACTAAAGATGCAACAGGTGTTGCACAACTCTCTTTTGATGATAAAGACTATGTTTATGACAATAATTATGCACAGATACAAAAAGGTATAAAGAGTGAATACCGCACTTCATCCGAAAACTTTGCAACTCTTTTAGGTTTAGATTTAAGGGCAAATGAGTATAAAAACAAAATGACTTATTTAGTGAATCAAAAAGTTGGCTTTGGTAAAGGCGCAATATATCCTCAAGTAGGCGATGCAAAAAGCGACGATAAAACTGATGAAAATGTTTATGCACTTTATGGGGAGTACAAGCAAAGTGTTACAGACAAACTAAGCGCCACTGCAAATCTTAGATATGATTTAATCAAACTAGATTATGAAGACAATCTTAATTATGGCATTCAAAAGGATTTCAAAGTTTATTCATATAGAGTGGGAACAGACTATAAGATAAGTAACAATGCAAATATTTATGCGAACTATTCTACAGGATTTAGAGCACCAACAGCAACTCAACTTTACACAGGACAGCTAAGTGCCTACAATCTAACACTAAGCAATCCTAACTTAAAACCGGAAAAATCATATAACTATGAAATAGGAGTGAGAGCTCAAATTGAGCAAATAAATTATGAAGCTGCAATTTTTCAAATTGACAGAGAAGATTTTATTATGCGGACATCCGGAAATTATGGCGTTCCGGAGACTACCGACATGTGGGGTAATGTTGGAGGTGCGAGACACAGAGGTTTAGAACTCTCTGCAAACGCAAAGCCGGCTGATAACGTGGCATTAAATATCGCATACACCTATCTTGATGCAGTGTATACAAAATATGAGAGTTTTGGAATGGATCTCGGCGGTACAGTACACACTTATGATGTTACCGGCAATCTTATTCCAAGAACTTCAAAACATCAAGTCAACGTTATAATGGATTATTTGCCTATTAAAAGCGTAAAACTCTCATCAGAAATAAATGCAAAATCAAAATATTATGCGGATGACTTAAATCAACTAGAAATACCGGGGCATGCTCTTCTTAATCTTTTAGCTAATTACAATAAGAAAGTAGGAGATTATGAGTACAACATGTTTGCCAGAATAGATAATGTTTTTGATAAACAGTACTACAACACGGCAAGATCAAGCAGTGACAGGAATGGAGACGGTATATTTAATGCAGAAGATTTATCCATTACTGTAAATCCAGGCAGAATTTATACAGCCGGGCTTTCAGTTAAATTTTAGAAGAAAAGGAAAATAAGATGATAGAGTTTAAACACAACAGAGACAAAAACGATATATTCTACATGCCATTCCTTAGATTCATATTTAAGAACCAGAAGTTCATAACGGCAATCAGAGTTATCGTTCTTGCTCTCTTTGCCTATGGTGTTTACCTCGGATTTGCTGTACCAGATAAAGAGAACAGTTTTACGCAAGAGCTTTTTTGGGGGCTCTTCTGGTCGCTATTTATGGTTGTCACTCTTTCAACTTTTGGAAGAATTTTTTGCGGTATCTGTCCACATGGATTTGTCGGTAAATATCTCACAAAATTTGGACTGCAAAAAGAGATGCCTTCATGGCTTAAAAATCCTTGGTGGGGTCTTGGACTTCTCATTATAGGATGGTGGGCTGTTAGCTACTCCTTTCCAGGATTTTACCGTATACCTCTTGTGACTGCTATCCTTTTTACCTCCATAACTGCAATTGCATTTTTACTTTACTATGTGTATAAAGATATGAGCTACTGTAAATATGTCTGTCCAATCGGAAGCATTACTAAAGCATTTGGAAGAGTCTCATTTACATGGCTTGGAAGCTATAAAGAAGATTGCAGTGCATGTAAAAGTTTTGATTGTGCAAAGGCGTGTCCGTACAGCCTTAAACCGTTTACATTTGATAACAAAAATTCTATGGAAGATTGCAGTTTGTGTATGGAGTGCAGCAGTGCCTGTGATGCTATTAGTTTCAAAATTGTAAAGCCGTCAAACTCCCTCTATAAAAAGTTTAAATTTGACAAAATAGAAGTTTGGGCGTACATACTTATAACTGCTGCTATCAGTATAACGATGAGTTTTCATCATGGACTTGGACGAAGTGCCATAGCCAAAGATATGCCATGGGCACAAACAGCCGAATATTTTAAAAGTTTTATCGACTTTGGCTCTTTGGACGCAGTTGGACTCTTTGCCTTTTTATACGCTATGATTGCTTCATTAGCCTTGGTTTATAGTGGAATGTTTCTGGCATCAAAAGCTCTGAAAGTTGAATTTAGCAAAACATTTTATACTTTGGGATATGCCTTCGCACCGCTCTTTATAATTGGCGGATTATCACATCCTCTTTATAGCTTTTTTACCAGTGAATACGCAGACATTGTCAATGGATTTATTTACGGCTTCGGCTTGAATATTGAAGAGGTTAAAAATCTGGCTTCAAAAAAAGATAGCTGGCTTACAATTTTTGAAGCATTCAAATACATCGCTGTTATTTGGGCATTTATCATTATGTATAAAAGAATAAATTTCTTTAAGGCCGGTAAATATGCAAAAACTGCAGCTTTTTTCTTTGCATCATCTCTTATAATTTTTTACCTATTTTTAAATGTTTATAGGGTTTATGTAGTGCAGACTTATGGAAAACAGGCTCATTCAAACCATGAGCACCACGGCTCAAAGTGATAATAACAATAAGATTTGAAGGTTAAGCTATGAGTAGATATGTATCATCATTTGCAATTAGCACGGGCATCTATCTTATATTAATTGCAACTCTCTTCTATTTTTTAGATCATGAGAGTTGCGAAGCAAAAAGTGAAATTGAGAGTTCAAAAGTTGTAAAAGTCTCATTATTGAATTTACATAAAGAGGAATTTAAAAAGGCAGAAGAACCTAAAATAAACGAAATAAAAAAAGAACCAATCACTAAAACAGTGCCAAAAAAAACAATAAAAGAGATTCCTCTTCCACATCTAAAACCTACCCCAAAAGAAGAACCCAAACAAGAGGAGTTAGTCAAGGAAGATACAATAGAGAAAACTGTTTCAAAAACCACTTTTCAAAACAACGAAAACAGTATAGAAAAAAAAGAAATAATGAATGATGAGATAAAAGAGAAACAAAACAACTTCTTCACAGGACTGAGAGAACGCATCAATAAAAATAAATCATACCCAGAGAGTGCTAGAAGAAGAGGAGTTCAAGGAAATGTTGAGATGAAATTTTGTATTTTAGAAGATGGCAATGTAGAAAATATAGAACTTCTCTCAGGCAAATCTATTTTTGAAAATTCCGCAATTGAGGCGATACAAAAGAGTTTTCCGATTGAGGTTGACAAAACACTTTTTACTTTTCCAAAAGAGTTTAAAATCACTATTGCTTACATTTTAAAGGGAAGTTCTTAACTGACATGCACTTGTGCAAACAAGGCGTCACCAATTCTCCCGTATCCGAAAGATACGGGTAGCTTTAGGGAGTTGTAGGGACAATTCGTCCCTGTCACTAAATGGGCTTTGCTCATTTAGTGCGTAACATTAAAATGAACTAGCTGTTGTCTGCCATCTCTTGAAGTTTTGCTTTGTATGTATCAAGATTAAAATCTTTAACATGCGCAACACCGTCTGCAACACCTGCTGCTGCAACCGCCGATGAAACCCATACCAAAAGTCTTTTGTCAAACGGTGATGGAATGATATATTCAGGACCATAAGACATGTCGGTACGATTGTGCGCTTTAGCAACATAATCAGGTACCGGCTCTTTTGCTAATGCTGCAAGAGCGCGAGCCGCTGCCATTTTCATGTTTTCTGTAATTTTAGTTGCACGAACATCCAATGCACCACGGAAGATAAATGGGAAACCAAGAACATTGTTTACTTGATTAGAGAAATCGCTTCTTCCTGTTCCGATGATTAGGTCATTACGAACTGCTTTTGCAAGGTCAGGCATAATCTCAGGAGTCGGGTTTGCACATGCAAAAATAATTGGATTAGCTGCCATGGAGCGAACCATGTCTTGAGTAATTTGCTCAGGACCTGAAAGACCCAAGATCATATCTGCATTTCTTGCTGCATCTTCGGGAGTACGGTCTGGAGTATCAAATGCGAACTCTAATTTTTGTGCATTTAAGTCAGTTCTTCCAGAGTGAATAACACCTTTTGAATCCAACATTGTGATGTTTTTAACACCCAATTGTTTGTACATTTTTGCACATGCGATACCGCTTGCGCCTGCACCGATTACAGTTACTTTTAAATCTTCAGCTTTTTTGCCGGACATTTCAAGTGCGTTAATCAAACCGGCAGTTGTAATAACTGCTGTTCCATGCTGGTCATCATGAAAAACAGGAACATTACAAATCTCTTTGAGACGCTCTTCAATTTCGAAACATTTCGGTGCTCCGATATCTTCAAGATTAATCCCGCCGAATGTATCAGCAATCGCTGCAACAGTAGCGATAATTACTTCAGTATCTTTAGAATTTATTTCAATATCAATCGCATCAACGTGAGCAAATGATTTGAAAAGAACACATTTACCTTCCATAACCGGTTTACCAGCCAAGTGACCGATGTCACCTAAACCAAGAACCGCAGTACCGTCAGAAATAACCGCTACTAAATTCCCTTTGTTTGTATAATCGTATGCTTTATCAATATCTTTTTCAATCTCTAAACATGGGTATGCAACACCTGGGCTGTAAGCCATCGCTAATTCTGCAATCGTATCACACGGTTTTGTAATTAAAGTACCAATTTTTCCATTAGTATCAAATTTATTTTTTGCTTTGTGATAATCTAAACTATCTTGCTCAAAAGTAGCCATTCTTATTTCTCCTGTGGGTTTTATTTTGTATTCGTGTACTCTATCGAATAATCAGTTAATCCCAGTTTTTTTTATTTCATCCAAACTGCAAAATAGATATTGATTGAATATTTGTAACATTTTTGTAGCTGGATATTAAGAGATAAAACCTTTTGATAAAATCATCTCCATCTCTGATGCAGGCATAGGTTTAGCATAAAAATATCCTTGAATATGCTTACAGCCGTTTTGCACTAAAAACTCTTTTTGCTCTTGTGTCTCAACACCTTCGGCAATAACCCTGAGATTTAGACTTTTTGAAAGAGCAATAACGGCTTTTGTAATAGCAGCGTCTTCTTCGTCTTCAGGGAGGTCTCTAATAAATGACTGGTCGATTTTGAGTTTATCAATAGGGAGCCGTTTCAGATAGGAGAGGGAGGAGTAACCTGTTCCAAAATCATCAACAGCCAGCTTAATTCCCATCTCATTAATCTGTTTTAAAATTTTAATGGCCTCGTCTGGATTCGTCATAATCTGACTCTCTGTCACTTCTAGTTCAATCCACTCCGGCTTACATTTTGTTTCTTTGAGCATTTTTTTAAGCATCAAGATAAAATCTTTTTGATTAAGTTGCTTCATAGCCAGATTGAGTGCTAAAACACCTGGATTAAATCCTTGCATGTACCATTTTACTATCTGTTTCATAGCAGCTCTCATAACATATTGGTCTAACAATACAATCATACCAGTCTCTTCCGCTAAAGGAATAAATTTTGAAGGCGTAACTACCCCCATCGTGGGATGTTTCCACCTTATTAAAGCTTCCATGCCTACTATTTTATCATTCTCACCATTCACTTGCGGCTGGTAATAGACTATAAAATCTTCATTTTTCAGTGCTTCTCTAAGACTAGCATCCATAACTACCCTTTCAAACGCCAATTCTGTCATCTCAGCACTATAATACTGAAAGTTATTTCTTCCTTCATCTTTAGCTTTATACATAGCCGCATCAGCATATTTTACAAGGTTGGAAACTGACACGCCATCATCTGGATAGATGCTTATGCCGATACTGCTCGATATATAGAGTACACTCTCGTCAACAGTAACGGATTGTGAAAGTAGTTTTAGAATTTTATCCGCTACAAGTGAAGCATCCTGTCCATGTTTTAAATCTTCAACAATTATAGCAAACTCATCACCTCCAAGACGAGCAATAGAGTCTCCATTCTTCACTATTTTAGAAAGTCTCTGTGTTACCACTTGCAGAATCTTGTCGCCTGAATCATGACCGAGCGAATCATTAATTTCTTTAAAATGGTCAAGGTCAATTATGAATAAAGCAACTTTGGAATTATTATTTTTAGATTTTTCCATCGCTTGTTCTAGCCTATCATTGAAGAGAATACGGTTTGCCAACCCCGTAAGAGAATCATGATTGGCTTGATAGTGCATGACATTTTTTTGCTCTTTAAGTGCTACTCTAGAACTTCTTATAGAAACTATCATATGATTCATAGTACTTGAAAGAAGACAAATCTCTTTGGAACCTTGATCAGAGATTAATTCAACAGGTATTCCATCATCATCGCTATTTTTTATAGCTTCTATAATATCTGAGAGCGGTTTTAAAATAAAAAAATGTGCTATGGTGAAAAATGAAAAAAGAAGTAAAAGAGAAATTGTTATTGAGTTTATAATTGTAGTTGCTATTATTTGATTCAGTTCTTCATTCATAGAACGGTTTGAGATGTAAATTGAAATAGTGCCGAGCTTGTCCCCATTTTCACTTACAATATCATATTTGTCCGAGTAATAGCACTCTTGTAACTTTCTGTTGTGTTCGTTATTTTTTGAATCATAATCAATGACGTTCCAGTTGGCATCTCGGATTTTGCCGCTGCGATATGACTCCTCACCCAAGATTTTGCCCATATTGTAATCTTCAATTGTAATGGCGAAAGTATCATGCTTATCCATTTCATTAGATATTAATTTATCATACTCATTGATAGAATATGACTTAATTAAATCAGTGACATTTTTTTGTAATGAAACAATTGTATGTCTTGAATTCTGTTTTATCTCAAGTAATATCTTATTTTTTGTATTTATATAGGTGTACGTTGAATGTATAGACATGATTATGGTGACTATAAAGATAACTGTCACTCCAAGAGTCACATAGAGTGACCTTTTATGGGTCTTATATTGAGGGACCAAGGACATCCCTTTTAATTACAGGTAATTTTTGTACTATATTTTCTGTTGATATTGGAAGGATTGGCAGTTGAATATTCTTTTGAACATCTTTGCCGCTTAAATATTTATCCATTGCCTTGAATGCCTCTTGCCCCATCAAATAGGGCTGTTGCATGGCAGAACCAGCGAGAACACCTTTTGGAATAAGGTCTAAAAATTCAGGTTCAGCATCAAATGCAATTAATAACATTTCATTTTTCCTGCCGCTCTCTGCTATTGCCCGTATAGCACCGTTGTAACCATTTGAAGTCTGTAGCCATATTGCACGAAGGTCAGGGTAACTTTCTATCATCTCTTTAGAGAAATTATAAGTCTCATCTTCGCTCCAAGTTACCAACTGCTTGATATCCGCACCTTTTATTTCTGCTTCATCCATCGCCTGCATAAATCCAACTGTTCTTGCTTGTCCATTCAATCTTTTTTGAGGTATAGCTACAATTCCAACTTTACCGCTGTTCCAGCCAAGTGCAACCATTTTGTTGGCGAGGAGTTTTCCAATCTCATATGCACCTTCCCTGTTATTTGAGGAGATATAAGAGACATATTCACCGCTATCTGCTCCTATGTCGGATATAACTACCGGAATATTTGCACCTTTGGCAAGTTTTAAGATGGTAACACATGCAGAGGAGGTGCTTGGAGAGACGATTATTCCAGAAACTTCATCTTTTATGGCTTTTACAGTCAACTCTAACTCTTTTTTTGCACTGTTTTCAGCACTATAAATTTTAAGCTCATAGCCCGATGAATCAGCACCATTTTGAACGCCACGCCCCATAATTGCCCAAAATGGAATTTTGCCGTCTGTAACAATGTAAGCTATTTTTTTCTTTGTTTGAGTTTTTGGGGTAGCCAATGGGATCTCTTTTCTTGCTACCTCTGTGTTTTTAGTCTCTCTATTTTCTGAACATGAAGAGAATATTGTAAGTAAAATGATTAAAAGAGAGAAAGATAGGATACGACTCACAATAATTTCGTTTTCTCTCATGGATGCTCCCCCCCCTGTTCTAGATTGAGTAGCATTATCCACTAAAAAAACTATGTATAAGCTTAAGAAAGACTGTAATTTAAAAATTAGTTTTTAACTACAGTACTTCTAACAAGCTTTATGATTTGTTTTGCCTAAAATTTATCATTTTAGACTCTGCAATATAATAAATTTTAAAATCCTTGCTCATTTAGTATTTTATAAATTTTACAACTCCCTACACTTCCACCATAACAAGCTTTAGCAAAAAGCTCTTTGGCTATTTTTTTATTTTGTTTGACACCCTCTCCATTGGCGTACGTCAATCCAAGATTAAAACAACCCACGGTATCTCCACCATTGCAAGCTTTTTCCAAAAGTTCTGCTGCTTTAACTTTATCTTGTTTAACGCCCTCTCCATTGGCATACATTAATCCAAGATTAGAACAACCATTAGCAATTCCACCATCACATGCTTTTTTCAAGAGTTCTGCCGCTTTAACTTTATCTTGTTTTACACACTCTCCATTGACATACATAAATCCAACATATTCACAACTCCCTATACTTCCGCCGTCACATGCTTTTATTAAAAGTTCTGCTGCTTTAACTTTATCTTGTTTGACGCCCTCTCCATTAGCATACATTAATCCAAGATTAGAACAACCGTTAGCAATTCCACCATCACAAGCAATTTTGTAGAGTTTTACTGCTTTAAATTTATCTTGTTTAACACCAGCGCCATAGTCATACATATTCCCAAGATTATTACAACTCTCAGTAAGCCCGCCATCACAAGCTTTTTTGAAAAGTTGTGCTGCTACAGTATTATTGCCTTTGTTGTATTCACAAACTCCTTCTTTAAAATCATTTCCAGAGAGTGATAGAGTGAGGAATAAGATAAGTATCCATTTATTCATGGTTTTGTCTCCTTTTATTTTTTAATGATTACATTAATAGAGAGAAACATCATAATACACACCCCTTATTAAATATAATTACTTAATATGTATACTATCAAAAAATAACAAAAAAATAAAATATTTTATTATTTTAATCTAGTTAAAAAAATCATTCTAAATATAATGTTTGGATTTGTAGCCTTTTAGAATACGAATTTGAAGTTTGCAATCTACACTAGGTTTAAAAGTAGCTAAATAAGAGTTACAGTATAGCCAGCATAATCCTTTTAGCCAAAAGTAAATACTTCTAGTATCTAAATTTTGTCTATAAATTTTTATATGACTCATTTCAAATGACTGAATATACTTTGGTATAGCTAAGATGAAGTGTCAAAATTATAAATAGAATTTTTAGCCTCTAGAAAAAAGGCTTTATAGGTAGTTTACAAGGATTTATGATTTATTCTTTCTAAATTTTATCATCTTGAAACGCTCTCCCAAGAAGTTTGGCAGTATCAGCATTTTCACCTTTTCTAACTCTTGCTTATATATTTTTTCTTCCACATGCTCTTTTAACATCTCTAAAAGCTCTAAAATACCCATGTCTACAAGTGCTACCATTTGGGTTTTTAGTTCTATAAACTCTACTCCAGCTTCTGCATAGGCATCTTTTACATGCGCAAATGTCACATCATAAGTTATGTCAGATTTTGCAAAGAGCTCTTCTCTTTTTATCTCTTCATCAAAAAACGGGATTACTTTGTGTTTTTCGTAAACTCTTATAGAGAAATCCGGTCTCGCCTGCATCTCACCGTAGTCAAAACTTATAAACTCAAACTTTTCACATGCAAGGGCCATCTCTGACGCGAACTCCTCATAACCGCGCGCTATTTCGCCTCTGTCTTTATGATATTTTTTTGCCTTTTGTGTCACCCATGCATCATCGATATCAAATTCTATGGCATGCCCATCCACTCTTGCAGTTTTGCCCTTAAAATAGAGCTCACAAGGGAATGCATCGAAAATTTCATTTGCAATAAAAAAAGCGTTTTCACACTTAAACTCGTTTAAAGATTTATAGTGAATAAGTGTCACAGCACCGCCGAAAGACTCTTTAAAATAATTTTTTTGAAACTCTTGAAGTGCATCAAATCTCTCAATAATTACAAATTTAAGTGATTTAAGAAGTTTTGGTCTAAGAGTGTAGATAAACTCGCAAACATCCGCTAAAAAGTAGCCGTGATGTGCGCCGATTTCACAGATTACTCCATCACTTTTTAAAAATCCCTCATCTACCAAAGAAATTATATGCTTTGCGATAGTTCCGCCAAAGAATTTGCTCGTACTTACAGAGGTAAAAAAGTCGCCCTCTTTACCAATGTTTTTGTAGCTTGCATAGTAGCCATTTTCGCCATAGAGCCACTCGCTCATGTACTCGCTAAATTTACGACTGGGCATATTACTCTCTTTCATTTACTAAAATGGCTCATTGACTACAAAGCAGAGACAGCGCGTTCAAGAGAGATAAAGCCCTCGTCTATCTCCTCTTTTGTAATTGTTAGAGCAGGTAGAAGTCTCAACGTATCCCTTCCTGCTCTTAAAACCATAACACCCTCTGCTCTTGCATGTGTAATAAGGTCTGCTAAAGTTTTTGCATCTTTAACACGTAATCCGCACATCATTCCGATACCTACTTTGGATGTAAAAATATCTTTATGCGCATTGTAAAATTTTTCTAATGCACTGTCAAAATAGTCTATATTTTTTGCCAATGCACCACTTGTATGCATCTCGCTCAGAATATCCACAACTTCACATGCCGCGGTCGCACTGAGATAATTTCCGCCAAAGGTTGAACCATGGTCGCCTGCATTGAAAATATCTTTTAAGCCTGTCATGACAACGCCTATCGGTACTCCGCCGCCGAGACCTTTTGCAAGAGTAATGACATCCGGTGTAATTTCATAAAAGTTTGAAGCCAAGAATTCGCCCATTCTGTAAACACCGGTTTGCACTTCATCCACAATAAGCAGAATATTTTTAGATTTCAAAAGCTTTGACAACTCTTGAACAGCCTGCTTATCAAGCGGCTGCACTCCGCCCTCGCCTTGAACAAGTTCTATCATAACGGCACATGTGTGGTTATCAAGCAAACTCTCAATTTGAGAAATATTGTCTGCATAAACAAAACCGTCAGGAAATGGTCCAAAGTAGTTGTGCATAGATGCCTGTCCGGTTGCTTTTACGGTTGTGATTGTTCTGCCATGGAAAGAGTGCTGCAGAGTGATGATTTTGTATCTTTTAACTTCACCGTCTTTTTCGCCAAATTTTCTAGCAATTTTAATTGCACCCTCATTCGCTTCGGCACCGCTGTTTCCAAAAAAACATTTCATGTCATAACCGCTTGCTTCAACAATTTTTTGAGCAGCTTTTGCCTGTGGAGCCATGTAGTAAAGGTTTGAGATATGCGTAATATTTGATATCTGCTTACAAATAGCGTCATTGACCCTTTTGTTCGCGTGACCAACACTGCAAACTGCAATGCCTGAAGTAAAATCTATATATTTTTTACCATTACTATCAACTAATCTCGCATTATCACCGCTTACAAACTCCACATCCGCTCTAGCGTATGTAGGCAAAACATATTTTGTATCTAACTCTTTTGTGTTCATCATATTTACCTAATATTTTTTACAAAATTATATCCAAAAAATAAAAATCTACTTATTCTGCCCTCATTTTATTAAGCATCTATTATGTATAATCTTGCTAATTTTTAAAAAGGAGTTTTATCGTGAAAAATCTATTTTATGTAGTTATTATTGCACTGTTAATGGGAGGCTGTACTTATAAAAACGAAGCTTTAAATCTTCCATCGTATAAAGCTGATTACGCCGGAGCTGTTTCAGCAGATAAGAAAAGTGTTTATGTCAGCGTAATAAAAGATATGAGAAAAGATAAACGAGGAATCGGCTACGTAATGGATGATGGCCAAAAAATTGCAAGACTTTACAGTGACGTTAATTTCCCTGCTAAATACAAAGAGGGTCTTGGGTATGCGCTCAACATTGCTGGATTTAACACAGATGTGAGTGCGGAAAACGCATCTTTAATTATGGAAGTTTATATCAGAAACATCGAAATCATCTATAGTGACAAAAGCTTTGATAAAAACCTTGTCGGTGAGATAGAAATCGAAGTTATTATCAAAAGAGACGGCGAAGTTATCACTCAGAACTTCAGACAAAAAGGTGGAAAGTGGATTGTAAAATCGTATGAATCAAAAGATTTAGAGCCATTTTTACACTCGCTTTTTTCAGACAGCATCAACGATATAGTTTCAAGACTAACTCGATATTAATTGATGTTACGCACTAAAACGGACGCGTCCGTTTTAGTGGCAGGAACATTTGTCCCTACAACCCCCTGAAGCTACGAAAACAAGTGAAGCGCTTTTCGCAAAGAGAAAATGTTTCTTTAGTAAAACTTTGTTTTTCGAGAATTATAAAGTGTTTGAAAAGTGTGTGAGGTCGATTACAATGTTTTCAACCTCTTCTAACTTTCACTTTTTCTTCCTGATAAATCGCATTTTTTCCCTCAAGCGAGTGTTTAGAACTGGTGAGATTATTTACCCCTTTTGTACCGCTGAAAATCAAAACAGTGTCTTCTCTCACGTCATTGCAGTTTTTTACTTTTAACTTTACACTTCCACATGTCGAGCTAATTATTACCTCTTCATTTTCATTAAATCCCAGTGCCGGGTGAAGGTAAACGCTCTCCTCTCTTTTAAATTGTGAATTGAGACTTCTGCTACTTTTTGGAGTGATTAAAAAGAGTGTATCGCCTTTAGTAGGTTGCATATCCAACTCTTCCAAAAATTGAAACTCTTTTGTTTTTGTATCGAAACCATTTTTGTATGGAATTTCTTCTCTGTTACCAACGACACATGTGCCATCTATTTTTTGGATTCCAAAACTTGCAAAATGGCTTAAATAAAACTCCTCACTTTCTATCTCAATGCCGAATTCTCTGCATAAATAGGAGCTCAAATCATATTCACTTATGCCGCTATCTGATTCACCGACTTTGTTCATCTTCATTAGAGCGTTGTGAGAGTATGAAGTTCTAATGTCATTTTTATGTAAAAAACTTTTAGCCGGAATTATTAGATGCGCGACTTCGCTTGTCTCATTTTCGTAGAGCCCAAAATAAACTATATTTTCGACTTTAGAGATGGACTCTTTTACCCGAAGTGAATTTGGCATTTGAGAGAGTGGATTTGAGCCCTGTATAAAAACAGTTTTGTAGTTGTCAAACTCAGTATTGACCTTTGAAACTCTTTTTGCTTTTGTATTAAAAGGAGAGGATATACCCTCTTTTGAGTTACCAAGATATGCCACTCCGCATCCCTCTTTGCCAAAGAGTCCCAGCATAACTGCAAATGCGTCTATGGCTCTTAGAACATCGGCTCCGTCACTATATTTTTGGATTCCTACACCGCAAACGATTGCAACTTTTTTATTTTTTACAAGCTCTAATATTTTTCCAATTTGACCTAGTGTCACATCTATCTCTTCGAGTGTTGCCTTAATTCTAACACCCTGAGTGAGTTCATAATACTCTTCAAACTCCGGGGCATACTCCTCCAAAAACTTTGTATTGCACCCGTTTTCTATGTGCAAAAATCGGCATAGGAGCATGGCGAGAGAGATGTCTGAATGCGGTTTTATCTGAACATAAAGCTCTGCCATTTTAGCTATTTTTGTTTTTACAGGATCAATTACGATGATGGTTTTATTTTGAAGAAGCGGCAAAAGATGACTGTTTGTAACATGTGGGTTTCTTCCCCAAAACAACACTACCTCAGATTTTGCTATCTCGGAGAGAGACATGTTTTTATTGCTTCCTCTGCCGGCAACTATTCCAGCTTCTCCCGCACTATCACATAAACTTCCATCCGTCAGAATTACACCATGTGAAGCAAAAAAATGATCGGTAACACCCTGCATCAATCCAAAATTTCCAAAGCCTCGGTAGTGCAAAATCTCATCTCTCTCTGTTGCTGCTAAAATCTCTTTAAGTTTAGTAAGTGCTTCGCCTAAAGTAATCTCTTGACCCATGTACCTCGGTTGAGAAATCTGTTCATATTTCCCATAGTGGTTGAGATGCGGACATAAAAACCCTTGAGTATGTTCTGATTTGAAAGCTTTTAATTTTCCATTTTCATAAATAACTCCGCATGCATCATAACAATCAAGCGGACATGCTGTAAGATCATTCACTTTTTAATTCTACTTGAACAAATTTTAGGAAGTGAAACGTTGTCATAATTAAAAAAATTTATCACGAAATACCTTTTGTAAAAATGCGGCTATTTTACCAATGCTACACTTAACAATCAAGCATAATTTCATTTTATTTTAGATACCATAATAAACTTTTACACAAAGGGTACCTATGTCTGTTTTAGATAATGTTGATGCTTCTACGAATTTGGCAAAAAATAATGAACTTCAATTATTAGTTTTTAGAATTAATAATAGTCCTGAGTCTGCTTATTATGCGATAAATGTTTTTAAAACAAGAGAAGTAGTTGAGTCAAGAAACCACTATCTAACACAAATACCCTCATCGCATCATCTGCTTGAAGGCACAATTATACTTCGTGGATTACAAATTCCTATCTTAAACCTTCCTGCATGGCTGAGTTCACCATTAACAAAAGATGAAATCAAGATTTCAAATATACTAGTTTGTGATTTTAACGGTGTTATCATAGGATTAAGAATTATGTCGGCGTACAGAGTTATCAAGAAAAATTGGAACGAAATGCATGCTCCGGATAGCTATAGACTCAAAAGCGACGGTCTCGTTATGAATGATACAAGACTTGAAGACGGAAGTTTATGTCTAATTCTTGACTATGAAAAGCTTCTAGCAGATGTAATTCCTCAGGCTCTGGTTGATGTAACATCCGATGCAGAAAATTTAAAAGGTTTAGATATACCTGAAAAACTGAAAAACGGAACGGTTTTAATAGCAGAGGATTCAAAAACAGCACAAAGAGCTCTAATTCAAATATTTCAACATGCAAAAATAGATATTAAACTCTTTGATAATGGCAAAAAACTTGTTGATTATATTACAACTCTTGGCAAAGATGCTATGTCTGAGATTCCGGCTATTATCACAGATATTGAGATGCCTGAGATGTCCGGTTTTACGGTCATACAAATATTAAAAGCTAATCCTCTTTTTAACAAAATTCCAATCATCGTAAATAGTTCAATGACAGGTGAAAACAACAGAAGAGAAGCTGAATCACTAGGTGCAAACGGCTTCATAGAAAAAACGAAAAGTCATAATATCATACCTCTAATTGTCTCTGTTATGGGTGCGAAATAAATTAGAGAAAGGCAAACTTAAGTCAGTTTGCCATAATTACACTTCTCCTAGTACCGCTATAACCTGACCCTCTATCACTTTATCATTGGTCGAGACATTAATCGACTTTATGACTCCATCGCGAGGAGCTACAACATCAATCTCCATTTTCATAGATTCTAAAATCATTATGACATCACCCTCTTTTACACTTTGATGCGGGTTTGCAACTATTTTCCATACACTTCCCGGCAAAAGTGATTTAATAGAAGAACTGTTATCTACAACTTCTGGAGCAGCTGCTGTTTCTACTGCTGTTATCTGGATATTCGCATCACCCTCTGCAACTTGAACACTAAATTTTTGACCATCCACTATGACCGTATAATTTCCGCTACCCATATTCTGACTTCCTTCCTCTTTTTTCATTTGTGATATTTTTCGAACACTCACTTTTGATTCACCCTTGAGAAATGTGATGCCTTTATCTCCGCATGCCGCAGCTATAAAAACATTCTCTTCGGTTGTTGCAATCCCCTCTTCTTCTAATTTTTTGCTCCAGTAAGCCAAAGATTTTGTCTCATCAGCATCCGTTAAATCAAGAACTTTCTCTGTAGTCGGTTCCAAATTTAGCTTTTGCGAAGCAATTTTCATTATCTCCGAATCTGGTGCTACCGGTGTTTTACCAAAATACCCAAGAACCATTTTGCCATACCCTGGAGCGATTGCATTCCATGGACCCTGCATTACATTGTTAAGTGCTTGTTGAAAATAAAATTGAGAAACAGGAGTAACACTTGTCCCATACCCACCTTTTCGTACAACCTCACTCATAGCCTCAATTACTTCAGGAAATCTATCTAAAATGCCGTTATCTCGCATCATCTGAGTGTTTACGGTTAACGCGCCACCGGGCATGGGTGAAAATGGAATCAGAGGTGAAACCATAGTGGCTTCCGGCGGCATAAAGTAATCTTCAAGGCAACCATGAAGAACTTTTTCATAGGCTAAAATTTTATCTATCTCTAATCCGCCAAGGTCATAATTCATACCTTTGGTTGCATGCATCATAGTAAGTATATCCGGCTGAGAAGTTCCGCCTGATACAGGTGCTGCTGCCATGTCTATCCCATCAACACCCCCCTCAAGAGCTGCTAAATACGCAGATACGGAAACACCTGCAGTTTCATGCGTATGAAGTCTCAGATGTGTTCCCTCAGGAACCAATTTCCTAGCCATTTTTATAGTCTCATAAACCTTATGCGGGCTTGATGTACCTGAAGCATCTTTAAAACAGATGCTGCTATATGGAATTCCACTCTCTAAAATCTCTCTGAGGGTTTTTTCATAAAATGCAACATCATGCGCACCAAAACATCCTGAAGGCAAATCCATCATGGTTATAACTATTTCATGTTTTAAACCATGATGCACAATTCTCTCGCCTGAGTACTTTAAATTTTCAACATCATTGAGTGCATCAAAATTTCTAATTGTCGTCGTGCCATGCTTCTTAAACATCTTCGCATGCAGGTCTATCAAATCTCTGCTGCCAGTGTCAAGCATTACCGTATTTACCCCACGGGCAAGAGTTTGTAGGTTTGCCTCTGCCCCTACAATAGAACGAAATTTATCCATCATAGTAAAAGCATCTTCATTTAAGTAGAAGTATAAGGACTGAAATCTCGCTCCGCCGCCAAATTCAAAGTGGGTTATGCCGGCATGTTTTGCAGCTTCAACTGCCGGAAAAAAATCGTCCATAAGGACACGACCGCCAAAAACGGACTGAAAGCCATCTCTAAAAGTCGTATCCATAACATCTATAAATTTTTTAGCCATACCTATTTTCCTTTTCTATGGTGAATTATGGCTGCTGTTATTGCCGCTACAACTTTTTTATTATCTTTTTGAGTATCTTCAATAGGTATTGAAACACTCTCTTTCTCTGAAATAGGTTTAGAGAAAAATTTGCGCACAAGAGCCGACTTAATTTTCATAACAGCTAACAACAAAAATGCCATTCCCATTCCATAAAATATAAACTTAGCATCTGCTGCCAAAAGAGGAGCTTCCATATATTCACCTTTTACTTATTGACTTATTTTAATGGGGCTAAGTATAGTATAGGGAGGCATTGTAGATGTTTAAATAATTCATATATTTTTACTTATATACAAATCTTATTGCGCTATTACTTTTTGATTGTGAAATTAATGATAGACTTTCACAAAATTTATTTACAGGAAAAGCAAATATGCTCAATGAAATTGTTAAAAAATTTGGACTCATCAACTCTATAGAGGGTTATTCCTATCTTATCCTTCTTTTTATCGCTATGCCTCTAAAGTATATGTTTGGATATCCGCTTGCCGTAAAAATTGTCGGTATGACGCATGGAATACTTTTCATAATTTTCTGTATATTATTGGTTGAAGCTTGGAAAAAAACGAACTGGTCACTTAAAGAGAGCGTACTGTTTTTCGTAGCTTCTCTTATTCCATTTGGAACTTTTTTTACAAAAAACAGAATTAAGTCGTATGAATAAAATTGTTATAAAAGTAACTTTTTGATAGAATTTCAAATTATTACAATCAAGGATTAATAAAAAAATGATAGCCGGAATGTACGAACAAGATTTTGCAGCATATATAATTTTTGGACTTTTACTTAACTTTTTGTTTTCTATACTTTTTGGTGTTTACCTCAGCAAAAATATCGGCATACAAGAGATGATAGAGTCAAAAGGCAACAAAGAGCAGTCACTCTTCGTGAGTCTAAGTCTTTTTATACCCTTTGCAAAGATGTTAATAACTCTCTACAGGGTTGTGATTCTTCAAATATACTTTTTAAACAAAGGTTACACACATAAAGAGTTTTGGGTCTATATGACGCACTCAAACGACTAATCTTTACTAAGCTCTATCGCACACTCTTTATCTATTTCTTCACTCCACGAGCCTCTCTTCAGAAGCTTTGCATTAGTTTCTGCTTTTTTAAAGATAAAGTTAAACTCTTCATCGTTAAAGGTGCGTTTGTTTACCGCCAAACCGTTTTCAAGTAAAAGTTCAGAGAGACTTTTTTGCCCTCTTGCGTATATTACGCACATCTTCTCTTTAAACTCTATATGGTACATCTGCTCTGGTTTTAAAATTCCTTGCGTAAAATATTTTAGATCTGGATGTTTTTTATAAAAGCCATCAATACTCTCTCTGCATTTTGAACCGTTTCCAGAGTTGTCATGCATCTTTTCTAGGCTTACGACTCCATAAGGTTCACAATAGAAATCATAGTTTTGTATGTTGAAATTTTGCTTTGAATTTGTACTAATACTCTTCAAAATAGCCATTGTCGGCTCCTCTGCATCCAAAAAGTTTGCAAACAAAGAGTATAAAAGAAAAAAGTATATTATCTTATGCATCTTTTGCTTCAAAGAGTTATGGTGAAAAAACTATTATTTCCAATTTTTTTGTATCTTAAATCACCGTTAAAATGTTCATTCATAATTCTTTTACCCATGTATAACCCTAATCCTGTACCTTTCCCCTTTACTTTGGTTGTAAAATAGGGAACAAAAAGTTTATCTAAAACTGAATCATCGATCCCACCTGCATTATCTTCAATTACGATCTCTTTTGGGTTTATATATCTTATACAGATGCTCTTCTCAGTTTCTAGAGTTGATATATCAAAAGCATCTTTTGCGTTGGACAGCAGATTGAGTAAAACCTGTTCCAACATATCCTCTCTGCCAAATACCATATCATCCAATGCGTCATTAATCTCTATAATTATCTTTATATTATGTGCAGAATATTGAACAGATACAAAGTCATGTATAGTTTTGATAACATCCCGTATATGAAAATTTTTCTCTTCACTGCGATTACTTGAGTAGCTCAGAAAAGAGTCTATGACATTGGACATCTTTTGACACTGATTTTGAACGAATCCAGAATGTTCTTCTATCCCATCTGAAGTGAGCCTTCCCAACGTATTTGAAAGGGAAAGCTTTATAGACGATGCACTAATCGCATTTATTGGCTGTCTCCACTGGTGTGCTATCATACTGATCATCTCACCCATTTGAGCCATTTTCGCCTGTTGAAACATTAGGGTATCTCTCTGTTTAGACTCTCTTTCGATCTCTTTTATAGCAGTAATATCAATAAATATATAAAAATACTTTGAAGAGTTTTCAATATTTACTTGGTAACTTTGAACAACAAAGAAGATTTTTTTATTCTTGTAATCCACAGTTAGCTCAAACTTATCATTACTCTTATTGAGGCTCTCTAACAGCTTAATATAACATGCTTTATCAATATAATTTAAAACTTTAATATTTTTCATATCCCCATCAATAGGTATCTCTAGCATGTCCGAGAGCGATTGACTCACTTTATATTTTTGCTGCGCTTTATCATATATAAAATAATGAATATCACCCACATTTGACAAAGTTTGTAAGAAATCGCACTCTTCATCTTTTTTATTATAATCCGACATTTAAACCACCTCCGGCAAGGGTTTTCCTACATAGTATCCCTGAGCATAATCAACACCAAGTTCCCTGACAAGATCAAAAATTGCCTGTGAGTGAACAAACTCCGCAACAGTTTTCTTATTTGTTTTTTTAGCAAGATATATGATAGTCTCAACAATATGCTTTGAATTAAGATTTGTATCTAAATCTTTTATAAAGAGTCCATCAATTTTGATAATATCTACATTTAGATTCTGAATACGTGTAAAATTTGAATTTTGTGCACCAAAATCATCAAGAGCCAGTAAAAAGCCTGCATCTCTAATTTTTCCTAGCTTAAGCGTAACATTCTCAACATCACTGTCATTAATATTTTCAAGTATCTCTAGTGTAATATTTGATGGATTTATTTCGTACCTATCACATAAAGCGAGGAGTGCCTCAAAAAAATTTCCATCTTTTAAATCTTCATCTGTAATATTTATGCTAAAAGAGAGCTCTTTAAAATCTTTAAAGAGCTCAAATGTTTGATTGACGATGCTTTTTGTAAGTGCTGGAAGGAGTCCTGAGAGTTTGGCACTATTTAAAAAATAAAAAGGTGTTATAGTTTCATTGCCTTCAACTATCCTTGCAAGAGCCTCATATTTTGTTATCTTTTCCTCTTTAAACTCATACATAGGCTGATAATATGCTTTTAAACGGTCCTCTTTGATTGCATCTTTGGTCTTTTTTGCCCACTTTAAAAGCTCTTTTTGCTTCTCAATGAGTGACATGTCCTCTCTATAAACTGATATAGAATTTTTATGACTGTTTCTGCCATTTTGAAGAGCCAGTTTTACTTTATTGTATGGAAGAGCCTCGTCTTCGTCCAAGCACTCAAGTATTGCTATCGACGCACTTAGGTTAAACTCTTCATCATCAACAAAATAGTTATATTTGTCAAATTCACTCTTAATATTTTCTGCTAAAGCTAAAGCCTCTTCTATTTTCTCAATGTTCTCCAATATCATCATAAATTCATCGCCATAAAGTTTATATATTATGATTTCATCCGTAGAAAAAGTTTTTAAAAAGTGTGCAACCTGTTTTATAATCTCATCACCTGTTTTATAACTGTGTGTCAAGTTTATAAAATTAAAATTATCGATATTGACCAACATTAAAGTTGGTTTTTTAGTAAAATTCACATAATCTATTTTTAATTTTTCAAAATTGTAAAGATTTGTCATAGAATCTTTTTGAAGCATTTCAATTAATATATTTGACTGTTTTTCAATAGTTGCTTTCTGTTTTTTTAATTCAATTTGCAGCTGAGCATCAAAATTTTGTTTAACCTTCTCGGAGTGTATTACATTTATGATTTTAGACAAAACTGTTATTAGTTGCACTTGACTGATTGGTTTTAATATATACCCATCAATATTTAATTCAATAGAGTCTAACAAAATATCTTTGCCGGAACTGGCTGTTATGAAAATTGCTTTAAACTCTTTTTCTTGCGACCTCAAATGGTGCATCATCTCCAAACCATTCATAACAGGCATAGTAATATCACTTATTACAAGGTCAATATCACTGTTTTTAAAACTCTCCAGACCCTCTTTGCCATTTTTAGCCACAATTATATTTTTAAAGAATATACCCAGAAGCCCGCTCAGCTCTTGTCTGGCATCATCATCATCTTCGACATAGAGTACAGTTATATCTTCTGCACATTCAATTATTTCTTTTAGCTTATCCATTCTAAACTCCAACAACCAATCTCAATAAACATTTCAGAGTACATTTAATGGTTCTTTTATAAAATAGCCCTGAGCATATTGAATGCCTAAACTTTTACCCTCTTCTAACATCTCTGCGGTTTCAACACCGACTAAAATGCTTTTAATATTTTCATTCTTTGTATAGTCCAATATAAAAGATAAAAACTTTTTCATATTTGCGTCTGTCAAAGATTTTTGCAATAAAACTTGGTTTATTTTAATATATTCGGGCTGCAGTATAGATAGCAACTCTATATTTATATTGCTGGTTGCAAACCCCTTGAGTCCTATTCTAAAGCCAAACTCCTTTAATGTTACTAAAGATTTTACTACATGACTCGATGGTTTTAATAGCTCATAATTCACAATATCGAGAATAACTCTATTGCATTGAACTTTATATTGACTACATAAATAGACAAGATAATCTTTCATGGCACTATTTCTCCACTCAGCATCTGAAACATTTATATGAAAAGGGAATTCAGTTGGAGCCAATATCTCGAAACTCTGCTTAAATACACTTTGTGATATCTCTTCGAGTATTCCGGCTTTTTCACTTAAATCAATAAAAAATTCCGGCAGTATGTACTTATTTCCCTGTTTAATTCTCGCAAAAACTTCATACGAAAATATTTCCTTCGTATTAATATCTACAATAGGCTGATAGAACGGTACTATTGTTTTTTGCTTCAATGCTTCAAGCGTTATTCCCAGCCATGTTAGAGCATTATTTTTTTGAGCCTCTTCCATGTCCACATCCATTTTAACAACCAGATGACTATTTTCATCACTTCTTATATTATTAACAATAGAGTCGACATGAAGTAAAAATTCCTCACTGAGATTAGTGAGACTACTGCTCTCTTTGATTAATATTACGCCATAAGAGAGTGTTATATATATTTTCAAATCATTAAATCTGATTATTAAATTGTTATTATGGTCAGAAAAAGCTTGTACCGCTTCAAGCGTCTTGTCTAAATGGCGTTTATTTACACCACATATAACAACATCATTATAGAGCTCTACTATATTCTCATCTTCTACGCCGAAGTTTGATAGGTGTTCTTTGACCGATTCCATAATATACTTTCTTGTTTCACTGCCGAATCGCTTAATAATGTCATCAAACTTATCTACAACTACTAAAAAAAGTGCTTGATTGCTGTTTTCTAGTAAATCTGTAAGCTTTTTATCTTTTTCATTCTCTCCATCATCTTTTTTATCCATATCTATTAAATGGCTTACTTTATAAAGCATTTGGAATAGTTTATCCATAACAACAGGTTTTAGTAGTATTCCATCCACCTGAAATTCTATGGAGTTTCTTAAGTTTTCGCTTGTATTATGAGCAGTCATAATAACAATATGTTGGGTAGGATTCATTTTTAGTATTTCGCTGATTAAATCAACGCCGTTCATTTTGGGCATTGTTAAATCTGTAATTATCAGATCATATTTTTTTAGACTGTACTCCGCTAAAGCTGCTTCACCATTTTCTACAGATTTAACCTCTTTATACAAAAGTTGAAATATATTCGAATACTGCTCCCTCGTATCTTTTTCATCTTCAACATATAAGACAGAAATGTTTTTTGTAACACTACTTAATTTTTTATGCATCTCTAACACTTTTTGCTCCTGATAGAATCATTATATTAAACAGAAATCATTACTAAATTTTTCCCACCTTTTTTTGCTTTCAAAATAGCATCGTTTGCTCTAAATAATATATTTTCTACGGTATCGCTGTACATAAATTCTGTTACACCAAAAGAGCATGTTAACTTAGATTTATACTCTCTATTTATTGATACTCTTAAAGAATCTGATTCCTTAAAAGCACTCTCCAAATTCATATCCTTATAAATAATTGCAAACTCTTCACCCCCGTAGCGTGCTAAAAACACGTTATTTTGAAGATTCTTTTTAATAAAATTTGCAACAGAACGAATAACTTTATCTCTCACTTGGTTCCCATAAAGGTTCTTAATTCCGCTTAAATTATCAATGCCTATCATAACCAAAGAGACATTTTGATACTTTTTATTTAGAAAATTTTTGAATGTTTCATTCAGATAATTATCAAATTTATATTTATTGTATAAGTTAGTAAGCGTATCAATTTCGGATAATTTCTTCAACTCTCTAGAATTTTTATCTAAACTGTTTATATCTGTGAATACGGAAACAAGTGTATTAATATTTGGGTAAAACTTATTTGTTAATTGAAAAGCCTTAAGGGCATTGTTTTTATCTTTTAAATACACTTTCTTGCTATTATCTTCAAAGTTTAGAGCGTCACGCTTGTACTCTTCATAATCTTTATAGACCATATTTGCCGTCTCATTTTTTATAAAAGTATAGAAATTTTCATTTATTTTTATGCATGCTTCGATACTTTCATAACCTAAAAAATCTAAAAATGAGTTATTTATATATCTGATTTTTCCGTCTGTTTCTAGTAAAGTAAAGACAGGTGACAGTTCTAATGCGAGATTCAGCAATTCCATCTCTTCCTGCATCATATCAAAACGATTTATAAATTCCAAGTCAAAGATAGCTTCGTACAAGCGTGCAAAAAACTTTTCTTTATCAATCGGTTTAATTAAATATTTATCTATTCCCAATTCTAACGCTTTTAAAAGATGTGCATTTTCTATAAAGCCGGTTAAAATTATAAAACCGACTTCTGTATTTATTTTTTGTATCTCTTCTGCAAGTTGCAATCCATTGAGTTTAGGCATAACAATATCTGTAATCACTATATTTGGAGTAAATTCTTTATATAATTTTAAAGCTTCAGCACCATTTTCTGCGATTATTACGGTATCAAAGAACATGTCCAATATGTCTTTCATAAGTTCTCTGTACGGTTTATCATCATCAACATATAATACGCTGTATTTTTTTGCATATTTTAAAAGATATTCTTCTACATTATCATGTAATTTTAACTCTTTACTTAAAGGCACCGCATGCTCCCAACTTCAGATTCAACACTCTATTAAATAATATTTATTTCGATTTATTGTATCATAAAACATTTTAATGTGCTGCAAATAGAATTTGTACACAATTTAAGATTGGTTTGTTGGAATATTTAAAATTATTAATAAATAATGACTAAAACAATAGTTTTAAAGATTCTTATGTATAATAATATTAATAAATTTTTGGGATGTGTTATGAATGATTTTAAACTCAAATTAGTTCTTAGCTTACTTGGGGGTATAGTTTTTTCATTTATATTTATCTTGTTGGCTTTTTCACTGCCACTTCAAAAAGAAGAGGGTGTGCTTAAGCCAAAAAGCCAGTTAGATGCTATCTCCAAAGCTGTACAAGAAAGACTAGAACGCTGATATCCGATGTTCGAACGCGTCCGTTTTAGTGGCAGGGACAAATTGTCCCTACAACCCCCTAAAGCTACGAAAAACTTTGTTTTTCGAGATTCGGAAGGCTTTAAACATTTTTTTTTTACAAAAGTGGCTGAGATTAGTTATTCGAGAGCTTTTGTGATAATTCTATTGAGTCTTGCAATAAAATCTGCAGTATCTCCGAGTTCTTGACCGTCAAAAAGTTTTGCCTGGTCTAGCAAAACATGTGCCGCATCGTTTACAAGGTTTTGATCCACAGAATCTTTCAACTTCATAATAAGTTCATGTTTAGGATTTATCAATAAAATCGGAGCCGGAGCAGGCACATCACCGCCTTGTCCCATCTGCTTCATCATCTGAGCCATCATGTACGACGGATCTTCTTTGTTTATTTTTATAGCCACCGGCGAGTCAGTTAAATCAAAAGTAGTCTCAACTGATTTTACGCTCTCACCCAGTGCATCCTTGAACTCTTTTGCCAAACCTTCATAAGTTTTTGCAACTTCCTCCTCAGCTTTTTTCTCTTCTTCCGTTTCTTCAAACTTCGCATCGGCAACAGGAATAAGCTTGTACTCTTTATACTCATTCACCATCGGGAAGATGATTGTATCAATCTCTTCATTGAGAACCAAAACATCAATACCGCGCGCTTTAAATCTCTCTAGCGCAGGAGAGTTTTTGAGCATCGCCAAAGATGTTTTACCTGTAATGTAGTAAATCTCTTTTTTATCTGCATCTACATTTTTTACGAACTCTTCGATGTTTGTTTTTTCAGTTGATTTAAGTGTATTAAAAAGCATTAACTCTAAAATTTTCTCACGGTTTGAGAAGTCGTTATAGAGTCCCTCTTTTAACACATTGCCAAATTCAGTATAAAACTTACTGTATTTTTCTGCATCGTTTTTAGCTATTTTTGCCAGTTCCGAGAGCACTTTTTTAACAGAAGAATTTTTGATTTTTGCCATAACCGCATTCGATTGTAAAATTTCACGAGAAACATTCAGAGGTAAATCTTTAGAGTCGATTACACCGCGTAAAAATCTCAGGTAAGTCGGCATTAACTCCTTCTCATCATCCGTAATAAAGACACGGTTGATATAAAGTTTAATACCGGTTTTATAATCCACTCTATAAATATCCATCGGTGCTCTGCTTGGAATGTAAAAGAGTGTCGTATATTCTATTGCTCCCTCCGCTTTGTTGTGCATCCAAGCAAGCGGCTCTTCGGAAGAGTGTGCGATTGAACTGTAAAAATCTTTATACTCATCATCTGTAACCTCATTTTTAGAGATTGTCCAGAGTGCATTTGCTTTGTTGATTTGGGTATTTACTAAATCTGTTCTTGATGGTTCAATCTCTTTACCCTCTTCATCTTTTACAGAAGGAACAAACTTCTCCTTATCCATAAAGATTGGAAAAGGAATATGGTTCGAGTACTTTTTGATAATTGTTTCTATTCTATGTGACTCTAAAAACTCATCCTCATCCTCTTTAAGATGCATGACAATTGTAGTTCCGTGTCCATTTTGCGTCGTAGTTTCTATGTCAAACTCACCGTCACCTCTGCTTGTCCATAAATAAGCCTGCTCTTCACCCGCTTTTTTAGTTGTAACTTCAACTTTATCTGCGACCATAAAACATGCGTAAAAACCGACACCGAACTGACCGATCAGGTTAGAATCTTTTTTCTGATCCCCTGTCAAATTTTCTAAAAATGCTTTTGTACCTGACTTTGCGATAGTACCAAGATGACTCATTAAATCCTCTTCGTTCATACCAATACCGCTGTCTTTAATAGTCAGAGTTTTTGCCTCTTTATTTGCCACAATATCTATACGGGGTGCAAAAGTCACACCTTTATACTTCTCATCGGTTAATACCAACATATTCAACTTATCAAGTGCATCCGAAGCATTTGAAACAAGCTCACGAATGAATATCTCCTTATTTGAATAAAGTGAGTGAATCATTAAGTTTAAAATCTGATTTGCTTCCGTCTGAAACTGATGTTTTGCCATTTATATTTCCTTTTTATTTAAAAATTTTGAAGAGGAAGTATAGCAAAAAAAAGTTAATGGCTTCAAGTTATATCAACTTAGTTTAGTGTAATTGACTAAAGTTTATTTAGTTCAAAAATAAATTTCTACATGCCAACACTTTTTATTTTTTTATAATCATTGGTACTATTATTGCTTGTGTAATCTGTGCAAAACACACAAATTGTTTTAAGGAAGTTTAAAATGACAGTTAGCAATAATCCTATGATGTCTAGTTATGCATCTCAGGTATCTAACAATAGAAATGTACAATCGCAAAGCGGTGCAAGTGGTAATGCAACTCAAGGTACAGATGGAAGTAAAGCTTTTGATGCTATTGCACAAATGCTTATGACTGCACTTGATACCAACAAAACCGGCACAATTGATAAGACAGAATTTAGTGAAGCTTCTAAAATTTTGGCAAAAAGTCAAAGCAGTGAAAATGTGGATAATGCTTTTGGCAAGATTGATGCAGACAGTAATGGGCAAATAAGTTCGGATGAATTTATGAATGCACTTAAAGAAGCAAACAGTAAAAAGCAGCAACATAAGCATCACGCTGAGAAAAATTCATTAGAATCCAGTCTGCTAAGTCAGCAAACCGACCAATTAATACAACAGCCATCTTCTCAAACGAATGAGATGCAAAAAACTCTATTTGATAAAATCAGAGCTGCCTATAGCAACACAGCAACAACAACTGGAACGACAACAAATTTTTCTGTGTAGTTATTTCTGTATAACTTTAGAGCTTTTGCTACACTATGTGAAGTTCGCATAGAAGCTTAAAGTGACTCAGCTATAGAAATCAAGAGAATATATATCCCTCGCCTCTTACCGGTTTTATATACTCTTTTTCTCCGGTTGGGTCTATCTTCTCTTTTAATCTTTTAATAGCAACGTTTACTGTCTTCGCCTGTAAATCAACACTGTCATGCCAAACATTTTCAAGGAGTGTATCACGGCTTAACAGAATATTTCTATTATTAAAAAATTCTAGTAATAAATCATGCTCTAAGTGGGTCAGATGAATCTCTTCATCATTGATAAAAAACTTTTTATTAGATGCTTGATAGACTATGTCTCTTATTTTCATAATTTCCATATCATTACCCGCTCTTTTCATAATGGCTTTAACTCTGGCTCTTAATACCTCGAGATTAAAGGGTTTGGTTATATAATCATCAGCACCACGCTCAAACCCCTCAAGTATGTCGCTATCACTGTCTTTAGCAGTCAGATATATGACAGGCTGAACATAGCCCATGGCTCTTATACTTTGAATAAAAACACTTCCCTCCGTGTTGGGAAGGTTTCTATCCATTATTATTAGGTCAACAGCCTCTTCATCTAACAACTTTAAAACATTTGAAGTATCTAAACAGCCGATAACCTCATAGTTATCTTTGCTTAGTGTATATTCTATAAGCTCTAAAATATCCTCTTCATCTTCTACAACTAAAATTGTGCTCATAATCTACTCCTCTCTTTAACGTTGATGAATCTCTCCGCCAATTCTTGCAAAAAGTAAAAGTGAAGCAATGCTCATAGCACGGTCTGCTATCTTCTCGCTTTTTCTCAGAGCTGAGAGCATTTTATGATACTTACCAAATTCCTCAATTGCTTTTGATTGCTCCATCAAATTGGCTTCAATCATCTCAAAGAGTTCATCTGTTTTATTTTCTGCAATTAAAACTTTGTTAAAACACTCTTGAATCTCATCCACACAATCCACATTAATCATAGCTATCGCATGTTCCAAAGCTTCAACCGTTGATTTTTGCATAGGAATCGCATAATCATTAATTGTTTTCAAATCAATCTCGCTGCATACATTCACAAAACCTTTAATAAAATTTCGAGTGTTTGCACATGCTCTGAGCAGTTCGTTTGTAATTTTCAAATAAGAGACCATAGATCGTAAATCACTAGCTTCAGGTGACTGAAGAGCAAGTATTGTGATTATATCTCTATCAATATGATTTGTTTTATTGCTTATATTTTTTATATATGATTTTGCACCATTAAACTTCTCAATGTCACAATTCTCAAAACCCTCTAAAATCAACTTATTTGCACTGATAAGCCCCGTACCTATCTCAAAAATAGACTCTTTTATCTTTAATAATTTATTCTCATATTTTGCTAGCATTAACCAAATCTCCCCGTAATATAATCTTCTGTTTTTTTCTGCGCCGGATTTATAAATATTTTCTCTGTTTCATCATACTCAATCAAATCTCCAAGATGAAAGAAGGCAGTCATATCCGCTATTCTTGCAGCTTGTTGCATGTTATGCGTCACAGTGATAATTGTGTACTCTTTTTTAAGCTCCAGCATCAAAGCTTCTATCTTTTCCGTACTTATCGGGTCAAGTGCCGACGTCGGCTCATCCATAAGTATAACGTCGGGTTTCACGGCGATAGTTCTTGCAATACAAAGCCTCTGTTGCTGTCCACCGCTAAGACCTGTTCCCGGCTCCTTTAGTATATCTTTAACTTCATTCCAAATACCTGCACTTCTGAGAGATTGCTCAACGAGCTCATCACAACTGCTACCCTTTTTCACAATACCATGTTTGAGTGGTGCATAGGCAACATTTTCGTAGATTGATTTTGGAAAAGGGTTTGGCTGTTGAAACACCATTCCGATTCTTTTTCTCACACTTACCTCATCCACATCTTTATCATATATATTTTTACCATCAATAACAACTTCACCCTCAACTCTTACCGAAGTAATCAAGTCATTCATGCGGTTCAAACATCTCAAGAATGTGGATTTTCCACATCCAGAGGGTCCAATTAAAGCTGTAATCTTATTTTTGTAGAGTTCTATATTTAAGCCATGGAGAGCATGTTTATCTCCGTACCAAAGATTCAAATCTTTTACGGCTATTTTCACCTTATTTTTTGCCACTGTTTCTACTCCTTTTACCATTTAACTTCAAATTTTTTTCTTAAATATACTGCCAATGAATTTAGTGAAATCAATAGACTCAAAAGCACAAGTATCCCGGCAGCCGTTCTTTCTATGTAGGCGCGTTCAGGCATTCCCGCCCATGTAAACAACTGTGCAGGCATAACAGTTGCTGCTTGCATTACGCTACTCGGACTATCCGGAATAAAAGCTATCATTCCGACAATAATAAGAGGAGCCGTCTCTCCCATAGCATGTGCTAAACCGATAATATTTCCAGTCATAATTCCAGGAAATGCCAAAGGTATAACATGGTCTTTTACTACCTGAACTTTTGTAAGCCCTAGTGCATATCCGGCTTGTCGTATGCTCGCAGGCACACTTCTAAGGGCAGCTCTTGAACTCACAACTATAATCGGAAGAGTCATCAGTGCCAAAGTAAGCCCGCCGACAAGAGCCGAACTTCTTGGAAGTCCCAATACATTTATATAGATAGCCAAACCCAATAATCCAAAAAGAATAGAAGGTATTGCTGCAAGGTTGTTTATATTAATTTCTAAAAACTCTGACCACCAGTTTTGTTTACTAAACTCTTCAAGATAGACAGCCGTGGCCACACCGATTGGAAATGCAACAAGCATGGTCACCGCGAGAGTCATTATTGTTCCGATGAATGCCGACAGTATCCCTGAATATTCAGGTGTTTTGCTGTCTCCATGTGTAAAGAAGATTGTATTAAACCTTTTATCAACCATGCCGTTTTTTACCAGTTCTTCAAGAGTTTTCATATCTCTATCAGGTATTTTATAATAGTACTCTTTCATATACATGTCAACCTGATCATCCGCCAACATCCAGACAACCTGTTTGGTATCCATAAGAGACGGATTTGCCTCCATTTGATTAGGTATTTCCCTTAGTGCTGCACGACTGAGTAGATTCAGATATTTTCTATCCACTGCATCTCTGTAGCTATCGATGCTTGCTTGATTGTATGAAACCTCGACCTGTATATATGTCTGTTGTATTGCGGAGCTGCCTTTTAGCACCATGTCAAGCAAAAAAATTGCCAAGAAAACCAAAGAAATCACTAAAGAAGAGAGAGTAAAATACTTAAAAAGTTTCGATTTAAGGTGTCTACTCTTCAGGCTAGGGTCATAGAATATATTATTTTTATCCATTATAAACTACTCATTTTATATTTTTCTTTAAATTTTTGTATCAATCGAACGGAGACAATATTTAAGATTAAAGTTACCACAAACAGCGCTAATCCCAATGCGAACGCAGAGAGTGCCGCAGGTGAGTTAAACGCCTGATCCCCAGTGAGTGCATCGACAATTCGAACAGTTACCGTTGTCATATCTTCAAGTATATTCCACGATAAATTAGGGCGAAGTCCTGCCGCCATAACAACAATCATAGTCTCGCCCAAAGCTTTGGATATACCGAGAAGTGTTGCAGAGATAATTCCCGGCAGTGCAGACGGTATCACTATGTCCATAATAGTTTCTGCTTTTGTCATGCCAAGAGCTAGAGTGCCCTTTCTCAGACTATCCGGCACTGCACCTATCACATCATCGCTAAGTGAAGAGATGTAGGGAATTATCATAATTCCCATAACAACACCCGATGCCAAAGCACTGTTAAAAGAAGCTTCTATGCCAACTGCAGCCGCTACTTTTACTATAAACGGCGCAACAGTAATAGCAGCGAAGAAACCATATACGACTGTCGGTATCCCTGCCAATATCTCCAAGAGCGGCTTAAGCATATTTCTTGCCTTTGGAGTAGCATATTCACTCATGTATATTGCACTACCCAGACCAATAGGAAGTGCCACCGCCATGGCGATTGCCGTAATCATAAATGTACCGGCAAATATAGGAACTGCCCCGAACTTACTGTTTGCGACTCCTGGTGACCACTCTGTTCCGGTAAAAAAGTAAACAAAACTTTTCAGATGAAAAAATTCTATTGCTTCAAAAAGGATAGAAAACAGGATTCCGAATGTGGTAAGTATAGAAACAGTTGCTGCTAGTATTAGAAAATATTTGATTATATCTTCTTCAAGATGAGCATATTTGCTTTTTGATTGGAAGGTTGCCAAACTAATCCTTGTGTAATTTGATTTGGGAATTGTAGAGTTGCTTGGTTACAAAATGGTTGCAAAGTAATTACAGAATGGTTAGATGAGATTAAATACATAGTGTTCTATGGTGATTATATGAGGGTAGGTATAGGAAAGTACAATCAAAAGTGGCATATCAAACTGTTTTTCTCATTCCCATCGTCCCTGATGAGAATGAATTTTTTACAGTTAGATTATTTTTTAGCTAAACTCTCAAGAGTAACTTTCTCTTTTTTAGCTACTGAACTTCTTATTGCTGTTCTCTCTGCTTCAGGAAGAGGAATTAGTCCGATTTCACCTAAAATTCCTTTTTTTCCAATCATTTTTTCACTCATAAATAAGTTTACATATTCATTGATTGATGGAAGTTCTTTTTCATGAGCATTTTTGATATAGAAAAACAAACTTCTTGAAACAGGATATTTTCCGCTAGAGATATTATCAGGAGTTGGAGCTATGCCGTCAACATTTGAACCCTGAACTTTATCCGCATTTTCTTCTAAAAACGAGTATCCGAAAACACCGAAAGCAGCTCTGTTTTTATCAAGTTTTGCAACGATTAAGTTATCATTTTCACCGGCTTCTACATAAACACCGTCAGTTCTGATTGTGCCGTACTCTTTGTAGCCTTTGTTTTTAACTTTGTCCGCTTCATACAATTTAGTATATACTTCCATCTTTTCTGTTTGTGCTTTCAAAATCATATCTTCAAAAGCATCCCTTGTACCGCTTGATTTTGGAGGGCCATAAATTGTAATCTCTCTATTTGGTAAAGAAGCATCTATGTCAGACCATTTTTTATATGGATTGGCAACTAGAGTTTTACCGTCCTTAGAAGGAACCTCAGCAGCAACTGCTAAAAGTAACTGTTTTTTTGTTACATTAAAAGGTGTATTTGCTTTACTTTGAGCAAAAGCAATACCGTCAAATCCTATAATAGCTTCAGTAATATCAGTAACACCATTTGTTTCACACAGCTTAAGTTCTGTATCCTTCATTCTTCTACTAGCATTTGTAATATCCGGAGAACTCATGTCACTTGAAGCACAAAATAGTTTCATACCTCCGCCTGTACCTGTTGACTCAACTACCGGTGTCGGATTTTTTGTAGTAGCACTGAACTCTTCAGAAACTGAAGATGCAAATGGATAAACAGTAGATGAACCAACCATTTTAATTTGATCTCTAGCACTTAAAGATATTGTAAGTGCAGACGCAGCTAAAAGAGCGATTGTGATTTTACTTAATGTCATTATGGACTTCCTTTTATTTTTTATATCAGCGGAAGTTTAAAACATCTGAATTACACTTTAGTTACATAAACTTTAAATTATTTTATTTATCTACTTTTATGACATATACAAAAATGAAATATATGTTATAATTAAAACTTAAATTAAAAACTCTATTATGAGGAAAAACAGATGAAAAGAATAGTCAGCATGATGTGTGCTTCTATATTGTTAACTGCTTCAGAGCTTACAACTTCTAGCTCTTTAACGCTTGACGATGCTATAAATATTTTAAAATCTAAAAACCTAGAGATTAAGGCAGCCTCGTTTGATGTGGATGCTGCAAAGAGTGATGTCGAGATTGCTTCGGGCAATAATTGGGGTAAATTGGATTTTATTCAAGATTTTGTAAATTCTAACGATGCAGGAAATGTCTTTGGATTTAAACTCTCAGCAAGAGAGGCTACTTTCGGTGATTTTGGAGCAGCAGAATTTATGAATGCAACCGGAATGAACGGAGGTATACCGCCTGCCAGTGCCTATACAACTCCACCAAACAATCTAAATTACCCCCAAGCAAGAAACTTTTTTCAGAGCAAACTGAAGTATGAAGTTCCGCTTTTTACAGGTTTTGCCCTCACTAATTATTCTGACATTATGCAGTCTATGACAAAGATGAAAACACTCGAAAAAGAGCAAGTTGTAAGTGAAAAAATCTATCAAGTAAGAAAAAGCTTTTACGACATGGCTCTTCTTAAAAACTCCGAGAAAAATTTAAACACTATTTTAGAGAACATTAATACGCTCGAGAACATGACAGCGAACATGATAGAAGTCGGTTATGCAAAAAAAGTTGACTTATTGGAGGTTCAAGCTAAAAAAGGAAATGTTCAAAGACTTATCAATGAAATAAAATCTAACGAAGAACTTCTCTATCACTATATTAGTTTTTTACTCAATGAAAAAGTGAGTGAGATTAAAACACCTACACATGAAATTTCTGAGTCCTCTTTAACAAGCGATGACATACTGCATGGCAATCTTGACATAAAAAGAGCTTCAACAGGTTTAGAGATAAGAAAAAACATGGTGGATGTTGCAAAATCATCCTACTATCCAATGGTGGGAGCATTTGCTGAGACATCTACTTCCGATAATACATTTTTGGGCGATGCAAATGACCATAAATCTTATTCTGTAGGAGCAAGACTCTCTTGGAATGTTTTTGACGGCGGCATAGACAATGCAAAATTTGAAAAATCAAAAATAGAGCATCTCAAAACTCAGGCACAACTTCAACTTGCAAAAGAGGGAATTGCTCTTCAAGTTGCTAAAATAAAAACTGAAATACAAACTTCTGACTCTGAAATAAAATCTTTAGAAAAAGAGCTTGAACTCGCGAATGAGATTTACATTAACTATGAAGGAAGATACAGGGAAAAACTCTCTTCTATGAGCGATGTAATCATCAAGCAATCAGAGCAGATTCAAAAGATTTTACAACTGCAACAAGCGCACAATAAGCGAAATGAGAGAATTTTCGCACTTGAAAATTTAGCAAATGGAGAAAAACATGACAATCATTAAAAATTTACTGACAATAGCTGCCCTTAGTGCTTCACTTTTAGCGGAAACGCTTACACTCTCCGGAAGTGTTATCTCTGATAATCAAAAGATGATAACAAGCCGTTTTATGGGCTTTGTAACAAGCGTCAATGTATCGGAGGGCGAGAAAGTAAGTAAAAACCAAATTCTTTACTCTATAGATTCAAGAGAGATAGACTCAGCAAAAGCTCAGGCAGAGCTCAGTCTTCAAATGTATGAAAATCAATTCACGAATGTGAAAATCAATCTTGATAGACATAGAAGACTCTTAGAAAAAGATATGGTTTCAAAATATGAGGTAGAAAATCTCGAACTTGCTGCCAAAAATCTTCAAGATATGGTTTCTATTGCCAAGGCAAGACTTCAAGAGGTAAACAACCAGTATCGTTATTTAAATATTACTGCCCCTAATGACGGCGTTGTTGTTGCTAAGAATATCAAAGTCGGTGAAATGGCAATGCCGGGAATGCCGGCTATTGTGCTTTCAGATTTGAGTAACCTCAAAATATCTGCCGAGATTGCAGAGAGCAACTTAAACCTTATACAACATGGTAAAAAAGTAACCGTTGAAATCCCATCGCTAGGAATAAAAGAGATTGGAACCGTTACGGCTATCATACCAAGCTCAAATCCGATGACACACACTTTTAAAATAAAAGTTTCATTTAGCAGTTTAAATAAGTCGGTTTATCCCGGCATGTACTCTACAATAAGCATCGACTAAGGCTGAAAATATGAAAGATATTAAACCTTATCAGCCGACAGATGCTGCGGGTAAATTAGCCAAAGGATTTTTGAGAAATCCTTTAACTTTGGTTTTAGGTCTCTTTTTACTTTCTATTGGGTATTTGGCTCTTATGATTATGCCAAGAGAGGAAAATCCTCAGATGGTTGTCAGTGGCTCTACTGTTATCGTTGCACTCCCTGGGGCTAGTGCTGCCGAGATAGAAAAAGTTATTGTAAACCCGTTAGAGCGAAAACTCAAAGAGGTAAAAGGTGTTGAGCATATTTATGGCAGAGCCATGGATAATGTGGGTATTGTCACTGCAGCGTTTTATATAGGCGAGAAAAAAGAAGATTCTAACCTTAAAATATATGACAAAATTATGCAAAACTCAGGTATGTTTCCAAAAGGTTCTATGAACCCTGTTATAAAACCTCTCGATATTGATATTGATATTCCCGTTGTCTCTGTTGCCTTCTTTTCAAAAAATGAGAAGATGACGCATACAGAACTTTATGACAGAGTAAAGAAAATTCAACACCAGATTAACGGACTTAAAAATGTTGCCGTTACAGAGGTAAAAGCCGGACATAAACCTCAATTCAATATAGAAGTTGATTTACACAAACTCTCAGGCTACAATCTCTCCATGGGACAGATTGTTAAAGCTGTTGAATCACTTTCGTACAGTGTTCCTGCTGTAAAGAACAGAACAAACGACAACCAAATAATTATGGTTGGAGTAAAAAACGCGATTGAAAGTTCACAAGATATTGGCAATATTATTGTTGCCGAGTACATGGGTTCTCCTATTTATCTTAATCAAGTGGCAGAAGTCACAAACTCTTATGACATTCAAAACTTTAAATCAGCTTCTATCAGCACAAAAGGCGAAGATGGCAAATTTTCACCTCTTCAAGAGCAGGTTACCCTCACAGTTTCTAAGCTTCAGGGCACAAATGCGGTTGTTATTGCAAATGCAGTTAAACAGGAGCTAGAGTCTTACAAAGAGCTTTTGGCACAAAACGGTATCAACTATGTTATCACTAGGAATGATGGTCACAAGGCGAATGAAGCGGTAAATGAACTTGTTTATCACCTGCTTCTATCCATAATTATCATTGCTATTTTACTGGCTATTGTACTTGGATGGAGAGAATCCCTCATTGTTACTTTTACTGTTCCTGCAATTTTAGCAATAACGCTTTTCATAGCCTACTTAACCGGTCAGACGATTAACCGAATTACGCTCTTTGCATTCTTACTTTCCCTTGGACTTTTGGTGGATGCTGCAATTATCGTAATAGAAAATATTCATAGACACTACCATTCAATAGAATCGCAACATGAAAGTGCGGATGATTTGATGATTAAAGCAACCGATGAAATTGGACCGCCGACAAATATTGCAACTCTGGCAATTATTATGACTATGGTTCCCATGGCGTTTGTAGGGCAGATGATGGGTCAGTTTATGAAACCGATTCCTGCAAACGTTCCTGTTGCGCTTATTGCTTCACTTTTTGTTGCTTATATATTTACACCTTACTTGGCGGTCCGAATGCTTAAAAAACCGGATTTCAGTAAAAAAGGAGGTCACTAATGTTTAAAAAATTTGAAAATCTGATTTTGAATGGGGTTCAAAGCTCTTTTCAGAGAAAATTTATCCTTTTTGGGACTCTGATAGCTTTTATTTTATCTGTACTTATGATAGCACCTACACAGATGGTTCTAGCAAAGATGCTTCCTGGAAAAAATAATGATACATTTACCATATACATTGACATGGCAAACGGAAGCTCTATTGAGCAGACCAAAGAAGTAAGTGACTGTGTAGTTGGTTTTGTGCAAAAAGAGGAGGAGTTAAATGACATTGAAGTCTTTCTTGGAATGGGCGCTCCGCTTGATTTTGCAGGGCTTATCAAAGGCTCACAATACAAAAATTCTGAAAATGTTGCAGAAATAGTTTTAAATCTTACAAGCAAACACCATAGAGTAGAACCTTCCTATTTTATGGTTCAAAGAATGAGACCTGCTATAACTTCGACATGTGGAGCGCTGTACCCAGATACAATCATCTCATTTGTAGAACCACCGGCTGGACCTCCAGTTTTGGCGGCTATTGTGGCAGAAATATATGGAAATGATTCGGATAGTATTAGAAAACTGGCAACCAGAGTTTCAGATGTATTTAAAAATACAAAGGGTCTTGTGGATGTTGATATTATGCAAGATGACATTTATGACACGTATGAGATTCACATAAATACAACAAAAGTTTCAAATTCCGGAGTATCAATTAAACAGCTAAACGACATACTTTACCTCGCTTTTGAAGGGATGGAAATTGCTGTCAAGAATTCTGATATTCATAATGACCAGATACCTATCTACCTATCGCTAAGTCAAGAGTCTAAAAAGTTTACAAACAAAGATATAGAAGCTGTTAAATCAAAACTTGCTTCACTCAAACTCATGAATCAAATGGGCATGATGACACCCATCAATGAGTTGGTAACTGTTATTCCAAAAAAATCAAACCCTATGATTATGAGTAAAAACTTACATAAAATGGTAAACGTTATGGCGGAGACCGACATGGTTTCTCAAGTTTATCCGCTTATGAGTGCAAGAAATGCGATACTTGATACATTTAGTGATGAATACAACATAAAGAAAATAGGGCTTTTTAACCTAGAACTTACCGATAAAAACAATGGTGCTGTCTATAAACTTATGTGGGATGGAGAGATGCAGGTAACACTTGACACTTTCGTTGAACTTGGAGCAGCATTTATAGCCGCACTTGTGCTTATATTTTTACTTATGGTAATTTATTATAAAAGTTACACGCTAAGCGGGATTATTCTTTTGGGTTCATTTTTGTCTATCATAGGAGTCATTGTCGGTCACTGGATTATGAATATCTTTACAACAGACACTTTCTTTTTAACTGCCACTTCGCTCATAGGTTTTATAGCACTCATCGGTATTAGTTCTCGTAACTCTTTACTGTTGATAGACTTTACAAAATCTCTTATGGGAGAGAAGGGCATGTATAAAGCCGAAGCGATTGCTTACGCAACGGCAACTAGAGCAAAACCTATCTTTTTAACTGCAGCGGCTATTATTTTGGCTTCTACTCTTTTAGCCGGAGACGCTGTTTTTGGCGGGCTTGGTGTTTCACTTATATTTGGAACGATAGCCGCCGTTATTGCTTCACTCATCATAGTTCCTGTACTTTTATACAATGCAGATTTAGAGAGGCACTTCAACTTCCATGAGAAAAAAGCGGTATCTGTTTACGAACCGTAACATTCAACTTCCTCATTCGCAATAAGTAAAATGAGGAAGTGCCACTTCGATACAAGCACCTGTCATTTGAAGATTATTATCAAATAGCTTTATTTCGCATTTCGTTAATAATTTCAATTTGACGTTTGGCAATATAACGATGTAAAAGTGCCCTACTTTCACTACTTAAATGACACAATAACACAACTTTATAATTATCTTCAATTGTTTTAATTTTTTGTACTGTTGCACTAGTATGAAAAAGTTCTATATTGTTTTCTAAATTTAGCATTATTTTTGCAAAAACCAAACTTCCTTCATATAAAATTTTTTTATTTTTTAATGTTAATGCAATGAAATCCTCATTTACATCAATAACCAGACCATTAACTACCTGTCCAGAATAACTTATACTAATTAAAGTGTCTTTTTCCACGGCTACACGAAACTTTTTACGCTGCTTTGGAGTATAGTTATCTAAACTAAATTTATGTACTAACATAGTCATATTTATATTATCAACATGTTTTATATGTGCTTTAACAAATCCTAATAATGGAAATTCCAAATATATTGCATCATTATCTGAAGCGATAAGAAGCTGTTTATTCAATAAATTCAGAGTAATACTCTCTTTGTTAACAGAGAGTATTTTATTACTGACAGATATCGGTAATTCTTTATAATAAAGTGTTGTATTAATTATATCTATCTGTTTTAATTCATAAGTAAACTGCTCTTGGTCAGGCATATTAACAAAAATTTT
This sequence comes from Sulfurimonas sp., assembly GCA_041662325.1. Lineage (GTDB taxonomy): Bacteria > Campylobacterota > Campylobacteria > Campylobacterales > Sulfurimonadaceae > Sulfurimonas. The sequence continues at coordinate 538,651 of JBAZSU010000001.1, read as the reverse complement.
TACATATTCAAAATCTGTTTGAACGGAATCATCTTCTAAACTCATTGCTGTTTCTACAAGATTGTAAGCTCGCATCTGAACTTTGTTAACAGTTTCCAAAAGATCAAAAGCTGTTATAGAAACCGTTTTCCTTTCACTTTTTGTGCTTAATTTCATCTGTAGTAAACAACACCAATCATAACAATCTTGCTCAGATTTATATGGCATTAAAATACCAAATCTACCTCCTTCAAGATGAGCTAATGTCATTGTATCATTTGCAAAAGATTTGATACACTCTGCAACTTCAATAATTATCCCATCACCATAATCGCGCCCTTCTTCTTCATTAATCCTTTTCAGTTCAGGGATATCAACTATTGCCAATGCAAGTTTGGTACCATTTTTACGTGATTGCTCCTGTATTTCTCCAAGAATATGTTCAAAAGCGGTATAATTATTCAATCCTGTCAGTTCATCATAATTAATCATCTTTCTGACTTCTGCTATATCTTCTATGTATGAATTAATATTATTAAATGTTACTATATACTGAACTGGGTCACTCTCCGGCAAAGTAGTTATACGTCCACTATATGTAAATTCTTTTGCATTTTTATGATTATATATTTTAGTTTCAAAAGACTGATTACTCTCATAAATTTTTTTTAGCCAATCATTCATATCTTTTATATTAAAAAGCTCTTTGTAACAATTAATGTCTCTCATGAAACTAAAAGAGTTCTCATATTTTTGACAAAACTCTTGAATATCCTTTACACCCATGGTATCAAAAAATGATTGGTTACCCATGATAATACAACTATTTTGAATAATTATAATTTTTGTATTAAGCAAATTAATAATTTTCATAATTTGTTTTAGTTTTTGTTGATAGGTTATAGACTGAAGTACAGTTTTTTGTTGCTCTTGGTAATACTTAGTAAAAATAGTTAAAACACCGGAAAGATTTGCATCAAATAAATCAGCAATCTCATCCATTGTATCCAAATCATTATTTTGTAATAAACTTTCTCTATACAAATATGAAATTAGTTTTCTTCGAAGCCCCATACAGATGTCAAATACATCTTTTGGTGTAATATTCTTTTCAAGTAAAAAAAAAACAAGCCTAGTCATTATAGGACAATCACCTGGGAGTTTTTCTTCTTTTACAACAGCAATAAAATACTCCAATATAGGTATTCCAAAACCATTTTTAAACTTTTTTGCAGAAATTTTGTAGGATTTAAATACAACTTTTACGGTCGGGACTTCAATCCACTCAGAAACTATTTTATCTCGACCAGACTCAATGTTAGTAACAATATTTAAAAGATTAGGTGCCATCTTTTTGTTGTTTTGCATTAGAATCCCTCCTGTTTCCGCAGTATTGTATCATATAAAATTATATGTAATATAGATTAATTATTTAAAATGGAAAGAAGAATATCAAACCTCAAAGAAGAGGTTTAATAAAAAAGAAGATTATAATCTAGCGTAGTTCACAAAACTTAACTTAAAAGCTTGAAAATGAAGCTAAAGTCTTGCGTAATTAACGCTTATACAAGCTTCAAGACTTGCTAATTCATCAAGAGTCACATCATCAACAGCATTGTCAACAAGGATAACTGCTAATGCTTGCGCTTGGTTGTTTCTAGCTAACGAGAAGTCTGCTATGTTTACATTGTGTTTTGCAAGAGTAGAACCGATGCTTCCGATAACACCCGGAACATCACTGTTTTTGAATAGTATCATGTTTCCTTTAAGTGCTACTTCTATATCAAAACCATCTATCGCAACGATGCGGTGTACATGGTCATCAAAGATTGTTGCAGAGATAGTTGTCGTACCTTCAGAAGTTGTAAGTTTTACAGTAATCAGGTTTTTAAAAACAGATGAATCACTCAGTGCTTCCGATTCTATCTTAATTCCCTTCTCTTTTGCAATAAACTCAGCATTCACATAGTTGATTGTATCACCGCTTGTCTCACTCATGGCACCAACTGCAACAAATGTAGAGAGTGAATCAACATAATTAGATATTTCACCCTGCCCGCTTACTTTAACGGCAATAATCTGAGATTTATTTATTTGAGAAGCCAAGAAACCAATCTTTTGTCCCATCTCTAAAAACGGTTTTACAAACGGCGGTATTTTACTCTCGTCAATTGGAAGATTCATGGCATGCGGATATGCGATACCTTTTGCTGCTTCAATCGCATTTTGTGCAGCTTGTGTGCCGATGTTGTATTGAGATTCATAAGTATTCGCACCAAGGTGCGGAGATACTGTGATGTTATCTAAGTCAAGCAAAGGATTATTTATTGCCGGCTCTTTATCAAATACATCTATTCCCGCAAAACGGATTTTTCCAGATTTCAGACCATTATAGAGTGCTTTTTCATTATAAAGACCACCTCTTGCACAGTTGATTAAAACTACACCATCTTTCATTTTTGCAATCTCGGTTTCGCCAATCATGTCAGTAGTTTCTTGATTTTTTGGCGTATGAATAGTAATAATGTCACAAGCTAAAATATCATCGAAATTTTTAGTGTATGTCATATTGCAGTCTGTTACTTTTGATGGATGGATATATGGATCGTATGCAACAACCTCCATCTCAAAAGCTTTGGCTCGTTTTGCTACACGAGAACCGATGTTACCAAAACCGATAACACCCAGTTTTTTACCCATCATCTCATAACCATACCATTTCTCTCTCTTCCAAACTCTATCGAGCTTTAGATGATTGTGTGAATATGGAAACATTCTCATACATGAGAGCATGTGTGCCATTGTAAGTTCAACTGCAGCGATTGTATTTGCTGTAGGAACATTCATAACAATGATTCCCTCTTTTGAACAACCCTCAATATCAACATTATCTACACCGACACCGGCACGAACAATAGCTTTCATATTTTTAGCATGCGCTATAAAAGCAGCATCAACATCCGTTGAACTTCTTGTAATTGCAATATCTGCCTGTTCAATAATAGTTAATAGTTTTATTTTGTCTTCATCTGCAGCCATGATAAAATTTATATTTTTATCTTCTCGAAGCATCTTTAATCCTGCTTCATGAATATGGTCACAAACTACAATTGTATGTTTTTTCATTATACATCCTCGTTATACGGCATTACAGTTGCCGAAATTTGATAATTTTTCAATACTTTAACCAAAGAGTTTAATTTATCAATCTCTTTTGAATAAATAAGTAACTCGATACCATTTTTATCTTTTTGAAGATAATACTTCAGTTGATGTTGCTTCAATTCCTCTTTTAAACAAAAAAGTTGATATGGATCTAAAAGAGGAGCGGATAATTTATACATGATTGTTTTAATAATTTTTTCGTCCAAATCAACTTTAACAAAAACTTCATTAACAGGATAAAAATATCCTAATCTTTCGGTTTGAGAAAAATGATTTAGCCAAAGTTTATCTTCTTTTTTTTCAACTACTTCACTCTTGTAAACTAATGGGTCAGTGCGAAGAGGTTCTACTGAAGAGTTTATAGAAAGTAAAAAGAAATAAATAAAAATGGCAACTCCTAGCGCTAAGACTGGAGTAAACCACTTTAATATTTTTTGCATTACAATTGATTACTTAAATTTATCTTTTATCAAATCACCTAAAGAGTGTGATTGATTATCATTAATTTCATCAAGTAAGGCTTGATTTTTAATGTAGTCTAATTTTTTTACAGATAAACGGATACGGTCACGACGAGTATCAATAACAGCTATTGCAGCTTCAATTTGCTGTCCTACTTCTAACTCTTCTTTAACTAATGGAGATAAATCTTCATCTCGAATTAAAGCATCAACACCATCTTCCAAAGATACAAACACACCAAAGTCTTTAATATCACGGATAGTACCAGTTACAACAGAGTTCATTTTATGCGTAGTTGCAAATTTATCTATTGGGCTTTCCAACAATGCTTTACGGTTTAAAGATATTTTTTGATCTTCTGAAGAAATTTTAGCAATCTTAACTTCAACTTCATCACCAGATTTTAAAACATCTTTACATTTTACATTTTTATCCCAAGAAATATCTTGATTATGTAAAAGACCTTCAACACCATCAATACGTACAAAAGCACCGAAATCAGTTAGTGAAGTAACTGTACCTGTTACGATATCACCCTCTTTATGACTTTTCATAAATTCATCAAATGGTTTCGCTAAAAGTCTTTTTAGTGAAACACGAAGTTTATGAGTTTTAGAATTTATTTCTATAACTTCAACATCAATCTCTTGACCAACAGTTAAGTAATCATTAGGATTTTTAACATTTTTATTCCAAGTAATCTCTGAAATGTGTAAGAAACCTTCAATATCATTTCCTAGGTCAACGAATACACCATATGCTTCAATATTTGAAACAGTTACGGTAATCGTATCACCTTCATCCAATTCGCTTTCAACTTCCGCCCATGGGTCAGACTGAACAGCTTTTATAGAAAGAGAGAGATGTCTTTTATCTTTATCGTAGCCAATAGCTTTAACAGTCACTACATCACCATCTTTATAAAGCTTAGATGGATTAACAGGGCCTTTGTAGCTGATTTCGTTATAGTGAACTAAACCATCAACACCACCAACATCTACAAACATTCCGTAGCTAGTGATTTTTTTGATTGTACCTTCAACTATAGTACCGCTTTCCATTAATTGGTCAATAACTTCTTTTTTCTTTTTTCTCTCTTCATTAAAGAGTTTACGACGAGAAACTATAATCGAATTTTCTGCTGGGTCTATTTTCACAACCTGAGCTTTAATTTTACGACCGACTACATCGTCAGTATCTTTAAAAGCTGCGAGTGAACGAGGCATAAAGAAAGCAACATCATCCGCTTCTACAACATACCCACCACGGTTTTTCTTAGTAATAATACCGTCGATAATCAACTCTTCAAAGTTATCTTTGTGTGCATCAATAAAGTCAATAGTTTTTTGTTGCTCTAAAACTTTTTTATAAGAGATTTTAGGACGTTCATTATAATATCCCATAACCATTACTTTTATCTTATCGCCGGCATTAAACTTTAACTTTCCGTCTGGATTACGGATTTCATCCAAACTTAAAATTCCTTCTAGCTTATCGCCCACACCCACTAATGCTCTGTTTTCTTCCTCTTGGATTTCAACAATCTCGCCCTCTACAATTCGGCTAGTTTCTTGCTGTTTTTCACTAGCAGCAAACATCTCTGCAAAATTTTCTTCTTCTTCAAATGATTCGTTATCGAACGCCATTACCTATCCTCTGTTACATAAAAATTGCCGTGATTGTACCTAATTATTGATTATTTTTAGATTAATTATAAGTAGAAATTTAAAAAAAATAATTTTTTACTTAAAAAAGAATAAATTAGCAGTTTTTTTTGATTGAATCAACAACATTTTGTATAATCCAGTCAGGTGTAGAAGCTCCGGCACTAATACCGCAAAAACTTTTATTTAAAAACCAAGAGTAATCCAAATCATTTTCATCTTCTATATGGTAACTATCTTGACAATAATCCTTCGATATGCTGAAAAGTTGCTTTGTATTGGATGAATTTTTGCCACCGATAATTATCATAATATCAGCATTTTTAGAAATTTTTCTAACAGCTTCTTGATTTTCAAAAGTTGCATTGCAGATTGTGTTAAAAACTCTAACCTCTTTATGACGAGGTATAAGATAGTTTGCAATCTCCATGTAGTCTTCGACTTTTCTTGTTGTCTGAGCAACTAATGCTACTCTTTCTCCGAGTTTCAAGTTCTCTAGCTCTTGCGGAGATGTAACAACTCTAGCACCATGTGTTGCATAACTCTTAACACCTTTTATTTCTGGGTGTGCTTCATCGCCAAAAATAATAATGTCGTATCCGGCTTCGCTCATTTCTTGGCAAATTTGTTGTGGTTTCGTAACATAAGGACATGTTGCATCTACAACATCTACGCGACTGTTTTTTAGCTCTGCAAGTTCATTTCTAGGGATTCCATGTGTTCTGATAACCGCTTTGTCACCTGATTTGAAAGTTTTATAATCATCTGTAAGAGCAACTTTAAAATCTCGTTCCAACCTCTCTATCTCTTTTGAGTTATGGATAAGAGGTCCATAAGTAGAAGAATTTTTATTCTCTTCTGCTATTTTTATAGCTCTTTTAACGCCAAAACAGAAGCCGTAATTTTCAGCTAGCTCTATTTTCATACTATTTTTATTTTAGTGATTTTTTGAAGCAGTTCAAAAAAATTCGGAAAAGATGTATTTATACAATCAATATCACTTACATGCATCCCACATCTCAGTCCCGCAATTATAAAACTCATAGCAATTCTATGGTCACCGTGACTGTCAACTGTTGCAGATTTCAACTCTCCGCCTTTCACACTGTAGCCATCGCCAAACTCATTCACTTCAATTCCACATGCTATAAGTCCGTTGACAACAGTAGAAATTCTATCTGACTCTTTTACTCTGAGTTCTTCGGCATTTTTTATGACACTTACCCCATCTGCACATGCAAAGGCGATAGAAAGTGCAGGAAGTTCATCAATAAGCCAAGAGATATTTTCATCAACTGTTATGGCGTGAAGCGGTGCATGCTTCACGCTTATATTTCCTATGGGTTCATACTTATTATCAGTTATTTCATAACTAATATCTGCGCCCATTCGCCCTAGAGCTTTAAAGGCTTCTATTCGGGTAACATTAAGAGTAACACCCTCTAAAACTATCTCTGCATCTGGAGTAATTGCAGCAGCAACTGCAAAAAAGAATGCACTTGAAGGGTCAGACGGAACTCTGATAATAAGCGGTGAAAGAAGTTCTTTCATAGGTGTGATTGTAGTTTTCAGTCCATCCACTTTTATGTCGGCACCCATTCCTCCGAGCATTCTTTCTGTGTGATCACGAGAGAGTTCCGGCTCACTATATGTACACACTCCATCCGCTCTAAGAGCTGCTAAAATCATGGCGCTCTTCACCTGAGCAGATGCTATTTTACTCTCATAACTGAACGCTTTGAGTGAGGCTCCTCTAATGCTTAGCGGTGCCAAATCTCCGTTATTTCTTCCATCAAGCTTTGCTCCGATGTCACGAAGCGGAGTCGTAACTCTTTTCATAGGACGACGACGAAGATACTCATCTCCGGTCAAAATAAAATGCCCGTCTGCAGAACTTAAAAGTCCGCAAAAGAGTCTCATTCCAGTTCCTGAATTTCCACAATCAAGTATCTCTGAACTCTCTTTTATTCCATCCGAACTTATTTTTATTGTTATGCCGTCATCTTCAACTTTAGCCCCTAAATTTTTTACAATTTCTAAAGTATTGAGCGTATCTTCAGCTCTTAAAAAATTTGTAATAATACTCGTACCACGGGCAAGCATTGAGAACATGGCACTGCGGTGCGAAATAGATTTATCCGAAGCAATCTCTGATATTTTAAGAGAGAATTCAGAGCATGGAAAGACTTCTACTCTGCTCATCGAAGCCCTACTCCAAGCTCACTCGAGAGTGCATGTAAAATGGCATCCATGGATGATGTAATATCCTCTTCTTGAAGTGTTTTTTCAACTGACTGAAGCATAAAACGGATAGATAAACTTATGTTTTCTCCCAGTGATTCATCACTGTATCTATCAACCGGATAGAAATTTATCAACTCTTCACTCGCACTGTTTTTAATCACTAGCTTCACTTTATCATAGCCCATATCTTTAGGTACGATTAGACTTAAATCTCTAAAAGATGCCTGATACTTAGATGATTTTTTTGCTTTTTTAAGTGCATGCGGAATTTTTGAGAAATCTAATTCACAAAGAAATGTTGTTTCTAAATCATAACTCTCTTCCACACTCGGATGTACTCTAAATAACTCTCCGACTACTTCGCCATCTATTAAAACTTGAGCACTCTGATAAACATGTGACAGTGTGTGTTTTGTCTCACAAGAAACAAGCTCAAATGCACCGATAATATCAGAAATCTTTTGAGTAAAGTAGGAAAAATCAATTTTATCAGGCTTGCCAATGTTCGAGAGCTTCTGAGACTCTTTATCGCCGGAAAATAAAAATGAAAATCTAAGGGACTCCTCTCTGAGAGAAGAGAATACAGAGCCTATTTCAAAAAGTCTCACAGATGAATATCCATTTTTAACATTATGAGAAGCTGCCTTTAAGAGTCCTGTTAAAAGAGTCGGTCTTAAGGTATCTAGTGTGTTTATTATTGGGTTTAGGAGTTCTAACTCTTCTAAAGTCGTAACAAAACCATACTCGTTAAGCACTTTTTTCTCATCAAAAACGAAATGAACACTCTCAAAAAAACCACTTTGGGCTGCACGATGTCTATATATGCTTCTCTTTTTATACTCAAAATAATCATCTTCAAGTCTATTTTTCTCTGTAAAGACAAAAGGTTTTGACGGAATATTTTCAATCCCAACCAAACGAACTATTTCTTCTGCAATATCTTGCTTATTAGCTATATCATGGCGAAAGTGAGGAACTGAAATAACAAAACCATCCGATGTAGATTTTGCTGTATTAAAACCTAAATTTTTTAAAATTTTAGTGATTTTAGCTTTATCTATCTGAGCACCGATTATCTCATCAATAGTCTGCTTACTGATGCTTACGATAGTGTCTTTATGAAGATGTCCATATTCAATACTTCCGCTAAAAGTTGAAGCCGTAGAATATAATTCAATCAAATTAATACAATATGTAAGTCCATAATTTAACTCAGGCTCACTTCCTCTTGAACTTCTATAATACATGGGGCTTGTCTCTATTTTATGTTCTGCCATTTTTTTAGAGATGATTTCTGGTTGAACATAGCTGGCTTCGAGTAAAACAGTGCCTTCATCATAGGTTACTTTTGAACACTCCTCTTGAATAACTCCAATAGTCGAAACTTTTTCTTTATTTATGCCCATAATACATGCATAACCATTTTCATCTTCAGTAAGTTCAAGTTTTGCCATAATTTCATTTTTTTCACAAAAATAACCATAGTTATACGCACTCAAGACTACACCGACACTGTGCGTCGCATAGGACACAACGGAATCAATATCACTGACTTTTTTCTCTTCTATTTGTGCAAGTCTCAACTTCATTAAAAATGGAAGTTTTAGCTCTTTTAAATCAAAAGCTTTGTAGCGAACATTTACTTTTAACTCTTTTTCATGGGAGAGGCTCAATATTCTGCCGATTCCTCTCTTATTTTCATTATCTATTTGCTTAAACTCTTTTAAAACTCTATCAAATGCTGCACTTAGATCTCTGGCAATACCCCTTACGCTAAGGCAGTCACCCCTGTTTGCAGTTAGTTCTATCTCAATCAAAGTATCACTGAAAATATGATTTTCACTTACTTCTTGACCTATAGTAAAGGCACCGATACTACTGTCAATTTCCATAATCCCATCTTGAAAGCTCTCAAGACCGATTTCGCTTGCAGAACAGATCATTCCATCCGATTCTACATCACGAAGTTTTACAGGTTTTATAACTAAACCGTTTGGCATCACGGCACCAATTGTTGCAACAACAACAGTAAGACCAGCTCTGACATTTGAAGCACCGCAAACTATTTGACGGACACTTGATCCAATATCTACTTTACAAATATTAAGTTTATCTGCATCCGGATGCTTTTCACACTCTAAAACTTTGCCAAAAACAATCTTTTTTGGGACTTCATAATTATGAACTCTGTCAACTTCTAAACCAATAGAGTTAAGTGTTTTTAATAGAGTTTCTGTGGATATGCCCTTTAGGTCTATCCACTCATTTAACCAACTTCTTGTAACTATCATTGAAACTGCTCCAGCAATTTAATATCACCCTCAAAAAGAGAGCGAAGGTCACCAATTTGATGAATCAACATGGCAAATCTCTCAACACCCAGTCCAAAAGCATATCCGCTCACATTTTCATATTTTACGGCTTCAAATACATTCGAATCAACTATTCCACATCCTAAAACTTCTAACCAACCTGTTTTTGAGCAGACACGGCAACCGCTTCCTTTACAGAAAACACAAGAGATATCAACTTCTGCAGATGGCTCAGTAAAAGGGAAGAATGAGGGACGAAAACGGACTTCTACATCGCCAAACATGTACTTTAAAAAATCTTCCAAAATATATTTCAGATTAGCAAAAGAGACCTTGCCCTCTTCATCCACCAATAGTCCCTCAACCTGATGAAACATTGGAGTATGCGTCAAATCATAATCACGACGAAAAACAGCACCCGGTGCTATCATGCGAATAGGCGGCTTTGTGCTCATCATGGTTCTAATCTGAACCGGAGAGGTGTGCGTTCTTAAAAGCATCTCATCTTTAAAATAAAATGTGTCTTGCATGTCGCGCGCAGGGTGATATTTTGGTAGGTTAAGTGCTTCAAAATTATTAAAATCATCTTCTACCATAGTTCCTGTTTTTACAGCAAAGTTCATGGCAGAAAAGTACTCTACAATTCTGTCCATCGTCTCCATCACCGGGTGCAGAGCACCTGCGCTGCTTTTTGAACCATAGAGTGAAACATCTATATATTCTGCCTTTAAAGCCTCTTGCAGTTCTAGAGTTTGCAGAGTTATTTTTTTGGCTGTAAACTCATTCATAAGAGAGCTTTTATGAGTATTCAAATCTTTTGCAATTTGTGCTTTTTCTTCATCTGAGGCATTTTTCATCTTAGCAAACTCTTCTGCCAAAACACCTTTTTTTCCAAAAACAGATATGCGAATCTCTTCGAGTTTTTCAACACTCTGTGCCTCTTTTATTGCATCATACCACTCTTTCAAATAGAGTCTCCATTACTATAAAATTTATGGGGGATTATAGTCAAAAATAATTTATATATAGCTTCATTCACCGCAGTATATTAAAATTTATATGCTACAATTACTCAAAAACAAGGAAGTGTTCATGTGTTTATTTTGTAAAATAGTAAAAAAAGAGATACCCTCGAATATAATTTTAGAAGATGAAAATTTTATAGCTTTTCATGATATTAATCCAAAAGCTCCGGTTCATATCTTGGCAATTCCAAAAATTCATGTAGATAGTTTCAATGAGGCAAATGCAGAGCTTATGGCTGGCATGACAACTTTTATTCAAGAGATAGCCAAAGAGACAAGATTAGATCAGAGCGGATACAGGGTTATAACAAACATAGGAGAAAATGGCGGGCAAGAGGTAAAACATCTGCATTTTCATGTATTAGGCGGTGCAAAACTCAAATGGGAGCACATCAGTGATGCAGACCCTAAAGGTCACTTTTAATATAACACGCACTAAAACGAACGCGTCCGTTTTAGTGGCAGGGACAGATGTCCCTACAACCCCCTAAAGCTACGAAAAACTCTGTTTTTCGAGATTTTTTCTCCTTGCCTCTCAGCTCATTTGAATAGATAACATCAAATAGTCAGCTAGGACAACTCTCAATTTCACCCATATCTATTTTACTTCCGCCGCCTGAAATCATCCTCTCATTTTCACGAATAGTTTTTCCATTATGAATAATAGAATACGAGATTTCAGTTGTATCACGGATAGTATTTATAGTTGAACAGTAGGTCTCAAGCGAAGCCATAACCCATCTTGCAGCCATCACATCCTCTGCATCCGAGTTAAACTTGTAGGTTAAGTGCAGAGTATTAAATTTTCTTGGCTGCTCCTCGTTTCTCACTACATCTCCATCGATTACCAAATCAGTTACTGTTTTTCCCTGATTTTTCGGTATCAAAACCATGTCAGTAGCACTACATGTAATAATTCCGGCTAAGAAGTACTCCACCGGAGAGATTACAGGGCAATCAATTACAAAACTGCTTTTTTCGGTTTTTGCCTCAAACTTCATTCCATCTTGATGAGAAACAGTTACTTTCATCTATGCTCCTAAAAAGTTTTTAAAATATTCTAACTGCTCTTTTGTTCTAGAGGTTGCAGTTCCGCCAGCCGAAGTTCTGGCATTCATAGAGTTTGTAATCGATAAAAATTTCAGTACATCTTCGTTAATTCTACTATCAATCTCCTGCAGATATTTAAGCTCAATATCGCTCAAATCAATTTTAAGCTCTTCACTTTTCGCAACTGCCTTTCCTGTAATAAAGTGCGCCTCTCGAAAAGGAATATTGCACTTCTGAACCAGATAATCAGCCAAATCTGTTGCACTCAGATGCCCTATTTTAGAGGCTTTTTCCATGTTATGAGGTTTTACCTGCATGGTTTTAATCGCCTCTTTGAGTATCTCTAAAGATAATTCCGCCGTTTCAACAGCGTCAAAAACTCCCTCTTTATCCTCTTGAGTATCTTTATTATATGCAAGAGGCAAGCCTTTCATAACTGTTAAAAGCCCCATGAGTGAGCCATAAACCCGTCCTGTCTTTCCGCGAAGAAGTTCAGGAACATCAGGATTTTTCTTTTGCGGCATGATGGATGAGCCTGTCGAGTACTCATCACTCAGCTCAACAAAGCCAAACTCGTAACTCGACCACATGACAAGCTCTTCACTCAAACGGGAGATATGCATCATCATCGTTGAGATATTAAACAAAATTTCTAAGGCAAAATCTCTATCACTTACCGTATCCAAGCAGTTTACACTCACACCCTCAAAACCCAAAAGTTCTGCCGTCATATTTCTGTCTATATTGTGTGGTGTTCCCGCTAATGCGGCACATCCCAGAGGCGAGATGTTGTTTCTTTTGTGTGAACTCTCAAATCTCTCTATATCTCTTTTAAACATTGCTAAATAGGCACCTAAATGAAAAGCAAAGTTAATAGGCTGTGCATGTTGAAGATGTGTCATACCAGGCAAGATTGTCTCAGTATGTTTAGTAGCAACAACCAAAACTTCATGCATTAAAAGCTTGAGTGCGTCCACAATCTCTAAGTTTTTGCGAAGTACATAACGGCGAAAATCAACCGCAACTTGATCATTCCTGCTTCTTGCCGTATGAAGTTTTTTCCCTGCATCACCGATTATAGCCGTTAATCTTTTTTCTATTGCCATGTGCAGATCTTCATCCGAGATTTTCCACTCAAATACGCCAGACTCTATTTCACTCATAACTTGATTTAATCCCTCGGTTATTTGACGAAACTCCTCTGTTGTCAATATTCCCTGCTTTGTAAGCATTGCGGCATGTGCGAGAGAACCCTCTATATCTTCACGATAAAGTTTTCTGTCAAACATAATAGAGGCATTAAACTGATCTAAAAGGCTCGAAGCACTCCCTATAAAGCGACCTGACCACATTTTTTCCATACTTATTTTCCTTAATTTTTGTTCATAAATAGACTTTTAAAGTTGATACTTCTCATAAGTAGCATCATCTAAATCCCAGATACCTCTTTGTTTGAGTGAATCCACAACACTTTGCGTACAATCAACGTCATCCGGCCACTCGCGGACAAAACCATCCAGTGCAGTTTTATTGGTTCCATCCACTCCCAACATCAGTCCCGATATAAAAATATCTCTCGCTGCATCAATATTATTTGTCACTCTCCAGATAAGCATGTAAGAGTTATATACATCATTTTTAGCCTCATCTACAAAAACAACAATTCTGATATATGTACTTAAATCTATCAAAGCTTTAAAACACTCTTTTACATTTTTTGTTTTGTTCAAAGAGATAACAGTTATAGGATTTTTAGTTCTTCTCATATACTGATGAAGGTTTACAGCTTCTGGAATAAGTTCCTGCACTCTTTTGAGCAGCTCTTCATCACCAAGGAGCTGAGGAGCCTCTACTTTGTGTGCCCCAGTAGAGTCAATGCCCAATTTTCCACCCACCAGAGTCTCTGGCGACGAGTGGTCGAGTGCATCCAAAATTCCTTCAGATATAAAGAGAGATTTTGGAGTAAATCTATCTAAAATATAGGAAGCCAGAGCTTCGTAGTTGTCAAGTCTTGGAGCATTCTCATCTAAAAAAATGGCATGTTTCACAAAACTCATCTGCCCAGCACCCCAAAAAGCATGCATAAACTGCTTTGCATGTCCTTTGTAGTGTGGTTGCATTTTTGCTAGTATCAGGTTGTGAAAACCTCCATTTTCCGGCATGTGGTAATCAATTAAATCCGGTGCAGTGGTTTTTAAAAGCGGCAAAAATATTCGTCCAGTTGCCCAGCCCATATATTTATCTTCCAGCGGCGGTTTACCGACAACCGTTGCTAAAAATACCTTCTCTTTTTTTGTTGTAATTGCACTCACCTGCATGACAGGGTATGGCTCTTTAAGCGTATAATAGCCGGTGTGGTCTCCAAAAGGTCCCTCAACTCTAACCTCATTCGTATCCACCCAACCCTCAATAACATAATCCACATCTTGCGGAATATAGAGGGGTGTTGTCAGTGATTTTACAAGTTTTGCCGGCTCTTTTTTTATAAGTCCGTACATTAAAAGTTCATTCACACCGTAAGGCAGAGGTGCGGTTGCGCACCATGTATAAAGCGGGTCTCCGCCGATGGCGACACAAACCGGCATCTTTTTACCCGCTTTTTGATACTGGTCAAAAAAGTGTGACGAGTCTTTGTGAATTTGCCAGTGCATTCCTAAGTGGTTTTTATCATAAACCTGAAGTCTGTACATACCGAGATTTACCAGTTCGCCATCAAGACTTTGCGTGTAAACCTGTCCCATCGTAATAAAAGGACCGCCGTCCTGCTCCCATGTTGTTAAAATAGGAAGCTTGTGCAAATCTATATTCTCTTCAAGATATTTTATCTTCTGACATGCACCCTCCCCCTTTAACCGCTTAGGAAAGATATTTTTTAGAGAGAAGAGTTCCCCTGCCATAGAGAGTTTATCTTTAAAACCGACGGGTGGTTTCATATGCAGAAGTTTAGTTATCTCATCTGCAACAGATTCTATTGTTCTTCCAAAAAGAAGTTCACATCTTCTGTAAGAACCAAAAGCATTCATTAAAACAGGCTCTTCAAATTTTGTACCGCTTTTTTTATCTACAACATTTGTAAATAAAAGAGCCATTCCGCCATCTTTCTTTTTCACTTCGGCATAGGCTAAATGCGCTATTTCCAGATAAATATCCAGCTCATCCTCTATAACTCTTAGTTCATTCTCTTTTTTTAAGAGCTTGATTGTTCTTTGCATTCTAGTTGTTCACCATCATGTTTTCTGCTTCTTGAAGTAACTCTTTTGCACCCTTGTTTATAAACTCTTGTGCTATCTCTCTTCCAATAGTTTTGTATAAATCTTTTGAAACTATTTTTGTATCATCCATAATTTTTGTTCCATTTGGAAGCCCTAAAACAGCCTTTATGACTACATCACCACTCTCTAAAACAGTTGCATTTACGCCGATAGGAACATGGCAACCGCCGTTTAACATATCAACAAAATCCCTCTCGATTGTAGTTTCAATCCTACTGTACTCATTTTCTAATCTTGCAACAATCGCCAAAACCTTTGGGTCGTTTACAGCCTCAATTCCAAGTGCGCCCTGCCCCATGGATGGAATCATCTCATCTAGCGAAATCGGGTAAACATGTTTGACGCTCTCTACAAGTCCGAGTCTGTTGATTCCTGCAGCTGCTAAAATAATGGCATCAAATTCGCCCTCTTTTAGCTTTCTGATTCTTGTATCAACATTGCCTCTTAAATCTTTAATCTTTAAATCCGGTCTTATCTTCTCTATCTGCATACGGCGGCGAAGCGAAGATGTACCGACTGTGCCACCTTGTGGAAGAGAGTTTATGTCTGCATATTTTTCGGACAAAAGCGCATCTCTCGAATCTTCTCTCTGCGTAATTGCTGCCAAAATCAATCCCTCAGGCATTACAGTCGGAACATCTTTGAGTGAATGCACAGCAATTTGCGCCTCACCGCGAAGCATAGCCTCTTCTAACTCTTTTAAAAAGAGCCCCTTTCCGCCAATCGCCGCCAAAGGTCTGTCAATTATCTTATCGCCTGTTGTAACGATAATATTCAGTTCTACCTCTAAACCAGGATTTTGCTCTTCCAAAACTGCTTTAATATGGTTGGATTGCCAAAGTGCGAGTTGTGAACCTCTCGTTGCAATTGTTAATTTTTTCATATTTTATAGAGCCTTTTTATATAATTTTTTGGTTTTGTCTATCTTGCCGTCATAAAAAAGTGTAGGAGTTCCCTGAACCATCACCTCTTCGGCAATTTCTAAATCTTGTTTATTATGATTCATGACTGCATCCGATTTGATATCAGCCTCTTTTATATCTGTTTTCATCGTTTTATTGAATGCTTCCAATATTTTAGTTATATTTCTTTCATTTGGATCTATCTCTACTTTATAAAGATTCAATATAACATCCTTATTTCCCTGTAACTCAGCAGCAGTTGCAGCAAGTGAAAGCTCGACAGCGGCAGGGTGAAGTGATGGAAGTGGAAAATGAAAGTAGTATATTGCAAACTTCTCCGGCTGACTTCGCATCTCTTCTATTGTTTTTGGAACAAAATCTCTACAAAAAGGGCATAACGGGTCTGAAAAAATCACCACTTTATGTTTAGCATTTGCATTGCCATAAATCAGGTTCTCTTTTTTATAATACTCATTTTTAAAAGATGGCGAAACTAAATCTTTGAACTCATTTCCTGTTTTTAAATCGGTCAGCTCTTTAGTGATAACATCCCCGTTTGTAAACCAGATCATCTTCTGCTTCACAACTCTATTCTCTGTTTTAGTTTTTACGGTTGCTTCTATCTCAACAACCAAACCTTCCCATCCCTTCAACTGTTCGAGTGGCATTTTATCTGCTACCGTAACTTTTAGAGAAAGAATATTTGGATTGTTTTTAAATGACTCTTCTAAAAACTTTTCAACTTTTTTATTTTCAACACTTGCAGCAAGTACGCTACTTAATAGAAGTGTTGTCGCTAATAATTTCAACATCGATGACATCTGAATCCTTTTGTATGTGAGTTTGAGTGAAATCTGTCTTGCATTTTCCAGATTTTACATTATAACGGTTAACAAGCATAGTGGTAAAAATTGTAAATTGCATCAAAATACCGACTATATCTGTTAAAAAGCCGGGCAATATCAATAAAATTGCGCCAATAAGAGTAAAGAGATTTAATTTTTGAAACTGCTCTAAATCAATGCAATCATAGGCTACTGCCGTAAAATTTTCCATCAATGTTTTTCTAAAATTGATGAGTATTGCCACCCCTACAAAAGCACTAAAAATTATCTCAAAAAAAGTCATCAAACCGCCTAGGTAAGATGAGATATTAACAGAGATAAGTACTTCTAAAAAGAGATAGACTAAGAAATAGAGCATGTTAGATTAAATCCATAATTTTAGAAAAAACATCATCTTTGCTTACAGAAGTACTCTCTTTAGTTTTTCGCTCAAAAATTTGAACCAAGCCATTTTCAAGCTCTTTTCCAATGATAATTGTGTATGGAAAACCTATAAGTTCGGCATCATTCATCTTAAAACCGAATCGCTCTTTTCTGTCATCAAGCATCACTTCTACATGTGCGACTTGAAGCTTTGCATAAAGCTCTTCGCCAAGCTCTACTTGAGAATCCTCTTTAATGTTTGAAATCATAATATTTACCATATAGGGAGCCGTCGCTTTTGTCCAGATACACCCTTGTTCATCATGATGCTGTTCTATTACAGCGGCTACAAGTCGGCTCACTCCCATTCCATACGTTCCCATCACAAAGGGCTGTGCTTTTCCGTTTTCATCCAAGAATTCAGCTTTGAGTGCTGATGAGTAGGTAGTGCCGAGTTTAAATATATGACCAACTTCTATCCCCTTCGTAAAAGAGAGAGTGCCATTACAGTAGGGACAAATATCACCCTCGTTCACAGCTGCAATATCAGCATAGTAGGCTTCACTCATAACTGACATGTCAACATTTACGAAGTGATATCCCTCTTCATTGGCTCCGCAAATCATATTTTTTGCATCTCTTAAATCGCTGTCTATGACATGTTTAGCACAGCCTTGCTCTAAGGGGCCGATAAATCCTGGAATAAGTCCTAACTCACGAAGTTCTTCTTCGCTCACATCCACGATATCCAAAGCGCCGGTTGCATTTTGAGCTTTTACCTCTTGAAGCGTATCGCAGCCTCTTACAAAGAAGAGAACCACTTCGCTATCATCTTCATACACTGCTCTTTTTGCGACACACTTCATAGTGTAGTAGCCATCCACCTTAAAAAATTCTTCTAAATCCTCTATGCTTTTTACATTCGGTGTTTTGAACTTGTTAAATTCGGCTATCGGAGCTTCCGGGATAGATGCTCTGCCTGAACGCTTTGCTGCCTCAACATTCGCACCGTACTCGCACTTGCTGCAAACTGCGATTGTATCTTCGCCGCTTCCTGCCAAAACCATAAGCTCTTTCGAACCGCTTCCGCCGATTGCACCGCTGTCTGCTTCAACGATTCTAAAATCCAGTCCAAGTCTTGTTAAAATAGTTTTATACGCCGCTTCCATTGCATCGAATTCTCTGTCCATGTCGGCAACAGAGGAGTGAAAACTATACCCGTCTTTCATAATAAATTCACGACCGCGCATAAGCCCAAATCTAGGTCTTGCCTCATCACGGAATTTTGTTTTTATCTGATAAAGGTTGATTGGAAGCTGTTTGTAACTTGTAACACGGTTGCGCACCATGTCCACCATCATCTCTTCATGTGTCGGCCCTAGAACAAAAAGGTTCTCTTTTCTATCGCGAAATCTTAGAAGCTCTTTTCCGAACTTCTCTATACGTCCGCTCTCTTGCCAAAGTGATGCAGGAGTTACAAAACTAAGTTCCACCTCTTCTGCCCCGGCTTTTGTCATCTCTTCATTGATAATATTTTCTATCTTCTTGATAACTCTTTTTGCCAATGGCATGTAGCTGTAAAGCCCACTTGCCACTTGGGAGATAAAGCCTGCACGGGATAAGTAAATGTGGCTTGCCAATGAAGCATCCGAAGGTGCCTCTTTTGTTGTCGGTATAAATGCTCTTGATCTTCTCACTTTTGTCCTTTTAACATATGTTCACACTTGTATTCATCTAGTACTTTTGCCTTACTATCACTTTGAACCAAAAACTGCAAGGCTCCGGTAATCATGTCAGACTTTGACTCCGAAGATACACTTCGCATTTTTGCCGTCATGTCATGGAGAAATCTTTTTAATGCCTGCTCACACATCTTGTGCGCCTGCGCTTCATACTCTTTTGGAATATAACCGTGTTCTATTGCCCTCTTACTCTCAGCTTTTGCGGCAAATGAAGCTTTTTGATATATCTCTTTTATCATAGGCTCCACATCTAAAGTATTTAACCATTCAAAAAACTCTACAACAGCTCTGCCTATAATCCCATGTGCAGCTCTTGCACTATCTTCACGAAGTCCGATATTCTCACTTACTATACTCTTTAAATCATCAATCGTATAAAGATTTATTCCCTCGCCATGACTACAATGAATATCTCTAGGAAGAGCCATATCAAACCAGTATCGCTCAAAACTGCAAGGTTTTATCATATCATCCGTAATAATAGCTTTAGGTGCAGAGGTGGCGGTAAAAAGTATTTCAAACTCATTGATTGCATGTGGGAGCTGTTCAAAATCAAGCACTTTAGCTCCTGTGCTTTCGGCTAAAGCAAAGGCTTTTTCTTTGGTTCTGTTCATTATATAAACATCAGCACCGTTTGAGATGAGATGTTTAGCAGTAATTTCCGACATCTCGCCAATACCGATCACTAAAGCTTTTTTACCGCTTAAATTATGCACAAGTGATTTCAGGTTTGAAACTGCAACACTTGCAATAGAAACAGGTTTTGAAGATATATCTGTTGCATTTCTCACTTTTGCAGCACACTTAAAAGCGTTGTGCATGGCACGGGCAAGTTTTTGACCGCTGAAACCGCTATCGTAAGAGAACCTGAAAGCATCTTTTAACTGACCGGCTATCTGTGTTTCACCGATAACCATAGAGTCAAGCGAAGAGGCAACGCTAAAAAGGTGATGAATTGCACTGCTGTCATCGTAAATATCGGCTCGCCCTTCAAGCTCGTCTATGCTGATTCCGGCTCTTTGGCTGAGCATCTCAAATATATGCTGCGTTGCTTTTGCAATATCGCTGCAACTACAAAAAACTTCCATTCTGTTGCAGGTGGAGATAAGGATAGCTTCATTTATAGCTTCGCTGGAGTTCAACTTTGTCAAACAGCCTTTTAAGTGTTCATCATCCGGATAGGAGAGTTTTTCTCTTATTTCAAGAGTAGAGTTTTTGTGTGAAAAACTTATATTTAAGTAGTGCATTAATAACTTCTTTTTATCATAGTTTGTAGGATATTTACCAATTCTTCATCATCTTTTACCACTTCCATTGCCTCGTTCGAAAGCTTTGATGCTAACTGGAATGACTTCTCTATAGAGCCATGTTCGCTCATCTTCTGCTTAATCCACATACTTTCGCTCACATCTATATGCTTTGCATGTCCATTTGCCAATCTCTGCTTCTCACTTGAATTTAGAGCATTATAGAGATAGATATACGGAAGTGTACATTTTCCCTCTACAAAATCATTCAAAGCAGGTTTTCCAAGCGCTTTTTCATCCGCTGTAATATCTAAAATATCATCAATTATCTGAAATGAGAGTCCGAGGTTTCTCCCATAAACTCCATATCTTCGTGCATCTTTACCGGAAAGTAAAGCTGCCCCGATTGCAGCAGCTTCTATAAGAGTTGCAGTTTTCAGATAAAGCATGTCAAGATATTTCTCTTCATCGCTGTTAAAGAACTGCGCCATTTTCACATCTTTCATCTCACCCTTAGAGAGGGCTGTAACCGAAGATGCAATCACTTTTGCAATATCTCTATCAAAAGCTACAAGTTCACTAAAAGCTTTAGAGTAAAGAATATCGCCAAGCATAACGGCTGTTTTGCTTCCATCGGTTGCATTGACTGAGGCTACTCCGCGTCTGAGTATTGACTCATCTATTACATCGTCATGAAGCAGACTTGCGGCATGGATAAGTTCTACGATGGCCGCCAAAAGCGGAGCCTTTTCATGGTTAGGTGCTATTTTTAAAATAAGTTTTGCACGGAGTCTTTTTCCGCCGCTGAGAGTGCCAAAAAGACGACTAACCTCATCGTAGCCAACCTCTTCTATTAATCTCTCTATCTCATGCTCAACTCTTTGCATTCATCCCTCTTTGGCTATTTTTCTAAATATTTCAACTTGACTTGCGCACTTTTATCAGATATGGATATATCAAAAGTAGCCTGTTTCTTTTCATAATCAAACTCTTTAAACTGTACCAACAGATACGCTCCCTCATAGGAAGATGTATCTTTAGGCTTCAGTTCAACTCTAAAAGCTTTATTTTTATCTCTTAAATAAAGTATATTTTGTGCAACAATTCTATCATAAGAGCGAAAAATTACAAGCCCTTTGTTATGATAAAGTGTCCATCTAAATTTAAAAATCTTTTCAAACGAGCCATATTTTACAAGAATTTTCTTTTGCTCATCCTTTTTTAGAGAAATTTTTTGTACATCTCTAAATTGGTCGGCAGAAATAACACTCAAACTCACTGCAAAAAGAAGAATAATCCGTAAAAACAGCTTCAAAACTCAACTATTCACTTTGAGAAAGAATCGCACCCATAAGCTCAATGTATAAACTTTTAGCTTTAGTTTCTACATCGCTCTGGTTTGATATAGTAAACCTTTTAATCTCTCTATCTATATCATCTCCCACATGCTGTGAAAGCATCAACTCCATGGCTGCAACTTTATCTATAAAAATTTCTAGCTCATGTCTCACTCTGTCATTATTTGCATTAAACACAACATCCATAAACTTACTCTTCGGTGAACCCATAAATATATCATCTTCGTCTTCAAACATTCCGTACATTATTATTCCTAAATTTTATTTTTGAGATTATAGCATCACTACAACTGTACAGACTTAAAATAGCACATTGACTTGTTTATTTGAAATGGTTAGAATCCGAATTACCCCTCGACCTTTTTTTTTAACAACATCATCTCTAACTCTTTTATCCATCTACACTCTTCACCCTTTGATTCTCTATGTTCCCTAATAAACTTAATATTGTTCGCTGTAGTTTTTGGCTCAAAAGGTTCTCTTACATGTACTAAGACATCAGGTATTAACTCCTCTGCTTTTTCTTTGTTGTTTTCCAAAATTGCCAACTCTAGAAGCGTTGCATAGTCCCAGTAATCTGCACTGTTTTTCATCTTTTGTTTTACGGCGTAAGTAACCACTGGCAAAATTTCATCTTTTCTCTCATCCCCTGCGATGTCCATGAGAGTTACAGCGTTGATGCCGGGGTACGCGTCTCTGAAGTCTGACTCAAATCCGTCCAAATAGGTCTGAATCGCTTTTTTCAAATACCCTTTTGCCAGAGTTTCGTTTGAGCTATTTTCACTCCAATAGTCTTTATATACCCGTCCGAGGATTCCGCATGTCTCACTATTTTTACCATGTTTGCTTATCACCTCTTCGAGTACATGTATTGCTTTTTTTCTCTGCCCTGCTCTGTTGAGTGCAAATCCTAGCTGTTCTTGTACCATTACCGTTTGTTGCAGTGGCTTTGACATGCCAGACACCAACTCTATCATGGAGTCGTAAGCTTCAACTGCTCTGTATGAAAGGAAAAGGTCTATTATCACACCGGCTTCTACATCGTTGAGATTTCCAAGAGAATGTTCCAAACTTTTTAACTCTGCTCTTGCATCATCTCTGGGTTTTATATCTCTTGCACTCTTAAGGCGACTTTTGATATTTTTGTTGTACTCAACCCTTTCTCTGAATACATCCGTTTTTATATGCGCAATATTTGATGGTTTGAGTCCATCTACAAGCTGAAAAAGCGGTGAGTCTACATGTGGCTCTTTTTTGGCATGTAGCAGTTTCTCTGTGAGCTGTTTTTTTAAACTCTCTAAATCATGAAGCTCTCTATCATAAGGCAATGAGCGTAAAAAACTTATGTCAAAAGGGAGTTTGGTATCGGAACTAAATATCGAGATAGTGCTATGTGGTCGAATAGCATGACGGATACCAAGCTCATAAAATACATTTGCATTTGCAGTGCTCAAATCCGCCACAGCATACTCACACAGCATAAGCCTTTCATACATAGGTTTATGAATAATTCCGCCCATCTGTTCTTCATCTGCTCTTATGGGTTCAAGTCCGGCGTCTTCTATGGATGGTTTTATGAAATTCTTGTAGATTTCGTCGAAATCTATTGTATCGCCGTTTTCATCTTTTTTTTTGCCAAAAGGCATTAGTATGAAGCAGAGGGGGATCATGACAAACCTTTTAACTTGTACTTTTTAATTATCCATGCATAATCTAACTTTTCAGGCAATGAATAATCATATTCATTGTACTCTTTAAATATATCAGTTTCTAAACAAATAAATTGATGTAGTAAAAACCTATAATGATGTTTATTTGCTAAATCCCTTCCTTTTTTTAACCACCTCGCATACTCTTCATCATTTGAATCTCTTAAGTATTTACAATAATGTAAAACACCCTCTGTATAGTAATACCTGATATGATAAAGATTTTTTATTGCTTCTTCATAATCAAACTTAGAACTACTCTGTTCATCTTTTATTGCTTTCATTAATGTCTTCAACCCATAGGTATAAGGATTTGTAACTATTAGATTCTCAATATCCATTAAACTAACATCATTTTTATTATATTTAAAAGAGGAATATGTTAATTCTACTTTACTTAAATATTGTGTTTTATACAATCTAGATAGTTCTAGTTTAACTTCGTCAATATTTAAATTGTTTGTATTTAATTCAAGTTCATACTGAAAAAATTTGTCTTCATTTTCATTAGAAATTTTTTTCTTATTGTATAATTTATGGCAAATCTTGTACTCACCAATACTGAAGAAAATTTTCCAGTCAATTCCTTTGTAGTTAATTGTATCAAGTTGTAAATTGCTAGTAAGTAAATTATATTGCATACCTTCCATTCCATGTATTACATAGAGATTATTTAATGAGATTCTTGTAACTAAACTATTTGAATTATTTTTCAATAATTTTTCTAATGAATATTTTTCTTTTATCTCTTGATAAGTAGTAGCAAATTCTCCATAATAGTATTTTAAACGAAATATTACAGAATCAAAGAATAAAGCTTTGTCATCAAAATGAGTAAACTTATTTTTTAAATCATATAATTTATTAATTAATTTACCATCAGGAGAAGTATTCACTCCGAAAAAACCAATTACACTATCAATATATATTAGAGTATTTTCATTGAATTCTATTAGATGAAGGTAATCTAAACTTCTTATAAAATTATTTTTATTTTTTATCAAGAAACTGACTGAAAGAGGATTATTCTTTTTTTGAGTTCTTTGGATTTCATCTAAAATAAAATTATTATAACTATATGCTTCTTGATAATAATAATCTTTTTGTGTATTGTTCTCATCAAACATATGTTGTGCAAATCTGCCAATAATTGACTGTAGTTTTACATATTCATCATTAATATTTATGATTGATTTATCTTCAAGAGTATTTATATCTATATAAGTTATTTTATAGTTATTATTTTTTTGTTTGTCAGAATTAAAAAATGTAATAAAATTTTTCTTATGTAATCCATCAGGAAACAATGACAAAAGTTCAAACATCAATCTATGTTTTTCTTCTAATCCTTTGTAGGACATTCTTATAGAATGAAATAATGATTTTGATTTTACTATATTAAAATCCGATTGATTTGCAAATACACTCTCAATTGTTTTATCTTTCGTGGTATCAAAAAAATTATCTCTTAGTTCTTTCTCTAAATCATAAATATTTAGCCTTAGTCCCGCAACTAATTCTATAGCAAGAGGATTTTTACTTAATAATTCATCTAAAATAGTATCTCTTAAAAATTTCCTATCTTCCTTGTCTAAGGGTAGTATGTTACTTTTTTTTATAAAAAGCAGTTCAGCATCATCAAGCTGTAAATCAGTTAACGAGTAAAGCTTTTCATTACCATTATCTAGTTTCTCCCTTGATGTTAT
This sequence comes from Sulfurimonas sp., assembly GCA_041662325.1. GTDB lineage: Bacteria > Campylobacterota > Campylobacteria > Campylobacterales > Sulfurimonadaceae > Sulfurimonas. The sequence goes on along the minus strand of JBAZSU010000001.1, from coordinate 513,606 downwards.
TACAATAGTGGAGTATTCGCTTATGAAATCAATAAGCTCTTTGATTTCTTTAACATCTGAACTGCGCTCTACATATAGAAGTGTTTCAACATTATCAAGAATAATCAATCTATGAGTTTCTTTTTGTTCTTCTAGTTGAGCTTTAAAATTTAGTACATTAGTCATATCAAATGCAATAGCTACTTTTTGTTCAAAATCCACATAATCTTTCAAAAATTCACAATCAATGAATTGTATCCCATCTTTAAATTTTGCTCTTATGGATAGTTCTTGTATAACTTTACGAAGTAAGGTAGTCTTTCCAATCCCACCCGAACCTAAAATAGTGTAAACTTCTTCACTCTTTTGCAACTCAAGAATATCTCTAATTATATTTCTAATATCATTTTCTCTGCCAACAAAATCTTTTAACTTCTTTGTAGATTTAAAGTTTGAAGATATCTCTGTAATATTTCTTTCTAGTCTACATGTTCCTTTTTTAAATAATTTTCTATATGTGTCATGTATAAATTTTCTTAAATCTTTTTTTATATTTTCGAGGTAAATAAAGTCAGATATTTTTTCCATAGTGTTTTCAAAAGTAAAAATATGAATATTATCATTTTCATAACTTTTAAATATTTCCTTCATTTCCTCTATGTCAATGGTTTTAGACATAAAATATTCATCTTCAATAATAATTTGTATTTTATTAGTTTGTGCAAAAATAAAAACACTTTCAAAATCATCAAGGGCATATAAATTCTCTTCATTTAATACTAAATATTCCAATTCAATATCAAAGTTTCCAAACATCTCAAAAATCTCATCTATGTCATACCAACTTTTTTCCTTTATTGGAGATGCGGATAAAATGGCAACTTTTTTTAAATATTCACTTTTTTTAGTTTCTTTTTTAACTGCTGTACTTTGTTCTACTATTTTCTTTTTTTCATATTCCTCTAAACTTTTATCAATTTCATCAAAAATTATATCCCATGCTTTTTCTTGATTTTCAAAATCTTCAATAGCTTTTAGCATATTATTTTCAGTAGGGATTAGCGTTCTTCCATTTAAAGGAGAGTATTTTATTTTTCTTTCCCCATTAATTATTATTGGGATAACTGTGATATCTCTACTTCTTTCATGTTCTATAATTAGGGGTAACTCTGTATCTTTTATATACTCTTTACTCCAATAAGTAGAACTAAGGAGTAAAATAGACATATGACAAGACTCGATTTCATTTTTAATCCTATCATCAAACTTATTTCCAGCTCTTATATTATCATCTGTCCAAATTTCAATTTTTTCATTCTCAACCAATAATGAACAATGTTTTATCAATTCATTTTTATAGCTTGCATCTTCATGTGCATAACTAACGAATACTTTTAATTTACTCATAGACCCCTCCACCACTTTATAAATTTTCTAGCAAATTTATAAATAATCACCTACTTCACTATCTGCGTTCCGACACCTGCCGAAGTGAAAAGTTCTAACAGCATGGAGTGCTCTAGCCTTCCATCGATAATATGCGCTTTTTGAACTCCGCCCTCAATGGCTTCTAAACATGCATCTACTTTTGGAACCATGCCGCCATGGATTGTTCCATCAAGCTTGAGTGCTTCAACTTCTGCTTTTGTGAGTGTTTCTAAAAGCACTTTGTCTTTATCTAAAACACCTGCCGTGTCAGTTAAAAAGATGATTTTATTTGCACCGATTGCTTTTGCAACATACGAAGCACAAAGGTCTGCGTTGATGTTGTATCCCGGATGTCCCATCTCTTCGCCTGCGGCGATTGGAGCGATGACGGGGATAAACTTTTCATGAATAAGATTTGCGATAACTTCAGCTTTGACATTTGTAATGTTTCCCGTAAGTCCCCATTTTGCGAACTCTTTTGCTTTTGCCGTGATAAAATGGGCATCTTTTCCGCTGATTCCGATGGCTTTTGCACCATGCGAGTTAAGAAGAGAAGTTATCTCTTTGTTTATCTCGCCACTGAGCACCATCTCAACGATTCGCATAACCTCTTTGGAAGTCACCCTTTGACCGTCGATAAATTTGCTCTCAATATGTAATGCTTCAAGCATCTCGTTAATCTGTCTGCCGCCGCCATGTACAATCACAGGCTTGATGCCAACCAAATACATAAGCAGAATATCCTGCGCGAACTTCTCTTTTAACTGAGGTGATTCTTGAGCCGAACCGCCGTACTTAATAACTACTATCTCATTCCTGAACTCTTTTATAAACGGTAGAGCCTCTAGGAGCGTTTTTACTGTTTCAATCTTTTTTTGCACTGTTTGCCTCTCTGTATCTATTTATAATATCAAAAACTTTTTCTTCCACTTCCACATGCAGGTCTAAAAGCGATAGGGGAAGGTGAAACGACTCTACTTTAACGAAATCTTTGTAGGTTACTAAAAGTGAATCCGAACTATCTCTCTCTAAAATTGCAGCCAACTCTTCTTTTATAAATGCGTGATGGTCTTCAAAGTAATTTTTACTTACCACTTCCGGCAAAAACGCATCAAGTCTTGAAGGTCTTGCTATGGCAGTTAAAAGCGACATTTTATCACTTTTATTTTTAAGTGCAACCTCTCTTTTAAAATCGACTCCCTCCTGCAAAACAACTGCCTCTTTTGAACTCCAGAGCCTCTCTCTGAAGGCTCCAGAGGGAAGGCAGTTACTGTTTTTACTCTGAACCTCTATGAGAAAATCAAGTTTTTTTATCTCATGTTTTGAGTAGGCATCATCCAAAAAAACTATCTTTGCACCCAACTCTTTGGCTTTCTTAATCCCCTCTTTTCTATCTTCACTCACGATGACTACTGCATGTGGAACTTTATGTGCGTAAATCATCGCTTCATCCCCGCTCACACGCACATCGCATAAAATATTTTCGCCATTTTTCACCACTTGAAGCCCTCTACTTTCTCTTCCATACCCACGCAAAATTATGGCTGCATTTTCATACTCACTTGCCAGGGCAGTGACCAGCGGAGTTTTTCCGCTTCCGCCCACACTGAGGTTTCCGACGCTGATTATAACAACACCGAAATCTTGCGGCTTTTTTATTTTAAAGCGAATGTACATGATAAGACAGTAGAAATAACTCAGAGGAAGGAGTAAAAAGGAGAGGAGTTTTTGAAATAAGTTTGGGTTGTAGAAGTACTCTTCAACCCAAAAAACGAGAGCTTTTTTCAATAATTAAACTCTGGTTTTTGCTATTTTTTTGATTTTTTCACAAACATATTTAACTTCCGCATCGCTCATACCTGCATAAAGAGGAAGAGATAAAACCTGCTGATATTTTCTGAGTGCGACAGGAAAATCATTCACACGAAGAGAGTATTTTGTTTTATAGTAAGCAAGAAGATGAAGAGGAATATAGTGAAGCCCAGTCTCTATGCCCACATCTCTTAGCTCAACCGCAAAAGAGTCACGATTTTTATCTACTTTAATAATGTAGAGAGAAAATGGATGCTCTTTGTTACTTAAATCCGGAACACTTACATGCGAAACCGACTCGAAAGCCTCATTATAAATCTTTGCAATTGCCTGCTGTCTTGCTATATTTTTATCTTGAGATTTTATTTGCGCTCTAATGTATGCCGCATTGAGCTCACTCATTGAGTAGTCATTTCCGATATCAACAACCTCATAAATGTATTCCAAAGAGTCCGCCTCTCTCACAATTCCATGGTTGTGCAGAAGTCTGGCTCTCTCCATAATCTCTTGACTATTTGTTACCAGCATTCCGCCGTTGCAAACACTTTTCTTTAAGTGTGAAGAGAAATTGAAACATGTTATATCCGCACCTGTTGAGCCGATTTTTTTGCCTTTATATGTCGCTCCTAGTGCATCACAGGCATCCTCTACGATTTTAACATGATAAATTTTTGCAATAGAGTAGAGTCTCTCCAAATCAACCGGATTTCCCGCTATATGCGTAACTATTACCGCCTTGAGCTTTTTAGACTCATTGTCTTCTAGATACGCCTCCAAAAGGTCAAGATTGATGTTGTAACTCGTTGCATCAATATCTATAAAAACAGGTTCTGCATCAAAGTGGCGGACAACTTCCGGCACATTCGGATAGGCATTTACAGAGCAAAGAACCTTGTCGCCTCGTTTTAAATCTAACGCTAGCATTGCCAAATGAAGAGCGGAGGTTCCATGTGAGGTTGAAAGTGCATACTTAGCGCCCACATAGGAGGCAAATTCCTTCTCAAGCTCCTCTACCTGATTTACATCTTCTCCATCCAAAACATCACTCACATTTGAATGCTCTTCGCGTCCACTCACATATTTATAAAACGGAATATTCATCTTTTTGCCCCTTAATTTTATTTCATAAAATGAAGGGAACCCTCCATTTAATTTTGTCACGGTAACGGAAGTAATTCCGTTACCTACGCTAGTCGCTGTGACACTAAAGCTTGCCTCTTTGAGGCAGACAACTTATTATAAGTAATTTCTAAAGTGTTATATCTCTTGGATAGTTGAAATCATGGTTGATTGTTCGTGAAGTCAGCTTTGCAATAAGCGGCATTTTTCGCTTAAACTGATTGCGAAAAATTCTTCCGATTATCATGTCAACCATCTTTGCATCACACCCTTTTGCCACGACTTCATCTCTAGTCAATCTCTCTTCAACATAAAATCTCAGAGCTTCATCAAGCTGGGCATAACTGTAACCCAAATCAGCTTCATCACTCTGTCCATCCCACAAATCGGCAGATGGAGCTTTGTGGATAATACTTTTTGTTATATTCAGATACTCTGCCAACTCATACACTTCACTCTTGTACAAATCACCAATTGGATTGAGCGCACTCGCCAAATCACCATAAAGCGTTCCGTACCCAAGCATCAATTCACTCTTGTTGCTCGTACCCAAAACAAGGGCATTTTCTCTAGCCGAAATATCAAAAATAGTAGCCATTCGCATGCGAGCAGAAAAGTTGCCCTTTCTTAAATTATCCATGTCCGGATTCAGCTCTTCATACGCTCGAAGCATCGGCTCTATCGAAGCTGTGATTGTTTTTAACCCAAACTCACTGCAAAGCACATCTGCATCATGCAGGGAACTTTGCGATGAGTAGTGTGAAGGCATCTTCACACACAAAAGGTCATCACCAAAAGCTCTGTGAGCCAAAACCGCCACAACTGCAGAGTCAATCCCGCCACTCAAACCAATCACAACTCTGTTGATACCAGTTTTTCTAACTTCATCATCTAAAAATCGTTGTAAAAAATCTGCTATCTCTGAATATTTACTCATAAATTCCGCTAACCTTTAAGAAACTTTAACAAAAAATATTATATCAAAGTTTTGTAACAATTAATTATCAGACTTTAATAATATTTGTAACTTTATAAGACTATAATCCACATACCATGTGTTCTTAGGTTATATAATTTCATCATCTTTTATTTTTTGTGCCATTTCTTATATACCACATTTAGATAACTTTGGAAGACAGGAAGATGGTAAGAATAAGTTTAACACACTTCCCTTTTCGCTATAAAATTCAGCTCTTTACAACTAAATCCTGCCTCTTTTCTAGCATCAGTATTGAGATTTTTGGCTCTTAAAAAACCTTGCGGATAATATTTATTTATGATTTCAAAATAGATATCACTGCTCTTGCCCTCAGCTTCACATGCCCAGTTAAACCAGATATCGCCTTTTCTTACATGCTCAATTTCTTCATGTAAAATAATTTTAAGGACATCTTGAATTTTTTCTAGCATCGCATTTTTTGGTAATTTTTGCAACTTTTCGAGTATCATCGGTGTTGCGTCTAGCCCGTTGGCTTCAAGATATCTTGGGACTACCGCCATTCTTTCTATGAGAGTCTGTGTTTTTTGGCTTGCCTCAAAAAGAGAGTTGTGCACCTCTACCTCCCCGTACTCTGCACCGAGCTCATGCAGCAACGCTTCCAGCATCAGAAAGTGTCGTATCTCATCCTCTGCCACCTTCAGCCAATCATCGTAATATTGTCTCGGCACATGAGCGAATCTGTACGCCGCATCCAGAGCCAAATCTATCGCTGAATACTCTATATGAATGATGGCATGGAGCAAAAATATCTGCCCCTCTTTCGTGGTCAGGTTACTTCTTTTTGGAACATTTTGAGGATTTACAACTTGACATTTTGAGGAGTAGGAGGGTTCACTAAACTTTTTAGTAGCAAAATCCTTTTCAAATTCCACAATACCAGCTTTATAGGCACTAAAAAACTTTTCAAATGCTTCTATCTTCTCTGTTGGGTTTTTAGCTTCTAAAACAAGCTCTAATTCTTTATAAAAATTCATAGTCGTATAATGATATAATCACGCTAAAAAAGGGCTAAAATGGAGATAAAAGTTCAACCTATGGGTGTTTATCAAACAAATTGCTACATTGTTACCGAGGGCGGCAAAGATTTCATCATTGACCCCGGTGTAGACGCGACCGAGTGGGTTCTAAAAAATGTAAAAAATCCTGTTGCTATCTTAAATACCCATGGACACTTTGACCATGTTTGGAGCAATGCCGAGCTGCAAAAAAAATTAAAAATTCCTCTTTACACTCCAAAGGGGGATGTTATGATGCTTCGTGACAGCAGCTGGATGCCGGATTTACCGCCTTCGATACCGGACTATGAAGTTGAGGGGGATGCGGAGATTGATTTTGATGGAGTAAAGGTAAAATTTCGCCATTTTCCCGGGCATTGTCCAGGCTGTTCTGCCATAGAGATAGGTGATGCAATGTTCAGCGGGGATTTTATTTTTGAGCGTTCAATCGGAAGAACTGACTTTCCATATTCCAGTCCGCAAGATATGAAAAAAAGTTTAGAGAAATTTAAAAAATTGGATTTTGATAAAATAATTTACCCTGGGCATGGCGGTAAAACAACTATAAAACAAGAGCAAAAAAACTCAGATTACTGGATAAGTAATTTATAAAGGAAAATAGATGCAAGACTTTTTTCACAAAAAAGCGGAGAGTTGGGATGAGGAACAGGTAAGAGTCATGGGTGCAAAAAAAATTGCTGATGCCATCGCTGCAAAAGTAGAGTTAAACAGCACCATGGAGATTATGGATTTTGGTGTTGGCACAGGACTATTGGGCTTTGAGATAGCAAAAATTACCAAAAAAGTTTACGGTGTTGACACATCTAAAAGCATGATTGAAAAGTTAAAAGAGAAAAATAGCTCAGAGCTTCATATAGAAACTTTTTGTCAGGATATTATCAAAGAGCCACTGAAGAATACTTTTGATGGAATTATCAGCTCGATGACGCTTCACCACATAGAAAATATAAAAGATTTTTTCGAGACGATACACAAAAATTTAAATGAAGATGGTTTTATCGCTATAGCTGATTTAGAACTAGAAGATGGAACTTTTCACTCAGACAATACAGGTGTTTTTCATTTTGGTTTTGATGAGAATGCACTTTGTAAAATTGTCTTAGCATGTGGATTTAAAAATGTAGAATTTGTAAATATAGACACAATCAATAAGCCAGAGAAAAATTTCGGAATATTTTTACTTACTGCAAGAAGGTAGAAATTTCTGCATATCCACGAGCATAGCGACAAATGTCCTTGAGGTTATATGCAGATTTTAGTGTTTTTTCTCTTCATCCTCGGCATCAAGAAGTCTTAATCTCAAAACATGTCTATCAGTTATAACAGTTTTGAATTCTCCTTCAAACACTTTTATGTCTAAAACGAAGGCTTCGACATGAATATTTCTTTTTCTTCCCTCTTTATGACGGACTCTGGCTATAACATTTACAATATCGCCGAGTTTTACTGGTGAAAGAAACTGTGTGTCACTCCCGACTAAGACAACATTTCTCTCATTAACAGCGGCCATTGCAGCATAATCAGCAGCACAAAAAATAAAGCCACCATGGATTAAACCAAGGTCGTCAGCAAGCATATCCGTAGTTGTAACAAGAGTTACCTCAGCATATCCTATTTCATGCTTTACAATCTCACCACTTAAATCTTGATTGATTCTTTGATGAGTTTGAAGCATAACTCTATCTATATCATGTTCTCTGTAATCATCAAGGTCTAAATCATTCTCTTGTTCGTTATTTTTGCTCACTTTTTATCCTTAATCAATTTTACATAGACTCTAGCAGGTGCCGGATAGCCCTCTACTGTTTTGCTGCTATCATTTGGATCTAAAAAATCTTCCAACGACTGCCCCTCTATCCAAGATGTTTTTCTCTGCTCACTTGCATCAGTAACTGAAGTTTCTAAAACTTCAAAGCTATCAAAGCCCGCTCTTAAGCACCAATTTTTTAAAGCACTTATCGTCGGTACAAAATATATATTTGGTATCTTTGAATAAGAGGATTCGGGACACAGACAAATCTCATCTTCACCTTTTATATAAAAAGTATCAAGAATAACCTCTCCATGTATATCTAAACCCTTATAAAGCGACTTTAGCATTGTAACAGGGTCACTTCTATGATAAAGGACTCCTAAACAAAAAATAACATCAAATTTCTCTTCATAAAATTCTAAATGCTCAACACCCAAAAGCTCATAGACAATATCACTCTTTACAAAATGGTTTATAAAATCAAATTGTGTTTTGTAAAGTGCGGACGGATCAAATCCGACCAAAGACTTTGGAAAATCTTCTTGCATTCTAAAAAGATAGTATCCATTGTTACATCCTATATCGGCAACTCTCTTATCTTTTAAATTAAAGTGCTTTCTAAGCAGGTTATATTTTATATTACTTTTCCACTCTGTATCTATAAAGATGTTGCAAACTTCAAATGGACCCTTTCTCCAAGGCATCATAAGTTTTGCGACTTCTAATATATGCTTTTCATCTTCGCAATCTCCGCTTATCTTCACAATGTCGCCAAGTTCAATTTGCCAGGTGCCCTCTTTTAAACTATGGAGCGCTTCTCGAACGGGAGCAATATTTTTCCAATTCATCCACTTTTTTCGTTCTGTTCTTATTTCATCTAGGTTCATTTTATGCTTTATCTATGTAAATTTTAATACAATTGTACCCTAAAAATAGTATTAGGAAATTTTATGAGATTAGAGAAAAAAGCCACCGCAGTTTCAACATCAGTTGCCGGACTATTGGTATTGATGAAGATGACAGTTGGAATTTTTAGCGGTTCTATTGCAGTTCTCGCTTCTGCAATCGACTCTTTTTTAGATTTAACCGTTTCACTCTTTAACTACTTTGCGCTCAGCAACGCAGAAAAAGATCCTGATGATTTATTTCACTTTGGAAGAAGCAAGCTAGAGCCTCTAGCTGCGGTAATAGAAGGTACAATTATCTCTTTTTCTGCTCTGTTCGTTCTTTATGAAGCACTTCAAAAGTTCGCCCACAACACTCCTATGGAACACATAAACGAGAGTGTTATGGTTATGATAGCTTCGTTTGTAATCACTGCATGTTTGGTTATTTTTTTAAATTATGTAGCTAAAAAAACAAAAAACATGGTGATAAAAGCAGATGCCCTGCACTATAAAACTGACCTCTTCTCAAACGGCTCTGTTCTCATAGCTCTTGCTCTTATCTCTTACACCGGAGAGCAGTTAATTGACCCTGTTTTAGGTATTGGTATTGCACTTTATATGATTTATTCTTCTATTCCTATTATAAAAGAGGGTATTTTGATGCTCTTAGATGCCGCTATCCCTGAAGAAGATATACAAAAGATTCAAAAAGTCATAGAAGAAGAACCAGAGATTACAACATACCACGATCTAAAGACAAGAGAGGCAGGTTCACACATTTTTATAACGGTTCATGCGGTTTTTCATATAAAAATATCTCTTTATGATGCCCATACAATCTCCGATAGAGTTGAAGCAAAATTAAAAAAGATATTTGCCGATAAAAAAACTCATATCTTAATCCACATGGACCCTTACGATGATTCTATCATAAATGCAGTAGAAGATATTTATTAATTTTAATATCATATAATAAAGCAAATTCAATTGGAGAATATTATGAAACTATTAAAATCTATAACTCTTATAAGCCTTTGTGCCTCGATGCTACTCGCTGAAGCACCACAAGAGGTAAGAACAGAGTTGCAAAAAACTGTAGAGATTGGCGAAAGTAGCTCAAACATGCTCATACAAACACTTAGTAAAAACATGAAAGAGCACATGGAAAAAGGCGGTGTTATGGATGCACTGAAATTTTGTTCTGATGAAGCTTATTCGCTCACTTCGGATGTCAATAAAAAGACGGTTCCCGGTGTTACTCTGAAGCGAATTAGTTTAAAATACCGCAATCCAGCCAATGCACCAAAAGATAATGAGGGAAAGATTTTAGAGACGTTTGAATCTTTAAAAGCACTCAATGTAGTTATGCCTGAGTATTTAGTAGAAAAAGTTGCTGACAAAACATACAAATATTACAAACCAATCACTATGAACAATGAAGTGTGTCTAAAATGTCATGGTAAAATTTCTGAAGATATTGACATAAAAAGAGAGATAGTAAAAGTTTATCCACTTGACAAAGCATTCGATTATAAAATGAATGATTTAAGAGGTGCTGTTGTAGTTACGATAACGCATAAATAATATGATTGACACCCCAAGGGCATACCGATTCGCAATTTAGTTGCTCACATGGTCTGACGCCAGTTAGGCTAGTTGTCACTTCGTTCGGGCACATGTGGAAATATTTCCACATGCCATCTTATCTGCACTGCATAGTGCAGTTACCGTTAAACTTACTTCATACAATATATACTTATTTTACCTCACGAGAAAGCCAATTATATACACCCGTTCCGACAATAAGCAGTGTTACCCCGATTATTAAATAAAAAGCGTTTATTAATTTGCTGTAATCATCCAAAACTATTTTAAATACCGCCATAAGTGATTCAATAGAGAGGGCAATAATAATAGATGTAAGAAATTTACTAAGAATCTTACTCTGTAGGTCGCTGCCATAGTTGAATGTTTTAAATAGGATTTCATTTTCTATGATATTTTTTGCCAAATCGTAGATTGCAAGCCCTATAGTAATGGAAATAATCGATGTAAACACCTCATGCATAACCGCTTCTGATGTCTTTTGAGAGATAAGCATATATAAAAAGATGTATCCACCATAAAGAACTAAAAACACAGATACAATCCCCAGCAATAATCCGCTTCCACCCATAACATATGAGTTAACTTTTTCAAAAGCACTATTGTGTTCAATCAGGCGAAGCTCTTCAAGAAGTTTTAGCATATCAAAATCTACAACAATATAACCATCATTATAAGGTTTTACAGCCGTGAGAGTTGGCAACCCCGTAACATGGTGAAGATATGGATTGCTAATATGAATGGATTCTTCTGTAAAACTTACCCACTTGAAATAAAAAGATTTATCTGTACCTTCGCGATCTTTATCAACATATTTTCTGCCAAAAGCAGGTGTAGATTGAATAAAATTTGCATTCACATAATAGATTATCTCAGCAGATTTTTCAAATTCAAAAATACGATGTAGCCCATTTTCGTTGTTTGAAACAGGATCATAATTCTCCATTGTTGTTCGAATGTAAAATTTAATACTGTTTTTGTTTTCTGTATAAATAGTAATAATTCGTTTCATAAGACTCTCCTTAAAGTGAACTTTAAGTGTGAGTTATAACATTGGTTATATTAAAGATGCTGTAATGAAAAGATATAGTAAAAATGATTAAGGCAGAAGCCGGTAAAAAGGTATTTTATGATTCAATAGGCTCATCGCAAATTGGAAGGGCGAGTGTTTACTGTAAAATCTATAACTCTGCAGATGTAAAGGTATAAAATTCAACTCCCACATGTTGTCTCTTAAACATGTGAAGTTAGTGAGTTTCTTTATGTAGCTAAAGAAATAATTTTGCGAAGTAAAAGCACTTCGCATATTTTAAAAGTTTCACATGTAGACGAGCAAAGCAACAAATGCCATTAGACTACCAAGCTTTTAACTATTTAGCAAACACCACCGATCTGCTCTCGCGGATGACATTCACTTTTATTTCACCTGGGTATTGAACTTTTTCTTCTATCTCTTTAGCTATCTCTTTAGCCATCAAAATAGCTTCATCATCATTTACCAAAGTAGCATTTACGATTACCCGTATCTCTCGTCCGGCATTTATTGCATACGCCTGCTTTACACCTGTTTGCTGAAATGCTATCTCTTCTATCTCTGTCACCCGTTTTAGAAAACTTTCTAAAACTTCTCTTCTGGCTCCAGGTCTTGCTGCTGAGAGGGCATCTGCGGCACATACAGCACCGCATTCTATAGAGTTTATCTCCTCTTGCCCATGATGTGCATAGATTGCATTTATAACTACACTATGCTCATTATAACGGTTACAAACTTCAGCACCTAGGCTTACATGATTTCCGTCTTGCTCATGCGTCAAAGCTTTACCTATATCATGTAAAAGTCCTGCTCTTTTTGCAAGAATTGGGTCTCCGCCCATTTCAGCCGCCATCATACCGGCCAAATGTGCAACTTCAAGGGTATGCGCCAGAGCGTTCTGTCCATAACTCGCACGGTAACGAAGCCGCCCTATAAGTTTGACTAGCTCTGGATGCATGACTCCAATATTTAAATCTGCTATAAGCTCTTCGCCCTCACTCAATATAGAGGCCTCAAACTCATCCGAAACTTTTTCAAAAATCTCTTCGATTCTCGCAGGTTGAATACGTCCATCTTCTATAAGAAGTTGCAAAGTTTTCGTAGCTATCGCTCTGCGATAAAGATTAAAACTACTCACTAAAATAGTATTTGGAGTGTCATCGATAATAATATCTACACCCATAATTGTCTCAAGGGTTTTGATATTTCTACCCTCTTTACCGATTATGCGACCTTTTAGCTCATCATTATCTAAATGAACCAAACTTGTAAGCCGCTCAGAAGCGAACTCTCCGGCATAACGGCTTGTCGCCTGAGCCAAAATATAGTTTGCTCTTTTTTTTGCTTCAGCTTTTGCTTCATTCTCATATTTTCTTACAATGTGAGCTATCTCAGCACGCGATTTCTCTTCTACCTTTTCAAGCAAAACAACTTTAGCTTCAGACTGAGTCATTCCTGCACTATGTTCTATTGCATGGAGTGCCTCATCTATTTTGCTTTCATATTTTTGCTTAAGTAAGTTTATCGACTTCTCATTTCTCTCTAAATCAACTCTTTTTACTTTTAATGTGCTACTCTCATCCTGAATTCGATTCTCTTCATTTTGTTTGTATCTCTTAAAACTCTGCTCTTTTCGTATAATATCATCTTCTCTTTGAGAGAGGTCAGCCTTTGCTCTGTCTTTTGCATTTTCATACTGCTTCAGGGCCTCCAACTCAATCTCTTGAGACTTTAATTTAGACTTTTGTAAAAGCAACTCAGCTTCATTTTCAATCACGCCAGCTTTTGCTTTTGCTTTGTCCACATAAATATCAAAATTAGCATTCGTAATTTTTTTAGAGATGATAAAACCGACAATCCCACTTACTGTAGCTGTTAAGCCACATAGCAGTATCTCGTATAACATCTATTTTTTCCTCTTTTCGACCTTAGCCACAGGCAAAATCCTTGCCTTTGGAGTTAATAGTAAATCGCATGCAATATCATATGAATCACAAATAAATTCTTTTGTATAACAAATCTCTGGTTGAATAAAAATAATATATGGTCTCTTTTTTAACTTTGCAAAGAAACGATCATACATCCCTTTTCCAAATCCAACTCTTTGTAAATTGCCATCAACCCCAACTGCAGGTACTATAGCTATATCAATATTTTTTATATTTCTTATCGTATTTCCCGCTTCAAAAATACCAAAACTATTCCGTTTCAGCGGTAACCTGAATGGTACCATCTTAAAACTTTCAGCTTCCATAAATGGCACAAAAATATTTGATTTTTTTCGCATCTGTTTGAGTGTTCTTGTCACATTTGACTCAAAACTGAGTGGATAATAGAAGAGTATATTCTTTCTCTTTTTAAATTTCAACTCTTTTAAAAGTTTCGTATTTAAAAGATGATTTTTATACAGCTTATTATGCATGTTGCAGTTTTTCATCTTTTTTAAACATATTTGTCTAAATATCTGTTTTGTAAGAGGCATGTAAAATCTTTATGGTTATAATTTGAACCTAATCTTACTAAAAAAATAAAAACAGAGGTATCTAAAATGTTAAAAAAAACAATTTTATCCGCAATATTTGTATCTGCAGTTCTATTCAACGGCTGTAGCGACGACAAAGCAAAAGAAGCTAAAGAAGATAAAAACATATCAGCAAATTCAATGGTTACCACGAAAGAGTATAAACTTATGAGTTTAAAAAATGAAGAACTTATTGTAAAAGAAGGAACTGCCGGATTTGATTTACAAAATGCAAAAGGCAAAGTAGTTATTTTTGATATATTCGCAACATGGTGTCCCCCTTGCCAAGGTTCGGCGATGCACCTTAGCTCACTTCAAAATAAATTCAAAGATGATCTTGTTATCATCGGGGTAACAATAGAAGATGGGATAACAAACGATAAATTACAAGAGTTCAGTAAAGAGTATAAAGCTAAATACACTTTAGTCAATTCTGACCAAAATCGCCGTTTTGTCGATGCGATAGCCACTTCATTAAAACTAGGAGAAAGATTTCCTATTCCTTTAATGGTCATGTATAAAGACGGTCAGTTGATTAAACATTACTTAGGTGCCGTACAAGAAGAGTTTATAGAGAGTGACATTAAACAAGCATTAGGGAAATAGGCAGTAATTTATGTTTGGATTTATAAAAAAATCTCTTGCAAAGACCGTAGATGCAATAAAAACCGTCGTACCAAAAAGAAAAATATCTTTTACTAAAGAAGAGCTAGAGGATATTTTACTTGAAGCGGATGTTGCATACGATTTGGTTGAAAAAATCATAAATGAAATTTATCAAGAAAAAGTAACAAGAGAAATTTTGCGTTCTAAACTGCTGGCAACTCTTGCTTACACATCCTACAAAGAACCTGAGTTTATTGCTCCCTTTGTTGAGCTAATTGTGGGCGTAAACGGAGCAGGAAAAACTACAACTATCTCAAAACTAGCCGCAAAATATAAGAGTGAAGGAAAAAAGGTAATGCTTGGCGCTGGAGACACTTTTCGTGCCGCGGCAATTGAGCAGCTCACCCTTTGGGCAAAAAAGCTCGACATACAGATTGTCTCTTCTAAGCAAGGTCATGACTCCTCCGCAGTTGCATTTGACACGATAGATTCAGCAAAATCTAAGGGTTTTGATAATGTTATAATTGACACGGCAGGACGACTTCATACCCAAACCAACTTGGCAAATGAGTTAAAAAAGATAAAGAGAATCTGCGAAAAAGCTCACAGCGGCGCTCCTCATAGAACTATTCTAATTATAGACGGGACACAGGGAAACTCTGCAATAGCCCAAGCCAAAGCATTTAATGAGATGATAGGGATAGACGGTATTATCATTACAAAACTTGATGGCACGCCAAAGGGAGGTAGCATTTTTTCTATTGCGTACGCTCTCGAGCTTCCTATACTTTTTGTAGGCACAGGTGAACAGCCGGAAAACTTAACTCCATTTGATAAATATGAGTTTGTTGATGGCTTACTTGATGCAATTTTTGTAGATGAAATATAAAAAGAAAAAGAAATAAGGGCAAAAAGAAATATATTTAAAAAAAGCTTGTTCAAAAGATATAATACTCTCGTTATTCATTAAAAATTTACACCACAGATAAGGTGAAAGAGTTTTACCAAATATCCCTTAAACACAAGCATAAATGATTTTTAGAAATATCTACTGTATACTTTAGGATAAAAATACAAATTAATTGAATTTTATTTTTATCTTTCTTCATAATTCCTCCATAGTCTTCATGTAAAGTTTTTTTAGAATGGTTAATACTATGATTTATTTATTGAAAGCAGGCAAATTCAATAAGTAGACGTTGCAGTTGCAAAAATCCATACAGATTTTAAAGCAGCATATTTTCTCTAAAATAAAAAGGATTTAAGATGAAAAAATTATTATTACTGTGTTTATTAACATTGACATTGGTTTGTGCCAAAGATAGTGTAGAATTTAAATATGCTCCTGAAGCCACAGAGCGTAAATTCCCGACAGAACAGAACTATATACTTTCTTATAACAATATTCTAAGAAATATAAAAAGCAGTATAGTCAATATTTCTGTAGAAATCGAGATAAGCGGCAATAGATTTGATGAAAATCAACCTATCCCGCAAGATAGAATTCAAAGGGCCCTGGGCTCAGGTGTTATTATCTCTAAAAACGGTTATATAGTTACCAATAATCATGTGGTTGATGGTGCTAATAAAATCAAAGTCAGTATAGTCGGTAATAAAAAAGAGTATGAAGCAAAACTCATAGGCAAAGACGAAAAGAGTGATCTAGCTATCATAAAGGTAGAAGCCAAAGATTTAAATGCCATAACCTTTTATAACTCTGATAAAGTAAAGGTTGGAGATATAGTTTTTGCACTTGGAAATCCATATGGATTAGGTGAAACTATTACTCAAGGCATCGTTTCAGCAACAGGCAGAAGCGGAATGGGCATAGTAGAATATGAAGATTTTATTCAAACAGATGCTTCAATAAATCCAGGCAACTCCGGAGGTGCACTTGTAAACTCTGCAGGATATCTTATAGGAATAAATTCTGCGATTATTTCAGGAACTGGCGGAAATGTAGGCATAGGCTTTGCAATACCCACAAATATGATTACATCTATAGCAACCGGACTGATTGAGAATGGTAAATATTCTCGTGCTTATCTGGGTGTTATAACTGCTGACTTAAGTGATGATATGAGCAGCTTTTATGACAATACTTTTGGAGCACTGATTACAGAAATAGAAGACAATACCCCCGCATCAAAAGCAGGTTTTAAAAGAGGTGATCTTATTATCTCTATAAACGATAAAGACATTAAGGGTGCGAGTGATCTTAAAAATACTATAGGTTCTTATGCACCTTCTAAAGTAGTTAATATTAAGTTTTTACGAGATAAAACAATACAAACAATCAATGTCACGCTCGCATCTTTAGATAATAGTACTGTTGCCGGACAATTTGAATATGAAGGAATTGAGGTAGCTGCACTAACTTCTTCAGATAAGCAACAACTCAATACCAATATGAATGGTGTCCTGGTTATTAATGTCAAAGACAACACTATAGCACAGACTATCGGTATAAGAAAAGGAGATATTATTATACAAATAGAAGAGAGTGAGATAAGAACTTTAAATGATTTTAAAAGAGCGACGACATCAAAAGGTAAAAAAAGAGTTTTTCTTTATCGCAGAGGCTCTGTATTTGCAGTAGTATTATAATTTAAGATGATATTACTAGCAATATATTGATTATTTGTATTTTTTTACTATATAAATCAATGATTACAGCCAAAGATGCAAAACCTTTTTCAAGTTTAGTATAGTTTGGATTTAAGTATAAATCCTAAAACTCTCTATTTTCTAGCCATTTTGTAAAAAAGTTTTTGTGTTGCTATCTCTTTTGGTATCGGTTCATCGTGTAAAATATTTTGAGTTAAAATTTTTGCTATATATGGACCTAACACAAAACCTCTTGAACCTAGAGCGTTTATGATGTAGAGATTTGGGTAGTATGTTAGAGATTCTTGTGGGATTTTTGTTCCATTTTTTATAGAAGGGTATTTTTCTAAACTACTCTCGTAATCCACTGCTTTGCCAATAACCGGAAAATAGCTTTTGATTGTTGCTCTAGCACCTTTGTATATTTTTACAATCTCCAAATCTTTGAGTTTTATGAGTTCATCTGCTTGTTTTAAAAGAGTCTGAATTTGTGATTGGTCACTATTTGCATAAAATGCACACTTTTCACATGTGCTTATGCACTCCATTTTTGCACTGTCGTGTCTCTCATGCGTCGCTCCGACAGATACTGTGCCGTCTTGCTTATTTGTTGAGATGGAGATGGATTTGTGAATATTAAAAGGAATTTTTGTGGTTGTTTTCACATCAATTCTAAGCCCGAAAATAGGAGCTATCCTCATGTATGGAATTTCTACTAAAGGTTTACTTACACCTTGTGCCAAGATAATATTTTTTGCCCTAACCTCATCTACGATATAAAATCCATCTTTAAAACTCAGTTCTTTAATATCTTTTTTGTAAAAATCAGACTCCTCAGTTAATTTTTTACAAATCTGTATAGGTTCTATAACAGCTGCATTTTCATAAAAATATCCATCAATATTCATAAAATCATCAGAAATACTCTTTAACTTTTGAGTGTCAAAATGGTCGTATTTTATGTTGTTCTGTGACAGTTTATCTTGCGCAAAATTATCATTCGCAACTCTTAAAACACCCTTTGCATCCACCGCTTCTGCAAGTAATGTTTTGTAAAAATCCAAAGAAAAGTCTAAAGCATCGTTTACTAAGGAGTTGTAAATATTTTTTTGACCGGGAAGAGGCGATAAAAAAGCTCCCGCAGCTCCGCTCGCACCGCCGGCTATGCCCTCTCTATCTGTCAGTGCAACACTCTTACCCTCTTTGTGTAAGAAATAAGCCATGCAACACCCGGCACTTCCGGCACCAATGATTAAAAAGTCATATATCTTCATAGGTGCAATTATACTTTAGGCAATGGAAGATATATATGCTAAATAGCAATTAGAACTTATTTTGAAACATAACATAGATCAGATTTTATCTTTGTACGAAATCCTATATCAACACTTTTTAAGACTCTCTCTTTATGCTGTCTTACAAACTCCTGATTTACCAATTCAAATATTAAGCTGGAATCAAATGCTGATACATCAAGAACACCGTTTGCAGTAAGTTCACCGGCATCAAATTTAAAATCCATCGGAATATTTTTGACCGCTCCGTTTATCTGCATGTCAACAAAGAACTTACCCGTTTTCGGTTTCCCTTTTACTATTGCGTCTGACTTTATATCAACAATTTTAGCTTTTATATTGTCAATGTTCATATTGTCAAAGAAAAATTTCATTAACTCGCTCTCTTTTTCTTTTTCCTTCGTTTTTAAAACGGCACTTTTTGAATTAATAACAAAAGAGGAGCCTACAAAAATTTCACGAAAGTTATTTCCGCTTAATGCTGCCGGTGTAAACTTTACATCTTCAAACTGACCGCCAACAGCCTTATTCGAGGGTGTTTTATGGGCTTCAAATTTAACGAACACTTTACCGTCTTGAGATAGGATACAGCCATTTTTAGGTTTTACCTCAGCAGAATTTGCAACTGCCACTGCCAAAATTAGAGAAAAAATCAGTTTCAACATTTATCTTCCTTTTTTATTTTATATTACGTTATTTTTTTTTAAAAATCAGAAGTGTTTTATCTTCCGTATCATAGAGGGAAAATGTCTGTTTCTCCACGAGCTTTAACCCGCTCAGATTTTGAAATGTTTTTATTTTATGAAAATATTGCACGATTGTATCTTGATACTTTGTATAACTTCCATCTTCATTTTTTTCAAAGAGTGTAAATTTTGTAGCAAGTTCATCGTTTTCAAATACGGCATCAACACTTAAAAACTCTTTCTCGTTTTCACTGCTCATCGTGCCTTCAGCTACATCGCTAAAGCCGTAACGGGTGTTTATATCGGCTATAAAAATTCCATTGTCGCTCAGTTTTTCTGCAACTGCATCCAAAAATTTTATCAGTTCATCTTGGTTTAAAAAGTTAAGTACATCAAAGATAGAAACGACCGCATCATATTTTCCACTCACTTGCGAAACATCTATGCACTCGGCATCAAGTCCGAGCAGTTTGCACTCTTCCACCATGACGGAGCTTAAGTCAACACCCTTGCAAGTAATGCCGTCACTTACCATTCGCTGCATAAATCCGCCGCGTCCACAACCTACATCCAAAAGAGTTTTAACTCCCAAATCATCAAGCTCCGAACGGTACAAATCATAGAGTGCCTCGGTTGCCTCTTCTATTCCTAGAAGATGTTCAGCTTTTGCATATAAATCTAAGTTTGTCATTACGCTTTTTGCTCAGCTTTTATAATCTCATTGATTTTTTCATAAATATCTAAAATTTTATCTTTTTTGGCAATGTAACTGTTTTTGTTGGCAATTAGATAGGTCGATGAAGCCATAATATCTTCTACTACTTCCAAGCCGTTTTGCTTCATGGTTGCACCCGTTTCTACAACATCCACTATCATGTCGGCAAGCCCGATAAGCGGAGCAAGTTCAATGGAGCCGTAAAGTTTTATAATATCGACAGAGACCGCTCTCTCCTCAAAATAGCGTTTTGTGATGTTTACCATCTTTGTAGCGACTTTAATTTCAGGCTTGTCAAAGTCCAGCTTTTCGCCATTTCTCATCCCAATAGAGACTTTACAGATACCTCTTTTTAAATCAAGAAGTCTTATTACATCCAAGCCCTGCTCTTCTAAGGTATCTAGCCCTACAACGCCGATGTCTGCTGCTTGACGGTACACATAGGTTGCAACATCTTGGTTACGAACAAGTAAAAAACGAAAATTTGGAGTCTCTAAAATAAGTTTTCTATCATCAAACTTAAAACTATCGCCAAAGATTGTCTCAAAAATCTCCAGTGTCTCTTTTGCGATACGACCCTTTGGAAGTGCTACTGTTAACATAAATCAGCCTTTTTCATAATCTTTTTCATCCCTTTAAAAATCAGTCTCTCGTCAACCCTTGCATGTGGAAATATTTTTGCAAACTTCTTTGCATCACCACCTGTCAAAAATATATTCATTTTGTGAGATGTGACTTCACAATAGAGTGTTTTTAGATAGCCATAACTTATGGCATCTTGCGAATTTTTCGGCATTTTATCTAAATCTAGCTCAAAATTAAATGAGTACTCTAAAGCCAAAGAGATATTTTTATAGGTTTGCTCCATAGCATGTACTCCCGCATAAATAAATCCGCCCTCAAATACTCCATCTTTTACAATATCCACGGTTATAGCACTTCCGGCATCTATGATTATTCCGTTTTCTACGGTTTCACATGCAACGATTCTGTCAATTCCCATAGTTTCATAGTAGTTTGTTCTGTCCACATGCAAAGATAAATCTATCCAGTTTTCCAACATTTGTAAAATAGGTTTGACATGTGGATTGACACAGATGTAAAAAACCTGCTCTTTTGTGGACGAGGGGTCAAAAGAGTTGGCTTCTTTTTTATAGTCATTCTCTTCATTCAAAAAGTGGTATGAGGTGTTCCCTACATCACAAAGAAGCATTATTGAATTTTCCAGCCTTGAGCTTCGAGTGCTTCTTTGGCCTTTGAGCATAATGGAGCATCTATAAAGATAATCTTATGTTTAAAATTATGGTCAAAATAGATAACTAATTTAGCATATATCTCTTCAAATTTGTGAACATCTTTCATAAGCAGCCTGCTCTTTTGGCTAATAGCAAAAATAGCCCAGAAATAGCCGTTAACATCCGTCGCTTTATAAATTTTCATCTTGTTTCGAATGCCAAGCTCACTTGGAGAAATCTCTTGCATTTTTTTATAAATTTTCCCTTTTTTTCTAAGAGAATCTACTACCATCTGCATCTATTGTTACCCTTTATATTTATGGCGAAATTCTATCAAAAACTTACTTCAAAAGATTATTTATGCGGGTAATTCAATGCTAAAACATGCACCCTCTTTATTGTTGCTTACATGCAGTGTTCCGCCATGGTGCTCTTCTACGATTATTTTAGACATGTAAAGACCAAGCCCTGTGCCGACCTTATTGTCTTTTGAAGAAAAATATGGCTCAAATATTCTATTTATTATACTCTTTGGTATCCCTCCGCCGTTATCAGATATTTCCAAAACTACGCCATAGAGAGTGTCATAAGAGAGAATATCTATTGTTGGATTTTGGATTTTTTTATCTCTAAAATTATCTTCTGCATTTTTTAAGATATTTAGAATGACATGCATCATCTCAGAATCAAAAAGATTAACCTTTTTTGTACTTTTATAAACTTGTCTGATTTTAACTCCATTGTTTATTAATGAAACTTTTATAATGGAGAGAGCCTTTTCAACCGGCTCACTTGTATTTAGCAACATTAATTTCTTGTCTGACTTGTAAAAATTTCTAAAATCATCTATTGTTTTTGAGAGTGTTTGTGTATAAGCTTCTACATTGTTAAGATTTTCACAAAGATACTCTTTAAACTTTTTGGCTTCCTCTTTGTGTGACAAATCATATTTGTTTAGCATAATATTTAAATTCAAATTAGATGCAGTGATTGAGATGGTGTTGAGAGGTTGTCTCCACTGATGTGCAATCATGCTAATCATCTCGCCCATTTGGGCAAGTTTATATTGTTGCAACAGCTGTTTATCTTTCTCTTTAATTGCCGTAACATCTACTACGGTGCCAAGAAAATAGATTATTTCACCCTCCGCGTTTTTTACTGTAGAAGTGCTGTCTTGTACCCATTTAGTAGCTCCGTTCTTAGTGTGTATTCTGTATGGCTCATGCTCAAAATAGTCTCTATCCTTTTGAATTGCAACATCTACTTCCTTATAAACTCTCTGCAAATCATCTTTATGAATCAAATCAATATAACAAACAGTATTATTTACAAAGTCACTGCTTTTATACCCAAACAAGCGTTCAACACTCTCAGAAACATAGGACACACCCCATTCTTCATCGTTGTTCCACTTAAAAAGGACGGCTGTTCCTTTGTCAAAGAGAGAGAGCAATATATCTTGTTCGGCACCTTTCTCTTTCAATTCCTCTTCCAAATCTAAAATTCTAGAACTCATTATTTCCTCTCAATTTGCCTGCAAAAAATCAGGAAAGTTTTTTTGATGATAAAAGGGGGTCAAGTATTACATTTTATAATCTTATGATTAAAATGTAATTTATATTTTAATGTTATTTTCTTAAATAAACCCAAAAAAGAACAAAAGAAGTGATGAATAAAATAGAAATTATTTTAGCTATAATTTCCACATGCCGACAGATTTCATAAACCAAATAGAACCAACGCCAAAGTTACACTCGAAAAAGTGCCAGACTATTTCTTTCTTTGTAAGAATATTTTTACAATTCACAACAGCTGCCGCAAGTTTAATTGCATGGTATCTGTATGACTATTTTATTGCATTTTTTACACTTATTCTGACATTTATTATTATGGGGATTGTTCGCTCAAAAATAAGAAACAGTGTTATACCTCCCACGCAAAGAGAGTATCAGTACAACGACCAAGGCATAGCCGACTGGTTTACTGCGCGTGAATTGTGCTTAGAAGCAGAAGAGGATAGAGAGTAACTCTTTTTATTAGAGTTCTTGTAGAACACAATTGAAACGCAAAATGAACGAGTCCATTTTGCTACGCTAAGACCACTTGGGTCACTTCTGGGCTAAAGCCCGATGCAAAGAAATCACTAAATGATTTCTTGTGAAAGCTTGCCTCGTCGAGGCAGATAACTTTCTTACAGAGAAGCAATAAATCTATTTTATATACAGCTTTTTTAAGATAGTTATCATACTCTCAACCGCTTTTACCGATGTTGTCTCATTTACCGTGTGATAACCGATTGTAGGAATTTGCAGAGTTGCTCCTTGAATCACACCATCTGTTGCACGAATTATGCGTCCTAGCTCTGTTGTTCCTAATAATCTTTTTGTTCCATTTTGCGCCACTCTGTTTTTTAGATAACTGTCTTTAAAATGGAATTTTATACCCTCTTGTTGTGCTATTTTTTTCATTCTGTTTTTAAGCGGAGACCTAAAAACAGCATTAGTATCACGATTTCTCAGAACTATATCGAGTTGATGAATATCATCTAAACTTGAGTAAGGACTTGTATCGAGAACCAGCAACTCATTTGTGCTTATGTCAAACCTTCTAAACCACTCAAGCAAAAATCTCCAACTCTTTCCAGCCTCTTCTGAAGCAGTAAAAAAAGCTGTCCCTTTGTAGCCGACATGGTACATATAAATTATCATAGCCACTGATATTACATTGTCAAGTTGTGCAGAAATCAAATCATCTTTAATCTCAAGTCTATCCATAAATGCTATAGGAGTGGATGGAAAGAGATAATCAAAACCTTCGACTTTAAAGATAATATTGTTTCTTCTCTCACATAAAAAAGCCTCTTTAATCACTCCAAGACCTAAATAAGTGCCTGAATAGGGTTGATATGCCTGAACTTTTTCATCTACAAATCTTGATGTAAAGTTGTATAAAAGCTGCTCTGAGTTTGAATTACCCGTTAAATCGGCTCTATTTTTTGCTATAAATGCCGCATATTGAAATTCATTATGTCCTGTGCAGATAAGTCCGTGTCTGTCAGCATGTGCGGAAATATAACCGCTGAAAGGATCATCTCCTTTTGCAACCAAAACTCCATCATAATACTCAACCGCAACACCTATCTCTTCAAGCTCTCTTTTTACAAACATAAAAAAAGGATGCTCCGCCCCAACTACACTCGGTACACGAATGAGTTGTTTTAAAATATCGTAAAATAGTTCCATCTTCACTCTATTGTATCCTCATCATTTAACTCAATAAATTCACTCAACTCCATCACATCTTCATTGAAGTATTCTATCTTGTCTTCAGCCATCTCTATGTTGCTAATCTTTGCAATATGAAATACAGCATCGCCAGCCTGAACCAAAGGGATTTCAGATTTACCGATGATTACCCCGTCAAAAAGAGCTTTCATCTCAAAACTCTCATCACCCAGAGGCTCATCAATAAAGGCAATTGTTTCATCTTTATGCACAATATCTCCAAGTGCTTTTATGGTTCGGAGCATTCCACTCTCACTTGAACGCATCCATTGACTTGTTTTGGTAACGATTGGTGTTTTTCTTGGCTTTTTATGTACTACTTTAGGGAGCATATCATTCTCTCTCAGTACATTTATCAGTCCATTGACACCTATTCTGATGCATGTCTCATCAAACCTCAGAGCTTCTCCTGCTTCATAAAGAAGTATCGGTATCCCTTTTTCTTGTGCGACTGCTCTGAGTGAGCCGTCTCTGAGTTCAGAGTGGAGAATAACCGATGCTCCAAAAGCTTTTGCAAGGTTGAACGTGTACTCATTTTTTATATTTGTTCTCACATGCGGAAGATTTGATTTATGGATGGATGCAGTGTGCAAATCTATTCCCAAATCACATTTGCTTACTATCTCTTCAAAAAATATGTTTGCCACCCTGCTTGCAAGCGAACCTTTATTGCTTCCAGGAAAACTTCTGTTCAAATCTCTTCTATCAGGCAGATATCTTGATAGCGTCATAATCCCGTAAACATTGACGATAGGAACTAAGATAAGAGTTCCTTTGAGCTTTTTTAAAATTTCTAGTTTTCTGAATCTTCTTATTATCTCTATGCCGTTGAGCTCATCACCATGGATTGCAGCGCTTATAAAGACAACAGGACCATTTTTTTTGCCTCGAATCACACGTACAGGCAACTGCGTGGGAGTATTGTAAAGTTTAGGCAAATCAAGGTTAATTGTTACACTCACCCCTCTTTGTATCTCAACACCGCCTAAAACAAACTTTGCAGTAGGCATTTAAGCTCCGATGCTATCTTTTCTTATTTTTCTCTTTACAGGATTTATCTTACAATGAGGAGTCACATTTTTTGCAATATAGTCCATAATTTTACTCGCAATGTCAATACTGGTTGATTTTTCAATCCCTTCAAGCCCTGGTGAAGAGTTTACCTCCATGACAAGCGGACCGCGGGAAGATGGAATCATATCAACACCGCACACTCCAAGTCCCATAGCTTTTGCGGCAGCGAGCGCTGTCATCTTTTCTTTTCTGTTTAGCTTATATGCTGTTGCGCTTCCGCCTTGGTGAAGATTTGATCTAAAATCACCCTCCGCACCTTGACGCTTCATAGCCCCTACAACCTCTCCGCCAACTATTAAAACTCGAATATCAGCTCCGCCAGCCTCTTCGATGTACTCCTGAACAAGCAGGTTTACATCCATCCCGTAAAATGCGTCAAGAACCGATTTTGCAGCTTTTTCGCTGTCCACCAAAACAACACCGACGCCTTGCGTTCCCTCAAGTATTTTAAGAACCAAAGGCGCTCCGCCACTCAGAGCGATAACATCTTTTGCACTTGATTTATTTGAAGCGAATACGGTTTTTGGCATGTCGACACCATGTTTTGACAAAATTTGCAGACTTCTGAGCTTATCTCTGCTTCTTGCAATAGCCAAATTTCCCGCAACACTGAAAGTATCCATCATCTCAAAGTGTCGAACCATAGCAGTTCCGTAAAATGTTCTGCTTGCCCCGATTCTTGGAATAATGGCGTCAGGTGCCGGCAAAACTTCACCATCATAAATAACTTGCAAATGATCTTTCATAATTTCTATACTGCATTTGAGATAATCAATAACTCGAACATCCCAGCCTCTCTGCACGGCAGCCTCTACTAGTCTTCTTGTCGAGTATAATTTAGCATCTCTTGATAATATATAAACTCTCATTTTAGTACCGTTTTTCATTTTACCTCTTTTCCGACTTCACTTCGTTTTGTAAGATATTCTTTTGAAACATCAACTAAAAATTTATTTGCTAGAAATTTTTTTCCTATAAGCATAGGAAATTTCATATCCGACCGATCCGTTAAAGAGACAACAGTACTATATTTTTTTCCAAAAAAAACCACATTAATTTTGATAGAAGGTCTCTCTTCAACTTGTCCGTTTGAACTCTTTATTTTTTTAATTTTGTAGAGCGGCATTTTCATTTTTTTGCCATGGTAGGAAGAATGCACTTCATCAAGCAGCTTAAAATGAACAAAGTTCTGTTCATCTATAAATATATCATCACAATGCAAAGCATTAGAATCTGCACCCGTATCAATTTTTACATCTAAATCATAAAGCTCTAAATCTATAATCGAGATTATCTCTTTTGTTCCAATGATTTTTTTTTCATGCATAGAGAACCCCTCCTCGCTGTGCAGAGATTATAACATATTATAAGTCCCTGTTAACCTAAAACACGATACCTTTCGACTCAATTTACTGAATTAAATTATTCGAATAACACCTCATAAGGAGCGCGAATAGCAAAACCTTGCATGAGGTCAATATTCGCTGAATTCAGTAGTTTGAATTGATCTAAATTTGAGATATTTGAAATAATTACTTTAGAACCGATGGCATGTGCAATTTCTATTATTTTATGAACTATTAAGACCATATGCGAATCGCTTTGTAGTTTTTCTATCACATCCAGTTGAAGCTTTATAAAGTCTGGTTTAAGTTCTAGAAGATTTAAAAAATTACATTGAGACAGACCAAAATTATCAAGGATTATTTTATATCCTCTTGATTTAAGTTCTTGAATAACTTCAAAAATATATTGATTATCCAATATCTCAATTTCATTTCTAATTTGGAATGCAATATTGGAAGAAGATAAATTGTACCGCTCTACCCAATAGCTGATATATGAGAGTAAACCTTCATCATTTAAATCATAAAAAGACAAAGAGATGGAGATTATGGCATTCTCAGGCAATGTACTATAGAGTTTAAAAGTATTTCTTATCATTGAACGCGTAATTATAGGCATTTGCCCCATACCCATAGCAAGATGTAAAAATGTCTCAGGTCCATAAAGTTGATTGTCTTCACGAATTCGCATAAGAGCCTGATAAATAATGAATTTACGTGTATTTACATCAGCAATAGGTTGCAAAAAAGGCAATACACTCTCTTCTGTTATGGCATTAAAAATCATCTTTAAAATGTTGCGACCATCAGTGAAAGTATGATTTTTATCCCCTTTGATCTGAGAGAAAAAAGCAATATCACCAATATGATTATTCGTTTTTGCTAATGCTAATTTTGATTGTAGTAACACATTCTCCACTCCATAAGCAATACCAATTGATAAAGTTGAATTTAATATAATTCCTTGTTCATATTTATAAAAGTATCGAGTCACTGACAACATATTCTTGGCTAAATTGGTAGCATATTCTATTTGTTCACCATCCAAAACTAAACACAATTCATCTTTGCCTGTTCTGTAAAACTCACCATCTGCTTCAAAGAGTAAGCCTTCAAGAGTACGCGCTAAATCTGATAAATATTCATTAGTAAGACCTTTTCCTATAATATTAAACATACTCGCTAAATGGTTTATCCTTATGCTAAGAATAGTTATTGGAGTCAATTTAGTCGAATTAATTTTATTTGTGAGTGCAAAATATTTTTTCCACCCTGTGACATTGTCTATTTGGGTGGCTGAATTCATATCCATAATATTTTTATTAATAAAAATTTTATCTAAACGCTCAAATAATTTTACCATAACCAAAGGTTTCAAAAGATAGCCTTGCACATCCATTCTAATTGCCTCAGCCATAAACTCTGATTCATCATGTGCTGAAAGAATTAAGATAGGCAGATTTTTTGAAATATCTCTGATTTCGCTTATTACGCGCAAACCTCCTATCTTTGGCAGTTCGAGATCTGTTATTACAAGAGTGAAAGGATTGTTATTTTGAAATCTTGTTAAAAAAATATCTAATCCGGATTCCCCATCTGAGGCTGTGATGCACTCTTTAAAAAATTTTTTTAATAATCTTGCTAGTGATAGCGCTACATCTCGATCATCATCTATGATTAAGACTGATCGAGATTCAGATTCTATTTTTAATTTTTGAATTATATTATGCAATTGGAATCCTTGTCATAACATATCCAAAACCACGAATATTTTGAAGTAAATCTTCTTTTAATTTTGTGCGTACACGGTTAACAAGTGAACGTATTGTTGAAGCTTCCACTTCCTCCCCATTCCATATAAAAGACTGAATAGTCTCATCTGTCATTATCTGACCCAAATTACTTATAAATAGTAGAATTAGAGAATACTCTTTTTTTGTGAATCTCTGAACTTCATCATCATAATAGAGAAAATTCGAGTCCTTATTAAAAGTATAATGCTTACTTAAATGTATTATGGGGTCTATTAATTCCACAACCTTATTATCACTATTGTAAGTAAGGTGTTCTATGCGTATTTGCAACTCTTTAAGATTGAATGGTTTTTTAAGGTAATCACTACATCCCATCTCAAATGCATTTGAAATATGTTCTATATCATTATATGCACTTATTATTATTTTTGGTACATTTGGATATTTGGATGTAATGACTTTAAGACACTCCAACCCGCCTATTAAAGGGGTATTAATATCTAAAATATAGAAATCATGTCGCTTTTCTTCAATAATATCAAGAACGTCCTTCCCATTGTCATAGTGTTCTACCGAATAGCCGCGTGCAACCAGATATGTTCGTATAGAACGAGACAATAGAAATTCATCTTCAAGAAGTAATATTTTCATTTAGTATCCTCACAGTTTATCGCTGTCATTGTAAATTAATTTTGTTGCAAATTTATTTCATTTTTGAATATATATCGAAAAGCAGTTCCTCTGATAAGTGTAGAAGAAATTTCTATATCTATATTTTCTTCCTTGCATATCTGGGATACTATACTTAATCCTAATCCATACCCGCCTTTTTGTTCCGCTTCTCTATAAAATCTTTCAAATATTTTTTTCTTATCTTGTATTATCGGACCATGATTTCTGACTTCAAAAAATATATGTTCTTTCTGTAAGCCAATAGTAATGCTTATCTCACTTGGTCTATTTGAATATTTAATTGCGTTCGACAAAGTATTATCAACAATACGGGATAATTTAAGTTCTGAAAAATATATATTTGGAAGATTTGGATGACCTATCCTCAACGAAAAAGAAAGCTCGTTTACCTCTGCAATACAATTAAAATAATTTATCCTGCTTTGAATAAAATTGACAGGATTAATATTGGTTTTAGTAACCGGCATGCGGTCATGCTTCATAAGATAGGTCATATCTTCATAACTATTTTGAATAATCCTGGCACCGGCTTCTATAGAATTAAGAAATTCATTTTCAATTCCATCAATCCGTAAAAGGTCAACATTTGTTATAATAATGGCTAAAGGTGTGTGGATTTCATGGATTGAATTCTTAAGAAACTGGTCTTGTTCATCCAGAAGTTTAAGGGCATACTCTTTAGACTGTTCCAAAAGTTTTCTACTTTCTTGCAGCTCCAAATCATACTCAATTTTTTGAAGTACGCTGATAATTGCATCAAATAGCTCATCTCTTATTATAGGTTTTATTACAAATCTATCAATACCGCATCTAATTGATTCTATAAACACATTTTTATCTTCAGTTCCGGAAATTGCAATAATTTTTTGGTCAGGATTAATATTTTTCAAACTATATGTAAGATCAATACCACTTTTTTTTCCAAGATTAATATCTGAAATGACAATAATTTGGGTGTTTACACTTGAAACATCTGCATAAATTTTTAGTGCATCCTCTACATTCGTTGCTTGAAGAATCGTAGTAAAAAATCTTGATAACATTCGAGCCAACCCATCTAAAATAAGCTGTTCATCTTCTACTAATAAAATAACCTTATCTTTAGCTAGCTTTTTTAAAATTGTCACTTGATTTTTCAATTAAACACCCTGTAAAGAAAAATTTCAAAAAGATTATAACTTTATATTCACTTATTATATAACTTACTTGACTGGATATGCCTCATTGAGTCGTTGTAAGGGATGGGTTCTCCAAATAAAAATCCCTGTGATTCATTAACTCCGATTGAATTTACTATGTTGCTTATTATATCACTTGAAACATACTCTGCAATTGTTTTAATTCCCATTTTTAGAGCAAAAGTAGAGAGCATCTCTACAATGGTAAGTGATAAAAGCTCATTTTCTATTCCTAAAATCAATGAACCGTCAATTTTTATATAATCTACATTTAACTTTGCAATGTGCTCAAAATTCGCATATCCGGAACCAAAATCATCTATTGCAATCTTACATCCATGCTGTTGAAGTTTTGTAAGAAATCTTTTTACTTCCTTATATGATTCTATATTCTCAGACTCTAACAGTTCAAAAACGAGCCTTGAAGGCTCAGGAAACATAGCTATTTGCTCAAAGATGAATTCGCGTGTCGCTTTATGGTTTATATCATCCACGGAAATATTTAAACTAACACTGCACTTCGAGTCACGAAAATCTTCAAGTGCTTTTCCTATTATTGCTACCGTAATCATGTTGTATGTTTTTGTTTTCTTAGAAACAGGCAAAAAGCAGCTAGGAAAAATAACTTCTCCATCAAGCATAATGAGTCTTGCCAAAGCTTCATATTTTTTTATTTTATTTGTTTTATTATCAACAATAGGATGATAAAATGGAACAAAGCGATTCTCTATTAGGGCACGTTTTATCATGTCGTTGCACTGCAATTGCGAAGCATGTAATTTAACTAAATTTTCATCTCTCTTATAAATAACTATTTTTCCGTTTTTTTCCGCAATTCGTAAAGCAGAATCAGCATGAGCCAGTGTTATCTCGTCTTTACGGCTTACAATTCCTGCGTTCATTTCAAGATACATGAGTTGATTATTTACATCTACCTCAGTTGATTCAATTTCCTGAATTATTTTTTCTATATACTGTTCCAAATGCTCTCCATCAAGAGGAGAAAGTATCGCAAAATGAGTACCGCTAAGGCGATAAAGTGTACTATTTACCATGAATTGATTTTTAATAACTATTTTATTTAATAAGTCTGCGGTCTGCTTGAGTATGTTGTCTCCAATGTCGTACCCATAAAAATCATTCATGACTTTAAAGTTTTTTATTTTCATTACGGCTAATGAGTTATTATGTAATTCAATAATATCCTGCTGAAATTTAGCAAGTGAATATAATTTACTAATGCCGTCAACCGTATATGTTTCAATAGCCTGACGACTTTTTTCAATGACAAGTTCCTCAAGGTTTTGCTTATACAGCGTGTTCTCTTTTTGCATTAAAATCTTGGAAACAATTTTATCAAGAACTTCTAGTGCCAGTTTGATTTGAATTGGTTTAAAAATATACCCGTCTACTCCAAGCTTTACAGAACTATGAAGAATATCTGAGTCATGACTGGCAGATATAAGCAAAGTCGATTGGCTTGAATTCATTTGCTTTATTTTATCTATCATCTCAAGACCGTCCATAACCGGCATCTGCACGTCTGACATAATTAAATCGTACTCTTTATCTAAAGTCGCTTCTAAACCTTCTTTTCCGTTATTTCTATTATCGATATTGTCAAATATTCTTCCGAAGAAATTCATATACTCTTTCCTGATTAACGGATCATCTTCAACCAGTAAAATTTTCAAATCCTTTGACTTAGCTCTAAGTGACTTAATTGATTCAGCAGAATTTTCACTATTAATAAACACGATTAACTCCTGCATTATCAATTTTTGGAATTTTGATATAAAATACTGTCTTATCAGAATCGCTATCTACATTTATACTTCCATGTAAATGTTTTTCAATAATTATTTGAGACATGTAAAGACCGAGACCCGTTCCGAGTTCCTTAGATTTAGTACTAAAATAGGGATTAAAAATATGTTCTATAATATCTTTTGGAATTCCACCTGCGTTATCTTGTATAGAAAACAATATTTCATCTTTTTTTACATTAGTAGTAAAAATTATTTTTGGAGATTCAATATCATGTTCTAAAAATGCATCTTTTGAATTCGAGAGGATATTTAAAAATACTTGTAAAAGTTCATTCTTATATAAAAAAAACACATCTTCAAGGTCTCCTTCAAAAGAGAGAGATATATTATTACTCTCAAAATTTTTCCCTACCATGTTTAATAATTCTCTAGAAATCTCACTTATATTTATATTTTGAGGTAGCTTGTTAGGACGAAAGAAATTACGAAAATCATCTATGGTTTTAGATAAATAGTGTACCTGCTCATCAACAGAAGTTAAATCTTCTAAAATTTTATTATTATCAATTCCACCAAATTCTATATCGAGAATAGTATTGTTTATAAGCATTCCGATAATTGTAATGGGCTGTCTCCATTGATGAGCAATCATACCAATCATTTCACCCATAACTGCCATACGGGATTGACCTATCATAATATCTTCATTAACTTTATTTTTATTCATTTCTTCCGTAATTTGGTTAGTTAAAGAAATTCTCATTTCACCGCACTGCTCTGTCATGCGACAGGCTTCAATCGAATTTATGAGTTTTGTTCTAAAACTTGAAAACATTTTTCCAAAAGTATCCAAATTTTCATCTGATTTAAAAAGAAATAAAAAGTGCTCTTCTTTTATGGGAATATCAAGGACAAATCCTCCCTCAGCTAAGACAATTACTTCATAAGAGTCAATATTTCTAGTTAAATTTGGAATATGAAAAGTTTCACCTACACGGACCATACTCTTCATTCCAACTTTTTGAGAAACAAATTGGCCACTAATAGCATCGGTTTGATGGACAAATATACTAATCACTTCTGTGAGCATTTCATCAAGTTTAAGAGAATTTCCAATTGCGTTGATACACTGATAAGCTATTGAAGTTTGTTGCATCATAAAACTGTCCCTCTCCTGTTATGTAAATTTTGCTAAATAATTTTTAGTATTAACTAGTTATACAAAAATTGTATCTTTTTTATATTGCAAAAAATTAATCTTATTTATCGGTCTTCGTAGTTATATCTCGATTTATGAAAATATCAAAGTTAATATCTTGACTTCCGTTGAATAGCAAATTAACCATAGAATAATTATCTATGTATTTATTTGATGCCAAAGCAATTTTAGTATATTCATTATTTATTTCAAATAATTTTTTTTGCATATCAAAACTTATAGAGTAATTGCGAGCTAACTGTGATGAGTATTTTTTTATTAGCATATCAAATATTTCATCATTTAGTCTAATATGTTTAGCAATATTTTTAGCATATAAATCATTTTTCAGTAGAAGTTTAACAACCTTTTTGTCAAGATTTTCATTATGAGAAAGTGCCTCTGTTACTATATCATCGCCATCTTCATATAGAATTTTCTGCATAGAATCATCACAATCTGTTCTCATGGCTATTAGTGTTTTAACATAAGAACTCGCCTTTTTTACAAGCATATTTAGTACTGAGGGTGAAGTCAAAGAGTGAGTCGCAATCGCCGTTATAATGCTATAATTTTGATCTTTTGCATCACTCTTAAAACTTTTTTGCAATGGTTCAAGATAAGCAATAGCATCTAAAAGTAAAGGTTCTTTGCATTGTACAATAATACGAACAAACCCTTGTACTGAATACTTGACATGGCTGTGCCTTTCAATATCTGCATAAAATCTAAGTATGATTGCTGCACTTACATCACGATTATCATTATTTTCAAAAAAATTCTCATTTGACCATGAATACATTTTGAGTAGTTTCAAAAAAAGCTTATCACTTATTGCACTATTTTGTAATAAACTTTTTATTTTATACTTGTTATGACTAAGTTTAAGAATCATTAAATATGTGTCATCATCAGTTTCACTTGTAAAGTCATTTTTTAACATATTTGTAGGCACTGATTCAACTTTTTCTTCTTTATATGGCTCATTTATGGCATTGTGCTTATTATTTATTAGCCGAGAATGCTGGTTGTCTTCATAAGTATTTTGGATTTCACCTATTTTATCTAATTTACTTTCGTTGTTATGAGATAAAGTTACTTCCTCAATTGGATGTATATCTTTTTTCTTGGTAGAAATCATAGATGCCAATCGATGTATAACTATGTCATTTAACTTTTCAATTTTTTTATCTTTACAAAGTACTTTTTCATAAGTGCTTCGCTTCCCTTCGGCAATATCAAAAATATTATTTATGATATTTTCCAATAGTTGTAAATCACTTGTTGCAATTTCAAACATCATATTTCCTTTAATATAGTTGAGAACAGTGTCATTTACGTACTTTATAATTGAATAAGCCTTCGTTTGCTTTAATCTTTTTTTATACTTAATTCTTACAATTTTGACATTTTAGTGTTGCAAGTTTGTTGCAATTTTAAACTATCATTTTCACTCCTCATATAAATCCTTATTTATAAATATATTTAACTTTTGAACTCATTTATTGCTGCATGTAACGATGAAGCTGTTTTGACTAACTCCTGTAAATCAGCATCTATATTTCTTACGCTTGCTCTATTTGTATTTGATAAAGTTTCTATATTTGATATATCCTTTATTATTTCATTCATTTGTGATGACATTTTTATACTATCTTCCCTTAATTCAGTTGCAACATTGCTAGACAATGTTATAGTATCCGAAGTAGTATTGATTTTATTTTCTACATCTTGAGAAATCACTGTGAGCTTCTCTATTTTTTTAGCATTTAAATTCATTTTGGCGCTTACATCATTTATGGATTGAACAATTATGGAAACAGACAAATCTATTTCAACTAAACTTTTTTGAGTTCGTTCTGCTAGTTTACGCACTTCATCAGCAACAACAGCGAAACCTCTCCCGTTTTCACCTGCACGCGCTGCCTCTATAGCAGCATTAAGTGCTAATAAATTTGTTTGTTCTGCAATTTCTCTTATTACATTTAACACATGCTTAACTTGGTCTGCATCATGCTTTAAAGTAGATAGTTCATTTGATAGTTCATTTTCAGTATCAACGAATGAGCTTACTTCTTCACTTAATATAGTTAGTGATTTTTTTGTTGTGTTAAGTTCATCGTTCGCATCTTTGACATTTTTTTGAGTCTCTTTTGTTGCTTCTATATTGCGTTCAAGCAACTCTTGTATATATCTGCTTTTGCTAGTGGTTTGATGAACTATCTCTTGTTCTTTTTGTGTACCTTCACTTATAATATAACTTGATTCTTGAATTTTGGAAGCTATTTGTGTATTTTTAACACCAAGAGTTTTCACATCATTTACTGTTATTTGTACCATATCTATAAATTTATTTACTTCCAGTGCTGCATCTGTAAATTCATCTTCTTTTTTAGTGTTTAGTCTTTTTGTTAAATCTTTATTTCCACCCACAAGTTCTGAGATATGAATTTTTAAACTACACAATGGACTGAAAATCTCTCTTTTAAAGAACAGACCCGCAAGAATAATGAAAACTACGCTTCCTATAATAAAATTAATCCCTAAATTTGTTTGGGTAGAAGATATATTTTCATCATCGTCATCCAAAGAGATAGTCAGATCCATTGCGCCAAGTACATCGCCTGCCTTTGCATTATAGTGACATGTCAAACAGCTAATCTCGGCTATCATAGGTTTTATCATACGAATAGTATGATGATTGTTTTGTTTTATTTCTAACACATCTGTTTTTTTACTTTCGAATGCTTTTTGGAGTAATAATTCAGATGTGAATTTCTCATTTGGTGCAAAAACATCTATAACAAATTGTGACTTTGAAATTTCTAACGACTCTATACCGTTGATTTTACTTGCTGCAAGTAATGTAGATTCAACAATTTTCGGGTCACCTGTCAACATGCTTCCCGTAAGTGTTTGAAATATTGACTCGCTTAACATAGAAAGTGACTTTTTTGTTGTCTCATGAGAAAGTTTAGACAAAGTGTTTGATAGATAGTAATTTGTCCCTAGCAAGACTATGATACTCATGGTTATGATTGAAAAGATTACTTTAGATTTGACCTTTTTTAACATTAAAATGCCTTGTGCTATATTTTTTTATATTTTTAAAATGCTAAATTTGTATGTATACAAAAAAAGTAGAGTAAGCCCTTCTTTGACAAGAAAATACTTGCACTAATTCTGACATCTTAATGTTGCAAGTTTGTGGCAAAAAAATAAGTTTTTCACTTTTATTGCAAGACAACTCTGTTCAATAATATTCATTAATGCAACACAATTGCAACACTAAAAATTTATACTTTTACACTTAGATGTACAAATTTTTAAAACTAGATAAAAAGTTAAATGGTACAACTAAATTATTAGAGGTAGCTCTTTACATACCTTTTTAGTCAGCCAGAACATGAGTGACACCTATAGACCAAATTAATCAGAGGCAATTACTATGATAGAAAAAACGTTTACTACAAATAAAAAGTTATTTTTAAAAATTATCGCTATTATGGGATTGCTTGGCATTATATTTGCCTATTTTTCCAGTACTTATATGAGAAATATGGCATTGAGTAATCTTGCTGAAGATGATGCAAAAAAGACAAGCGAGCTGGCATTTGAAGTTTTATACACAAAGATGCAAGAGGGCTGGGCTAGAGAAGATTTATACAAAATTGTTGCCAGACTGAACAATCTTAAAGAAGGGTTGGAAATTAAAACGTATAGAAGTACTGTAGTGGAAGAGCTTTTTGGAGCAGTTGAAACAGAAAAAAATGGGCTAAGGGACCCTTTAGTACAAAAAGGACTCAAAGGTGAGACACTCTTTATTACAACCGATGATAACAACATCCGATACATTCGTCCCATGATTGTAAAACAGGAGTGTATTACCTGTCATTACAACGCGAAAGCTGGAGATGTGAACGGTGTAATTGATATGACATTTCCTTCTAATGACATTAGAATACCTCTTGACAAGATAATTACCTATTTTTTAATTTTTACAATTATTGCGATTATCGTTACATTCTTTATTTTTCAATTTTTAATGACCAGAATTTTTATAAATCCTATCTCAACTTTTGTTACATCTATTAAAGCTGTAAAAGAGAGCCAAGATTACGCAAAATCAGTCACTTGTACGCCTAAAACTTATGAGATATACATGTTAGAAAAAACATTTAATGAGCTTCTTGCAAAAGTAAATTCAACGTTAGAAAAGTTACGCTCAAAAAATAAGATGCTTGAAGAGTATAAAAAAGCTATAGACAAATCAACAATTGTTTCTAAAGCAGATTTAAATGGCGTAATTACTTATGTAAATGACCAGTTTTGCATGATTTCAGGCTATACGCAAGACGAGCTTATAGGTAAAAATCACAATATTGTGAGATCTCCGAATATGTCTACAGAGGCGTTTAAAGAGGTGTGGCAAACTATACAGGCTAAAAAAACATGGAGAGGTTTGGTAGAAAATAGAGCAAAAAGTGGAAAAAGTTATTTTGTTCAAGCGACCATTATGCCTATCTTGGATGAAAACGGAGAAATTGTTGAGTATATAGGGATAAGACAAGATATATCTGAGCTTAAAAATCTTCAATTTAAAGAGTTGAACGATAGTGTAAATATGGCATTGGATATACATTTTAATGATATTCTTAAGATGATTCCTGCAAGTGCTGTTATTGTTGATAGAGATGCAATCATACACTTTTCAAATGAAACATTTAACAGTAAATTTTCATATCTAGACAGTTCTAAAAAAAGTCTTGAATCCTTTTTTATTAAAAAAGAGGGATACGTTTGCGGTGACTCTATTTTGGATTGGAAAGATATGAGTTCTGATTTTCAAGAGAATTGCTCACAAAAAGCTTTAGTTACTATTTTTGATGAAGAGGTTGAATTTTATCTTTTTAGCAAGCATCTTAAAGAAGAGAAATTTTATTTAATACTGCTTATTGATGTACACATTCTTGAAGTGTAGCTGTGGATGCTCAATAAATGTTTGATTTAATAACATCCATAAGAGTTGACAGCTCTATCTTATCCATGCGTATATCTGATGAAAAAGTTATGCTGCTCACAAATCAGTATCTGCTTTTGGTGTACAGTAAAAATTCATTTAAAGTGCTAGAGAAAAAGCATCTAAGCAGTGAATTTGAAACTAGACATGTATATGAAAAGTCTTTTGCACTTTCACCTAAAATGGATATTTTTTTTACTGCATCCAATTCACCAAAATCTTTTTTGTTACGCAATAGAGATGATTTACAAAACATGGAAACGCTGTCGTTTCATAGAAAACCTGTAAGTTGTGCAAAGTTTAACAACGCATCCGATATTATCGCTATCGGTGGCGAAGACGGCAAGGTCTTTTTTTATTCACTACTAGATAATAATATTGTTGCTTCTCTCAAAACAAGACCTGATTATATTTCAAATATAACATTTTCTAAAGATGATAAATTCGCTTCAATTAGTTCGTTTGATAAAACAAATGCAATTTACTCTTTTGACAGAGCATGTGAGACTAGAAGTTTTGTGAGTGCGGATGTTATTGAAAAATCTATATTTGTAGAGGATAATTCTAAGCTTATTTGCATTAGCAGAAATAAGAAACTAATTCAGTTTGATTTGCAGACAAATGCTACTCTCGTGTCAGAGTTTTTATTTGAGGAGTGGCCGACTTGTATCTTAGAGATAGCCAGTTCTTACATTTTAGTAGGTACAAAAGGTAAATATTTGTATCTCGTAAACTATGAAAAAATGGAGATATTATCGACGATTACACTAGATAACAGTGGAGTAACTCTTCTGAAAATTTTTGCAGGAGAATTGTATATTAGCTTTATTGACGGTGAAATAAAAGTTATTAATTTAAATAGTAATTTAGAGCAATTTATACTCAATCTAAAGCTTAATAAATTCCATGAAGCAAGTCAGTTAATTGAAAACAATATATTTCTGGTAATCCATGAAAGTGCAAAAAAGTTTGATGAAGTTTGGAATGACACTTTGTCAGATGCAAAAAAACTACTTGCATCCAACCAAAAAGATGAAGCAAAGAAGTTAGTTATCCCCTTCTTTTTTAATAAATCTAAACATGACGAGTATATGTTTTGTTTAGGACATATCGAGCACTATACTTTGTTCACAAAACTTATTGAAGAGAAAAAGTATATAAAGGCATTTCAAGCAGCAGATGAAAAAGAATTTTTAAAAAAAACCAAAGATTATGAATCATTAGAGAAATATTTTATAAAAATTTTTCACAACTGTAAATTACTCTTTACTAAAGGCGATTTACAAAGTATAGCCAAGGCACGAGATACTTTAAAAGATTTTGCTCTTATAAAATCAAAAAAAGAGCTGATAACTAATTTGTTACTGAGATACAAGGTATTTGTTTCTGCAGATAATTTAATAAAAGAGAGAAAATTTAAACTCTATTTTATACTTGTGAGACAAAACAAATTTCTTGAAGATGAAGAGATATACAACAGAGTGCTTCTTATAGGAAATCAAACATTTTCAAAATTATTAATCTATGAACAAGAGCAAAATTATACAAAAGCATTAGAAATTGCAGGATATTTAAAAGATTTTTTACCCTTAACGCAAAGAGTTGAACAGAAGATAAATGTACTCAATATAAAGCAATCTTTGTATAAAAACATAATGGATAATAATATAAGCATGGTCTATAACGTAGTCGAAAAAGAGTCAGAGTTTGAAACATTTTTGCCATTTATAGAGTTTCATGAAAGGTTTTTGAATTTAAAGCGAAATGCCCATGAAATAGCAAAATATGGAGATGCAGTGGGCTTACTTAGAGTATTTGAAGAATATATGAATTTAGAATACACAATTCATCTTATAGCGCAAGAGTTCAAAATTGCTTATTTAGCTCAAATTGATAAAGC
This sequence comes from Sulfurimonas sp., assembly GCA_041662325.1. Taxonomy (GTDB): domain Bacteria; phylum Campylobacterota; class Campylobacteria; order Campylobacterales; family Sulfurimonadaceae; genus Sulfurimonas. Next base: position 473,093 of record JBAZSU010000001.1, on the reverse strand, counting down.
TATCTCATCGATAAGCATAAAAAAAATAGATTGGATTGAAAGTTTGAAGATGTATGAGTCATACTTTGGACTAGATAACGAACTTGTTTGCCTCTCAGATACCTTTAATTTGAGTGATTACATGATAAAAGTCAACAATTCCGGTAAATTTGACGGCTATAAAAATAAAAAGTTCACTGATTCAGTAATTGTACATATTGTTTGATATAAATATATAAAATAAAGTGAGTCCATTTTGAATAAAAACGAATTTGCAAAACATTTAAGCAGAGATAAGGAAGATGTAAAAAAGGATGATTTAGTAAAACTGACAAAAATGCTCTATAGTAAAACAGCTGAAAGTATGAAAAATGTACTCAGCAATATAACATGTATAGAAACTTTAGATTTTATAGATGAAAATGTCAAAGAGATGATAGATTTTATAACGAATGATTGCTGCACAATCGAATCTTTGGCAAGAATTTTAGAACATGACTACTACACGCATACACACTCAATAAATGTAGCTGTGTATGCAATTTTTTTAGGTCAAGTGTTAAAATTAGATGAAAAAGAGCTTGAATATTTAGGTATATCTGCCATTTTACATGATTTAGGCAAGAGTAAAATCAACTTAGAAATCATCAATAAGAACAGTAAATTAAGTGCAATTGAATTTGCTGTAATCAAAGAACATCCAAGATTAGGGTTTGAAATTGCTAGAAGTTTAGGTATAAAAAATGAGAAAGTTCTCACTGGTATTAAACATCATCATGAGAGACTTGATGGAAAAGGATATCCGGATAGTTTAATCGCAAGTGAGCTAAAGCTTTTTCCTAAAATTATTGCTATTTGCGATGTCTTTGATGCACTCACAACAAAGCGATCTTATAAAGAGCCTATGAGTTCCTACGAAGCATTTAAGCTTATGAAGAAAGACCAATATCACCTCGATGGGAGACTATTGAAAAGATTTATGCAAATGATGGTGAGTACTAACTAAACTAAAAACAAAAATCAACAATCCCAAAAAAATTTATCATAAATATTTTTTTCATTCAGTGGATTTAATATGATGTTGTATTTTAAATTATCTTGACTGTGATGAAGTAGCTCTACTTGATCTAAAGAAGCCAGAATATATAATCCATTATTTTCTATTAGAGTATCAATGCTCTTAAAAGATTTTTTTAGATTTTTTATAAGTTGCAAAGTATTATTAAAAATACCGTCTGTAAAGCTCAAGTCAACTATTAGTTTATCGATTATTCTATGATCAATATTACTCTTTAATAAAGAGTATTTTGAGAATACGACGATTTCCCAGGATGGCAAATTTTTCAAAAGTGTGTCTTGAAATAGTTTTGAGGCCTCTAGTTTTTGTGTTAACATATAAACCGTAGTTTTGTCATATTTTTTATATTTCCTCTTTTCTATCATATTTAACTCTCCAAAATGTCCTAAAACATTATGAGTATTTGGTGTTATATGTAAAAGCTTTTGTTTTATGTATCTCTTAAGTACAGGGGATGCTTTGATGCTTACCCACAGTGCAGTGTTAATTTCATGCACATATCTCGGTATAACTTGCCTGTCTAATGTATTAATAAACATTCTGAAATATTGAGTTATCACAAGTATCATTTCTTCATAGTTCTTTGAGTTTTTATCTAAAAATGTAAATATTTGAATAATTTTAGATGTGTCTAACAAGGTAATAATCATATCTCTTGCAGTATTTATTTCAACAATATGCGACAAAAGTAAATTAACATTTTTTATTTCAATATTATTGTCAATTTGATGAAGCTTATCAATTAATGTTGGCAAGTAGGGTATAAAATCATCATATGAAAGAGCCCCTCTGCTTTTTGATTTATTGTATATTTTTGAAATAAGAACATGAATTGGCTGTAAAATTGCAAATCTCAAATCTTCTTTAGGTGAAGTAGCATTTAAAGACTCATTAGTATCGGCTATTATATTATTAAAAGTTTGTTCTATACCTAATTCCGAATATTCATCTGAATTATTCCAAGAGTGATATATATCTTGCAGGAGAGGTAAATCTAAAATATGTTCTACGAAGCTATCTGAAGTATAATTATCCATAATGGCGTAAAATAGCATAAACAGTTCATCACTATCAATTTTACTAAAGTGGTTAAATTCTGTATCAATTATTTTCTCAAATTGAGTCTCTGAAATAGTAAGATTTTTTTTCGTAAAATATGTCTGTCCCCATATTTTAATATGATTTTTTTGCTTTTGATGTGTACGTTTTATTTTCTTTTTTTGTTCATTCTGTTTTAAATGCTGGACTTCTAATTCATTATATCTTTCACAAAAAGTAGTAGTATTAAAAGGTTTATAAATAATTCCTTTGATGTTATCTTTTATTATCGGTTTAAGATACTTCTCATTATTTTCAGTAGTTACAAAAATAATCTCTAATAAATGTATTTTCCCGATGTCAATAAGCATTTCAACTAATTCATCACCGTTTAAGTTTGGCATCATAACATCAGATATAATTAAAGTAATTTCCGGATGCTTACTAAGCATTTCGAATGCTTCCATCCCGTCATAAGATATAAAAATATTTTCTTCTCTGAAATAATGATCTTTTATCTGATTTGATAAAAGAGCTTTTACAATAATTTTTGTAATAAGTTTACTGTCATCTATTACTAAAACATTTGTTACACTCATTCTCTGCCTTATATATAAAAAATCAAATTTTAGCTTATTATGTATTTTTAAAATTAGTATTGATTATATTTAAATACGCAAAAAAAAATAGACTTTGCTCATTATTTACTATATTAATTGATAAATTGCTTTTTTTTGAAAAATAATGAGGCTATTTATTAGGGTTATTATATTCTATATAATTCATTTCAGTCAGCTCATGCACCCTCTCTCTTGTAAACATTCCTTCTATTTCTTCTTTAGCTATAGTCAAACTTTTAATATTTTCTATGTTTCTAACTGCATGTCCATTTAGTGGTACATTTTTCATTTGTTCTAATACAACATTAAACACATTCATTATTAACCTTTTAAATGTAAGATAGTTTTAATCACTACAAATTTTAACATCCCAATGTTGCAAGTATGTTGCAGATATTAGTATTTAAATTGTATTTAAATACTAAATTGATATGTATTGTTCATTTGGTTTGAGCTGTATACCCTTATTTATTTGCAACAAACATGCAACACTAAAATGAGACAATTACATTTAAATAATATTGCTAAAACTGTTCAAAGCATATACTTACTTTAAAACAATCGCAATATAAAGGCAACAGTTTTATATCTAATGTGGATATAAATATTTTAATCAAAAAAGGGATTTGTGATGGGTATTTTTGGAATTTCAAATGTCAAGCTGGCTGAATACGATAGACTAAAAGAAGATAATAAAAAGTTATTGGAAAATAATAATGATTTACATAAGCGTAACATAGACTTAGAATCTATGCTAAGCCATTATACCTCTATGCCTAAAGAAAATAGATCTGAAATATTAATGAAAATGCAAAACTTGCACCTTAAAGCAAATATAATGGATGTTCAAAGCAATGTTGCTGAATCAGTTACTAATGCTAAAAACAGTCTAGCAACAACACACGAACAGGTTGAAAGTATGAGCAAAATTGGCGAAAAAGCCAATATTATTGTAAGCACCTTAGATAACTTGAATGAATTATCTGTACACTCCATGGACACTGTTAATGGACTTGCACAAAGAACTGACGATATTGCAAATATTCTATTACTCATAAAAGATATCTCTGATCAAACAAATCTGCTTGCTTTAAACGCAGCTATTGAAGCTGCCCGTGCAGGGGAACATGGACGTGGATTTGCAGTTGTTGCAGATGAAGTAAGAAAACTTGCAGATAGAACCAACAAATCAGTCAGTGAAATAAATATATCTTTACAGTCGATGAAACAAGATGTGAACAGTATGTCTGATCAATTTAGTGATATACAAGAAGGAATAGCAATTTCAAATGAGCTGGTACATGTAATCCATGATAGCATATCGAACGATTCAGCCAGAATGAAACACTCATTTAAAGGAATGGGCTTTACTAATGATCGTCTTTTTATGACTTTGGCAAAACTTGACCATATCTTATGGAAAGTTAATACCTATTATTCAGCTGTAACGCATGAGGAACAATTTAAATTTGTAGACCACCATAACTGTCGTTTAGGTAAATGGTATTATGAAGGAGACGGAAAAGAAAACTTCTCTAAAACTTCACACTATTCTAAACTGGAAACACCACATGCAATAGTTCATAACGGAACACATAAAGTTTTTGATTTGATGGTTCAAGAAAATATTGATATCAATTCACTTGTTAAAGCATTTGAAGAGATGGAAAGAGGGAGTGATGATGTTTTTAGCACTCTTGATCAAATCCTTCATGACAAAAGTTAAGAAACTTTTACATGTAAACTAAGGTTTTTACATACCTGTTTTTTTTCATTAAATCTGATATGCTATTTAAAATTAAAACAATTAAAGGTGTATTAACGACATATACGGTATTATCCCCAGCTTAAAATCAATAAATAAAAATAATTTGGTGTATTAAAATGGCAAAATACTCAACACAATGAGCTAATTTAACCATATTACTCAACAGTGGTAGAGTAATCTCTGAAAATACTCAACAATGAAGCTAGAATTAAGTTAAAATATATCAATACAAATCCTTAATAAAGCCCAAATACAAGGGAACTTAAAAATAACTATGGCATTAATAGACCTAAACAACATTTCAAAACACTACTCAGCACAAAAAATTTTAACAGAGATAAATTTTCATGTAGATGAGGGCGAACGCATCGTCATTATCGGTAAAAACGGCAGCGGAAAATCTACTCTTATGAAAATCGTAGCCGGAACGCTTGATACCGACGGCGGAGAGAGAATAACAAAACAAAATTTAGAGATAAAAATGCTCGACCAGAGACCCGACTTCAAAGAGGGTGACAGCGTTAGACAAGCCGTAGAGGCGGGGCTTGATGAGCTCAACAGTGCAAAAAAAAGATATGACGAACTCTCGTCTCTTTTAGCAGAAGATTTTGATAACAAAAAAAATATAGAAGAACATGAAAAGCTCTCTCGCTACATTGAGCATCACAACGCTTGGAATTTGGATGACAAAATAGAAAGAATCATCCAGCACTTTGACCTCAAACAGTATGAAGACAAACCTGTTGCCATGTTAAGCGGAGGAGAACAGCGCCGCGTCGCCCTCGCCTCCTTGCTTTTGCAAAAACCAGATATTTTGCTTCTTGATGAGCCTACCAATCACCTTGATGTTTATATGGTTGAGTTTTTGGAGGAGCTTATTCTCAAAGAGAAATATACTCTTGTTTTTATCTCACATGACAGATATTTTATAGACAGAATTGCTACGAAATCGGTAGAAGTTGAAGATTGTGCCCTTCGTGAATACAGCGGCGGCTACAGCAACTATCTGACTCAAAAAGAGGAGTGGATTCGAACTCTACAGAAACAACATGATAATCTTTTAGGCGTACTAAAAAGAGAAAATGAGTGGTTCGCGAGAGGTGTCAGAGCAAGACTTAAGCGAAATGAGGGACGTAAAGAGCGACTCATGGAGATAAGAGAGGATGCTAAGACAAACCCTGCAAAAATAAGACAGATGTCGATTGCGCTCCAAAGAGAAGCCAAACACTTCAACCGTGACAAAAGCGTAAATAAGCAGAAGATGCTCTTTGAAGTCGAAAACTTATCTCTTACCCTTGGCAATAAAGAGCTTCTAAAAAACTTCACGACCCGCATACTTCAAAAAGATGTTATAGCCATAGTCGGACCAAATGGAAGCGGAAAATCAACTCTTCTCAAAGCACTTCTAGGGCGTATAGAGCCGACAAGCGGAAAGATAAAACAGGGTGAGTTTAAAATAGGATATTTTGACCAACATCGTGAAATGCTAGATGATAGCAGAAATCTGATAGAGACATTTTGTCCAAACGGCGGAGACAGAGTCAATGTTCGCGGAGCCGACATGCACGTCTATGGTTATTTGAAAAACTTTTTGTTTCCACGAGAGTTTTTGGACAAAAAAATCGGAGTTCTCAGCGGCGGAGAAAAAAACCGTATAGCCCTGGCCCTGCTCTTTACAAAAGATGTTGACATTTTGATTTTGGATGAGCCGACTAATGATTTAGATATTCCAACTATCAACATCCTAGAAGAGCAACTCACAAACTTTAACGGTGCCGTTATCATCGTAAGCCATGACAGATATTTTGTAGATAAAATTGCCAAAAAGCTTTTTATTTTTAAAGAGGACAAGCACATAGAAGAGTCTCATCAACAATATTCAGAGTATTTAGAACTTGAGAAAGAGTTGAAAGAGCTTGAAGAGATGCAGAAAACTGCTGAGACACAGAAACCAAAAACAATAAAAGAAGAGAGTCCAAAAACTTTAAAGCTCACCTTTAAAGAAAAAATTGCACTGGAAAAACTACCTCTTGAAATTGATGATTTAGAACTGCAGATTGATAAAAAAAACGAGTGTTTAGCGAACCCGAAATGCTATGAAGAGATAGGCATAGCAAAGCTTGCAAAAGAGCTTGAAGCACTAAAAGAGAGCTATGAGCAAAAAGTTGAAGAGCTTTTGGAGATTCAGGAAAAAGAAGAAGAGATTAACAACTCATAATCCCACTTCTTATTTTATCTTCAGAATTAAAAGAAAATGAAGCTGCGAAACTAATAAAAATAAGAACTTTTATAAGTACTATTTGATTTAAATATTTTTAATAGGCGCTAAATAAGGGAAAATATCAATGCAAATACGAGTCTACTATGAAGATACTGACACTGGAGGAGTTGTTTATCATTCTAATTATCTCAACTTTTGCGAAAGGGCAAGGAGTGATGCTTTTTTTCGCGAAGGGCTTACTCCGGTACTAGAGGGTGGACATTTTGTGGCTAGAAAAGTTATGGCTGATTTCTTTTTAAGTGCTAAGCTTGGGGATTTATTGGATATAAAATCAACACTTTTAAAAATGAATGGTGCATCATTTGTACTTTTGCAAACAATCTATAAAGGAGATGAAAAAATCTTTGAACTGCAGATAACTCTAGCCTACATCACTTTTGAGGGACGACCTCAAAAGATAAGCACTCATACAAAAGAGCTTCTATTATCACTCTTCTAAATTTAATTGATTTTTTACAAATCTATATCTGGTAGGTTTAAGAAGTTCTATCTCATGTTTAATTTGATTATTTTCTAAAACTATGTCGTACTCTCTATTTTTTTGCGTGATTACACTAAAGAAATAGTCAACCCCTAGCGTTGTCGTGTAATTAATCCAATCATAAACTATGTCGTTTGCAAGAAGTGCATTCGCCTCAATAAGCAGGTTGTTGTCATGCGTGATAGAGTTTGCAACAATCATGTTTTTTCTATCCTCATACTGTGTCATCGAAAGTAGTAGCGGGTCGTAGTTTATTTGCGTTGACAAAATATTTACGGCATTTACATCATAAAGTGTTAACTGTGACATTATCATGCCGGTTTTTACAATAGGTGTGTTAATGAAGAAAGAGGCATTTTGTATACTGCTTTTTTGTTCTAAATATTGTGAAAGGTTTGTAGTTTTTACGGGGATAGAGTATTTAACAACCCTTTTATTAGGTAGTTCCCGAAATTTGAACTGTTCCTCCTCATACAAAGCCAGTTTACCGCCAATAGCTGATTGGTCATAAAAGACAACTAGAGGAGAGACCGCCTCTTTTATAAGCAAGTCGGTCTGTGCTCTATAGTCGATACCGCCAAAGTATAGAAAACTTGATTGTGTATTTGAATCATTTTTGTTTATAGTCGGAAAAAAGATATTAATATTTGGATTTATTGCCGAAACAACATCTGCACCTTCTTGGGTTAACGGTGCAATGACATACTCAAAACCATCTTGCTGAATCTTTGCAAGAGCTTTTTGTATCTCTTGTGTACTTTCATTTTCTATTTTATAACTTTTAAGTTCGAATGAATAATTTTTTATCATAAGATAAGCCAATGCGGCATTCGTAGTTGATGAAGCATACTTTCCTACAATTTTATAGGGGAGAAGCATGGCAATTTTAACTTTTTTACCGCTCTCTTCTACTCCACTAATTACTTCAACACCGGCTTCAACCGTTGAAGCATCTTGAAGTTCACCCATGAAGGTAGCATACGCAGCCATATCTCCTAGATTTAAAGTAGAAATATATTTAACTCTTATCTCTTCATGTGCACTGTTTTCAAGTTTACTATTGGCATGTGAAAGAAATGAAAAAATCATGCCATGATCTAAATACTCCTGCATACATCTTTCACTGCATGGGTATGGATCTAAGTCGAGAATATATGTTTTTGGCATAGGCACAGGAGATATGAGATGACTTTTTGCGTAAATGATTATAGGCAAAAGTAAAAATGCGAAGATTATTTTTTTCATAGACAGCTCTTTATTGTTTTTAAATCGTTTAATGTTATCTTTTTTAACTCAGGGTTTCTAAGTAAAAACTGAGGATGATAAATCGGTATAAGTTTGTACTTTTTGAAGTTTATAACATGTCCTCTGACATTCTCGAAGTTTTCATGCTCTCCGGTAACTTTATAGTACGCTTCATTACCAAGAGTTACAATTACTTTAGGTTTGACAAACTCTATTTGAGAAAATAGATGTGATTTGCAAGAGTCCCATTCAGAAAGTGAAGGAGTATTAGAATTGAGCGTTTTACATTTTATAGCATGTGTAAAATAGACATCATCAACACTAAGAAGCAAAACATTTTCTATCATGTTTCTCAAGCTTTCCCCAGACCTTCCGCTGTAATAGCCATTTTGTAAATCATCTGAAAGAGAAACACTGAAATCTATTATCATCAAATCGGCACTAGAATTTCCATATCCGCTCATACTCTGCGTTCTTGATTTACTCAAATCGCAAAGATGACATGTGAAGATGCTTTGTGCCAAATGTTCCAAAGTAGCAGGAATTTCATCCGAGCTCTTTTTATTTACAGAAAATGGGTCGCTGTAATGAAATCCTAGAGCTTTGAGGCGATAAAGATTTTGAAGCAGCACAAGATTTTGAAAAGACTTCAATTATCACCCTTTTTTGTCTTAAAAATAGTTGATGGAATTGTAGTGAAAGTGTGGTTAAATTCTACTTTTTTTAATATTTGAGGTGTAATAAAGAGCGATAAAGCACTTTATTACGAAGATTTTTACTACTCTGCTACAGTTACGACAACAGGTGTTGATTCCCACATGCCGTGTTTTGTACAGTATGCTTGAGCAACTAGGTTTAATTTTTTGCCCATTGGTCGAATGTTGAAAGTGATTTCAGTATGAGATTTTTCATTTCCTAAAGTACCAGGTACAAAATCAGCTCTTGCTAAAAGAGTTTCGCCGTTGTAAAGTGCAACGTTTGCAATGTAGTGATCAAAATCATCAGGATGCGTATATTCTGCACCCATTTTTACAGTTACTGCAAACATTTCACCATGTTTTGCATTCTCAGCGCAGTGAATAAACGGCGAATGGCGGTCGATATAATCTTTTTTACTCTCTCTCTCTACTGTATCTATATCTACATAACGATTGATTGTTGGCATGTGAAATCCTTTTATTTTAAAGTTAAATTTGCCGTATTGTAGCTAGTAAAACTTTTAGATTTACATAAGTCAAGCTCTATTTATCTTGTTTAAGTAAAATTTAATTCTCTTCTAAAAATAAAGATTTTTTAGCATGTTCGAGTGCTTGAGCAAATGTTTTTAAAATATTTTCCTCACCTATGAGCGTAACAATATGATACTTTTTCAAATCTCTATAAACCTCATTATTCACACCGGACATAACTATAACTACGCCGGAATTTTTCAGTATTTTGATAGTCTCTTCTAAATTATGAAGTGCAGTCGAGTCGATAAACGGAACAAAACGCATACGAATAATGAGAATTTTACTTGTATATCCAATATCTTTGATTGTCTGTGCATACTGTTTTGCAGAGGCAAAAAAGAGAGGACCTCCTATCTCGTACACCGCGATTTCATCAGGTATATTTGAATAATTTTCAATGGAGTCGCTATCAACTTCCTCCGGAATTGCAACTCCGACATCTGCCATTCTCTTCATAAAGAGAAGAGATGCCAACACCACACCGACTTCGATAGCGACCGTTAAATCAACCATGACGGTCAGAAAAAAAGTAGATAACAAAACAATTATATCAAAGGGAGAACCTCGTAAAATAGAGGCAAATGAACGCCATTCGCTCATGTTGTACGCCACTACAATAAGTATTCCTGCCAAACATGACATCGGGATTAGTTTTGCAAAATCTGCAAAAAAGAGCATAATCAAAAAGAGCGTTAATGCATGAACAATTCCTGCAATCGGTGTTCGTCCGCCATTTTTCACATTTGTGGCAGTTCTTGCAATCGCCCCTGTTGCAGGAATTCCTCCAAAAAAGGGAGTCACAATATTTGCGATACCCTGAGCGATAAGCTCCGTATTTGAGCGATGATTTGAGCCTATCATACCATCTGTTACAACCGCTGAAAGTAAAGATTCTATGCCTCCCAAAAGAGCAATTGTAAGGGCGGGGGCGATGTACATGCTAAGGTCATTCCAGTGAATCGTTGGCATGTGCAAACTAATATCGTTTGGAATTGTGCCAAAAAAAGACTCTATAGTTGTGACCGGAATATTTGCGAAATGGACAACAGCGGTTATTAAAATAATTGCTATAAATGATCCTGGGACTTTTGTAGTGAGGTGTTTTGAATAGATGACTGTTAAAATAGTAATAATTGTGATGGCGAGGGCATAAAAATTTGCATCTTGAATATTTAAAAAATAGAGGTACCATTTTTCTAAAAATTCCGAGGGTAATTTTTCGATATTCAGACCAAACGCATCTTTGATTTGAGTTGAAAAAATAATAACGGCAATTCCGCTTGTAAAGCCTATAATCAACGGATGAGGGAAATATCTAAGAAGAGAGCCCAGTCTGAGCAGCCCAAAAATAATTAAAAAAATCCCTGCCATAATCGTAGAAATCATAAGCCCGTCAATTCCGTACTTCTCAACCAATGCGTAAATAATTACAACAAAAGCACCTGTCGGTCCGCCGATTTGAACTCTGCTCCCACCCAAAAAAGAGATAATAAAACCGGCAATTACTGCAGTTACAAGTCCCATTTGCGGTGCAACGCCCGAGGCGACTGCAAAGGCTATAGCAAGAGGAAGGGCTACGATTCCAACGATTATGCCTGCAAATATATCTGTAACTATCTGCTCTTTTGGAATTCCAATTTTTAAGAGAGTAAAGAGTTTTGGCTTGAAAATTTTTGTCATAGAGTTTTGCCTATTTTGTGATTTAGAATTCTATCCAAAACAGCACTTTTTAACAAAATAATAGATAAAATTTCCACAATAATTTAAAAAAAAGAGTTGATATATGTTGAAAACACTCCTAATTGAAATCGGCGTTGAAGAGCTTCCGGCTGTTCCTCTTTTAAAAGAGCTAAAAAATATTGAAAAAAAATATGCGGATATTTTAGAAAAAAATTCACTTTTATGTGAATTTGAGTTTTACTATACGCCTCGACGGCTTGTACTCTGGCATACAGAGTTTCCAACTTCACAAGGAGACAGCGTTGAAGAGTTCTTTGGAGCACCGATTGAAGTTGCATACAAAGATGGTGAGCCAACAGCTGCAGCACTCGGTTTTGCTAAAAAATGCGGTGTTTCTATTGCTGAAGTCGATTATGCAGACAAAGGCGGTAAAGAGGTACTTTACTACAAAAAAGAGGTAAAAGGTCAGCCCTCAGTTCTGCTTTTGCCTGAAATCATCGACATGTGGATTAAGTCGTTAGATTTTGGAAAATCTATGCGATGGGGAAATTTGCAAGAGAGCTTTATTCGACCTATTCGCTGGGTAAATGTGCTTTTGGATGATGCGCTCGTGGAGATGGAACTCTTTGGCAAAAAATCTTCCAAGCAAACATTTGTACACCGAATAAGTAATTTTGATGCTGTAAAAATCAACGGTGCAAAAGAGTACTTTGAAGTTTTGAGAGAAGGAGGAGTTACACTTTTTTCTGAAGATAGAATGGTTAAAATTTTAAATGACTTTAAGGCTTTAGAAGTTAAACATGGAGTGAGTGTTGAGATTGATGACGACTTACTTGATGAAGTTGTAGCAATTACAGAGCATCCAACAGCACTTTTAGGCTCGTTTGATGAGGCATTTTTAAGACTCCCTCCTGAAGTAATAATCACCTCCATGAAAGAGCATCAAAGATACTTTCCGGTTTTTAAAGATGGCAAACTTATCAATAAATTTGTAGTAGTTTCCAACGCACTGACGAATGATTTTGCTAAAGTAATAGAGGGAAATGAGAGAGTTTTAAGACCTCGTCTCTCAGATGGTCTCTTCTTTTATGACAATGATTTAAAAAAGGGATTAAGCACTGCAGGACTTGAAAAAGTTGTATTTATGAAAGGGCTTGGAACTGTTGCAGACAAAATTGTGCGAGAGAAAAAAATTGCAAACACTCTTTTTGATATCTACATGCCAAAAGATTCGGACAAAGAGACACTTAATCGTGCAATAAGCCTAGCAAAAGCGGACTTAATGAGTGAAATGGTGTATGAGTTTACAGAGCTTCAAGGACTTATGGGTTCATACTACGCAAAAGCTCTCGGTGAGAGCGATGCTGTGACATGTGCGATCAAAGAGCAGTATCTGCCGGACGGTGAAGAGAGTGCTTTGCCCTCAACTGTAATGAGTGCAATTGTTGCCATGAGCATAAAACTTGATACCCTTTTAGGGCTGTTTAGTATTGAGCAAATTCCAACGGGTTCCCGTGACCCGTTTGCCCTGCGCCGTGCCGTGAATGGGCTTATCAGAATTACAAAAGAGCATAGTTTGGAGTTTGACATAGTTGAGATACTGGGCATGCTAAGCAGAGAGTATGCAAAATTTGACATGTCAAAACTTGAAGCTTTCTTTTTAGAGAGAGTGAAGCAGTACCATAAAGTAAATCCATCTATTATTGAAGCAGTTTTGGCGACGGGAGAGAGAGAACTTCTAAGAATTGGCAAGAAGATAGAAGCTCTTGAAATTATGGTCAATTCCGAAGGCTTTAGTGAATCATTTTCAACATTTAAAAGAGTTGCAAATATTACGAAAGATATAGATTTATCCGCTGAATTGCATGTAAAGAGTGAACTGTTTCAAGAAAAAGCCGAAGAGCTTCTCTATGCCAGATACAAAGAAGTAACAGCATGTGAGTACAACTCTTATGAAGAGGAACTTGATGCACTATTAGGCTTAAAACCTGAACTTGACAAATTTTTTGAAGATGTTATGGTAAATGCCGAAGATGAATCTATTAAAATTAACAGAAAATCTTTAGTTGCTTCAATTTATAAAAGCATCTATAAAATAGCGGATATTAAAGAGATAACAATTTAAGAAATTTTGAAAAATGCAGATTAATTTGTGTGTAAAATAAGAGAGGAATCCCTCTTTTGAAACTTAGTTTGCTTCTGAAGATTCTGAAGCAACTAACTTTAATCTATAAACACTTTTTTAGATACAAGAGCCTTGGCTAATGAGTATTTTATAGAGAGGTATGATTTTTCATTTTGATCCAAAACTTTTTTTTCTCTTTGAAACTGTCTAGTTTTGGTATCTAGTTCATTTTTTAGATTGTTATATCTTGTAATTATATTGGTTTTAACACTTTTGGCTGTCAATATATTTTTCTCTTCTCTTTTTGCCTGCATCTCTTCTTTTGTTGTGCGTATTTCCTCTTGTAACAGAGCTCTTTTCTCTTCATCTTTTGTCAAGTAGATTAAATCTGTACACTTATTTATTGTCCGAGCACCTTTTGCAAGTTCTTCCGTAACTCGTTCTCTCTCTTTTATCAATAAAGTTTGGTACTCTGCAGGTGGCATATTCTGGATATACAAAGATTGTGTTTCTTTATTTATTTCACTTATCTCTTTTTTCAATTTATCTATTGTTGCTTTTGTTTTCATATAGATTTTCACAATTGATAGCATAGAGACGACATTCCATTTTAGTCCACCGTCCGTTTCTAACTCAGGAACTTTATACTTTCTTCCATCTATTACAACAACCCCTAAAGAGTAGTATCTTAAAAAGTTTATCATATACTCATTTGAGACAGCAATTTCCGATAAAATAAGATTTGCTATATGTCCAAAAACTTCTTTAAAATGCATTCTGAACACATAGCCGGAAAAGCCCTTAAAAAAATCTTCATTATGGTCAAATGAAGCTGTTAGTTGTTCTAGTACAATTGACTGTATATACGAAAATACATTTTTTTCATAATGATAATTATCAATTTTATTGTCAAGTAAATAAATACCGACAAATGTCTTTGCAACAATATAAAAAAATTCTTTATTCTCTTGTTTTGAAAAGTAATCATCATAAAATGTTTGAAGTTCTTCTTCATCAATACCGCTGTATCGATTTGCAATAGTCTCTTTTTCATCATCAGCTACGATACGTCTTTTAGTATCATCCAACATTTTGATAAAAATTTGCTCATCTTTAATAATAACAATATCATTCTCTTTAAGCTCAAAAAAGCTATAAACTGCAAATCTGATCAGCTCTTTTTTGTTGATTTCTTCATTATCAATACTGTTTACAAATTTATATATTTTATTTTTTAATTTTTTTGGTATTGAAATCTGATTCTGGTTACCTTTATAGTCATACTCTACACAATCTTCATGCTCTGCAAGAAATTTCAGAATTGCGGGTAAATTCACACTATCTTTTGGCTCTATTTTGTATGGAAGAACTTTTATCCGTATTTGTTGATCTTTTAGTTTAAACAATATGTAGCCGACAGGCTCAAAATACTCTTTAAAGGCTTGTTTAATTATGAGAAGATTTTCATTATTTAAGAGAAAATCTTCTTCTAAATTTTCATTTATATATATAAAAAATTTATTATTATCCTCTTCTGTCCACTTAAAATCAATATGTGGCTTGTTTAAATGTGTCTTTAAATAAAATCTTAATTCTGAAGTATCCATATTCTTCCTAAATATTATTATTGTCTATTCGATTCATAAAAATGAGATGGAAGGTAGATTATAAACTATTAAAATATAGTTAAACCGCAATCCGACCATCTTCATAAAAAGATTCGTGATTTTCCGTCCTTATCTCACAATAAGTTTGGCTCTGAAATATTCCAGAATTATATACTAATATTCTATAAAAAATTTAATAATTTAAGATATATCTTAATAAGCAATTTGTGACTTGATATGTCAGAATTGCTTGACATATTAGAATTAATAGATATAAAAAGTGCATATAATCAACAACACTAAGCGAAAATACACTTTCTATTTTTTTATAAATAATTTTTATAGCTTATTTAAGTATCATATAACATATTATTATTCAGTAGGGGTTATAAATGAAATCTGTGTTACTCATATCAATTTTAGCATCTGCCCTCTTGGCAGGGTCATTTGAAACAAACAAGGGGGTTTTTTTGGAGATTTATTCTGATAACAATCTTCAATCAAATATAGTTTCTACTGTCGCGATAAACAAGGGTAAACTAGAAACACTCAACTGCTTTAACACGAAAAATGACACAGAATGGTGCGGGATAACATATGAGTATAATGGACTTAAAATAAGTGGTTTTACTGACAAAAAATCATTGGATATTGTTACCTCAAAAATAAATTCTAAGGCAACTTTTGAGCAGAGTTACGGTGGACGTTATGATGATGAAGGAAATTCTCTATTGCAGCTAAAAGATGGATTTCTTATTGTTGGATACACTCAAAGTTTTGGTGAAGGACAGAGTGATGCATACATTGTTAAAGTAGATAATTTTGGTAATAAGATCTGGTCTGCTGCGTACGGTGAAGGACGAAATGATGTTGCTAATGCAGTTGTAGCAATAAACGATGGTTTTATGATAGCCGGAACAACAGGAAGTTTTGGTAATCGTATTCAAAGTTTATATCTTGCCAAAATTTTTAACGATGGTTCGCTCGCATGGCAGAATGGATATTTCTCAGACGGAGATGATTACTACAGCGGCGAAGATATGGTAAAAATGAACGATGACAATGTGATGATTGTAGGTGCGGAAGACCATGTGCAGTTTTTTAACTCTGAAATGAATTTTTATGTAAACGCCATAGATACAAAAGGTCAAAGACATGGTATTAAACGCTATGGAGGAGATAAAATAGAGAATGCAAACTCAGTCATAAAAGTCAATGATGGTTATGTGATTGCCGGAGAAACTAAAACATGGGGACATGGCGCTAAAGATGCTTACGTTGTAAAAATTGACAACGATGGAAACCAAATCTGGCACAATGCATACGGCTTTCGTTACGATGAAGTTGCAAATCAGATAATTGCTACACAAGATGGCGGATATATCATGGTGGGGACAACAAATAGCGATAACACAAATCAAAAAGATATTTTTGTAGTTAAAATTAAAAATGACAGCACGCTAGAGTGGCAGTACCACTATGGAACAAAAGAGCATGATGAAGGCTCTGGGATAGTTGAAGTTAATGATGGATATGTGATAGCTGGATATACAAAAGATACCCCAACTTATCACAGCGATACATACTTATTAAAAATAGATAAAGCAGGGAACACATTGTGGAGCAGAAAATACGGAGGGGAAAGAGATGACGCTGCCAATGCTATAATTAAAGTCGATGGCGGTTTTGCAATCACAGGATATACAACTTCGAGCAAAACCTACAGTAAAGACATTTACCTGCTCAAAGTCGATGAAAATGGTAAAATTTAACTTTTTTTATTAATCATTTCAAGGTACAACTCTTCTACTTTAGTTCTGGCCCAGGGTGTCTTTCTGAGAAACTTTAGGCAGGAGGTTATGGTAGAGTTGTGCAAAAAGCATCTTATCTCTATCTTCTTACCCAACTCTTTAAAACCGTAGTGCTCAACTAAACTTTCTAAAATATCTAGCAACTTCACACCGTGAAACGGATTGTTGCTGTTTTTTATCTCTTCGCTCATAATTATCTTCCTTTTTATCTCTAAAATTTTATCTAAATCTTCATATTATTTTAGTTTATTTGTCACAATTGACTATAATTCAAAATTAGATAGGATTAATGTACAAACAAAAAAATTTTGTAATATTTTTTATTATTTATATTTAAACATCTATTGTTTATCATTCCTGTCATATTGATGATTTAAATAAAGGCTTTAAATGAGCGAAGTTGTTTTAGACTATGTGATACTCTTTGTCTTATTTGAATTATATGAAACAAGTTGGCAAAAAGCAAAAAGTGTTATTGGAATGCTTGCTCGCATGTATGAACACTATTCTAAAAGTATTTTTATATTTTTACTTATGCATCCGACATTTTACTTTAGTATCTGGCTTGTGATGATTAGTGATTATAATATTTATGCAATGATTCTGCTTTTTGTAAAAACAGTAGATTTGGCGACTAAAATAATTTTAATTGAACAGGTTTTTATAAAAAGAGAGCTGACTGAAGAAGTTTCTTTAATTCTCTTATCGCCCGTTAACGGCTTATTGCCTTATATAGGACTTTTCCTCTACCTGCCGCTTATCGTGCTTGCTCTTACTTAACTCTGGGTATATCCATGTTTTATCTGTGAACGCTTAGCCAAAAACTGAACGCTTTGTGATATTTCATCATCGATTATATGATAATTTTCATTGAACCTAACAAGAGCTTCATCTATCTTTTGCGCCAACGATATACTCAAAGATTCTATCTGATTTTTCATAGCGTCTATCCTTTCTTCTTCAGATACTTTCAGCTCTTTAGAGATAATGCTCAACTCCGCCTTTGATTTCACATAGTCAGCTTTTATACTCTCAATATCATGCATCAACTCTTTTATTGTTACGTAAGCATTATGAATAGTGTTACTTTGTGCTTCAATGTCACCCATTCTATTGGATGAGAGAAGCATCTGTTTCATAATAATTTCACTCTGCTGCCTAATCGAGGCTAAAGTGTTTTCTCCCTCATTCAGAGATGTTTTTACACTCTCTGTATGAGATTTTAGAGAAATTATCTGACTTGCAAACTCTTGTGTTACTCCCGAGAGTTGTTGCAGTGTATGTTTCGTAACTGCTTTAGCAACCTCTTCTGAGAGATTTTTCATACTATTGAGGCTTATTTTTAACTCATTAATATCTTTAGAAGCATCATACCTATTTCCTACCGATTTTTCCATCATAATTTTTAACTGATTGTAATGTTCTTGTTCCGAAACTCTTAATATATCTATATGATTATGTACAACTTCATCAAGGGAAGGCATTTTGACATTTACGAACTTTTCAAACTCTTGTGAAACATTTTTATGCCAATCATCCATATTTTCAAATTTTTCTAAAAATTTACCTTGATTAATTTTAATAGCATCAAGAGCTCTGATGTCATCGTTAAACTTTCCTCTTACCTCTTCTTGAACTTTTCTGTCCTCTTGCTGAGAGATAATAATTCTAGCTTCTAAATCAGCCATAAACTCTTTTAGTTGTGTTACTTGAGAAACCAATACTCTTGTAAAATCATCTTGTGCTCTTGCACTCTCTGTTTGTTGCGTTTGATGTAAAACATTCATAACTATGTAAAGTAGCAGTGCAACAAGCAGAGGAAACGAGGACTCTCTTAAAAGTAAAATAAAATCCTGTGTCTCCGGATGAACTATGAAATGAACAATAGAACTTATAGACCCGATACCTACCATTAAAGGCGCGTAATCAATCTTATTCTGCTGTTTTAAAATAGATATCTGTCTCAAGAAGAGAACAACCATAAATAAAAAAGCTAGTAACAAATCACCATCAAACACAGTTTCCCCTTTTATGACAATTGGAACATTTTATCATATTTATTTATAAAACAATATCCAAAATTTCTCTTGGCATGTGGATGAGCCTCTCATGTTCACCATTTGGAGAAAAACCCCATGTTGCAAAGAGAGAGTCAATTCCAGCACTTTTTGCACACAACATATCTTTTGAATTATCTCCAACCATCCATGCATTATGACTCTCTTTATTAAACCCGTAATGAGTTAAAATCTCATTTAGCATCTCAGGGTCTGGTTTTGAGAGTTTAACTCTGTCTGCACCGATAACAACATCAAACATATCATAAACTTCCAAATGGGTCAGCATTCTTTGTGCAAATTTTGTGGGAGCATTTGTGGCAACTGACAGTTTAACTCCGCATGCCAAGAGCTTCTCTAAAGTCTCTAAAATTCCATCATAAAGGTAGGGATTTTGTACGCACTGCTTTTCATAATGAATTTCAAAAAGCTCTCTGTCCGTATCTTGATACTCTTCAGTTTCATAAAAGAGTTTAGGTAGGTTTCTAACCTCCGCATTAATAGATTCAACGACAAAAGATTCGCAAAGAGGAGGCAGATTGTAGTTTACGGCTCTTACATGGTTTATTGAAATAGTTATATCTTTTTTGGAATCTAAAAGTGTTCCGTCCATGTCAAAAACAACTATCTTCATTTTTTATCCTACTGCATCTTCTCATAGAGTTCAACAAGCGCATCTACAAAAAAGTCACTGTCGTTTGGACAGCGGCAAACCCTGTAATCCGTAAAACCCAACTCTTGCGCCATTTCACGATACTCAATCTCAAGCTCATAATCCGTTTCAGAGTTATCAATAGTAAAAGCGATAGGAAAAATAATTACATTTCTGTTCTTTATAACTTTGAGTTTCTCCTCCAAAGATGGCTTCAACCACTCAAGAGGTCCGACTTTTGACTGATAAGCAAGGTGAACTTCATAAAAGTTCATCCCCTCCGCTTGAAGCATCTTCTTGATAATCTCCACATGCCGAGTGATATGTTTTTCGTAAGAATCCCCAGCATCTATAATTTTTTTTGGAAGCCCATGTGCTGAAAATATCAAATCAAAATCTTCGTATTTATCTTGACCCATTTTCTCTTTTATTCTCTGCACAACTGCCTTGTTGTAGCTCTGATTTTCAAAAAAATGTTTTATTTCAACCAAGATAGCTTCACCGCTTGAGTTGTGATAATGCTCTTCAAAATCTTCAAGAGATGATTTCGTCGTAGTCGTTGAAAACTGCGGATAGAGAGGAATCAGATATATCTTATTAACCTCTTCTTTGTTTAACCTCTCTATAACTTCATCCGCAAAAGGAGGTGTATAGCGCATGGCAAAATCAACTATGACCTCCTCTCCAACTCTTTCCTGAAGCTTTTGCACAAGCTTTTTTGTAAGCCCTACAATAGGTGATTTACCACCTATTTGTCTATATATCTCTTGTGATTTTTCAGTTCTTGTAAAAGTTATCATCGTGCCTACAATCGTTCGCAATAAATCACTTTTCATAGTCAATATATTCTCGTCTCTAAACATGTTTGTCAAAAACATCTCAACTTCTTCAAGGTTATTTGGACCACCCATGTTGAGTAAAATAATTGCTTCTTTTTTCTGCATCTAATCCCCTTTTACTTTTAAAGTAATCTCATAAACTATCTTTTGTAGTGGTAGCATATCCTCATAAATCTTATAAAGAGTAGAGATTAATTTTTCACCATTTTCTATTAAACTTGGCTCCAAAATTTTATAAGCAGCCATGCCTTTAAAAAGAGCCATATCCGCACTCAGCATATCAGAACTGAAACCTTGCGGATATCTTTTGTATCCATGCGGAAGTATTTGATATCCACAAGGTGAAAGTTCTTTTAAAACGGTATCTAACTCCACTCTTTTCTCTTCATCTTTTATGTAGTTGCGAAAAGCATCAAGAAGCGGCTTTTCAAACCATCGCACACCTACGGCAACAAAAAGTTCATCGGGTGAAAAATGAAGATAAAAGGAGGAGCTTTGAAGTCGTGAAGCTTTGCCTTGCCAAAAGATTATCCCGATGCGGCTTTTAATCGGCTCTTTATTTGAGCCCATGCGTCTTATGTCTCTGTAGATTCTAAAGAGTGATTTGTTGATTTTCGGCTCGGCATGTATTGTAGGTTCTAAGGCTTGAAGGTGTTCGCCCATCTCGACTACAAAAGCACGAGATGGAGAAAGAATAAGCTCTTCGTACTCACTTTTATGACCCTCAAACCACTCTTTGTTGTTGTTTGCTCTTATGGCTTTTAAAAAAGGTAAAGTCTTTTTACTAAAACCTATAAACTCCATATGCCAACCTTAAATTAATTTTCTGTTTCTATATGCCAAAGCTATCACTAAAAAAATGATCAGATACGAAATAGGCACAAAATCAGGAATAGGAACAGGATCGCCTTTTGCGTAGGAGTGAAGCCCTGCAAGGTAGTAGTTTACCCCGAAATAAGTCATGATTACCGATGTAAACGACAGCAGCGAGATAACACTAAAGTTAAAATCACTGTAGATTGTTTTAATAAATCTAAGGTGGAGAACAACCGCATAAACAAGTATGGTTACCAACGCCCAAGTCTCTTTTGGATCCCAGCCCCAGTATCTTCCCCAGCTTTCATTTGCCCAAACTCCGCCTAAAAAATTTCCAACAGTTAAAAGCACAAGTCCCGCCATCAGACTCATCTCATTTATGGCATTTAGCTCTTTAATGGATGCACTGATATGTTTCTCATTTGCAGGCGTTTTTAGTATAAAAAGAAGGATTGTTATAAACCCAAGCAAAGCGCCAAGCCCCAAAAAGCCGTAACTTCCGGTAATCATAGAAACATGTATGCTTAACCAATAGGAGTTAAGAACAGGAACAAGGTTTGTAACTTGCGGATTCATCCAGTTTAAGTGTGCTACAAAAAGGATAAGTCCTGCTAAAACTCCGGTAGAAGCCATAGTCATGCTTGAGCGTTTTGAGAAAATAAACCCTGCCAAAACTGTTGCCCATGCAATGTAAATCATTGACTCGTAGCCATCCGACCATGGAGCATGTCCTGAGATATACCATCTATTTATAAGACCTATCGTATGTGCTATAAAAAGTACTATTAAGAGTGCAAGTGTGACTTTGGTATAGATTTTAATATTAAAAGCCGGCTTTAAAATTTTTATAAAGCTAACTATTAAAAGCACAAATCCTATTAAGAAGTAGAGAGGGTAAATTGTCTCAAAAATCTTCGCTTTATTGTAAAAAACTTCCGCCAAAATTCTATTTTTACTTGGATAGACCTCTACGCCGTAAAACTTCTGATACTCTGCTATTTTTTCAATTGCAGCATTTGCTTTGCTCCAATCTGAACTGATAAGTGCGTCATCTATGGATGTAAAGTACTCAACCGCTATGGCTCGGAGCTTCTCACTATTTTCTGGTGAAAAGTCCTGAATTGCATCTATGGTTGAGAACCACTTATTTGTCACATCATTTGGTTTTGGCCACATTTTTATAAGTGAACCTGAATAAACCATATAAGCCACATTAACTCGCTCATCCACAGTTAAAACAGATTTATCTAAGTTATTTCTAAATTTTGGCTCTTTTCTCGTTGCCTCTTCTACTGCAGCTCCTAATTTGTACCCCTCCAAATTTTCAGGGTTTACAAAAAACTGAGAGAATGAAACATATTTTGCATCTGCCTCTGCTCCCACAATTTTGTTGATATTTTCATCTTTTGTATAAATAACCTTGACATCTCTATAGGCATCTGGTCGAACCATCATGCCTAATATTACTTGGTTTGAATTAAGAGAGTATTCACCTACTTTTACGCTCTCCCCTCTATGAATTTTTGCCAAAATCTCTGTTGAGAGGGTATCCATAGGCTTCATTCGACCGCCGCTGTCCTGAATAACCAAGGCACCGAATTTTTTAGCATGCTCTGCATCAAAAGAGATAATTGTTTTTATAGCAGGATTTAACTCCTCTGCATATGATGGTGCAATGCTAAAAAGTAATCCACATGCGAGCAAAAGGGAGAGAGTTCTTTTCTCACTTGCTTTTTTTGCCTTCTCTGCAAGTTTTGAGAATCTGTTTTGTTTAGAGAACAGTGACCAGAACATACCCAAAGCTAAAAGAAAATAACCTATGTACGATGGTAAAGTACCGGGATCGTTGTTGACTGAAAGAATTGTTCCCTGTTCATCTTTATCATACGAAGCCTGAAAGAATCTATATCCGCGGTGCGCCAAGATATTGTTCATAAAAATTCTATACGGCATTTCAATTTTTTGCTCTTTATCCACCAAAACAACCTCACTCGCGTAGGATGCAGGGCTCATAGAGCCTGGGTAACGGTCAAGCTGAAAATCTTTTAGCTTAATTTCAAATGGGAGTTGAATCTCTTTTGAACCATATGCGACATAAATATCAACGCCGTTAATTTGAGTATGAGATTCTTGTGCCATAGCTCCCGCCATACCAAAAATCATTACTTCTTGCGACTTATCAGCTACACTTACCTTAAATTTCAATGCATCATATCCCGCCTGTTTACCTGAAGCTTTCGGGTTCGATACTACTTTTTTGGCTGCATGTGGAAGAAACTCACGAAGAACAAAACTGCTGCTTTCATTTGTAAAAAGAGTTCTTGCCGTAAACGGCTCCTTGGAGTTTGAAGAAAGCTCACCCTTTACTCCATTATCCATTTTTAAAAAACTAAGAGGCATATCGTGCTTCATAAAAAAATTGCCATTCTCTACAAAAAGTGAAATGACAGGTTTATCAAAACTTTTGTTAGAGTCAAAGTCTAAAACAAAATTCTGGCTCTCAAAAAACTCACCCTGAGTGAGAGTAATCTGCTTACCTTTTCCATCACTTGTTACCATCAAATTAGCCATAGGAACACCACGCAGCTTATCTTCAACCATCGCTTCAACTGCGTCCGGTATATACTCAACCATCTCTACTTTAACACTCTTTCCATCAACCACTAAAGCTGAAGAGAGTGTGTTTTTAGATTTTTTAGAGAGATAAACTTTTTGCGAAGAGGATGCATTTTTATCACCGCTAATTGCATCAACGCTAAAAAAAGTATCTGAACTGCTCATAACCGATGAACTCTCACCCTCACGGATGTGCATAGAACCTTCAAAGCCTACATAGCGAGTAATTGCAGCGCCGATTAATATCACTATAAATGCCATATGAAAGATAAATATAGGAGCTTTTTTCAGAGTGTACATTTTATAATTTACTATATTTAAGATAAGATTGAGAGTTAAAAATCCAAGCAAAATTTCAAACCATAAAGCATTGTAAATCTCCGCCTTTGCGGTAATGGTTCCATAATCATTTTCAACAAAAGTAGCATAGCCGCATGCCGCGGCAAAAATGAGCATCAAAACAGCCATTGTATTCATAGAGCCTAGAAGAGAGAGTAGTTTTTTCATAAGAGATAGCCTTTATTTTAAAAAAGGCTATTCTATTCAAACTAAGCTAATAAATGGTTAAAGAAGGCTTTTTAACTAATTTTAGGCACCTAAACGAACACGTCCGTTTAGGTGGCTGCTGCAGATGTCCCTACAACCCCCTAAAGCTACGAAAACAAGCGAAGCGCTTTTCGCAAAGCGAAAATGTTTCTTTAGTAAAACTTTGTTTTTCGAGAATAATATGGTTTTAATTTTATTCTCTTCCACCATTTATCATAGTCGAGACTAAACCTTTCTCATCTCTGTTTTCTGCGATAATCACCCCAGCGATGTGAATTAGCACAAAAATCATTATGAAATTAAACACCGCCTCATGTATTTCGGCTATATCATGCGCCATCTCTTTTGTGAGATTTAATAGCTCATAAAAATGAATGACCAAACCGCTCACGCTCATAAAAATAAGTGTCACATAAAAAACATAGTAGAGTGATTGAACCCCTTTTTTATGAAGAGTCAAAGAGCTAAAAGCTTCTTTTTTACTCTTGTCATTAAAGAAAAGATAAATTCTGTAGAGTACTAAAAATGCCAAAGCGTAACCGAAAATAATGTGCCACTCCCACATGCCATCACGAATTGTCTGAGCCAAAACCTTCGCCTGCGCTGCAGTTACTTCAATCCCCATTTCATGAAGTTTACTCATCAAAATTTCAGAGTTCGTTCTCCAACTGAGAAAAGTTTTTCTTAAAAAAACCGTGCCTAAAAGAGCAACTATTACGACAGCATTCAACCAATGCCATAAACGAAAACCAAGAGAATATTTCATACGAACCTCCTAAAGATGGTAAAAAGTGAATCTGCGTCATTATAACATACAGCGAAATAAAAGTGCTTTCAACAAAACAGAATTATGCTCTTGTTTGTCCGCTTCCGTAAATTTTATATTTATAAGTTGTAAGTCCTTCAATTCCCATCGGTCCTCGAGCGTGAAGTTTGTTGGTACTGATTCCTACCTCTGCTCCAAATCCAAACTCCCCGCCATCCGTAAATTGCGTTGAAGCATTAAGATAGACACATGCAGAGTCAACACAGTTTAAAAATTCTTCGGCGGTTGTATAGTTTTCTGTAATAATGGCATCCGAGTGTGCTGAACCGTAAGTTTGGATATGCTCTAACGCTGCATGTACATCTTTTACCACTCTGATGGAGAGGATATTGTCGAGATATTCGGTCTCGTAATCTTCTTCTGTAGCATGGGCAACTTCTATGATTTTTGCCGTATTTTCACACCCTTTGAGAATTGTTCCAAGTTTGTCATACTCACTTTTTAACAGAGGCAATATCTGCTGTGCAATGCTCTCATGTACCAAAAGAGTTTCCATCGCTCCGCAAATTCCAACTCTTCTGCACTTTGCATTTACACTGACTGCCAAAGCTTTTTTTATATCCGCATCTTTGTCAATGAAGGTGTGACAAAGTCCTTTATCATGCTTTACAACACTTACGGTTGCATTTTGACTTACAAATTCTATAAGCCCCGCCCCGCCTCTTGGGATAATCAAATCCACATATTTGTCCATTTTAATAAGCTTTGAAACACCCTCTCTTGAAGAGTCAGGAATCAAAGAGATAAGTGCTTTGGGGAGAGAGTTTTTCTCAAGTATTGCCTGCAAAATCTGAGCAATTGCACGGTTAGAGTTTTCCGCCTCTTTTCCGCCCTTAAGTACACAGACATTGGAGCTTTTAAAGCAGAGTGCTGCCGTGTCGCTCGTCACATTTGGGCGAGATTCGTAGATGATACCAATAACACCTATCGGAATACTTACCTTTTCTATTTTGAGGTTTGTCTCTGTTACCCATCCATCAAGAACGCGTCCCACAGGCTCTTTGAGGGCAGCAATATCCTCAATAGCCTTTGCCATGCCTTCAATTCTTTTTTCATCCAAAAGGAGTCTGTCTTTGAGAGCAGGACTCAAACCGTTTTTGTCTGCGTCAGACATGTCAAGGGCATTTGCTTCGATGAGATTCATGGTATTTGCACGAATTGCATACGCCATCTCTTTTAAAATTCTATTTTTTTCACGACCGCTAAGGGCAGATAATATCCTGCTTGCAGACTTTGCTTCTTGTAAAAATTGTTCCATATTAGACCTTCATTTGTGCCATATTAGCAGTTGATATCATAGATGCCATACTACCACAAAAAGGCATTAAAACATTTTACACTAGCTTTTAATAGCCATAAGCAAGCACCTTTACAGATAAAATTGCTTATACACTCTGAAATCCTCTTGAAAAAGACAGGTACAAATTTTCTATATTTTAAAAATCAATTAATCACAAAACTCATCGTCGCTCTCTTCATACTCATATCCATCTTCGTCGTCATAATCGTCATCTTCGTCTATCGATTTTTCATTCAAATAGTCATAAGAAGCTTCCTCATCTTCTTTAATCTCTTCTTCATCTACTAAATCTTTATCTATAAAATTATCTAACATTTTTTGCTCCTCTGTGTTTTCGTAGATTCTATCTCTTTTAAGTTTAATATTTTATTTGCATTCCCAGAGATAACAAATAGGTAAAAAAAATATTAAAACTGACATGCAAAGCTGTTTTAATCTCTAAAATAGATTGAAACAAAAGAGACTCAGCCAAATAATTTACTGAAAAAGCCTCTATCCCTACCTATTTCCTTATCAATCATTTTAAAATATCTATCTATATTTGCCAGCCCTATTTCTGCTCTCTTAACCATTTTATCTTTGCCGATGAGTACGGTAAGGGGTACACTTCTAACCATAAATTTACTTGCAAGTTTATTGTTACGGGCTACATTTACTTTAGCAATCACAACATCATCCTCTTTATAGTGTTCAGCCAAATTCGGTAAGTATGTTAACAAAGTCTGGCATGGTCCGCAAGTGTCACTGTAAAAATCTATAAATACCACAGAGCTGTTGTTTTCAATAAAAGATGGGTAAGTTGAATCTGTTAGTTCCAGTATTTTTGGCATATTCTTTTGTTTCCTTAATATTAATTTTTATATATATTGCTTCGTTAAACTCATGAATATAAAGTGAATATTTGCTAAATATTTATATTAATCCCTATAGTTATCTCTTATTGCTAAAAACATCTCAAAATTATCAAAGAAAATATCTATAAGTTTCGGGTCAAAATGTACCCCTCTCTCACTTTTGAAGAATTCAAAAATCTTCTCATCACTCCAAGCTTGTTTATATACCCTATCGCTACCAAGTGCATCAAACACATCTGCGATGGCAGTAATACGTCCATAAATATGTATCTCTTCACCCTTTTGTCCTCTTGGGTACCCTGTTCCATCCCATTTTTCATGATGAGAGTAGGCTACAATAGCAGCAGCTTTAAGTATCAATCTGTTTGAGCCTTTTAAAACACTGTATCCTATCTCACAATGGGACCTCATAATTACCCACTCGCTCTCATCCAGTTTAGCCGATTTTTTCAAAATATTATCTGGAATCGCTACTTTACCTATATCATGCATAGGTGATGCATCGTAAAGAAGTTCTGCCTCTTTTTTATCAAGTCCATATTTTAATGCCAAGAGTTTAGAGTATTCCGCGACGCGTTTAACATGATTACCTGTCTCTTTAGAGCGTGATTCTCCGATTTCACCCATTGTATAAATCACTTCTCGCTGCGTGCTTTCTATCTCTTTATGCATATTTATAACATCAGTTATATCATACTGTATGCTCATGTATTCTATAGTATTTCTATTTGAATTTATAATTGGAACTATCAATGTGTCAAGGTATATAGTACGACCATCTTTTGCTATATTTGTAACTACACCCTGCCAATTGTTTTGAGACTTAATTGTACTCCACAATTCTTTATAAAAATCATTTGGCACATTTTGATCTCTAAGCACTAAGTGGGTACTTCCAATCAGTTCATCACTTCTATAGCCTGTTACTTTTTTGTGAGTCTCATTTAGGTATGTGATAACACCATCCGTATCAGTACGAGTAAATGATGCAGCACTCTCTATAGCTTTTTCATACTGAGCAAGTAGATTCATCTTCTCTTTTAGACTCTGATTTGAATTTGTAAGTTCCTTTGTTAAGAGCTCTTTTAACTCTTCGAACTCAGTGACATCATAACGAATCGCAATATACTCGACAGTCTTGTTTTTATCATCTTTGATAGGAAAAATTGTTGCATCCACACTGTAAGAAGAACCGTCTTTTTTTCTATTTTTTACTTTTCCATGCCATAGACTACCCGCTTTAATTGTTTTCCATAAATCTTCAAATGCTTCGCGCGGCATATCACTGTGTCTAACAACTGAGTGAGGTTTTCCTAAAAGTTCTTCCTCTTTGTACCCTGACAACTTCACAAATGCATTGTTAACATAAGTAATCTTGCCCTTTAAATCTGTCTTGGAAACTAAAGTAGTCTGGTCAACAACATTTTTATACTGGTCTAAAAGCGCTAATGATTTTAAGTTTTTTCTATATACTAAATGAAAGAAATAAAAGATAAGCAACGCTGAAATAAGTTTAGCAAACTGCTCTATATAAATGTCATTAATTTGTGTTTCTGCCCTTTTTGAGATTAGGTAACCCATAGTTTGTTCTCTGCTGTCAACCAAGGGTATGAATACATACACTTCACTACTAAAAAAATCAACAACTTTGCTTATAGCAAATGGTTTATCTTTTGAAAGATTAATTTTCAACTCTGATGCAATATTTTTAACAATATCTTTATTCATAATTTTTGAGTTGTGAATATTGGAGGGCATGTAGTACTCTTCACCCACGCAAGAACTATGATAACGTTCTTCTAGATAGTTTTTATCTAGCGCAGCTTTTAACAATTCACCTTTTATAATCGCGCTGTAATTGGCATCAAGCCCTTTGTGCATAGCAGAGATTATTGATTTAATATCTAGTGAAAGTTCAACTGAGCCTAAAAACTTATCATCTAAGAATAGAGGGTATATATACCGAATTCCCTCAAAAAAACGATCTATTTCATAAGCACTTGTAGCTTGATGAGTCTCATACACATTTTTTATGCTTTTGCAGGTAGAATGAAGTTCATCACCAAATACATCATTTTTTGTAGTTCTTAAAAGGCTTCTTCCATCAGCTAAATGAAAATTTATATAATCGACTCCATCGCTCTTAAAATTATTTAAATCTTTTGAGATCAGAGAAAAGAGCTGCTTGTTATACATCTCAAGATTGTTTTTATCTTCAAACGCCGAGTTTACAATATTTAGTATTTCTCTATTTTGTGTAATTTTTCTTGAAAGTATCTCTGTTATTATTTTGTAACTGCTTATTTTATCCCTATATTGAATATTTAAATCATACTCTTTTTCTATAAAAAAAAGTTCTTTTTTATATATTGCTTCAATATACAAAAACACTACAACAAGGACTAACGCAATTATTCCTATTAATTTAATATTTAGTTTCATATATACCTGTTTTAAAATTTATCTGCTGACACTATACAAAATTATTATAAATCTAGTATAAAAAATATATCCCCACTCAACAAAGAATCGTGCACAAAAAATATTTTTTTATGCAAAAAGAAACAAGTCTATGATTTTTCATAAAATGGTACAGTTGGTGCTTAATAGAGCTTGAAATAGGTAGTTAAATCTATACTATATAAAATAATTTGGGATCATTATGAAAACTATCACTTTTATCGGAAATGGAAATATGGCGCTCAGCATAGCCAAAGGCTTAAAAGGGAAATACAAAATAGAAGTAGTTGGCAGAGAGATAAAAAAACTTGAGCAATTTGAAAAATTTTTAGGTGTGAGTATAGAAAAACATCTATTAAATGGATTTGACACTACAGATAAAACAGTAATTTTATGCGTAAAACCGGCTAATGTTGAAGATGTTTCAAAAAAAATAACCGGAAGAGCAAGAGTTATATTTTCGGTTTTGGCGGGGACTTCACTAGAAAAACTCCGTACTAATCTCAATCCTCAGGCAGTTGTCAGAACCATGCCAAATCTAGCTGCAAGTGTTGGTAAATCTATGACTACCCTTACAGGTGATGAACTTTTTAAAGATGAAGCAGAGAAGCTTTTAGGTGCGATTGGCAAAACTCTATGGCTATCAAGCGAGAAGGAGATAGATATAGCCACTGCTTTAGCTGGAAGCGGCCCTGCATACTTAGCCCTTATTGCCGAAGCATTTGCAGATGGAGCGGTGAAGCAGGGTTTAAAAAGAGATGATTCCATGAATCTTATGAGAGGGCTTTTTGATGGTTTTGGTACACTAATACAAGAGATTCATCCCGCACTTCTAAAAGATGGAGTTATGAGTCCAGGGGGCACAACCGCCGCCGGTTATAGTGCTTTAGAAGATGGAAATGTCAGAAGTGCCTGTATAAATGCGATTGAAAAAGCGTATAAAAAAGCTACTGAATTGTAACTCCTAATTTTCACATGTCAAGAAAGCTCGGCTTGTAAAAACTACAACCTACTCTTATCTATTATTACACCGCCGAATCCCAGTGCATAGATAATATCTGCTGTGCTAATTTTGTCAAAATTTGCTATAACCAATTTTTTTAAATACTCCCTTTCTATCTTTTCAGCTTTAAAAAAACTTGCAGCAAATTTGCCTTTTTTCTCAAGAACTAATAAGTTTATATCTTTATCCAAACTCACATACTTCATCAAATGTTTTATGTCCGTTTCAAAAATTGCATCCATAAGCGAAAACATGCCTGCCAAATATGCTTTGTCTTTATCCTGAGGTGAAACATCTG
Organism: Sulfurimonas sp.; assembly: GCA_041662325.1. Lineage (GTDB taxonomy): Bacteria > Campylobacterota > Campylobacteria > Campylobacterales > Sulfurimonadaceae > Sulfurimonas. The sequence goes on along the minus strand of JBAZSU010000001.1, from coordinate 441,881 downwards.
CTTCCATGCGCTCTGCCCTTTTAATAGCCATATCCATTATGGCCTCAGATGCAGGATTTGTTGACATTTCTGAATATATATAAACCATCAGCCATCTCAGCAACTTATCGCGACCTAAGAGGGTTATAATCTGCGTGACAGATTCTATCTTATCATTTGTTTTTTGACTCATTCTGTTTTGATTATTTAAAAATCTAAGAAGCTTAAAAGAGAGATTAGGCTGCTGCTTGATATACGATTCTATGGAAGCAGTTTCCCCGTCTTGTCTAATGATTTTTATAAGCTGAAGTATCACCATCGGAGTAGATTCTTTAAATCTGTCAATCTCTAAAACTTCCGGTCTGTCAAGATAGTAGCCCTGAAAAAAATCAAACCCCATCTTAATATATTCGTTATATGCCTCTTTTGTTTCAATCTTTTCTGCCAGCAGTTTGATTCCGGTCTTTTTAAGCTTTGCAACAACATTTATCAGATTCTGCGGTTCAGCTTCTAATACATCTATTTTTATTACATGCACATATTTAAAGAGTGGAAGAAATTTTTTAATCATCTCTGCACTACAGTCAAAATCATCTATTGCAATTTTAAAGCCTCGGGTATAGTACTGTTTTATTTTATTAATAACTTTTTCTGTTAATTCTGTCGTTTCTAAAATTTCTAAAACAAATTTATTTTTATCTAGGACGTCTATAATATCTGATGTTAAAATAATTTCATCTATATTTACAAATGCAATTCCTTTATCACCAATCAACTCATCCGTATTTATATTGGTAAGTGCATTTATGATGACATGCGCCGTCGCTTTTATATTTGTAGGAAATTCTTTAATACCATGTGCATGGTCTCTAAAAAGAAGTTCATATGCATAAAGTTTTCCCATATTGTCAAAAATTTTTTGTCGTGCCATAAAAACTTTATTCATATGCTAGTACCCCTTCTCTTTATTTTAATAGTTTATCAATTTCTATATTTTACAATGAATTATAAAAATTTCAATATCTCTTTTTCTATATCCTCTTTTTCTATTATAGTATCTTGTGCTATTTTCTTAGAAAAAAGCCCCTTTATCATAGATGGTATTTCTAAATTTGCTGTTTTGCTAATAGACTCAAGAGCTACGATATCTTCAGCATCCACCTCGCCAGTAAGTGCATTTGCAATTACCGGTGAAAACTTTGTCCACTCTGCAGTGGAGTAAACAATCGTTTTAATTGCAGGGTTTGAACAGGTTTCATAAGCCTTAAAACAAGTAGCCGTGTGTGGATCCATCAAATAGCCATCATTAGTAAATGTATCTTTAATATATTTTTTACCCTCCTCACCGGTACAAAAATCAGCATCAAAACACTCTCTAAGAGTTGCTAATTCATCTGAAGTCAATTCATAAACATTTTTGTTTTCCAAATTATCCATTAGTTCTTTTGTTCTTTTGTCACCAAATAAATCATAAAGGACTCTTTCAACATTAGATGACTTTAAAATATCCATAGCCGGTGAAGTTGTACTTACAACCTTACTATCTCTTAAATCATATTTTCCCGTTTTTATCAGCTTTGTTAGAACATTATTTTCATTTGAAGAGATAATTATTTTTTCAACAGGAAGTCCCATTTTCCAAGCATAATAGCCTCCAAGAGCGTTTCCGAAGTTCCCGCTTGGAACATTTAAATAAACTTTCTCGTCCATACTGATTGCACTTTGACGAACCAATTCTAAATAACTGTGAATATGGTAGATGATTTGAAAAATAATGCGTCCGAAGTTTACAGAGTTTGCAGCAGACAACAAAACATTTTTCTCTTTTAAAGCATGGTTGAATTCAGGTGATGCTAAAAGTTTTTTCAGAGCATTTTGTGCATCATCAAAAACACCGTTTATCCCTATAACTTTTAGGTTTTTCGCATCTTCTGTTACCATTTGAAGTCTCTGAACATCGCTTGTTCCGCCATCCGGATAGAGACATGCAACTCTAACATTTGCGCGATTTTTGAAAGTTTCAAGCGCTGCCGGACCAGTATCTCCGCTTGTAGCCGCCAAAATAAGGTAGTTTTCATTGTTTTTTTGCGCAATTGATGATAATACAATGCCAAAAGGCTGAAGTGCCATGTCTTTAAATGCACGAGTTGGACCATGATAAAGTTCACTCACATAGAGATTCTCTTTTACTTTTACGACCGGAACAGGATTTTTTGAATCATCAAATTTATCATATAAAGCAAGTGCCTCGTCTATAACACTTTTTTCTATGTCTATCTCAAATCTACCTAACATGTCGCTTGCCAACTCTTTATAAGAGGAGTTTAAGTGTCTGTTTAAAAACTCTTCCCCTAATTCAGGAAGTTTCTCCGGAACATAAAGACCGCCGAAAGAGGCGATTGGACTTAAAATGGCTTGTGAAAATGTTACACTTTTTGGTTTTGTTTCATCGCATCCGCGAGTTTGAATGAAGTTCATAGTATTCTCTTTTTAATTTTTTTGAAATTGTATCTAAATGTCTATAAAAAAATTTTACATTCTACTGAAAAAGTCCCACGGGGTCAATATGAAATGACTTTTGCGTTACTTCAAACACAAGCTCGTCGCTAATGCGACCGATAGTGAAACCTTTTTTAATTTTTTGACCCTTTTCAAGATTTGGGGCAATTTGTGAAAGGTTTGCATAAATAGTGTGCAATCCATCGTCATGTTCGACGATAACAATATTGTTTAAAACAGCGGTTTTATCGGCATATATAACCTTGCCGTTAAACACCGTTTTTACCTTTGCATTCTGCTCATTTGATTTTAAAGAGATAGATTCATTAAAAATCTTTAAACCGTAAATCGGATCTGTATAATTTCCATATTTTTTGGTTATGGTGTATGAATCAAGCGGTGCGATTGTCTTTTCGCCCGAATATTTCGCGGTTTTTACCGCTTGGTAGCTGTCGCCCACTTTTTTAACCGACTGCACATTTTTATCCAGTACAATTGGCTTATTATCGAAGGCAACTTCTATATCCTCTTTATCCTTTGCATCCCTAACAGCATCTAACTTAAGAATATTCAACTTTTCAAGCGTCTTTTTGAGAGTATCTTGCTTATTTATAATCTCTTTTAACTCTTTTTTATAGGATACTTCATCACCTTGAAGTTTTTCCAGTGCTTTCTTATTTGACTCCTGTGCAGCCAAAAGTTGCTTTCTTTTTACATCAATTGCAGATATAGCAACCTCTATAACCGCTGTTTTTTCATTCAGAGCTTCTATCTCTTTTGAATTATTGAAAAATTGCTGATTTAGGTTGTTTCCCTTCTCTTTAGACTCTTTCAGCATAGCTTTTAGCACCTCAAACTCTATAAGAGAGTCGGAATCAACCGCATACTCCTCTTCTACAACTACCGATATTGAAACACTTTGCGCTATAACATAAACCAACTCTTGTTGTATGTTATCCTGCTCTGCTTTTAATTTTTTATTACTGTTTTTGAGTTCGTTAAGTACGGCACTGTTATCTTTGTAGCTTGTCTCTTTATCTTCAAGTTCAAGTTTTAGCTCTTTAAGGTGCTCTTGCTGTTTTTCTATCTCAGCTTTTTGCTTTATAATCGCATCTGCATTTTCAGCCATTTTTTGATTTACAGTCGTATAATCCTTGCCATAAGAGCTGATTTTACTGCTTGTAGTATCTATTTTTTCGTTAATATCCTCTTTCGCATCTAAAATAGAGATGAAAAGAAGGGCTATAAATATGTAAGTCATGCCTCTTCTTTATGCCCCACCACGATTAGCATAGCCAATAAAATTGATAGAAAGACTGCAGTACCAAAGAGAAGAATAAAATCATCAATTTGATTAAAAATTGTAATATTTATACCGACATTGCCAAACTGTTGCAAAACCCATGGATTGAATGAAAGGTATGTAAACAAGGCAAATGCCATTAAACTTGATATGAGGGCATCCACAAGAGCAAGCCTAAATAAAACTGCAGAACGAAGCCATCCAGGAGCACCAAAAAGCCCCATGATGCTCATTCTCTCCGTGTGTTTGAACTGCCATATTCTAAGCTCTTTAAAAATAAGAAGAGAAGTAACTACAAAAATAGTTACAGCAAATATCGCTACAACACTTTTAAAAAGAAGCAATAGCTTATAAATGATGTCATGGTTATGTGCAAAATCTTCTACTTTCGTGATAGTAGGATATTTCAGTATGCTTTTTGTTAGCGCTTTTATCTCGTCTGGAGATGGATAGCTATTGAGCTGTATTTTGTAAAATTTTGGAAGAGACAATTTAAGTAGCTCAACATTCTTATTATTCATATTTGTATTTAATCTTTTTATTATGCTATCTGGTGTCAACTCTGTAACACTACTTATAAGCGGGCTGAAACCTAACGTAGTATTGTTATCTATACTTTTTTGACTTACGATTACCATAGAGTAGCTATTTGTTAAATTCTGTTTATATGATGCGATAGATCTATCAACAATTATAAAAATTTGTATAGAAAATAGTATACTCAAAAGAGCTATAACGAGGGATATGTGATTTTTAATTGACTGCATGAATTCTCCCATATTCTATATGAAAATGTTTATATTCAACATTCATACTCACTGGAATATGGTGCGTAACTACAATTACCGTTGTTTTTAGCTGGGTGTTTGCACCTTCGAGTAGATTCCAAATCAATTGAGACGAATAATCGTCCAAGTTTCCTGTTGGTTCATCTGCCAAAATCAGGATAGGATTATGTGAAAGTGCTCTTGCCATGGCAACTCTTTGCTGCTCACCACCGCTCAGTTCCAATGGATATTTTCCAGCTTGATGCGTCAGTCTTACATGCTTTAAAAGACTATCTACTTGCTTTTGCGTAACATCTTTGCCGTAACCATTTATGATGAGAGGAAGCATAATATTTTTTTCTATTGTCCACTCTTTTACCAGCTTATAATCTTGAAAAACTATGCCTATGTGTCTTCTTAGAAAATTTAATTTTGAGCGAGAAACTTTTCTTAATTCAACACCGCCGACTACCAAACTTCCATATTTAGGCTTTAATGCGCCATAGAGTGATTTCAGCAGCGTTGATTTTCCACTGCCGCTCGCACCTGTGATAAAAACAAAACTACCGGAATCAATAGAGAAATTAACCTGATTAATAATTGCTTCGTCATTAGAGTAGGAGAGAGATAAATCTTCAGCGATAACAACTTTATCCATGAAAAATTCCATCCAATATTTTGTGTGATGTCAAATTGCTCTTAGATTTCAATGGAAGGGCCGGATAATATGATGCTTTATCTCCATCAATAATTATATAGAGATGTTCAGGTCTATCAAAACTTCCCATGGACATTCTTGCCATTACTCCATTTTTTGTTGTGTAAACTCTCTCAAAATGAATAAAACCACTGTCAAATCTTTTTGTTACTCCATGAAGTTCCAATATTTTTGCATGAGGAAATGTTACAGTAGAAAAATCAAAATTACCCTCATTTGCAAGCGCATCTGACTCCTCTTCATTTATCATGGTTACATCATAAATATTTTTTTGCATCTTTTTCCATCTATCTTCGTACTTGCTGCTTATTGCTATCTCTCTGTTTTTATTGATATGAAGAACAGTTTTGTTAAAAGCTATAAAAGTTTCATAGGAGTAAGCGTAATAATTTTCACTGTCTGTACGAAGTTCTAATGTGCCATTGACTTTTAGAACCCTTCTTGATTCTTCTATGAAAGAGGTTGATATTACTCTGCGGTGCGGTTTTTTATCCCATGGAACCGGAAAATGAACATAAATTTTGCCGACAATGTTGGATGGAACCAACTCCAAAAATAGCCTTGCATCGTAATCAAGCACAAAGACATTATCCAGTTTTTGAATATTTACCTGCTTTAACACCTGCTCTATGGATGGTCTATGAATCTCAATACCAATAAATAAAATGTCTGGATTTTGTGCTGCCTGATGAAGGATATGACGACCGGAGCCAAATCCGACTTCTATTCTAACCTCTTTATCCATAGGGAAATTTAATGCAAAATAGTCTATATTTTTTAGAAAATCAACTTCTTCAAGGTGCATATTTTTTGAATTTGTTGGAACATTTGAAGAGATTATTCTCAAATCTGCACTTTTAGCGTACGTTAAAAGAGCCTTATGCACATTATATATGGATGCTGGTCTTGTCAGCTTATCTGACTTTAATAAGTTTTTATTTTCCTCTTCTTTTACTAATAAAAAAAAGTCATCATCTTCAACAGTAACCGAGATAAGCTTTTCATCGCTATGATTAGCATTTTTTGCTATAAAATTAAAAACAACTCCGCCCTCTTCATGTGGAAATTCTATCTCCCTAAACTCTTCTATGTGTAAATGTGGCATTAAAGCTCAATCATATCTTGCATAGGTTTTATAACCTCTTCACTATTTGTGCCTGAGGCATCACTTGGAGTCCCTGCATGACTTGCTGACTTTGTAGCTTTCTGTTGTTTATTTTTGATGACTTTACCTTGTGTTTTAGTTGTTGTGAACTTAGTTTCAATACTTGGATCTGATTTTATAGTATTGTTATCCACTCCATAAACTTTGTAGATATATGTAGTTTCAGGCTCTATCGCAGAATCAACAAAAGTGTTGTCATGTATGCCTACGAATTCGTCAGTAGAAGAACTAAACCAGCCTTTTTGTTTTTTAACTACCGTATAACTTATAACAGTAGGATCAGTACCAACCCAACTTATTATTATTTTATTATCTACAATTTTTGCCTCTGAAATCAATGGAGCATTTGTTTTTGCAAGCGTCTGTCCCAGAACAGACAGCTTGTCATTGTCGCTCTCAAGTCCATCTTTGTCAACACTGCTCACTCTGTAAAAGTAGCTTTTTCCATCCTCATTTATTAAATCAATGAATACTGTATCTTTCATGTTCTTTGCAAGTTTGTAACTTCCGTCTATCTTATCAGATCTGTAAACATTATAACTTATAAAACCATCTGCACTTGGTACTGTATTCCAACTTACTTTAATTTTTCTTGGCAGGTCTTTTGTAGCATTAATGTTAGCAACACTCTTTGGCAATGATTTTGTAACAGTGGTTACTTCTTCGCTAGGTTCAGAGACAAGTCCGTCATAGGTTACTACACGAATGCGATACTTATATACATAACTATCTTCCAGCTTATCATCTATATACTCTGCATTAAATCTTCCATCTACGGTTGCAATTTTTTTCCAATCGTTATCTTTGAGAGTTCTTCTCTCAATAATATATGCTTTAACTATTTTGTTTTCATGCGGTCGCCAAATTATTTTTGCACTTCTTGGCATGCCTTGAATACTGTGTATCCAAGATACAGATTTTAATACAGGAAGAGAAGCAACGATAATCGGTGTGCTTATAACAGATTCTGCACTGCTTGAAAATGTTTTAAATGAGTATTTATACTTAGTATCCGGTTCTATCTTAGTATCCACATAATGGGTTGCAAAACGATTATCTATTGTGTCATAATACTCTGACGTCGAACTGCTTTCCTTCATATTTTGTCTATAAATATAGATACCCTCTACTCTTGAATCTGTAATACTTTGCCATTCGAAGGCTACTGTTTTCATGTCAGTAGCAACTCCATTTTGAGTCAAAATAACAGTAGGAAGAGATGAATCAACTACCGCTTTACTGCTTGGCGTTGGCTTAGAGCCACAACCACTAAGAATCAGTAGTGAAACTGTGCATAATGTAGCTAGTGTCCATAACTTCATTTATCTGCTCCATATTAAATTTAGAATCTATATAATTTTTCATGGTCTCATCAAGTTCTGCTACAAAAGAGAGCTTTTCTTTACTAACCGGATGGATGAAATATATCATGTGTGCATGCAGCAAAATCCGTTCCGAATTTTCCTGTTTTGGGCTAGTAGCATAAATATGATCGCCGATTATATGTCTATTTATACTCTCTAAGTGAACACGGATTTGGTGAGTTCTTCCTGTAAAAAGCTTACATGCGACCAACTGATTCTTTTCATCGTTTGAGAGTGCAAGAGTTTTAAACTTGGTTTTTGCATACTTACCGCTCTCTACACATGCCATCTTTAATCTATTAGATGCGCTTCTTCCGATATTTTTTTCAATCGTTGTTATATCCTCTTTTAAAGGTGGATTAAGTACAGCAATATAATATCTGCCCATGCTTTTATCTTGAAGCTGTTCAGACAAGAATTCATGCGCCTCATTATTTTTAGCGATAACCATGGTTCCGCTTGTACCTTTGTCAAGTCTATGCACTATTCCATGTCGCTCTTCACCGCTAATCGTTGATAATCTTATGCCCTTATGTTTGAGCCAATCAACCAAAGTAGCCTCTTTGACGCTTGGTGCAGGGTGAACTGTGACCCCGCTTGGTTTATTTATAACCAAAACGTCATCATCTTCATAAAGAACCTCTACTTCAAAATCAACTCTGAGTGCCGGTTCAATCTTGGCATCCGGAAATTCTACTGTTACTTTTTGTTCAGGTTTTAATTTAACACCTGGACGGGTAACTTTTTTTTCATCTATATAAACGCACTCTTGTTTGATTAACTGAGCAATTTGTGAACGAGTCTGCCCTATTTCTGAGGCTAAGAATGTATCCAGTCGTTCTGATTTGTCGCTAATATAGCTTTTTATATCGCTCATTTGTGCCCCTTAATGTGATACAATTTCATAATTTTTTAATGGAGTTACGAATTTGTGGAGATTTGATAAGAGTATTTTATCACAATTTGACTTTTTTTCAATCATTTTGATAATTCCTGTAGTGATAACTTCGAACTGGCTTATAGGTGAAGCTATTCCAATGCTGGCTCAAAAACAGATGGCTTATGTCGGCGTGGCAATTTTAGTGTTTATATTTATATTTTTTCTGCCAATCAGAAGAATGAACTGGCTTATACCCCTTATATATTGGGTGAGCATAACTCTTTTACTGGCAGTTGAGTTCTTTGGCCACTCAAGATTAGGCGCACAGAGATGGATAGATATTCCATTTATTAATGCGACAATACAACCCTCAGAATTTGTGAAACCGGCACTTATTCTTATGCTTGCCTATCTTATACAAAAAAATCCACCTCCGGTACATGGCTACAGAATAAAAGATTTTCTTAAAATAAGCGGTTATATACTTTTGCCTTTTATTCTTATAGCAAAAGAGCCTGATTTAGGGACTGCTCTTGTGCTTTTACTTATAGGATACGGCGTACTTTTTTTTATAGGAGTACACTGGAAAATATGGGCTGCCATAGCTATTGCGATAGGGTTACTAGCGCCAATTACATATGAAGTTTTACTGCATGATTATCAAAGAACAAGAATCACGGATTTTTTGGGTGAAAAGCCATCCTACCATGTCCAACAGTCGATTATAGCCATAGGTTCAGGCGGAATGACAGGAAAATCAAGAGAAGAAGCAACCCAAACACAAATGAAATTTTTACCGATTGCCACGAGTGATTTTATCTTTGCTTTTTTAGTTGAGAGAACAGGCTTTGCAGGTGCTTTAGGCGTTATAGGACTCTATATTGCGATTATATTGCATCTTATGAGTTTAAGCTATTACAATAAAGATTATTATATTAAAGTTGTGACTATATCGATTGCCTTTATGATTTTTATATACATGGATGTAAATATTGCCATGACTATGGGATTTGCTCCGGTTGTAGGAATTCCTCTGCCTATGTTCAGCTATGGAGGGAGTAGTTTTATTAATTTTATAATTTTATTTGCCATTATGCAGAATCTAATTACCTTCAGATACAGAGACATGTATGACAATCGTGGAACTAAAAGATTTATTTAACTTTATCTAGGGCTCTTCATAACTCAATTTACATCGCCAATTCTAATATCATTCATGAATGAGAAGTTTGAATGAATACGCCAATAGTAAGCATATAAAGTATTGTTCAGTGAAATGATTAAAATTAGTGATGTGAAAGTAATTTATGAGATTTTAAAAAAAGTGTGTGGCGCGGTGGACCGGGCTTGAACCGGCGACCCCCTGCGTGACAGGCAAGTATTCTAACCAACTGAACTACCACCGCGCATATTGCAAAATTATTTTTGATTTTAGATGTGCTAAGGTTTTGGCGAAGGATAGTGAACTATCTGAGCTAAAAGCTTCGTGCATATAAAACAAAAATGGTGGGCATTACTGGACTCGAACCAGTGACATCTACCTTGTAAGGGTAGCGCTCTACCAACTGAGCTAAACGCCCTTTTAAAACACCAAAAAATGGCGACCCCTAAAGGATTTGAACCTCTGTTCCTACCATGAAGTGATAGTGTCCTTGGCCACTAGACGAAAGGGTCACTTTCATAAACAATAGGGTATATCAACCTAAAAATGGCGCGGTGGACCGGGCTTGAACCGGCGACCCCCTGCGTGACAGGCAAGTATTCTAACCAACTGAACTACCACCGCGCATATTGCAAAATTATTTTTGATGTGCTAAGGTTTTGGCGAAGGATAGTGAACTATCTGAGCTAAAAGCTTCGTGCATATAAAACAAAACATGGTGGGCATTACTGGACTCGAACCAGTGACATCTACCTTGTAAGGGTAGCGCTCTACCAACTGAGCTAAACGCCCATAAATATAAACTTATGGTGTCCTGTGATGGATTCGAACCATCGGCCACATCATTAAAAGTGACGTGCTCTACCAGCTGAGCTAACAAGACATTTTCCTCTATTTCTTAAGAGGTCGAAATTATAGGCAAATAGATTTTGTTTGTCAAGATATTTTAGATTAAATTTAAAAAAAGAGCTCTTTATCTACAAGTATTAACATTTTAATGGCAAAAAGGACACTTTGATGCTGAATGTAGTTTCTATCGCCTTTTAAATTCAGGTGCACCTCTTTATGTTTTGTTCTGCTTCTTACACCAACAAATACAGTGCCGACAGGTTTAAGAGGGGTTCCTCCCCCCTCGCCCGCTATTCCGCTTATTGAGAGCGCATAATCCGCATGGCTTACATTCATCGCCCCTTCACTCATTTGTGAAACGACTTCAGCACTTACAGCACCAAACTCTTCCAATGTTTTATGCTCAACGCCAAGCCAATTCTCCTTAAGCTCATTAGAATAAGTTACAAGCGTACCGTCAAGCGTCTTTGAAGCTCCATTGTTTTTTGTAAAGTAATAGCTCAGAAGTCCTCCGCTGCAACTCTCTGCAAATGAAACTTTTTTTTGATTTTTTGACAGGGTTTCAATAATATATTGCACAATATTGGATGCAGCTATCAGATTATTTGGTATCAACTGTTTTGCAGAGTTTATAAACTTTGATATATTTCCATATTTTTTGCTTTCAACATCAACTCTTAACCATCCATCTACAAGAATTAAAATATCTATATTGACATCATACATCTGTGCAATCGGAGTAAGAATAGCATAGGCACTCTCTCTGTCCTCATCAAATATATGAACAATTGCATTTGACTCTCTCTTTTGCATCAGTATCTCCGGCAGCTCCTGCATCTCATCTACATGCATTACATTGAGAGTTGAATTTTTATACTCTAAGAGATAACTTCCATCTTCATAAATTGAGCTGTTTGAGGGAATCAACATGTTCTCTTTGAGTATCTGATTATCACCGGTCACCGTACTAAGCAGTTTGCCTATCGTTGAAAAGTTCTGTTTTGTTGTCACTATAATAAGTTTTGCAGAAGTGTTAATCTCCTTTTCCAAATATAAGAAGAGTGAATTATCGTTCTCTTTAAAGTATGTAATCTCATTTATATAATTTATTTTTTTTTCGATTTGTCTAATAACATACTCCCGCAAAGGCACATTATGTATAAATTTATTGCCTACAAATAAAAGGTGTAATTTCATGTTTTCATAGCCCTGTTAACCAGATTTTTTGCATATTATAGCACCTTTCATTCCTCTTTAAAGAAGCTTTTAAACCCTTTGAAGGTACAATGCAAAACTTTTTACATAATTTTCGAGGTACAGATGGACTACAAAGAGACACTACTTTTACCTACTACAGAGTTTGCCATGCGAGGCAATTTAACACAAAATGAACCTATAAGATACACTTCTTGGTATGAGAAAAAAGTGTATGAAAAGATGAAAACTCTGCGTAAAGATGCACCAAGCTTCACGCTTCATGACGGTCCTCCCTACGCCAACGGTCACACGCATATCGGACATGCACTTAACAAAGTTTTGAAAGACATTATTGTAAAGCATAACTATTTTAACGGCAAATCCGTCCGTTTTACTCCGGGTTGGGATTGTCATGGTCTGCCGATTGAGCAACAGGTTGAAAAAAAGCTTGGCGGAAAGCAGAAAAAAGAGCTTTTAGAGACTGCAAAAATCCGTGAACTTTGCCGTGCGCATGCAAGTGAATTTGTAAACATTCAAAGAGATGAGTTTAAAAAGCTCGGTATCTTGGCTGACTGGGAAAATCCATATGTAACAATGGATTATAAGTTTGAAGCAAATATCTACAGAACACTTTGCGGTGTTGCAAAAAAAGGTCTTTTGATTGAGCGAAGCAAACCTGTTTTTTGGTCATGGGCTGAGAGAACGGCACTAGCAGAAGCGGAAGTTGAGTACGAAGACAAAGAGTCTCACTCAATTTTTATCGCATTTGAGCTAAGTGATGAGGCAAAAACAAAACTTGGAATTTTAACAAAGGCAGCTCCGGTTATCTGGACTACAACTCCATGGACAATTCCTGCAAATACAGGTATTTCACTCAATCCACATGAAGAGTATGTTTTAACTACAACCGGTTACATAGTTGCAAAAGAGCTTTTAAACTCTCTCAAAGAGCAACATGTTCTCGGTGGAGAGATTGCAAGAACTTTCAAAGCAACAGAGTTTGAAAATTTGTTGGCAATCAACCCGCTCAACGGCAGAACCTCCCGCATTGTTTTGGGCGAACATGTCTTAATTGACAACGGAACGGGCTGTGTTCACACCGCTCCGGGACATGGCGAGGATGACTACCGTGTTGGACTTGTTTATGATTTAGAAGTTGTTATGCCTGTAGATGAGACCGGTTGTTTTGATGAAACGGTCGTTGGGCTTGGACTTATTCCAAATGCAGAGAGTTTTGTCGGCAAACATATCTTCAAATCAAACGATGAAATTATTGAGCTTATGGGTGAGAGTGTACTAAAAGTAAGCAAATTTACTCACTCTTATCCGCACTGCTGGAGAAGCCACACTCCGTTAATTTTTAGAGCTACAAAACAATGGTTCATCTCGGTAGATGAAAAACCGCTTGGCGAAGATAAAACTTTAAGAGAGATAGCTTTAAGCGAAGTAGAAAAAACTCTATTTGTTCCAGAGAGTGGGCGAAAAAGACTCACTTCTATGGTTGCAAACCGCCCTGACTGGTGTATCTCTCGCCAAAGAGATTGGGGTGTGCCGATTGCATTTTTCAGAGTAAAAGCGACGGGCGAAGTTCTTTTAGATGAAAAAGTTTTAAACTTCACAGCGATGATTTTTGAGATGCAGGGAAGCGATGTTTGGTACTCCATGCCGATTGAAGAGCTTCTTTACGCAGGGAGCGGTTATAAAGCAGATGAACTTGAAAAAGTAACAGATATTTTAGATGTATGGTTTGACAGCGGCTCTACATGGAATGCTGTTTTAAAATCTCGCAACTACGATGCAGGTGCGTATCAAGCTGACCTTTATGTAGAAGGAAGCGATCAACACCGCGGATGGTTCCAATCCTCCCTCTTTTTGAGTGCTGCAGTTGAACACAAGGCACCTTACAAAGGTGTTTTAACGCATGGTTTCACAGTAGATGAAAAGGGCGAAAAAATGTCCAAATCCAAGGGCAATGTTGTTGCACCTGAAAGCGTTTTAAAAGAGTACGGGAGCGAGATTCTTCGTCTTTGGGTTGCTTCAAGTGATTATCAGAGTGATTTAAAAATCTCGGATGGTATCTTAAAACAGACTGCTGAAAATTACCGTAAATTCAGAAATACTTTTAGATTTTTGATGGCAAATATTAATGATTTGGAGAGTTTAACTCCACATGCAGAGATGGGCGAACTTGACCAATGGATAGTCGGAGTTGCGAAAAAAGTTTTTGACGACACACACAAAGCATTTTCAAACTACAACTTTGTGCATGGAATGAGTTTGTTAAACAATTTTATCGTCAATGAGCTGAGCGGAATCTACTTAGATATTACAAAAGACAGACTCTATTGTGACGCGGCAAATGACACACACCGCCGTGCAAGCCAGAGTGCTATGGCTATCATCACAAAATCACTGCTACTTTTAATCGCTCCGATTTTAACCTACACGGCGGATGAGATTATAGACAATGCACCGGCAATTATTAAGGGCGATGCAAAAGATATTTTTGAGTTAATTTACGCTCCAATTGAGGCTGGAGAAAGCAGTTTCAGTGCTGAGTACATGAATGAAGCCAGAGAAGGTTTTTACGAAATAGTTGATAAACTCAAAAAAGAGAAAATCATCAAAAGCACACTTGAGCTTGTTCTGCATACAGAATCAAAAATTGTGCTTTATATGAACACAACGGAAGCGGAGGATTGGTTTGTAGTCTCCGGCATATTTGAAGATAAGCCGGAAGAAGAGATACTTGGAACTTTTAAAGTCAACGAAGACACTTTTGTGATTTCAAAAGCAACAAAAGCGAAATGCCCAAGATGTTGGAAATACCACTCTGAAAATGAAGAGTCCACATGCCAAAGATGTACAGAAGTTTTAAGTGCCTAACTTCGCAGAGCCAGTATCTTTTACATTTATCGCAGTTACTGTAGCTGTGATATTTGTCCTAATAGGTGTCGGGATTGCACTTGTTAAGGTAAGTAAAAAGTCTAGAAATTCAGAGGATTTGAAACTTTAACTCTACAAAGTGGAAATTCATTCACAGGTGTAATTTTTTAAAGAAAAACTAAGAAAATGCATAAAAGAGTGTGTGACACCTATTCTTATATTCTTAGACACCTATTCTTAAAAGGATAATTTACTATGGTTACGAAACTTTATAAGTATAGAAGTTTTAATGATGAATTTTTAAATAATATAATTACCAATTCATCTCTATATTATTCTCCAATAAAATATTTTAATGATCCTTTTGATTGTAGATTATCTTTTAGGGAACAATATACTAATAAAGAACGCAAATCGTATTTAACTAAAGCTTCATTGAGAAATCCTCAATTTGGAAAACAAAATATCAAAGATATGATGGCTTTTTACAAAAATGAAAAGCTTGTCAAAATGATGAAAAATGCAAACAACAAGCTTATTGATAATATTGGTGTTTTATCTTTATCTGCTAATTATGAAAGTATCTTAATGTGGTCACATTATGCAAGTAGTCACAATGGTTTAGTTTTTGAATTTGAACCACTTCATTATGATGGATATGATTGTTTGTATCATCCTAAAAAAGTTGATTATGATGAAAAATACGAACTTCTTTCTTATTTAGAAAGTGACGATGGGAGTGAACTTGTAAAACTTATGCTTACAAAGCATATTGATTGGAAATATGAGAATGAATATAGATGTATAGATATAGACTTTCAAGGTGAAAAAAAATTTCATAAAGATGAATTGAAAAGTATATTTTTTGGTTTAAATACAACGAATAAACAAGTTGAAGATTTTAAAAAATTATGTCATGACAACGGTTTTACTCATTTAAAGTTTAAAAAAGCAAAAAAAGTAAATGGTGAATTTAAATTGGCATTTGATGATATTTAAATATAACAAATCAGTGGAGCCAATAAATTACCCTGCGGCTAATTTATTGGCTCATTTTAAACGTTATACTCAGAAAGGACAAAAATGTTTATAAGTAGTATCATTAACTTATATATGTGATTTAACTAAAGTGAGCAAACAATGAAAAAAAACCTAACCATTAGAAACTCAACAGCAGAATTTTTAATTTTCACAACTGCTAACGGACAAGATACCATAGAAGTAAAAGTATCGGATGAAACTGTATGGCTAACTCAAAAACTAATTGCTAAACTCTTTGATGTACAAATAGCCACAATAAATGAACACCTAAAAAATATATTTAACACCCATGAATTAGAAGAAAATTCAGTTATTAGGAAATTCCTAATAACTGCAAATGATGGCAAAAACTACAATACACAACACTATAAATTAGAAGTGATTATCTCATTAGGATATAGAATCAACTCAAATAAAGCCACAGAGTTTAGAAGATGGGCGACACAAGTTTTAAAACAATATGCTACTCGTGGATATGTACTGGATAATGAAAGATTAAAAAACGGTAGTTATTTAAATCCTCAGTACTACAAAGATTTAATATTAGAAATCAGAGATATAAGAGAGAGTGAAAGAAACTTTTATCAACAAATAACAGATATATATGCAACTGCTATGGATTATGATTTTCAAGCTCCAACAACACAAGAATTTTTTGCTACTGTTCAAAATAAACTACACTGGGCTATTCATGGACATACAGCTTCTGAACTGATAGTCCAAAGAGCAAATCATCAAAAAGAGTTTATGGGACTGACAAACTGGAAAAAAGCACCAAATGGAAAAATCTTAAAATCTGATGTTACAGTTGCAAAAAATTATTTAGCTCAAAATGAGATAAAATCACTTGATAGAATTGTAACAATGTATCTTGATTATGCGGAAGACCAAGCTGATAGAAATATCCCAATGACTATGAAAGATTGGAGTCAAAAGTTAAATGCTTTTTTACAATTTAATGAACGAGATATTTTACAAAATGCCGGAAAAGTTACAGCACAAATTGCAAAAGAGTTTGCTATAAGTGAATTTGAAAAATACAAGGTAATTCAAGATAAATCATATAAAAGTGATTTTGATAGATTACTAGGTGAGATAGACATTCAAGAGTGATACACACAACAAAACCTAGCACCGATCAGATGAACTATCGGTGAAGTCAAACGTTATATAAAAAATAAAATTGGAATTTAAAATGAAAAAAATACTCTTTATACTACTTATAAGCCTTGAACTGTATGCCGGCTCACAAATGTGCGATTCCGGAAATGTTACTAAACTGCTTAGTGATGACAATAAAGGTAGTCGTCATCAAAGGTTTATAGTAAAATTATCGTCTGGGAAAACTTTATTAATTGCTCACAATATCGATTTAGCACCAAAAGTAAATTCACTAAAAGAAGGTGGTTTAATAAAGTTTTGTGGCGAATATGAGAATAACGCCAAGGGTGGAGTTGTACATTGGACGCACCGTGATCCGAATAAGCGTCATGTTGGTGGTTGGCTAGAATATAACGGTCAAAAGTATGAGTAACATATAACAAGTACGAAGATAACACCAAAGTCTTTTGATTCTTTTTTATCTTGCAAAACAGTGCTAAAGAAAAAATAAACACATTTTGCTATAATACACCCCATAATTTATAACCATAGGAAAACTAGTGATTACATTAAAAGAAGCGTTAAAATTAAGCAAAGAAGAACTAGAAAATTTCAAAAACGATTTAAAAGCTAAGATAGAAGCTCGTCCTGAATTAAACGCGTACATCGATGTACTCAACATGGGCGAAGGTGTGCCTATCGCTATCAAAGACAACATTCAGGTAAAAGGTTGGTCAATTACCTCTGGCTCAAATATCCTTCAGGGCTACATCGCTCCTTACAATGCAACCGTAATAGAGAAGATGATGGCATCAGGTTTAAGCCCGTTTGGAAGAACAAACATGGATGAATTTGCCATGGGTTCGACTACTGAATCTAGCTTTTATGGCAAAACATTAAACCCACATGCCAACGACCGTGTTCCTGGTGGAAGCAGTGGCGGAAGTGCCGCGGCTGTCGGAGCCGGTCTTGCCATTGCCGCACTTGGAAGCGACACGGGTGGAAGTATCCGCCAACCTGCCGCATTTTGCGGAATAGTCGGCATGAAACCGACCTACGGGCGCGTAAGCCGTTACGGTTTGGGTGCTTATGCTTCATCTTTGGATCAAATCGGACCAATGACGCAAAATGTTGAAGATGCGGCAATTTTGTATGACATTATCAGCGGTTCTGACGACAAAGATTCTACAAATGCCAAAATGGATGATAAAGTTTGCCCGAATCTCAATCCAGATAGAAAACTTAAAATCGCAGTACTTCCAAAGTACATAGAAAATGCTTCAAAAGATGTGAAAGATGCCTATGCAAAAGCGACACAAGCACTCAAAGATGCGGGACATGAGATAGTAGAAAAAGAGCTCATGGACGCAAAATACGACATTTCAGCTTACTATATAACGGCAACGGCAGAGGCAACAACAAACCTCGCAAGATTTGACGGCATCCGATACGGAAACCGTAAAATCGGCAAAGACTTGAACGACACTTTTGTAAAAACAAGAAGTGAAGGTTTCGGCGATGAAGTAAAACGCCGTATTCTCCTAGGAAACTTTGTTCTCTCTAGCGGTTATTACGATGCTTACTATGTAAAAGCTCAAAAAGTGCGTCACCTTATCAAAGATGAGTATGCAAAAATATTTGAAACCGTTGATTTAATTCTCTCTCCCGTTGCACCGAGTGTTGCAAATAAATTTGGAGAGTTTTCTAACCCGATGGAGATGTATCTAAGTGACATCTACACCATTAGCGTAAACTTAGCAGGACTCCCGGCAATCGCCCTGCCAATTTCAAAATCAGAAGACGGAATGCCGATAGGACTTCAGTTAATTGCCAAAGCCTACGATGAGCAGACGCTTTTTGACGGGGCTTTAAGCTTGGAGAAACAGATAAACTATGCCGGTTAGGCATAGTTTATATAAAAATTAAAAGCTGCACATGAAGGTATTATGAAACATTCATTAATAATAGCAGTTTTAATAAGCTTTCTCTATTTGAATGGAGTTGCCGAAAACAATTCTACATGTATCGAAAAAATAAATCAGTTGAATGCGCTTAAGTCACAACAAAATTCAGCTCTTGAAAATACTGCTGCTTTTTTACTTACAAGCAATCTTACTGCCTTTCAAAAAAGTGAAGATGATAAACTTTTGGAGCAAAAAATTCGCCTATTAGAGATAGAACTTAAATCTTGTAAGGACTAAAACACATAGTGAAATAACTATTTTTTTGTCTGAATCTCTAGTTTTAAAAAGTTATTAAATCATGTATAATACAGCCAATTGATTAAAA
This sequence comes from Sulfurimonas sp., assembly GCA_041662325.1. Lineage (GTDB taxonomy): Bacteria > Campylobacterota > Campylobacteria > Campylobacterales > Sulfurimonadaceae > Sulfurimonas. The sequence continues at coordinate 422,681 of JBAZSU010000001.1, read as the reverse complement.
GGCTGAAAGTGCTTAAACTCGTAATGGTTTTTTTAATGTTTACACTCTCGCTCTTAGCCAAAGAGCTCCATCCAAGCGCAACTTTTCACTCCATGGGTTCTGTAAACAGCTTCGTAGTAAACGGTGAACAATTGTATGCCGCAAATAACATGGGCATTGTGGATGTATTTGACATAAAAACGCAAAAAATCATTAACCAGATAGCACTTCCGCCACTTGTAACCGCCACCAATAAACTTGTTTCTCAAAATGTAATTAGCATCGACTACCTTAACGGCAAGATTCTTATAGTCAGCATAGGAGAACATTCTTATAGAAATGTGTGGATTTATGAGAAGTATGAACTCAAGCAGATTGTTGATGAGAGCAAAAAACTCACTATAAAAAAGGCTCTGTTTATTAATGATGAGAAGATATTGTTCGGTACTTTTGGCGCTGACATCATTCTGCATGACACTCGGGAGAACTACAATTTATATAAAAGCCATGTAACGCAAAGCACCATGGGCGGAGTAGCCTTAAACAGCGATAAGAGCAAGATGGTCATGTCTGATGAGAGCGGTGAAGTCAGGGTTATAGATGTTATGAGTTCAAAAGTGGAACATGTTTACTCTTCTCAAAATTTGGATAATGTTTATGATGTTGCATATAACAACGGTGTCATTATAACGGCAGGTCAAGACAGAAGAGTTGCAGTTTATAGAGCCGGAGAAAAAGACTCCCATATAAAAAGTCATTTTTTAGTTTACGCGGTAGGTTTAAGCCCGAGTGGGAAAATCGGAGCATATTCCAGCGGTGATGAGCAGAATATCCAGCTATTTGACACGCAGACAAAGGCTCTGGGAGATACTCTTGTTGCCCATAAAAGCAGAATCACTCAAATCTGGTTTAAAAATGAAAAGGAGATATTCAGTGTCGGAAGCAGTAATGATATTTTTTACTGGAAATTGGATTGATTTTTACAAGAGAAAAAGAGCTCTTTACCTACTTTTAACCACAACAAAGATATAATCCAAAGAATTTTTATAGCAACATAAATAATTTTTACCACCCAAAGGATTATCATGAAAATTCGTAAACGCGCCCTCACTTTTGAAGATGTATTGTTAGTACCGCAATATTCTGAAGTACTGCCAAAAGAGGTATGTCTTAAAACTAAACTTACCCGCAATATCACACTCAATATTCCAATGGTCTCCGCAGCGATGGATACAGTTACTGAGTACCGTGCAGCAATCGCCATGGCTAGACTCGGAGGAATCGGAATAATCCATAAAAATATGGATATTGAGACGCAATGCAAGCAGATTAGAAAGGTTAAAAAAAGCGAGAGCGGGATTATTATAGACCCTATCTATGTTTACCCAGATGCTACACTTGCAGATGCTGATGCCCTTATGAAGGAGTTTAAAATCTCCGGTGTTCCTGTCATCAATGAGCATAATAAACTTTTGGGAATTTTAACAAATCGCGATATGAGATTTGAAAAAGATATGCGTAAATCTGCAGAAGAGGTTATGACAAAGATGCCTCTCATTACCGCTAAAAAAGGAATTTCCTTAGATGATGCGGCAGATATTATGCATAAAAACAAGATAGAAAAACTTCCTATTATTGATGATGAAGGATTCTTAAAAGGTCTTGTTACCATCAAAGATATCAAAAAGCGCATTGAATACCCTCACTCAAATAAAGATGCTTTCGGCAGACTTATAGTCGGCGGAGCTATCGGTGTTGGTCAATTAGACCGTGCAAAAGCCCTTGTAGATGCAGGTTGTGATGTTTTAGTTTTAGACTCTGCGCATGGGCACTCAAAAGGTATATTAGACACTGTCAGAAAAATAAAAGAGACAATGGCGGTAGATGTAATTGCAGGAAATATTGCAACGGCAGAGGCAGTGGAAGCCCTTATTGAAGCAGGTGCGGATGGTGTAAAAGTTGGAATCGGACCTGGGTCAATCTGTACTACAAGAATTGTAGCAGGTGTCGGCATTCCTCAAATCTCTGCAATAGCAGAGTGTGCTGATGCAGCAAGAGTACATGGAGTACCTGTTATTGCCGATGGCGGAATTAAATACTCTGGAGACATCGCAAAAGCTTTAGCGGTGGGAGCCAGCTGTATTATGGCCGGTTCACTTTTAGCCGGAACAGAAGAGTCTCCTGGTGAGACCATAATGTTTCAAGGTCGCCAGTATAAATCGTACCGCGGTATGGGAAGTATCGGGGCAATGCAGACAGGTTCAACGGACAGATATTTCCAAGAGGGCACAGCAGCCGACAAACTGGTTCCTGAGGGAATAGAAGGTCGTGTTCCATTCCGCGGAAGCATCGCCGGAATAGTTCACCAGATGATGGGTGGACTCCGCTCATCTATGGGATATTGCGGAAGCAAGGATATCGAAACTTTTTGGAATAAAGCAGAATTTGTAGAAATAACAAGTGCAGGACTCAAAGAGTCTCATGTTCACGATGTTATCATCACTCAAGAAGCACCAAACTATCATATCTAATATAAACCATTTTGCCTCTTTTTGAGGCAAAATGTTCTTCAGGAAATCAAATGAACAATATAAAATATGCAGGATTTTGGGTTCGTTTTTTGGCTTCCATCCTTGACACCATTTTTTTAGCGCTTCCCCTCGGAGTTATTATCTACTTTTTAAGCAACGGTTCTTGGTTTGACTTTGCTCAATATCAGCAAAATATTATGATGGCTATGAGTGCAAATCCACACGCCTTGGATGTTCAACCGCAAACTTCAGTCACATGGGAACTAATTTTCGAGTTATCTGTGTTTGTTGTAACAATACTTTTTTGGGAAAAGTGGCGCGGAGCTACACCTGGCAAAAAACTGCTTCACATCAAAATAATTGACTCTCAAACGCACAAAGAGATAAGCAACAAACAAGCAATTATCCGTTCACTTGGCTACATAGCATCTACCCTGTTCTTTCTAATCGGCTTTTTTATGGTCGCTTTTCATGTAAACAAACGGGGACTTCATGATTTGCTAGCCGGCACCGTTGTTATTTACGATGATACTAAATAGTTTGTTCATTGGTTATTATTCTCATAAACAGTTTCACTTTCTTTATCCTAAACAGAAGGTTGAAAGTGTGTTTAAAACAATCATTAATACCGCATTCATCCTATTAGCCTTTGGCGAACCTCTGCATGGAACAGTAACAGTTATTAAGGCAAAGTGTGAAGGAGGAATATCCATTTATGGAAAAGTTGGAGTCGCAGATATTACTTTAGAGGAAGATTCCGACAAAAAAAGTTATAAAATGAAAGTAGAGACTTCGAGCATCGGCTTAGTAAAAGCTCTCTCTTTTAATAGACATGATATCTTTGTTAGCGAAGGAGTCATTAAAGATGGACTTTATCTCCCTCATAGATTTATAAAGCATACTCTTAAAGATGACTTAGATGAGATGATTACATACCTCTTGGACTACGAGAATAAAACCTTACTTAAAACAACAAAAGTAAAAAAAACAAAACACTACTATGGCTATGATATTCAAAGTTTTGAGATAATTCCAAGACAAAAAATTATAGAAACCGATGAAAGTGAATATATAGATTTCCAAAGCAACGATTTTTTGACTCTTTATCTGAATTTAAAAAACAATAAATTGAAAACTGGCAACATATCCTATATTGACAAAAAAGATGAAGATAATTTGCAACTAATTAATAAAAATCTATTTGAAGTTCAAAAAGATAACGGCAGAACTAAATACCATATATCTTTTCTCAACGACAATGGTTTCCTCTTCAAAAGAGCCGTTGCACTTGATATCTTCTTTTATGGTGACGCCTATATTGAAAAACTCTATGAAAAAACTGAAATCATTCACCACTAAGAGATTTCAAATAGGTTTCTCAAGCTACTCCAGAGCAGAAATCTACACAATAAAGAGCGATGGAGTATCTACCTTAAGTCATTTTTGATAAAATAAGAAACTATTTTTAAAATCAATATGGGAAAAAATACAATGGATTTACAGACAAGAGCACTGCACGAAGGTTACACAAAAGATTCTCAGGGGACAATGGCGGTTCCTATCTATATGACAACGGCGTATGAGTTTCGTGATGCAGAACATGCTGCAAATCTATTTGCCCTTAAAGAATTGGGAAATATCTACACTCGCCTCAACAACCCGACAACCGATGTATTTGAGAAAAGATTTGCTTCTCTTGAGGGTGGCGAAGCTGCCCTTGCAACTTCAAGCGGAATGAGTGCAATTTTTTATGCAATCGCAAACGCTGCTGAGGCAGGAGATAATATCATCTGTGCAAGACAACTTTACGGAGGAAGTCTTACTTTAACGGCTCACACACTCAAAAGATTTGGCATCGAAGCTAGATTTTTTGATGTGCATAATCCAAAATCAATAGAAGCACTTATTGATGACAAGACAAAAGTTATCTTTTTTGAATCATTAACAAATCCAAGTATTGATGTAGCAGACATAGAAGCTATCACAACCATAGCAAACAGACATGGTATTTTGAGTGTTGTTGACAACACAGTTGCAACGCCGGTTTTATGCCGTCCACTTGAACATGGTGCAGATGTTACTGTTCATAGCGCATCAAAATACACAACAGGTCAAGGTCTTGCAATCGGCGGAATTTTAGTAGAAAGAAAAGGGTTGCTGGAAAAATTAAAAGCAAATCCTCGCTACGCTCACTTTAACGAGCCTGACCACTCTTACCATGGTCTAGTTTATGTAGATGTGCCTCTTCCTCCGTTTACACTTCGTGCAAGACTCTCACTTCTAAGGGATTTGGGTGCTGTTTCATCTCCATTTAACTCTTGGCTTTTCATCCAAGGAATGGAGACACTTTCACTTCGAATAAAAGAACACTCTGCAAATGCTCTTGCTCTTGCTCAGTTTTTAGAGTCACATCCTAAGGTAAAAAAAGTAAATTACCCTGGATTAAAAGGCAATGCAAATTACGCAAATGCTCAAAAATATTTTGAAAACGGTGCATGTTCGGGACTTCTTAGTTTTGAAGTGGAAAGCCTCGATGCAGCCATAAAAATCGTAGATGCAACTAAGCTTTACTCACTTGTTGTAAACATAGGCGACTCAAAATCAATCATCACCCATCCAGCCTCTACGACGCATCAGCAGTTAACTGAATCAGAACTTATTGCATGCGGAGTTCCATCAGGTCTTATCAGAATCTCTTGCGGATTAGAATCTGCGAAAGATTTGATAGCCGATATGAAACAGGCATTAGAGGCGTAAACTTGTCACTAAACCTACAAACATATACAGAACATTTTACTAATCCTCTCTATTTAGAGAGTGGTCGTATTTTGGAGCCTTATGATATAACTTATGAGACATACGGTAACCTTAATGATGAAAAGAGTAATGTAATTGTAATCTGCCATGCACTGACTGGTTCACACCACTGTGCAGGAACATATGAGGGTGACAATAAAGCTGGATGGTGGGACGGTTTAATCGGTTCAGGTAAAGCAATAGATACCGACAAATATTTTGTAATCTGCTCAAATGTGATTGGGAGCTGTTTTGGCTCAACGGGTCCAATAAGTCTCAGATATCCTCACAATGAACACTACCGCTATAAGTTTCCGGTTGTCACAATAAAAGATATGGTAAAAGCGCAAAGAATACTTTTTGATAGACTGGGTATTCACCGTGTTTATGCCATCATCGGCGGGTCAATGGGTGGCATGCAAGCATTGGCATTTGCAGTTCACTACCCAAATTTTGCTCAAAAAATCATAACCATGGCTACGACCTACGCAACACAAGCCTGGGCGATAGCCTTCAACAAAGTTTCTCAAGAGGCGATTTTGAGAGATCCAGAATTTAAACAGGGCTATTACGATAGCCAACATGTAAAAAAACATGGATTATCCGGTATGGCAATAGGACGCATGGCGGGACATATCAGCTTTTTATCACCCGAGAGCATGCAGAGTAAATTTGGACGAGAGTATAGGCTTACAGATGGACTTTATGAGCTTTTTGGCAAGTTTCAGGTTGAGTCCTACTTAGAGTACAATAGTTATAATTTTGCCAAATGGTTTGACCCGCTCGCCTATCTTTACATCACAAAAGCGATTAATATTTTTGATATTGCAAGAGATTTCGACTCCCTTGAAGAGGCGATGAAAAAGGTTCAAGCAGATTTACACCTTATAAGTTTCAAAAATGATTTGCTTTTTAGAAGCTTTGAGATGAAGGAGATGGAGAGTGTACTCAATAAAATTGGCAATACAAGGTATACCTACACCGATATTGATAGCGATTACGGGCATGATGCTTTTTTGGTGGAGATAGATAAATTTGAAAATCAAGTGAAGGAGATACTCAATGGCTAAAGAGAAGTTTGAAACAAAATTAGAGAGTGCAAAAAAAATCTTAGAGACGCTTATGAATCCAGAAATTACACTTGAAGAGAGCGTAAAAGCATATGAAAAAGGGATGAGCGAACTTACAGAGGCTCAAAAAATGTTGGAAGATGCAGTCATTAAAATAAATGAGATAAAGAGCAACTAATGAAGGCAGCAGTCCTACAACTCAGTGCACAGGGAATGAGTTCTACAAAACTCTACAATTACATTCGAATTGCGAGCAAAAACAGTGTAAAAGTTTTGCTTCTGGGGGAGTACATTCTCAACCCTTTTTTTAAAGAGTTACAGTCGCTCTCTGTTGCCATGATAAAAGAGCAGGCAGAGCACCAGAGTAAGGTTTTAAAAGAGCTCGCAACTACTTATAAAATGACAATTATAGCCCCCCTCATAGTAGTAAAAAAAGAAAAAGTTTACAAAGTCATAGCCAAATTCTCTCCAACTTCCACTGCATATTATCAACAGCAACTTCTTATCAATTATCCCCACTGGAACGAAGAGAAGTTCTTTGCAAATGAGATAAAACCTCTGCAAGCGCCACTGACATTTAAAATCGGAAATTTCAAATTTGCTGTTATGAGTGGATTTGAACTTCATTTTGATGAGCTTTGGTCGCATGTGGCTGATAAAAGTGTAGATTGTGTACTTGTTCCGAGCGTATCAACATTTGACTCTTTTGAAAGATGGAAAATGCTGATTCAATCACGTGCATTTACGCACAACTGCTTCGTTTTACGGGCAAATCGTATCGGCGAATATCAAGACAAAGATTTGACATGGCAGTTTTACGGGGACTCACTTTTAGTCTCTCCGGATGGCGATGTACTCAACCACCTCGGGAATAAAGAGGAGTTAATGATAGTTGACATGAGCCATAGTGAAGTAGTTCATTCCCGCCGTTCTTGGGGGTTTAGAGATATGATAACCAAGAGATTACCGACTGTATAATATTTAGTGATACTATGTTAGCGTTTATCTTAAAAGGCAATTTATGAATAAAATTATTTCACTATTTTTATTACTTTACGTACTCGTATCAGCCGAAATAATTACGCCTATTCCAGATGTTAAACCATTTGATAAAGATAAAGTAGCACTTGGAAAAAAGCTTTTTTTTGATACAAATTTTTCTAAAGACAAAACAATCTCTTGTGCTTCATGCCATAGTAACTTTGGAGCAGACATACGGCCTTTATCTATTGGCGTTGAAAACAAAAAAGGCATTATTCATAGTTCTACTGTTTTTAATGCAGTAAACAACTACAAACTCTTTTACAATGGCAGAGCAGCTAATCTTAATGAACAGATTGATGGACCGATTCACACAGAATATGAGATGGAAATGAGCGACCAAGATGTAGAGAACAGCTTAATCATGTCAAAAGAGTACCAAGCAATATTTAAAAAAATCTATAATCAAGTGCCCAGCTATAAACTTTTTAAAGATGCAATTGTTGCCTTTGAAGAGACACTTTTAACTCCAAACTCCCGTTTCGACAGATTTTTAAAGGGTGAAGGCTCTTTGACACAACTTGAAAAAGATGGCTTTAACTCCTTTAAAGAGCATGGATGCGCGGCATGTCACAACGGTGTAAATGTAGGCGGAAACTCAATGCAGATGATTGGAAGCGTAATCGAGTATCCTTATATAGAAGGTCAACCAGACCTTTATGCCCTAACAAAAAAAGAGATGGATAAAAATGTTTTCAGAGTTCCATCTTTAAGAAACATCAATAAAACAGCTCCCTATTTTCATGATGCCTCTGCAGACACTCTCGAAGAAGCAGTGACTAAAATGTCTTACTACAATCTCGGCACCATACTCGAAGATAAAGAAACAAAAACGATTGTCGCATTTTTAAAAACTCTAGATGCCGATATTCCAAAAACTTGGAGTGATGATGTTAAATAAATGGTTTAAAGTATTACTCGTTGCTTTGGCACTTATATCAGTAACTTTTTGGGTCATGAACTACAAGCAAAAAAGTCAAAGAGTTCAAGACACAGGTTATGAACTCTACAGCATGATAGAAGAGCTTAAAGCAAAACACTATGAGTTGAACGATTCCATACTCAAAAGTGCGCTTTATAGAATCTACAATAACGATATAATCACTCAAGATATAAGCAATCTAAATAGTCAGATAGAATTACTGCAAAAGAGTGAAATATACACAACGACGGAGTATCCAAAAACAAAAAGATTTTTAAACCATCTCATTTTTGATCAAAAAGAGTACAACGACAATATAGAGCTTTTTAAAAGAGAAAACGGCAAGATTAAAAACTCATTTTCATTTATTACATCTTCGCTTGAGCATTTGAGTAACTTAAAGAAGGAAGATAGTCAAAAATTACTCAATATTATCAGTCATCTCACAACCATTAAGAGCAGCATGGAACTCGATGAAAAAAATGATGTCGAAATTGACATCGACTTTTTAGACAAAGTAGAAACAGTAGATGAACATGATAATAAAACGTATCTTGAACTTTATAAAACACATATTAATTTGCTCAAAAAATCTCTGCCTAGCTATATGCATTTAATAAATAAAATCATTAAGGATGATGCAATAGAAAATGATTTTACTGTTTTAAAGAATGGAATAAAATCTGAGAATATAAATGTTTTATCGAAGCTTGATTTGGAATACTACTCTATTTTGGGTTTCTCACTCTTAACCCTTTTAATTATTGTTTACTACATCTTTTTGTCAGAGAGCGAAAAACAGCGAATCATTAAACTTCAAGAGAGCTATAAGAAATCTGTTACAACCGACTTTTTGACAGGACTAAAAAACAGAAATGCTTACCTTGAAGCGATTGAGAAAAATAAAAACTCTGTTGTTATTCTTTTTGATATCACAGATTTTAGTTCAATCAACAATCTTTATGGGATAGAGATAGGAGATTTTATACTCAAGAGTTTAGGTGAAAAATTAAAATCAAATATTGGGTGTATAAAAGATACAGATATTTTCAAAGTCGGAGCAGACCAGTTTGCTATTATAATGCTGGGCTATCCTATTGAAGAGGCATATATAATAGCTACAAATATTGTAGAAGTTGTAGAGCGTTCAAATTATAAATATGATGGATTAGAGCAAGAGATTTTTATACAGCTCCAAGCCGGCGTTAGCGCTGAAAAACCGTTCTTAATAAATGCCATGTTAGCGCTCAAATCAATTTCAAAAGACTATAGTGAAAAAGTTGCAATATTTGATAATTCTCTCAACAACAGACAAGAGATTCAAAAGAATATCGACATGATTAAAAAAATAAAATATGCGATTAACAATGACAATATTGCAATGCTTTTTCAGCCATTGGTGAATCTAAAAACCAAAGAAATTACAAAGCATGAAGCACTTGTTCGTATCAAAGATGAAGATGAAGATAAATATATCTCGCCTTTTTTCTTTTTGGAATTATCAAAAAAAGCAAAACTCTACTCTCAAATAACACACGAGGTTATCGTAAAAAGTATCCAAGCAGTAATAGAACACAATGTTTCTATATCACTTAATCTCTCCATAGACGATATTATGCACAAAGGTACCCATGATTTTATTCTTGGAACTCTGCAAAACAATCAGGATATTGCAAAAAAACTTACTTTTGAACTCCTTGAGAGCGAGGAGATTAAAGATTTTTCTGCACTCAAAGAGTTCATACAAAAGGTAAAAAGCTTTGGTGTTTTAATCGCCATAGATGACTTTGGAAGCGGTTATTCAAACTATAATTATCTGCTCGAACTTGATGTTGACATCTTAAAAATAGACGGTTCACTTATAAAAAATATCGACAAAAGCGAAAATAATCAACTTGTTGTAAAATCAATTGTTGAGTTTGCAAAACTTGCAGATATTAAAACCGTTGCAGAATTTGTAAGCTCTGCAGAGATTGAAAAAGTTATAACAGAGCTTGGCATCGATTACGGACAAGGGTATTACTACAGCGAGCCTAAATTACTGACATGACACACTTTTTCATAAAAGTGTGTAAAATCTTTGTAAATCTCTCGCATGAAATGCGAGAAGCTTTAGGGGATTGCAAAGGACACAGGTGTCCTTGCCACCTAAATGGACTTTGCTCATTTAGGTACGTAACATCAGTAAGGTACTCTAAAAAATTCACAAAGGTTTACGAATGACAAACTATTTTCACCGCCAAATTCAACTCTGGGGAGAGGAGACACAAGCCAAACTTTCTAACAAAAAGATAGCAATAATCGGCTCAGGAGGACTTGGAAGTTCTCTTGCTTTTGCACTTGGTGCGAGTGGTATCGGCGAAATTCACATGATAGATTTTGATGAAGTAAGCCTTCACAACATTCACCGACAAATAGCCTTTAAAATGGGTGATGAAGGCAAAAATAAAGCCTTTTTAAATGCAGAGATGATTAATGCGCGATGCCCGTTTGTAGAAGCAGTAGCCCATCCATGTGACTTCAAAACATGGAGTGAAAAAAACATAAGTGTGGATTTAATCATAGACGCAACCGACAACCTCCCGACCCGCGCAGAGATTAACGCCTATGCAAAAAGCAAAAATCTCCCTTGGGTCTATGGAAGCGTCGAAGCTTTTCACGGTCAAGTGGCTTTTATAGAAAACTCCTCTTTTACCGATGCTTTTAAAATTGTAAATAAAACACCAGCAGGAATCGCAGCACCGATAGTCATGCACATCGCTTCACTTCAAGCAAACTTGGCACTCAGATATTTAGCGGGACTGAGTGTCAAAAAAGATACGCTTTATTATCTCTTTTTTAATCAAGAGGGCGAGTTGGTAACGCAGAAGTTCGGTCTTCCTAAAGAGTAGATTTTTTACTTCTACTATTTAGATGTAAATACAGGCTCAAAAATCAAAGTTTCATACTGTTTTTCAAAACACACTTCATCATGTTGTTAAATATAAAATAGTGCATCGGAAGAAGAGCATACCAATACACCCTGCCCCAAACCCCTTTTGGATAAAAATATGCGGACTGGATAAGTTTGTCGCCCTCTATTTTAAACTCAAGCCATGCATGACCGGGGATTTTCATCTGGGCAAAAAGAAGCAACCTCTCATTCTCTTGTATATCTTCAACTCTCCAAAAATCAAGACACTCTCCAAGCCTTAAATCACAGCTGTCTCTTCTTCCACGGTTCAGTCCCACGCCGCCCAGAGCCTTGTCGATGACACCTCGTATTTCCCATAAAAAGTCATAATCAAACCAGCCGTTTTCCCCGCCGATAGATTTAATCGCCATAAAAACTTTTTCTTTGTCGTAAGCGCTGATGTCTGACTCCTTTCTATCCACAAAGATAGCATCATTTATCTCTTTTAAGTGAATTTTGTCCCACGAAGAGCCTTCGGCATCGCTCCATCTGCTTATCACCTGATTTTGCGCTATCTCTTGCACCGCTTTTTTGACCGCATCAATGTAGCTTAAGGGAGTGATGAGAGGAAAATATATTTTCGCATTCTCATTTTGCATAACGACCTCGGAGCGCAGCCCCTCAATAAGTGCTTTTGCTACTCTAAAAGGTACAGGAGTGAAAAGGTTAAGCCAGTAAGAGGAGATATTTATGCTCATGAAAGGGACAGGTATGAGGTATCTTTTGAGCCCCAAAGCCAGAGCCGTCTCTTGCATCATCTCTTTATACATCATTTTTGCGCTGCCAATATCTACGATGAGATTTTTGTCATACGAAAGATGCAAAGAGGAAGAGAGATAGTTTATAACATCCTCCACAGCGATTGGCTGGGCGTAGGTGTCCACCCATTTTGGAGTTATCAAAAAAGGCAATTTTTCTACAAGATTTCTGATGATTTCAAAACTCGCACTTCCTGAGCCGATGATAACGCCTGCGCGCACCCAGATGGTTTGCACGCTTTTAGATGCGCTTAAAATCTCACCTGTTTCGATTCTGCTGAGGAGATGGTTACTTGTGTCGGAGTTTTTTACGCCCAGACCTCCAAGATAAATCACTCTTTTTACCCCGCACTCCTCAGCCGTCTCAATAAAGTTTTGAGCTGAGATTTTGTCAAGGTCTTTATAGTTTTCTTTGTTTAGCGAATGGATGAGATAGTACGCCGTATCGACTCCATTAAGAGCTTTTCTTAGAGAGTCTTTATCAAAGGTATCCCCCTCAAAAACCTCAAAATTCTCAGCTTTATCCTTCGATATACTATTTTTATTTCTTACAAAAACCCTCAGCTCCACTTCCTCTTGATTTTTGAGTACATTTTTTAGCCTTCTTCCTATGTACCCGTTCGCACCTGTCAGTAAAACCCTCATCCCACACCTCCGCATTTAATAGATGATTATATCGCACTTTTTGTATGATTATATTTGAGCAGAATTTTGTTGGATTTGATATAACTTTGGGCATCTGAAAATAGTATTACATTTTTACTATATTGCAATTTGCAATGCTTCGTTTTCACATGCTGCGTTGTTCTTTTCTTTGTTAAAAGTGGAGATTCATTTTCAGGGGTGTTTTTTTTGTAGTTCATTTTTATTATTCGCATTTTTTTATCGTATTTTGTAAGCTTTTATACGCGATGTATTTTCTTTTAATTTCATCAATACGCTTGCTATCTATAGCTACATCCAATTCCTTTATAATAAGAATATAGATTATATCTTTTAGTATTTCATACAAATGCATAATTTGCGTATTATTGAGCTTAGATTCGATGTTTATGTGCGTCAAATGATTTCGGTAGCAAATAATTTGATCAATAAAAATTTTTTGATCTTCACTATTTTGTATCCCTATCAATATTTTTAAATCTTTTAACTTGAACATATCTTTCAAATTTTTTCTAAAATTGTTGCTATTTTGAGATTGTGATAAAAGTAGCTTTTGGTCATCACTATTTTCTACAGGCTCATTTATGATTGTTTGAATTTTATTATTTAAAAATTCCCTACTATACGCTTCAATCCACTGAGCTAAAGCAAAATATTTTAATTCTAAGTGTACGATAGAGCTTTCATTTAAAATACCTGATAGATAATCAAAGATTTTCCCATATGTATTTTTTGCTTCAAACCAATGGTTTAAAATACTTTCAATGCTATTTGTGTCATATCTAAATAAAAATTCTTCTTTAGTAAGTTGTTCAGACTTATAACGCATGACTTCTTCAATTTTTGTATCATCAACAGTATAAATAAATTTCTCGATGATTTTAACATCATTGTTTAATACAAAGACTTCAAAAAATACCCGTAAATCAAAAAGTATTTGATTCAACTTTTTTAATGTAATAACATGAAGCGGTTCTATTGTTATAAAATCATTTGAAATGGTAATATAACAATCATTTTGCTTAATAAAAATCTTTTTATTCTCATTATTTAGTAGCTGTTGTTCGATAGATGAAAATTTTACATCTACTTTGTTGACGCTAGTTTCATCATTGACATCAGACGCATTTAAATACAATTTGCCAATCTCAATTCTGTATTTTATCAATGTATTTGATTCTTCATTTGAGTAAAAGTCTCTCACAGCTATTAAATCATTAAATAATGAGCCAGAAGTAGGTAATAATAATTGAACGACATAACAGTAAAAAGCTGTAAATTGACAATCATCCTCAAATTGTCCATTGATATTAAATGCTTCTAGATTATCATACAATTTTTTAAAATAATGACTTTTATTTAATGGTAATGTCAAAAATATCTCAGATTTATTATCGTTGCCATATTTTAATTGACCAATAACATCCAAATCTTCAACTTTAATAATAACACTTTTTTCCACTATAAACCCTCCACAATATTAATCTCTTCATCACTCAACCCATAAAGCTCATAGACCATTTTGTCTATCTCATTGTCGGTTTTAGCTATCTCTAATTTTTAATTTAATGGAGAGCATGCGGAAATAGTTTCCGCATGTTGTGGAGATTTAGAGCTTAGAAATATACTCCGAAACCGCTTTTATCTCGTCGTTACTGAGTTTAGATACCTGCCCTTTCATAACGCCCTTCATAGCGCCGCCGTAACTGTCTGCTTTATAGCCTTTGAGAGCGTCTGCAACTTTTGACGCACTCCAGCCTTTAATAATTTGAGATTTGCCTAATGCCGCTTTTTCACCGCTAAGACCATGGCAACTTGCACATACCTTAAAGATACTCTCTCCTGAAGCAGTAGTAGCAGTAGTCGGCATCATGGAAGTCATTGTATCCGCCATTGATGTGACAACCTCTTTTGCGGAATCTGCTGCTTTGTTCGTAACCTCTTTTGATTTATCGGCTACATCATTTACTGCTGTTTTAACTTTATCTGCCGTGTCGTTTTTAACTTCAGCTTTCACGGGAGCCGGTTCACTTTTTACCGCCGCTACTGGAGTTTCCGCCTGAGTTGCAGTGGCTTCTGCCGCTTTTTTATCACCCTCTCCGCACCCGATTAAAAAAAGTGCCGCTACTATCGAAATTGCTATTTTCATATCTCTTCCTTAACTTTCAAAGTCAAGAATTATACACAACTAATCTCGTTATCCGACTTATTTGCATCAACTGAGGTAAAGTAAGTTTGGCTATAATTGCGCGAACAAATAGAAGGAATAAATAGATGAATTTTGAACCATACCCATTTGAAAAATTACACAATTTACTTAAAGACATTACACCCGACAGCGCTTATGCACCATCCGTTTTGACGATAGGCGAACCACAGTTTGAAACACCCGATTTTATACAAAGAGAACTCTGCAACAACAGCGACTTACTAAAAAAATATCCGAAAACTTCAGGCGAAGAGAATCTCATACAAGCCCAAATCAATTTCGTAAAAAAGAGATTCAACACTGAGCTAAAAAGCGGACAAATCATCCCCACTTTCGGTACGCGCGAAGTGCTTTTCAACTTTCCTCAATTTCTGCTTTTTGACAAAAAAGAGCCTGTTATGGCATATACAAACCCTTTTTATCAGATTTATGAGGGTGCAGCAATCGCTTCAAGAGCAAAAGTTATCCACCTAAACATGGACGAGAGCAACAACTTTAGACCTGTTATAAATGAGGAGGAGTTAAGCGGTTGCGACTTGGTGATTTTAAATTTTCCAAACAACCCGACCTCTTCCGTTTTGAGTTTAGAAGAGCTTGGCGAATGGGTTTACCTCGCACTCAAACATGATTTTGTTCTCATAAATGATGAGTGTTACAGCGAAATTTATACAGCTCAGCCAATTCCCTCACTTCTTGAAGCCTCGACACATGTAGGAAACACAAGCTTTAAAAATATTTTAGTTATCAACTCTATCTCCAAACGCTCCTCAGCTCCGGGGCTTCGTTCGGGTTTTATTGCGGGAGATGAGACGATTTTGAAAGAGTACATGAAATATCGAACCTACATAGGGTGTGCCTCGCCTCTTCCTCTTCAAAGTGCTGCTGCTGCTGCATGGAACGATGAGGAGCATGTAGAGATTTCAAGAGAGATTTACAAAAAAAACTTTGAAGCGGCAAAAGAGATTTTAGGTGTTGAGATTCCGCAAGCCACCTTTTACCTCTGGCTCAAAGTTCCCAAGCCGATAGAGTTCACAAAAAAACTCTTTGAGGAGTATAATGTAAAAGTGCTCCCCGGCGAATATTTGGCAAGAGAGAATAAAAACGGAGTCAATCCGGCAAAAGATTTTATCCGTATAGCCCTTGTTGAGAGTGTTGAACAGACAAGAAGTGCGTTACTAAGAATCAAGGAGTGTTTGGCATGAGCAAAGTAGAAAAACTTAAAGAGGAAGTGTTAAAAGCACAACAAAACTCCGATATTGCATCGCTTTATGTGCTAGAGCAAAAAGCGCATGACACTTTTGATGAAGATACGCTTATGGATTTTTATTCAAATATTCTTGATTTGGCGCTGGAGAGATTGACCGATGCACTTGAGTCTCACAGAGTTATGGACATGAATGAGGTGCAGGATTTTGCGACCGTGAGAGCCTTGTATGAGTATGCCATAGAGCATTACAGTGCAGATAAAATCTCAGATGCAAGTGCTTTGTTTGAAGTTTTAAGCGGACTTACAAACGATGCAAAGTTCTCCTCCGCTCTCAAATTCCATTGGATAGCCTCGGCAGAGGGCATATCTTTAGATGATTTTATCTCAAACATTGCGGACATAGACGCAACGGAGCGTGCAGGTTCATTTTACATAAGCTGTTTCACCAAAGAGGCACAAAAGTTGCTAGAAAACTCAAAAACAGTTGCGGAGTAATACATGAAAATACATTTTATCGGTATCGGCGGCATAGGTATCTCGGGACTTGCACAATTCATGCGTTTCAAAGGGCATGAAGTAAGCGGTTCGGATATCTCCGACTCAGCCATTACAAAAAAACTTCGAACTTTAGGGATTACGGTAACCGTTCCACATGCCGCAGAAGCTATCACAGACCAAGATTTAGTCGTTCATTCCGCCATCATTCGACCTGATAATCCGGAAGTTGTAGCGGCGAAGACCAAGGGCATAGAAGTTTTAGCACGAAGAGAAGCTCTTTTACAGATTTTAAATGAAAATAAAGTGTATGCGATTGCCGGTGCACATGGCAAAAGCACAACAACTGCCATACTCACCGCCATTATGAGCGGTTCTGCAATCATCGGTGCGGAGTCCAAAGCTTTTGGCTCCAATGTAAGATACGATGACAAAACAGATGTCATGGTTTTTGAAGCAGATGAGAGCGACGGAAGTTTTATCAACTCCAATCCTCACTGTGCCATAGTAATCAACGCCGAACCGGAACACATGGAGTATTACGACTACAATTACGATAGATTTTACGACTCCTACCGCACTTTTATAAAATCCGCTCCATGCCGTGTTTTAAATGCAGAAGACCCCTTTCTAAAAACTTTAAAAGATGAGGATGAAATAGAAGCGCACTGGCTCTATCCTAGCAAAGATATTAAAAATTTAGAGTACATTTTAATCGACAATGAACCCCACACAAGATTTACGCTCAAAAATTTAGGAGCATTCGATGTTTGGGGTTTTGGTGCACACATCGCTCTTGATGCCTCTTTGGCAATTTTAGCAGCACATGAGTCTATGGATATTGAAGAGATTCGCGCAAACATCTTGACATTCAAGGGCATTAAAAAACGATTTGACATAGTTGGCTCTGAGGAAAATAGCGTAATCATTGACGATTACGGTCACCACCCGACAGAGATAAAAGCAACTTTCCAATCTGTAAAAGAGTACGCACTCCTCAAAGGTTTTGACAAAATAACCGCCATCTGGCAGCCGCATAAATACTCTCGAACTATCGATAATCTTGAAGAGTTTATCAAATGTTTTGAGGGTGCACAAGAACTTATCATTTTACCTGTTTGGTCTGCGGGTGAAGCTCCTAGGGAGATTGATTTCAAAGAGAAGTTCAAAGCCTACAACCTCACCATGGCAGACAGCATCACAAGAGCAAATAACAAAATAACCGTTATAAAAAATAAAAAAGATTTACAGATTTTAGACAGAGGTCTCATCATCGGTTTTGGCGCGGGAGACCTTACGTATCAAATAAGAGGAACTGCGTAATGGCATATATATTTGGTGCTATAATCGCCGGACTTTTCTTTTTAGCCCTACACTACTTTACAGAATTTACAAAACTTCAAAAGATGGCAGTCACAGCCATCATTATGGCTATTGTGCTGGCTGCTATTTCCTACAACAGCTACAGTAATGCGCAGAGCCAAAAGATGCTGGAAGTTGTAAGAAAATTTGAGCAAAATAAAACTGTAAAATGTAAAAATGAGGATGTAAACAGCACAAACTACACTCTCAGCATAGGAACCTACACTTTCATAGGCAAACCGAACACTCCCTATTTTAACCAAATGATTAGTGCCTTAGAGTGCGAGTAGATACGATATAATACTATTAAAAGTATTATTCATTCCTTGTAAATCTCGAAAAACAGGTTTTTCGTAGCTTTAGGGGGTTGTAGGGACAAGCTTTCCCTGCCTCTCAAACGGACGCGTTCGTTTGAGTGCATATTATCAAATATTATAAAGGGTACGATTATGACAATTAGCGCAAATGATGTGAAGACAAAGGGTGTTTCGCTCTTCTCAAGCCTCTTGGATACTTTTGATGAGCTCATTATCAATGTGCGAGGCAAGGATAAATTTGTCGTTCTTGATATAGACAGATACAAAGAGTTGCGAGCCAATGAATTGGATTTAGCATATATCCAGACTATGCAAGATATTGAAAATAAAAACTATAAAACACAAACGGCAAAAGAGCATATAGACGAGTTGATGCGTGAATTATAAGATACTAATTACCGATAGTTATCTTAAAAAACTCAAAAAGTTTCTCAAAAAACATCCCGATATTATCCAAAGATATAGCAAAACGATTGAGATATTGGAAGTAAATCCACACCACCCTTCTCTAAGATTGCATAAATTACAAGGCAGATTGTGTGAGTTTTACTCTATCTCAATCAATATAGAATACAGAGTTGTTATGGACTTTATCATCAAAGATAATGAAATTATTCCAATTGATGTAGGCACGCATGATGCTGTATATTAAAATTAAAATAGAAACAAAAATATGAAAACAGATACTACAAAAAAATCAAAACTTGACCTACTTATAGAACAACTCGATTTGGGCGAACATATCAACGCATTTTCGAATTTCTTCTCCCGTGAGGCTTCTTTGTTCATCGAAGGTGACCAAGAGCTTCATTTTCGCTACATAAAAGCACTTGACGCCATAGAGTTTAAGGCACCTCCGAAGATTGCTAACTTTGCAAATATCAAAGGGCATTTAAGCAAACGAGGTGTTCTGAATTTTGAACAGATATTTGAAATTATCAAGGTTGTTCGATACTTCAGATACTTCAAAAACCGTGAGCTGGGCGGTATAATTGGCGAATGGATGGAAAAATTTATCATCGACGATAGATTTGTAGAGATTGAAGAGTATTTCAGTGCCGATGGACATTTTAACGAAAATCTTGATGAGACACTTTTTGGTTTGAGTGCAAGAATAAAAGAGCATAAAACCAACATGAGCGGCTCGCTCAAGCGAATGATGTCAAGCCCGAAACTTGCAGGATATTTGGTGGATTCTCAGGTTCACTTTATCAACGATGAAGAGTGTCTTTTAGTACGCGGCGGATTTAACCATGTGCTCAAAGGTGCGGTTATTTCAAGAAGCAGCGGCGGTTTTTTTTATGTCTCTCCCGACATTATCCTAAAAACAAAAGAGCAGATTCGCTACATTCAGCAAGAGAGAGAAACTATCTTCTACTCCTATGCAAAAAGTTTTTCTGCAAAACTAGCCGAACTTCAACCCTTTATCGCTTTCATTGACAAAGAGTTTGACAAGTTCGACAACTATCAGGCAAGAGTTCTTTTTGCAAGAGCTAAAAACCTGCAAATCATCAAATCAAAAAACGACTCTAAAATAGTTTTAGATAGCTTTATTCATCCGGCTCTGCACAAAGCGAAACCCATTCATGTGGACTTTTCTAAAAACATACTGATGATTACGGGCGTAAATGCCGGCGGTAAAACAATGCTCCTTAAATCCATTTTGGCATCTGCTTTTATGGCGAAGTACATTATTCCGATGCGTTTGAATGAGCATAAATCGCACATCGGCTCTTTTAAAAATGTGTTGGCAATTATAGACGACCCTCAAAATGTAAAAAACGATATCTCAACTTTTGCAGGAAGAATGCAGGAGTTTTCTAAAATTTTTGAGTACAAATCGGCTCTTGTCGGAGTGGATGAGATAGAACTCGGAACAGACAGCGACGAGGCGGCGGCACTTTTTAAAGTAATACTTGAAGAGCTTGTTGCAAAAAATCAGAAAATCGTCGTTACAACCCACCATAAACGACTCGCCGCGCTTATGGCTGACCGCGATGATGTGGAGCTGATGGCAGCGATTTATGACGAAGAGGCTCGAACGCCGACTTATGAGTTTATGCAGGGAATTATCGGGAAGAGTTACGCTTTTGAGACTGCAAGCAGATACGGCATTTCAAACAAAATTGTTCAAGAAGCGAAAATTGTGTACGGCGACAACAGCGAAAAACTCAATATTCTCATCGAGAGAGGCTCGCAACTCGAACGGGAACTCAAACAAAAGCACAGAGCGGTGGACGAAAAACTAGAATCTTTACGACAAAAAGAGCTGGATTTGAAAGAGCAGAGAGAACAGCTTTTTATGGAAGTAGAAAGACAAAAAGACACCCTCAAACTCACTTATGATGCAGCAATCAATGAAGCAAAAAACGCAGCAAAAGCCGGAGACAGTGCGGCAATCCACCGAGCTATGGACAAAGCGAAAAAAGCAGTTCCTCAAGCAAAAGTAGAAACTGAAGCTCGGAATGTGGAGTTTCATGTCGGGGACAAAGTAAAGTACCACAGTAAAAAGGGTGTCATTATCTCTCTTGCAAGCAATAACGACGCCTTTATAGAGATAGAGGGGATGAAACTTCGAGTCAAAACTAAGCAGTTAAAACATACCGAAATCATCAAACCGAAATACAAAACGGATGTAAAGATAAGCGTTGAAAAAAGAGCAGGACTCAAATGTGATCTGCATGGAATGAGAGCCGAAGAGGCGGAAGAGGTTTTAGATAAATTTATCTCCGATGCACTCATAAGCGGCTGGGATGAAGTTTTAATCTACCATGGAATCGGCACAGGAAAACTCTCTTACGCAGTTAAGAATTTTCTGGCATCCCACCCAAAGGTGAAAAAGTTTGAAGATGCACCGCAATACATGGGCGGATTTGGCGCGAAAGTTGTAACACTTTAAAGACAGCGTAAAGAAAAAGTATTACAATTTGGAACAGTATAATTTTATGGAAGGTTGGACAGTGAGATTTTTTATTTTGTTATTTATAAACCTCTTTACACTCTCTCTAGTGGCCGATGATATTGTTTTTGGTGTTGTTCCACAACAGAGTCCTTCTATTTTAATAGAAAAATGGACGCCTGTGGTAAATTATTTATCAAAAACAACAGGTTTAAATGTAGTGCTCAATATTGAAAAATCTATACCGGAATTTGAGAAGAATCTCAATAACGGAGTTTATGACATAGCTTACATGAATCCTTATCACTATGTTATAGCCAATAAAAAGCAAGGCTACCAAACATTTGTAAGAGACACTGAGATGATTGTCGGTATTTTGGTCTCTCGCAAGGATATTGCTATGGATTCAATTGATTATAGCAAGATGAAATATCTCTTTCCGACTCCGCTGGCATTTGCTGCTACTCTTTTAACTAAATATGAAATCGATGAAAAATATGGTATTGATATAGAAAAAAATTGCAGCATTAAGTATGTTAATTCACATGACTCTGTCTATAAAGGTGTTGCAAGAGGCATTGGTGATATTGGTGGCGGTATTGAGAGAACATTCAACAACATGGAAGATAAAGAGACCAAAGATAAACTCAAAATTATCTATACGACAGCACCCTATCCTAGCCATCCTATAGCTTTTCATCCCCGCTTAAACAAAGAGGAAGCTAAACTTTTAGGAGATGCACTCCTCTCAATCCCTGCCAATATTTTGGATGAGTTGAGTATGAAAAAACTTATTCAAATTGATGATAACGAATACAACGTTATTAGAAAATTATCTGAAAAATTAGATATTCAAGAATAGATGTGAATTCGCTTAAATACCGTTTTATCCTCTCTTTTGTTTTAGTAGAAGCCTTTTTTATCCTCTTGATTGTGGGAGCTAATTTTTTTCTTTTTGAAAAATCTTCAAACTCGTTTCTTGATAATAAAATAGATGAGTTAACAAATCTCAGCATAAGCATAAGCAAAACTCCGACATCCATATACGATGTAGCAACTCTTGATGATGTAATCAACGACCTTTTAAGTGTACAGGAGATTGAAGCAGTTATTATCTATGATAAGCAAGGGACACTCTTATCCGGAAAAAGCAGATGTGAAATTCACGCTTTAGAACAGTTTAAAAATATGCAAGCAGTGCCAAAAGGAGAAGAGCACTTAACTCTTCACCATTCACAACTTTTCATGAATGGTTCACTCATCGGCACTATTAAAATACTCTTTAATACTACAAAAAACAGAGAATTAATAGATAAAAATCGCCTCTATGTTTTTATTCTCATTCTTTTAGAAATCCTGTTTTCATCCATTATCACTTGGCTCATAGTACGAAAATTGACATCCAATCTTGAAAAGATAAAAAATGCGGTAGACAAAATATCCAATAATGAAAAAATAGAGAGAATCAAATTTCAAGGGCATGATGAGCTCTCTGACTTGGCTGACACACTCTATTTCATGCAGGAAAAGATTGATGAGAGAACCAATCAAATCAAAAAAGCAAAAGAGGAGGCAGAAAAAGCCAATAGAGCCAAATCTGACTTTTTGGCAAATATGTCGCATGAGATAAGAACACCGCTCAATGGAGTTTTAGGCTTGACAGATTTAGTATTAAAAACAGATTTAAATCCAAAGCAAAAAGAGTATCTCGAAAAAGTAAAAACATCTTCGAAAGCACTTCTATATGTAATAAACGATGTGTTAGACTACTCTAAAATAGAGGCCGGAAGATTAGATTTAGAAAACAATATATTTGAGCTTGACAATGTTTTGCAAAATTTAAAAGATCTGTTTGAGTATGAAATCCATAAAAAAGGATTGGATTTTCATATAGATAATTTTACACATACAACACTTATCGGTGATGCGCTTCGCCTGACTCAGATACTTACAAATCTTGTAGGAAATGCCGTAAAATTTACAAATTACGGTTCTATCAGTGTAGCTGTAGAAGTTATACATGAAGATGCGCACTACAAAAAAATAAAATTTTCCGTAAAAGATAGCGGAATCGGTGTGAGTAAAAAGGTTCAAGAAAATCTCTTTAAAGAGTTTAGCCAAGCAGATAACTCAATTACCCGTAAATACGGCGGAACAGGACTCGGTCTAGCCATCTCAAAACAGTTGGCAAATCTTATGAGCGGCGATATTTGGGTGAAGAGCGTTGAAGGGGTTGGAAGTGAATTTATTTTTACGGCGACCTTTGGAAAAACCCAAGACTGTAAAACTTCTAAAGAAGAAGAAGAAGAAGAAGAAGAGAAGAGCTCGGAGGCAAAAGAGAGTGGCATCTCTTGCAACGCAGATGTTCTTAAAGGTTCTAAAATACTTTTAGTCGAAGACAATAAAATAAATCAGATAGTAGCCGTTGGAATGCTGGAAAATCTGGAGATAGAGGTTGAAGTTGCTTTTAACGGAAAAGAAGCGGTTGATTTGGCAAGAGAGAACAATTATGATTTAATTCTCATGGATTTACAAATGCCAATCATGGATGGTTATAAAGCAACAAAACAGATACTAGAGCTTGCTAATCACAAAAATACGCCTATTGTTGCACTGAGTGCAGCTGTCATGATGGAAGATAAGGAGCTTTCTTATGCATCAGGAATGGTAGCGCACCTTGCAAAACCTATCGATGAAGATGAACTTGTGACAACCCTGATTAAATGGATAGCACCACATGCACATGAATTTGCAGAAAGAAAAGAGAAAATTGCAAAAAAAATATCAGAAATAGAGCTTGATATTAAAGGTTTCAATCTTGTGAATTTAATGAAAAAAATAAACTCATACGATGTAGTAATGAGGCTTTTAGAAAATTTTGCCGTCCAATATGAAAATCCGACACAACTCTTTGGGCATGAAGAGATGGATGCAAAAGAGCTAAACAGCTTAATCCACTCGCTTAAAGGGGTAAGCGGAAATATAGATCTTTATGATGTTTACATGTTATCAAAACATATTTACGAGATACAAGATGTAAAAGAGCAAAAAAAACTTCTCCCTGAGCTTATAAATTTATTGGACGAAACGGTTAAAAGTATCAGGTACAACTTGCAACATGCTAAAGAAGAGAAGCCTGTCAAAAAATATGAGATAAAAGAAAAAGTAATTTTATTGGAAATTTTACAAAATGATTTAGCCCATTTTAAGGCTGTTAAAAACGATACTGTAGAGATAATGAGCGACATGCTTTTAGATGTTATTCCAAAAGATGCTCTTGAAGAGTTAAAAAATTATTTGAACAATTTTAAATATAAACAGGCAAGTCAAATTATTACAAATATATTGGAGAAGATGCGTGAAAAACTTTAAAATACTTTTAGTCGATGATGAACCGGCAACTAAAATAGAATAATGATAAAAGTAGCAATTATCGGCGGTGGTGCATCCGGACTTTTGTGCGCTATCTTTTGTGCAAAATTTGGAGCCGTTGTAGAAATTTATGAACAGAATAACAGATGTGCCAAAAAGATTCTAGTCTCCGGAAACGGCAGGTGTAACATTACCAACACAAACCTGAGCCAGAGTGATTTCTTTGGTGCGAATCCATCCTTTGTAAATGACGCACTCAAAAACTTCGGCTTCAGAGAGTTTGAGAAATTTGCTCTTGAGATAGGATTATTGCTCGATATAAAAGAAGACGGAAGAGTTTATCCTATGAGCAATGAGGCAAAATCTGTCGCTAAACTTTTACAAGTGACTGCAGAAAATCTGGGTGTTGTTTTCCATACGGATACAAAAATTACAGATGTTAAAAAACTGCTCCAAACACATGACAAAGTGGTAGTTGCAACAGGCTCTGAGGCGGCAAGCCACCTTGGCGGAAACAGTGATGGACAGAGTTTTGCCAAAGAGTTTGGACACACCATCATCCCCACTTATCCCTCCCTTGTTCAGCTGCATCTAAATTCAAAAATTGCCCATAAAATGTCAGGTGCAAAAACCTATGGGGAGATTACGCTTTTCATAAACAACAAAAAAGTGTCCGCATGCCAAGGCGATATTCTCTTCACGGATTACGGTGTTTCAGGCTTTGCGGTTCTAGATATTTCGCAAAGGGCAAGTGTCGCTTTAATGAACTTTGAGAATGTAGGAATATCAATAAACTTACTTCCAAACTTTAACGCCCAACAACTCTCGGAACATATCAGTAAAATTGCAAAGAACATGTCAAAATTTTCAGTTTTGGATATTTTAGCGGGTTTGGTTCCTATCAAAATTGTCGGCTCGTTACTCGATGATTTGAAGATTCTACATGCTTCAAAAAACATCGATACAAAAACAGCCAAAAAGATAACAAATCAAATATTGAATTGGAGATTTGAAGTAAGCGACACGCATGGATTCAGACATGCAGAAGTGAGCGGCGGAGGGGTGGACACAAGAGAGATAAATCCAAAAACAATGGAGTCACTCAAACAAAAAAACCTCTACTTCTGCGGAGAGGTTTTAGATATTGTAGGAAAAAGGGGCGGCTATAACTTCGCCTTTGCATGGGCGAGCGGATACGCCGCTGCAAAAGGCATAACTACTTTTTAATTAGCGGTTTTGTAAGAAGAAAAACCGAAGCAACAAAAGCAATTGCACCAAAAAAGGCGTTCATCATCATCAATGCGCCGATGCTCAGAAGCAGAGCCAAAATTGAGAGCACTCTTTTGTTTGCAAAGAGTGCGACCACGGCAGCGGCAACTGCAACTTCTCCAAAAACATGCATGTAGGCAAACAAGCCGATTTTAGTTCTTAAAGTGCAAAGAAAAGAGTTTGCAGATGCATTACACTGCTCTGCTATAGCATCATTCATAAAAATTCCGTATCTCAAATAAGCAAAAATTCCAAAAAATATAATCATAAAAAGTGCAAGATTTTCAAACTCACTCAAAGCTACTTTTTTGCTGCCCATGTATAAGACAGAAACAAATCCCAACGAGATTAAAACCCATACATCCGAGAAAAGATTGAGATAGGATTCATTTACAAAAATTGTAGCTGTCGTGATTAGTAAAATTAAAGAGGATGCTTTTTCAAATCTTCCAAAATTCATACTCTCAAATCTGCCTCTGTAAAACCACAAGAAGGAGATAGCCGAGAGAGTAAATATATAAATCTCGAAATTTCTATACCTTCCCTCAAGGGCAAGAGCAAGATTTGAGATGAGAAGAAAAATAAAAGAGAGATAAAAAAGAACCATAAGAGATGCATCTGCGTTGAATATTTTTTGTTTCAAAATTGCAGAGATATTTATAATCTCCGGCTTTTTATCTTTGGCGATACTGTAAAGTAAAAAGTAGTAGATAAAGAGGTGTGTTACAAGAACCAAACCTGCCCAACCAAACTCTATTGCTGTTCTTACCGTCATCATATACTGCTCTGCCTGAAGCATAAACAAGATTGCAAAAAGAGCGTTCACCCCACCAAAAAGCACCACTTTTTTCCCCTCTATCTTTGAACCTCTTAATAAAAACGAGAATCCAAGAAAAAGTAAAAGTGAGCCAAAAGCCAAGGGTTTATAGTTTGGAAAGTTTGAGACATCCCCTGCAAAAACATGTTTGTCCACTCTGTCTTGATCAAACAGACCCCAAAAGCCGCCGACCGCTCCCTCGCTCATTCTCTTCCAAGGCTGGTCAAACGCCTCGATGATGTTGTAGCTCCATCCATTCTCCTCTGCCAGCTTCACAAATCCTCGTATGTAAATTGCTTGATTCACCTTGCTAGGGAGTGCGTCTTCACGCATTCTCCCCTCGGAAGGCCAGCCTGTTTCACCGATTAAAATATTTTTCTCTTTTAAAATCGCCTCAACCTCGCCTCGCACCTCTGCCAGATGCTTCAAAGAAGCATCGATATTCATCGGATCATCTTCCCAATATGGTAGAATATGAATAGTTACAAAGTCTGTGACCTCTCTTATTTGCGGATGTTTAAGCCAAAACTCCCAAACATCTGCGTATGTAACCTTGATATCAGGAAGCGCTTTTTTCACCTCTTTGATATACCCAATTAAGGTTGTCTCTGTTACCTCTCCACGGAGTAGAGCTTCGTTGCCGACAATAATCGCTTTTACAATATCTTTGTTCCGGCTTGCCAGTTGAATGAGAGCTTTTATCTCCTTCTCGGTCAGAACTTTATCACTGCTTACCCAGCCGCCCATAAGCATTTTCAGACCATTCTCTCTTGCTATTTTAGGAACCATCTCCAGCCCCAGAACAGAGTATGTTCTGATGCAATCCGTGTATTTTGAAAGCAGAGTCAAATCTTCTCTTACTTGTTCCTCTGAAATTACCATTCCTTGATCAAACAACATTGGAGATTGATCTTTTGAAAATGGTGCGTATGAAACACACTGAAGTTTTGAAATAGAATTTTCACTGCTTTTTAAGATGAAAACCTCTCCGACTAGGTACCAAAAGAGTGCTACTATGGCAAGAGCCGCCAGAATAACCGATATTTTTTTTGTCATTACTTTCCTTTGTGCAGTTTTATAAAAATTCATAAAACGATAACTATTTTTAATAGCAGATTTATACACTATTTTAATATAATTTCCTCTGTTTTTATAGTTTTGCCGTAACTAAAACTTAAACAAAACAGTGATAGACTAAGCAATTAAGAAAAAGGATTTCACTATGGCAGATATTTTAACAGATACAACAACAATCACAGAAAATAGTAACTTACTCCTTCAAAGTATGCGTGATTTTTTTACACCGAAGATGCTCAAATACGCACTAATGCCTTTTATCATAACAATGGTTGCACTGTATATAATCTTTTTTGTCATAGCAGGCATGGGGCTTGAACAGCTCGGCACTCTGAGCATTCAAAGCTCACAGACCACGATGCATAACGGCATAGCAAACAGTGAAACAACATCAGCACTGCTTCAAGGTTCTTCTATAATCCAGTTTCTTATGACCCATGCCATCACTTCGTGGATAGTAAGCTTTTTGGTTTATTCGATTGGCGGATTTCTGGTGCTTTATGTATCTATTTTTGTAGCTGTTTTAGTCATAGGTTTTTTAACTGAGCCCGTTCTTAGAGAACTTCAGCAGAGACACTATCCGGATGTCGCAATGATGGGAGATTCAAATATTGTTGAAGGAATATTTAACATGATAAAGTGGGCATTAATAATGCTTTTACTCTTTTTAGTTTTGATTCCTCTCTATTTTATACCGCTTGTAAACATCGTAGCACTCAACTTTCCGCTCTACTACTTTTTTCACAAAGCGATGACCTATGATATAGCTTCGAGTATCTGTACAAACGAGGAGCATAAAAAAATAAAATATTTTAACGGCAATGCAATAAGAATGAAAACTCTCGCCATCTATTTAGTCTCTCTCATACCATTTACAATATTCTTCGGAGCTATTTTTTACGTGATTTATCTCGGACATACCTATTTTTTAGAGGCTAGAAAGGTTCGCAGTTAAGGCTTATAGCCAATATTTTACTCGTAATCTATACAAGAGGGAAGTTTTTTTGGAGCTTTGATTCTAAGTTGTTTGTTGATGTTCATGCGACCATAGACAACTTCAAAATCAGAAGCTGACACTCCAAACTCTTTGGCTAAAAATTTCACCATGTGATCTGTTGCTTTCCCTGCAACAGGTGCAGCGGTAACGCTCACTTTGAGTTGATGTGCTTTAACTTTTCCAATTACATCTCGTTTGGCACTGGGAGTTCCTAAAATATTAAGAACAAGTACATCACCCTCCCATTGATAAAAAGTATGGACAAGTTTTTTTGATTTCATCATCGGTTCCTATGCAAAAAATTATCGCTCACTCTAAATTGGTTCTTTTATTTTATCGAATTGGTTCTGAAACTTGAATATTTAATCAGAGGTCTCAATCTAATAAAATTTTTGAATTAGCAAAATTTGAAAACAATGAAGAAACAATATAGAGCCAAATTCACTCTGTTTCTTTTTCCTCACCTTTCATCACCAAAGCCCTATATGCCTCATCTTTCGGCACAAGTCCTGCTTCGTATAAAAACTGCGAAGGGACGAAGTTTGTCTTTTTTATCTTGTCATATTTTGCGTAACTGAGATACAGAATATCTTTGGCTCTTGTGACTGCTACATAAAAGAGTCGTCGCTCCTCATCGAGTGAACCGCCTCTTTGCATGAGTTTGCGGTTTGGAAATCTTCCGTCCATCAAATCCACTACAAAAACCTCTTTGTACTCCAGACCTTTGGAGGCATGAACACTCAGAAGATTTACGCCCTCACCCTGCGTTAAGTCAGATGAGCCTAAAATCATGGCATTTAAGAAGCGTTCATGCTCGGAGTATGGCTTTGAGAGTTCCTCCAAAAGTATCATCTTTCTTGCAATTCTTGTTAATGACTCTGCCTGTTGTTTTTCATCTATTGAACCGTCTTTGAGTGTCGCTCTTTTAGTGGAGAGAACATCTGAAATATGCTTATACAAAGAGGATGCAGCAATTTTATTGACGATAGTTCTAGGCTGTTTTATCCCTTTTAAATCACGATAAAGCATGTAAAAATCATGCAAAAAAGTTGCACCGTCTTTTGTCAGTTTTGGGTGT
Source organism: Sulfurimonas sp. (assembly GCA_041662325.1). Classification (GTDB taxonomy): domain Bacteria; phylum Campylobacterota; class Campylobacteria; order Campylobacterales; family Sulfurimonadaceae; genus Sulfurimonas. Next base: position 392,869 of record JBAZSU010000001.1, on the reverse strand, counting down.
TTTAAAATCGGGTTTTGCATAAACTTATCTTCAAAACCTAACTTTGCAAATTTACCGACAGCTCCTAGCTCCAAAAAATCATCAAAAAGCCCTAACTGATGGCTCACTTTTCTCTTCTCAAACGGGTTGTTAATAGAAACATCAGGTGCATATAAGCCGTAAAAGATAGAACCATGTCCTAGCACTTTTAGTGCGCTGTACATCTCTTTTGCCATCGCACTTCCTATCCCTTTTGCAAACTCAAAAAGGTGTATAAATGCCATCATGTCCGACTCATTGACAAGCAAGGTGTATAAATCGAGTACCGCTTTGACCTCTCTTGAGTCAAAAAAGCTTGTTCCCCCCTTTCTTTTGCAGGCGATACCAAGCTCTCTGAGACCCACCTCGATACCATCCGCCGAAGAGTTATTTCTAAAAATAACGGCAATCTCCTCTTTTGGAGTTTGCGAATCCCGTATCTGCGCCGCCATTGCATGGTACTGGTCGAAAAGTTCATCGTAAGCAAGAAGTTTTGGCGGTTGTGAGCTATGCACTCGTGTTACTTCCAACTGTTTGGGATATATTCTCTCATTATGCTCGATTACTTTTGTTGCCAGTGAAAGTATCGGCTGAGTTGAACGGTAATTTTTAGTGAGCGTGTGCACTTTTGCTTCGGGAAATTTTGTAGCAAATGAGCCGATAATAGAAATATCTGCCCCGTTAAAAGCGTAAATACTCTGGTCATAATCCCCGACACAAAAGAGCGAAGGGGGTTTCATGGCTTCGATGAGCGTGCCTTGAAGCGCGTTTGTATCTTGGTACTCATCTACCAAAACTTCTTTGTAGCCCAAGTCGTTGGTTTTGCACATCTCTCGAAAATTGATGAGCAAATCGTTGAAATTTACAAACCCATACTCTTTTTTGAGGCTCTCAAACTCGTCTACAATGTCGGCATAAATCATGGCAAAAAGCTCATGTTCGGGATACTTCTCTTTTATCCACTCTTCAAAATTATTATTGAGTTCGGTATTTTGGTAAAAAGAGTAAACATCGTAGAGGTAGTTGCCGCCATAGGGAGTTATTTCGGCTCCTATCTGCATAAACGAGCGTTTTTCAAAAACACTTCTAAAGAGCGTTTTCAGCTCTCTCTGCTGTTTTAAGACCACCCTTTTATCATGTTTTTTGAGCCATCTGTAACTCACCGCATGAAAGGTCCCGGCATCAATTTTTGCGGCTATCTCTTTGCCGAAGTATTCAGCAACCCTCTCAATCATCTCGGCAGCTGCCTTGTTTGTAAAAGTGAGAAGCAGAATCTCCTGAGGTTGCACACCTGAAGCCAAAAGATACCCTATTCTCCCGACTATCGTAGAAGTTTTTCCTGTTCCTGCTGAAGCAATAATTAAATTTTGTAAGCTTACAGAAGTTGCAGCAGCAAACTGTTCTGGGTTAAGACGGGATAGTGGCAAAGCGGCAGCTCCTATGAAAGTTTTAAGAGCGTGATTATACCCGCATTTAATTTACCATCTTGCCATCAAGATATATTATTTCAATTCTAATAAATCCATGCTAAATTAAGAATCTCAATCAGACCGTTATATTCTATTTCGATAATGAAATTTTATTTGGCATAAAATCTACTATCTTATTACCTGCTGAGGATATACGATTCACAACGCGTTTAGGTATTAATATTTGAGCTGTAGAGAGTATGACATGTGTTTGCAAATCAATTATTCTGGCATTGATTACTAAGCCACTGTCATATTCAGTATATGTGCCTGTTAAAGCATAATTAACATTTAAACTAGTCTGCAATTTCAATATATCACGACTAAAAAGAAAATCTCCCTGAGAGTCAATTTTAATATTGCTCATTGTCTTAAAATCTATGACCTTGTAACCTCTTATCTGCATCTCATGAATAAAGTTTTCGCTTAGTATATTGCTAAGACGGGATGTAGCTTTAAAATCTTCTAAGCACACAAACGAAGTTATAGCTATTGCCGAAGCTTGGATATCACCAAAATTTTTGTTCTGTGTCAGTTGGTCTGCCATACTGCTTACAAGCTGATTTACAACCGCTGCACTATCACGCGTTGAATAAGCAACTTCTACATAATCATTTCCATAAGCACAAACCTGTAACAACAAGGTTGCAATCATTGCGAAAAATATCTTTTTCATTACATTCCACCTTTATCACAATTAGAGACTGCTCTCACGGTCACGGGAAATCCGCAAGAACCACTACTACAAGCATCTTTATAGCGAATAACTTTTGTCTCTTTCGCACATGTGTCAACTGCCGGCTTGTTTTCACACTCTACACAAACTTCTTTAACCTCAGGCTGAACATACACAGGAACAGGCTCCACCTCCTTGCAAGAACACCCCGATATAATAAATATGAGCGATAAAGCAAATAAAATTATAATTTTTTTCATTTTCTACCTCCTTGTTGTAGTACAAATTATTAAAAAATAAATTGCGAAGAACAAGTATCGGCAGCTTTTAAAAAATGTTTAATAAAAATATAATTTAACAAAGTATTTCAAATTATCGTAACGCTTCATATGCAGAAGAAGTATGTATAGTCGTAGCACAGTGTAGTTTCACTATAAAATTACGGGTTTTATTCCCCGTAATGCGTCCACATTCTTGATATTCTCACCAATTTCTCATCTTCAAGTACTTCATAAACAATTCTATGTTTAATATTGATTCTGCGCGAGAATGAACCGCTCAAATTTCCGACGAGTTTTTCGTAAGGGGGTGGTTTTAGAAATGGATTGATTTTAATAAGTTCTATAAGCTCTTTTGCTTTTTTATCTAAAAAAGCATCTGAGAGTTTTTTTGCATCTTTTAAAGCTTGTTTTGAATAGATGACTTTGTATATTACCATTCAACATCTTCACTAAATTCACTATTAGGAGCGTCCATAGCCTCTTTAATTGAAGTTGCCATCCCAGGAATTGAATTAAGATAAAGAGTCTCTTCAATTGCATTCCAATCTTCTTCAGAAAGCATCACAACGTTATTTCTTTTTCCTGTAATTATTATCGGCTGATGCGTCTGGGCTGTTTCGTCCATTATTTTATAGATATTTGTTCTAGCTTGGCTTACAGTCATTACTTTTGTCATAAAAAATCCTTTTTATAATAGTACCTGATATCGTACGCTTAGTCAAGTTTTGTGTAAGCATTATATGTCAATATCCGTCAATTTCAAGCAATAAATTGCAATAGTTAGCTGCACCAGTTAAGTCGGGAAATAATGTAGAAGAATTTACATTCATTCTATTCAAATACTTCAAACAATCCAACAACTCTTTATTTGGTATATTTATTTTTATTAAGTCCATATGGTTGGATTTTGGCATAAATTTTTTAACCCAAGATTCTAAATCCATATTGTTAGGTCCTCTAGTAAACAGACCCCTCTGACTTACTAAACGAGTATTTTCATTACTTAATGGTCTTACTAGTTTTACTGTTGGTTTAAGAGAATTAATCAATTCAACTTTACTATCTTTTTCTAACTTTTTATTTATTTCTTTAATACTCGTTTGACTAAAGCAAATTACTGTAAGGTATTTTGTTTTCTCTTTTATTGCTACGGTTACTGCAAAATATAATGCAACAAATGGTGATTCACTCCAATCTAAGAGTGGAGTCATCAACCCATGATGTTGTCCAAGTGCCCACCAATCATTATCATCTTTTATTATGGCTGGATTGGAACCACGTCGTCCACGAGTGGCTAATATAAAATAATCAAGAAGCTCTTGTCTTTTTCTAGAAGTAGGTTCTTTGATATGTCTGTCAATCGTTGGTTCCAAAAGCCATTTTTTATCTCCATGTCCACGATATATATAAGCAGAATAATTAAGCATTTCTTGATTAATATAATCAGAAAAATATTTCCAAGATGAGAGATTTACTTCTGTGCATCCACTCCCACTCTCATCTAATATCGTGTTCCAGCGTTTTGCTCTAGCCATGTTTATCCTTTATGCCTCTAACTATTTATAAGCTCCATTATAGTTAACGAATACTTAATATAAATAAATAACAGAACACATAAAATATCTTCTTAAAAGTACCATTTAATTAAAAACTGAACTTTCATTATTTTTTAGCTTTTTTAAAAAATATCACGGCTATCTTGAGACTAGGAATACAGTTATTTCACAGTCTCAAAAGTGGAATGAGGAAAGAATTTAACAACAATACTATTTTCTCACTCATACCTAAGTGCATCTATCGGGTTCATGTTGGATGCTTTTTTTGCCGGAAGAAGTCCGAAAATTATGCCGATTAGCATCGCGAAAACTAAGGCAATTACGGATATGGCAGGGTCTATTATGACTGCGATGTCAAGCCCGTATGCAACTACCACAGTTATGCCGATACCAAGAATCAGACCTATAATGCCTCCAAGCGCAGACAAAACCGTGGCTTCTATGAGAAACTGGATGAGGATATCTTTTGCCATCGCTCCGACCGCCATGCGGATGCCTATTTCTCTGGTTCGCTCCGTGACAGAGACAAGCATAATGTTCATGATTCCGATTCCTCCGACCACAAGCGAAATGGCAGCCACGGCGGACAACATAACAGTTAACATTGATGTTACATTTGTAATCGTATCGAGGAGAGCTGTCATGCTTCGTATAGAGAAGTTGTTCTCCTCCTTCTCTTTAACATGTCTTCTCTCCCTCATCACCTGCTCTATCTGTATCTTTGCCTCTTCAAGCGGAGTAATCTCTTTTACCAGTGTCATAATGAGAGGAACATCTTCGTTTCCGCTGATGCGTCTCTGAAACATTTTAATCGGCACCACAACTAAATCATCCTGATCCGTGCCAAAAGTATTTGCTCCCTTTTTATTAAGAGTTCCTATGACTTCACATGAAAACTTTTGAAGTCTAATTTTTGCACCTACGGGAGATTCGCCCAGAGGAAAAAGTTTACCGATGACCGTTTGTCCTACAAGACATACATTTTGCCCTGTTCTAAGCTCACTCGGCTCAAAAAAACGACCCTCTTTCAACTCCCATTTCTGAACAGCAAAATAATCGTTGTTGACACCGCGGACACTCGTTTGATAATTTTGGTCTTTGTAGAGTGTCATAACTGAAGCGGTTGCAACAGGTGAAATAGCTTCAAGAGATAGAATAGATGCTTTTAGAATCTCCACATCCTTCATGGTAAAAGGTTTTGTAAAAGCTGTATTTCCACCCGGTCCATGCTCTTGGCTTGGCATAATATAAAGGATGTTGCTTCCAAGATTGCTCACGCTTTTAGTGATAGATTCACTTGCACCTTTACCGATATTTACCATCGCAATTACCGAAGCTATCCCGATCACAATACCCATGGCAGTGAGCATAGAACGCATAAGGTTTCGTCTGATTTCTCTAATGGCTTGTAAAAATGCACTAAAGAGCATGGATTTTCTCCCTCTCTATTGCTCCATCCCGAAGGTAGATTGTTCGCGTTGCGAAGGAGGCAATATCTTCCTCATGCGTCACCATAATAACCGTGATTCCATTTTTGTTAAATGAACGGATAAGCTCCATAATTTCATGGCTTCTTTGCGTGTCAAGGTTTCCCGTCGGCTCATCAGCTATCAAAACCTGCGGGTTTGTAACAATCGCTCGGGCAATGGCAACGCGCTGTTGCTGACCGCCTGAGAGTTCGCTCGGATTATAGTTTATATGAGACTCAAGCCCTACACTGTTCAACGCACTCTGAGCTCTCTCTTTTCTCTCATTTGCGCCTACTCCCTGATAGATAAGTGGCATCGCAACATTTTCTAGTGCAGATGTTTTTTTGAGAAGATTAAAACCCTGAAAAATAAACCCCAGAACATAGCGTCTAAAGAGTGCTAACTGCTCTTTTGAAAAAGCATTGATATTTGCATCAAGAAAGGTATAAGTCCCGCTACTCGGCTCATCTAAAGCTCCGAGAATATTGAGAAGTGTTGATTTTCCGCTCCCGCTTGGTCCCATAATAGCGACAAACTCCCCCTGATTAATCTCCAAATCAATATTTTTCAATACATGCGTAGCAGCTTCTCCTCTCCCATATATTTTATTGATTTGAGAGAGTTTTATCATTTAGATTTTTCCTGAGCGACAATTATTGCATCCGACTCTTTAATATCATCCGAGACAATTGCAGTGAGTAAACCGCTGTTCCCAAGAATTTTAACATACACTTTTTTTGGCATGGAATTTTCCAAAACCCATACATGCGGCTTTGAGTCGATGACGGTCTTTTTTTTCTCTCCAAATCCGAAAAGTTTATTTTCAGTCGGCTCTACAGGGTTAAAAAGAAGTGCCGTTCTCGGAACTATGAGTGTATTTTTGAGTGTCTCCACCGTAATATCCACATCGGCACTCATTCCAGGTTTGAGCAGCATCTCGCGATTATCTACATTTAAAACGGCAATGTAGGTAACAACTCCGTTGACTATTTCAGAATTGACACGAACCAGTCTTATATTTCCTTCAAACACTCTCTCAGGGTAGGCATCCACGCTGAATGTCGCGCTCTGAAGAGCTTTTACCTTAGATATGTCGGCTTCATCGATGCTCACCTGAAGCTCCATTTTTGTTAAATCTTTGGCGATTTTAAAGAAGACCGGTGTTTGAAACGAAGCAGCGACACTCTGTCCCGGGTCAATGTTTCGCACCAGCACTACTCCGTCAATAGGCGAATAAACCATGGTTCGCTCAAGGTCATATTTTCCCGAAACTAATGCCTGTTTTGCCTGTTCTATCTGTGCATTCGCATTCGCAACCTGTGCTTTTGCACTCATGTAATTCGCCCAGCTGCTATCCCAGTCTTTTTGTGATGGGAGTGCTCCAGCCGTGGATTCTCTCAGAGTTTTATCTCGCTCAATCGTCGCTTTTGCCTGAGCAAAGGTAGCATTTGCATTTTGCAAAGTCGCCTCTGTAATGGCTAGAGCTGCAAAAGATCTATCCACTCCGCTCTTATATTTTGTTTTGTTGAGCTGTGCCAGCAGCTGCCCTTTTTTTACTATATCGTTATAATCGACATACACATTTTCAACAGTGCCCGACACTTCCGAACCGACATCCACACTGTCAAGCGGTTGAAGATAACCGGTTGCAGATACGCTGAGTTTCAAATCCCCTTTTTTGAGAGGTTCACTCACAAAATGGTACTCATCTTTTTGCTCTTGCGGCACTAGCAGGTATATCGCTGCTCCTAAAAGAGCCAAACCCAGTACCACAGAGAATTTCAACTTCCATCCGCTGGCTTTATATTCGGTAATCTTTTTTAAATTTTCCATTACTGTTTTCCTTCATGTCGTGTGTCAAAATAGAGTGAAATTTTTTCTATTAAAATATTTTTCTTATGAATCTCTTGTTCATATTTTTGAATCTCTACAGAGTTTTTTAAAGATTCTAAATCGTATTTTGACTTATAGCCCGCCTTTACTTGGGCATCTGTTGCACTGTAAAGCTCTTCGTACATGTCTATCATCTCTTTTGCCAGAACTATTTTCTCTTTATTATCTTCAATGGTTGAGAGATGCATCTCATACTCTTTTTCAAGCTCCAGCTTACGGTCTAGCCCCTCTGTTTTTGTTTGCAGAAGCTGCAAACGGGAAGATTCTACCTTAGAGTTTCTGTTTATATCCAAAGGCATGCTGAGCACGGCACCGTACGAGTAATCATTCCCCTCATAGTTATTCAATCGGCTCTCAAACTTGGTATATCCTAAGGAACCCATAAAGGACAATTTCGGTAAATAGGCTGAGCGTGTAACTCCGGAAATTGCCTCATTCAGCTTCTCCTTTTGGTTATATTGCAAAAGTTCGAGATGTGATTTTATGTATTCATCCTTTGAGACCAAAGGAGTGTTCGGCAGTTGAAGAATGTCGATATTGACATCGCCTACGAGTTTTTTGAGTTGGTACTCCTCATTTTTAATCATGTTTTTCAAAGTGATAAGATTCGTGTGAACAGTATCCCTGTCGATAGCAATACGGTTTAAATCGCTGATATCCGCACTCCCGACATTATATTTTGCTTTGATGATAAACAGGTCAATATCTCTATTTTTAAGTGAGAGCTCATTTTGTTTATATACTAATCTATCGCGATCGATTTGTGTCATAAGTGTATAAATCTGCTTCGAGTAGAGTGCTTCTTCCCTGTCAACACCAAGTAAGTTTGCATCTTTTGCCGTCTGGGCCTGAGTAATGCTGTAAGAGATTCCACCGCTTCGAAAGAGGTCTTGACTCCAGTCTAATCCTGCACTGTCCGTTTGGCTATCCAAATTTGGATTATTGTTTTTATTCATCGCGGTTGAGAGTATCACAGGCGATACCCAGCTATTTTTGCCGCTCTCTCCATCTTGAATGATTTTTTCTCTTTTGAGTTTTAAAAGTTCTGCTTTTTGCTCAGAGAGCGGTAAATCATTGCCAAAAAGAGTTACACATGATAGTGCAAATAGAAGTAATTTACTCATTTTATAATTTCCCATTAATCTTTTATTTTGTTCCACAAAATGCCAATATATTCATGTACAGCTCTCTCTGAATTACAAAATGAATTCACATCCGGAACTACTAAAAACCCTTTAAATTCATCCTTTATAAAATCGCTTGGAGCAGCGATAGGATACAATCCAAGGGAGTTAAAAAGTTTTATGGCTCTTGGCATGTGGGTCGCTGAAGTGACCAATATAAACGGCGCATCTGCTACTAAACTTTTTGTAAAGAGCGCCTCTTCTTTTGTATCTTTTGGCTTAGGTTCTATTATAATCTCTTCGGGTTTCACTCCCAGTGCTATTGCCAAAGATGCATTCATCTGTGCATTAGAGATATTCGTATCGCCCTCATATCCTGTGAAAATCAGTTTTGACCCCTCAATCTGCTTATGAATTATTATGCCTTCCAACACTCTTTTAACTCCTGCAGAACTTATCTGCGATGATAAAGGCTGCGTGGCATCCGTGTTATGCCCATTGCCGAGAACATGGATATATTTAATATTTTGTTGCAACGCATATTTTGGATATTGCTCTTCCAAATTTTTCACCAAAGCGTTAGAAAAAGGGCGATAAGAGAACAAAAATAGCAAGGCACATGCAGCAAATAAAAAACCCTTCGCCAATCCCTCTTTTTTCATAAACAACAGATAAAGCCCGATTACAAAAAGTGTTAGAACCATTCCGTATGGCTCAACAAAAAAAGAGACAAACTTCTTTAAAAAAAATCCTATTTCCAACTTTTACTCATCCGTCAAATTTAATTTTTTAAGTCTAAAATATTTATATGTTTCGTGAGATAGTAGCAATATTATAGGAAACGGCACAAGTATCAATAAATCTGCTTGTTCACATCGGCTACAATTAAGATGCACAAAGTGGACGGTTTTGTCACCTTTGCTCGGCATGTATACTTTCCTAAGAAATTTAATTGTAACCACAGCAATTTATCCAATATGGATGAAGTGATTACGCTATCGTTGGATTACTCATCCGATATCCCATCCCCGATTCGGTGACGATGTATTGCGGCATCGAGGGATTCTCTTCGATTTTTTTTCGAAGCTGTGCCATAAATACACGAAGATAGTGTGTTTCATTCCCATATCCCCGTCCCCACACATTTTCCAAGACAAAGGTATGGGTCAACACTTTTCCGCTGTTTTTTGCAAACAGTGCTAAGAGTTCGAACTCTTTTCTCGTCAGTTTCACCGCTCTAGAATCAATTATAACGGTTTTGTTCACAAGATTGATTGTGAGTTTGCCGATATTGATTTCATTTTCCTGCAATTCATCTTTTTCTCTAACACGGCGAGACAATGCCTTTATCCGTGCAATCAGTTCGCCGATACTAAAAGGTTTAGTCAAATAATCATCTGCGCCCATCTCCAAAGCTTCAATCTTTTCGCTCTCGATATCGCGCGCACTGACAACCATAATCGGCACATCACTAAACATCTTGGCTTCTTTGATAAACTTTTTGCCATCCCCATCGGGGAGACCGAGATCAAGAAGCACCAATGAAATAGGGTTTTGGGAAAGTGCCACGAGACCGGATTTGATTGAACCTGCTTTAATAAGCTCATATCCCGCCGCACCCAACGAAATACTTAGCATTTTTTGGATTCCGTTATCGTCTTCGACTAATAAAATAGCTCCCATGTTTATTCCTCTTTTGAATTCATTTGCGAATCGTTTGCGTCAATGGGGAGTGTAATCGTCAATACAAATTCGCCGTATCGTTTGGTTGCGTTGATACTCCCTTTATGTGCCTGAATAATCCCTCTAATGATTGAAAGTCCGAGACCGGAGCCTTTGATTTTCGCCGACATTTCTGCCCGATAAAATTTATCAAAAATATTGGATAATTCAGATCCGTCAATGTCGCTGGGATTAGAAACACTCATGAAGAGATTAGCTCCCCTCTTGGCGGCATGAACCTTAACCTCTCCGGCTTTTGAATATTTTAACGCATTATCAAAGAGGTTGAGCATCGCTTGTTCCAGCAATGAAAAATCTCCTTTTATCGGTGGAGAATCAATATCAAAGCTAAAGGTTACATCATTGCGCGAATGCTGTTTCAATGCTTTTTGATAAGCACTTCCAACAATATCGTTTACATCGCACCAATCTTTTTTCAAATGCATAAATCCGTTTTCCAGTCGTGCAAAATCCAAAAGATTTTTTAGAATTCGCTCCATCTCAAAAGCACTCTCTTCGATGTTTTCCAATAACTCTTTTTCGGATGTATCAGAAATGGTTACATCGGGACTGTTGATTGTACTAACCGATCCTAGAATAGCTGCCAAAGGGGTTTTCAGTTCATGATAGACAGAATTAAACAATACCGAGGTCAGTTTCTCTGACGCTTCAACGAGTTTGATATGTTGATTTTGTCGAAAAAGACCTATGCGCCATAACGATATGGCAAACGTATTCATAAAAGCCGACAACAGTTCATACGTCGGAGCGTCCAATACAGGTAGCTCAACCGCAACGACGGCTACGGTTTTATCAAACGCTTTAGAAGGGAAAAAAGTCATTTCAACATTGGGCAGCGTATTGGTGAATTTTCCGGCATTCTCACCGTTGCGATAGACCCATTGTGCACATGCCTGTTCATTGGATGAGAGACGAAAATAACTGCACTCATCACGACTGAGCATCTCACCGTTTACAATCGCCGAAATAACTTTGAGTTTATCGGAATTATCGGGAATCAGCACCATTGTTTTTGAATCGAAAATAGCATGGAGTTTTTCTACCGCAAATTTTGACGAGTCCTCCTCATTTTCGAAATCACCCAATTTTGAGCTGAGTTCATAAAGTCGTCGAAACCGTGTCTCTTCACTTTTGATTGATTTGTTTTTCGCTTTGATACCGTCGGAGAGTTTTCCTGAAGTATAGCCGACAATCAAAAAGATAACAAACGAAAGGATATAACGAAGGTCATAAACACTAAAGGTATAGTGGGGTTCAATAAATAAGAAATCAAATAACAATACCCCAATCAATGCCGTAAAAAATGAATATGAAACCCCATAGCGCACTGCGGTAAAGAGGGTTAAAAGAAGATAAATGAGAGTGATGTTAACTATCCCGAGGGTATCTTTGGCGACAAAAGCAAATCCTGTAATCCCCGCCAATAGTGCTATACACACCAAATAGTGTTTAATATTCGTCGGTGTTTGTTCAAAAGGTCTAATTTGTTCAAAAAGATTAGGATGTTTTTTTTCAAACGGAACGATATCGATGATACATTGAGGCTTCCTATCCATCACACTTTTTGTCAAATTGGGAAATAACAAACCGAAAAATCGGCTTTTGGGTCGCGTCATAACCAACTCGGTAATACCATACTCCTCGATTGCTTCGATTACAGCATCGATTTTATCTCCTGATATTTTTGAGATAATAGTGGCTCCCAGCCGTTCGGCCAATTTGATATGTTTACGAATCTGGACACTTTTTTGGGCATTTCCGGGAGCATCGGAGGTGATTTGAAGTGCTATAAGATCGGCCTTTAGCGAATCGCTAAGCCTTTTTGCATACCGTACTGCATCCATTGACTCTTCATGATGATCTATACAAACCATTACGGTGTTGGTTTGAGCCCGCCTGCCGTCGCGTTTGGCAACCGAGTATTCGTTCAGCTCATCACTTACTTTAAGTGCTGCTTTGCGGAGCGTCAATTCGCGCAGTTTACTCAAATTTTGTTCGGTAAAAAAATTGTTAAGTGCCGATTCAATACGATTTTGAGGATAGATTTTTCCATTTTTCAGCCGCTCAATCAATTCATCAGGGGGTGTATCGATAAGCCGAAAACTGTCCACCCGCTCCAGTATGCTATCAGGTACCGTTTCGAAGACCCTAACGTTAGTAAGAGAATAGACGATGTCGTTAAGGCTCTCGATATGTTGGATGTTCATGGTCGAGATAACATCAATTCCATGGGAGAGGATTTCAAGGACATCTTGATACCGTTTTTCGTAGCTGGAGCCTTGTGTATTAGTGTGGGCAAGTTCATCAATCAGTACCACTTCGGGGTCGCGTTTGAGAATCGCATCTATATCAACTTCACCAAACTCTGCTCCGCCGTAACGGATTTTTTTGGTAGGGATGATTTCCAGCCCCTCAGCTAACGATTCGGTTTCCTCACGTCCATGCGCTTCAAGATACCCGACAACGACATCAATACCGCTTTGTTGGAGCTGACGCCCTTTAGAGAGCATCGCAAATGTTTTTCCGACTCCGGCCGCGGCACCGAGATAGAGAATAAGATTCCCCTCCTGCGCTTTTTGTACCTCTTCGAGAAGCCTCTCGGCCTTAGAGTTTAACTTTTCCAAATTCTCTGTCTAATGTTAAATTGAGTGTAACGACATTTACTTTCTCTTCCCCTATGATACCCCAATATGGCTTTTGAGCATTTTTTTGAATTGCCTCTATCATTTTGGAGACTTCAACTCCCCGTGATGCGGCTACCCGTTTCGCCTGAATCATTGCATTTGCTACGGTGATATGGGGATCGAGTCCACTGGCACTCGTTGTCACCGCATCCATCGGCACTTTTTGCGCGGCATTTAGATTATTTTCGACACGATACGCTTCAACCCGTTCTTTTACCGCATCATGCAGTTTTTGACTAGTATAACCATAATTAGAAGCTCCTGATGATGCACCGTCATATCCTACTGCTGAAGGACGAGAATGAAAGTAATAAGGCTGTGTAAAATTTTGGGCTATCAATGTCGAAGCGATGGGAGTTTTCCCCTCATACACCAAAGAGCCTTTTGCCTCAGATTCAAATGCACTTTTTCCAATGGCATACATACTCAATGGATAGAGCAATCCACATATTAATGCCAAGCTGCTAAATAATAGTACCGATTTTTTTAATTCTTTAAACATTGTTTCCCCCTTATACCAAACCGATGGCGTTGATTACCATGTCGATGAGTTTAATCCCAATGAATGGGGTAACAATCCCACCCAATCCGTAAATCGCGAGATTTCGTCGCAATGCCGCCTCTTCACCTTGGGCTTTAAATGCCGCACCATGCAATGCTACTGGAATCAATGCCACAATAATGAGAGCATTAAAAATAACTGCCGAGAGAATCGCACTTTTTGGACTCGCCAAATCCATAATATTGAGTATCGCCAAAGATGGAAAAATCAGAACCGCCAATGCCGGAATAACCGCGAAATATTTCGCAACATCATTAGCGATACTAAAAGTTGTCAACGCTCCGCGTGTTGAGAGAAGCTGTTTTCCTACCTCAACGATTTCAAGCAGTTTTGTCGGAGAGCTGTCAAGGTCAATCATATTTGCCGCCTCTTTCGCCGATTGGGTTCCACTATTCATAGCTAAACCGACATCCGCTTGTGCTAATGCAGGAGCATCATTTGTGCCATCTCCTGTCATCGCAACAAGATACCCCTCTTGTTGATATTTTTGAATGAGGCGGATTTTTGTCTCCGGTGTCGCTTCGGCGACAAAATCATCCACTCCGGCTTCCGCTGCAATTGCCGCAGCTGTGAGTGGGTTGTCTCCCGTAATCATAACAGTCTTAATTCCCATCGTTCGCAATTCAGCAAATTTATCTTTGATACCTGGTTTCACGATATCCTTGAGCATCACGACACCTAGAACTCTTTCATTAACCGCTATTACAAGTGGTGTAGCCCCATCTTTAGCGATTTTTTCGCAGATTCCTCGGCACTCCTCATCCAATATTCCGCCGTATATTTCGACAAATTTGGCGACCGAGTCCATTGCCCCTTTACGGATATGAGTATTTTCAACATTCACACCGCTCAGACGGGTATCGGCGCTAAAATGAATCCATGTCTCTTCTCCGATTAATGTTACCGATTTAGCATCCATGCTCTCCGCAAGCGCTACGATACTGCGCCCCTCCGGTGTCTCATCAGCTTTGGATGAGTAGATCGCGTAGGAAAGAAGCTCGCTTTTGCTGACACCGTTTACTGTAAAAAATTCACTCGCCATTCGGTTACCAAATGTGATTGTCCCCGTTTTATCGAGAAGCAATACCGAAATATCTCCCGCCGTTTCGACCGCTTTACCGCTGGTAGCGATGACATTTTTACGCAGAAGCCTATCCATTCCGGCGATTCCAATCGCACTGAGCAATCCGCCAATCGTGGTGGGGATGAGACAGACAAACAATGCTACGAGGACAAGAAGCGAAAACGACCCGTCAAAATACCCAACCAACGGCTGCAATGTCGCCACCGCGAGTAAAAAGATGAGGCTAAATCCGATGAGGATTAGACTCAGTGCAATCTCATTAGGGGTTTTTTGACGCTTTGCCCCCTCTACCAATGAAATCATCTTATCTAAAAAACTCTCACCCTTCGCCGCCGTGACCCGTACTTTTATCCAATCGGAGAGCACCGTCGTCCCACCCGTTACCGAACTGCGATCCCCTCCGCTCTCGCGGATAACGGGAGCCGACTCTCCGGTAATCGCACTTTCATTGACACTCGCAACACCTTCAACTACTTCTCCATCTGCAGGAATAAGCTCACCCGCTTTAACAACAACCACATCACCCTTTAAGAGCAGCGAAGCATCAATGTATTCTATTTTATCACCTATCAAACGATTGGCTTTGAGATTGCTTTGAGATTGACGCAAACTCGACGCCTGTGCCTTCCCCCGTCCCTCAGCCAATGCTTCGGCGAAGTTAGCGAACAAGACGGTAAACCACAGCCAGAATAAGAGCTGTAGATTAAACCAAAAGTCTGCCGGATCAAAACTTCCGGTAAAAAATAGAATCGTACAAAACGCTGAACTCAGCGTCACGGCAAAAATCACCGGATTTTTAATTTGATGTTTCGGATTGAGCCGTACGAATGACTCTTTAAGCGCATCTATCATAATCACATTGTTGTTTATTTGAACTGTTTTTTTCATTCTGTTATCCTTAGAAAAGCTTGCCGGAAAGCATCAAAACATGCTCGGCAATCGCTGTAAATGTCAATGCAGGTAAAAAGGTCAATGCGCCCAAAATCAAAACCGTAAAGGCTAAAAAGATTGTGAACGTCATATTGTCGCTTCGTACCGCACCCGATGAGAGAGCATATGTTTTTTTATTCGACATACTTGCCGCAATCGCAATCATCGGAATAATAACGCCAAAGCGTCCGATGAACATCGCTATCGCCAATGTCACATTGTAAAACGGGGTATTGGCAGTAAGTCCGGCAAACGCACTTCCGTTATTCGCCGCCGCCGAGGTGTAGGCATAGAGTATTTCTCCCAGCCCATGCGGCCCGGCGTTGTTTAGACCCGCTAATCCGTCCGCGCAATTCGCCGCGTAGGCTGAAAAGCCCAAAATGGCTACCGATGGGAGGAGCAATGCGATAATAACCGCCTTAATCTCATACGCTTCGATCTTTTTGCCCAAATACATAGGGGACTTTCCGACCATCAAACCGATCATAAACATTGAAAGTAATGCATAAATCATCATCCCGTAAAATCCTGCACCGACACCGCCGAAAATTACCTCACCAACCATCATCTGTAGCATCAAAACCCCACCTGCAAGCGGCGAGAAACTGTCATGCATAGAATTGACCGCACCGCACGATGCCGCCGTAGTTACGGTTGCAAACAGACTCGATGCTCCCAAAGCGTATCGCACCTCTTTACCCTCCATGCTAGGACCCGCTTCGACACCAAGCTGCGTCAACATCGCATTACCTTGTGATTCTGCGTAATAAGTTGCCCCGAGAGTCAGCGCAAACAATAAAGCCATGGCACCAAAGATTGCAACCCCTTCTCTGCGGTTTCCGGCAAACTTGCCATACGCGAACAACAGTGCGATAGGGATTAAAAAGATGGAGAAAATTTGGATAAAGTTGGTTAGCTCATTCGGATTTTCAAAGGGATGCGCACTGTTGACATTAAAAAATCCTCCTCCGTTGGTTCCCAACATCTTGATTGATTCCTGACTCGCCACCGGTCCCATCGCAAGGGTTTGTTTCGCACCTTCAATAGTTGTCAGCTCTATATAGGAAGAAAATGTTTGTATCACACCCTGAGACATCAAGAACAGAGCATACACAAATGCAATCGGCAACAAAATACGCAATGTCGTTTTGGTCGTATCAACATAAAAATTCCCGATTCCTCTACCGGTGAGACCACGCATCAATGCCACGGCGACGGCTACACCTGTTGCTGCAGAGAGGAAGTTTTGAACACTGAGCCCCACCATTTGTGAAAAGTAACTCATCGTACTCTCACCGCTGTAGCTTTGCCAATTCGTATTGGTCACAAAACTGATTGCGGTATTGAGTGCCAAGTGCCAGCTTAAATTCGGAAAGTCTTGAGGATTGAGCCAAAAAGCACTTTGAAAAAAGAGGATAAAAAAGAGGATAAAAATTCCAAAGAGATTAAATACTATCAATGAAAGGGTATATTCTTTAAAACTTTGTGATTTATCCGCATTAATTCCGCTGATACGAAACAAAGCGTTTTCAATCGGGGTCATGACAGAATCAAGAAATGTTGTATGAGCGTCATACACTTTATAAACATAGTTTCCGAAAAAAAATCCGAAAACAACTACCGTGAACGCAAATAACGCGAACAATACAATATCCAATACTTCCATTTACAGCTCCTCAATCTTAACAAGGCTATAAACGAAGTAAAAAAGCAATGCGATTGCAAGCGCAGAGCCTGCTATTATCTCTAATGTCATGTCTGACTCCGTATAGAATAGATTTGAACTATAATAGTATCTTAAAGGGAATCAAAAAAAACTCAAAAAAAACAGTTTTAATATCAAGAAAATATCAAGATTTATAATCTGATTGAGCGGCTCAGAGCGAAGGAGGTTGTTAATATAGAGATGAGTTTTAAGATTTATCTGATTTTGCAAGCCTGAAATATTTGTATACTTCATGTGATACGAAAAGAATTATTGGAAAAGGGAGAAGAAGAAGTAAATCTGCTCCGTCCACATGTGCTGTGTTAAAAACTTTTTGCACAGGCGCAACATTCAGAAGAGCCCACATCCAAACCAAAACTGTAAAAGATGAAAAAATGAGTGTCTTATTGGATGTTAAACGCAATGTCCAAATATTAAAATCCCAACTTCGCATTGTCCAAGAGTTTGCAAGCTGCGTTGTAATTGCACCAAGAAGAGTCATAGTCATGGCCTGTGCTTGAAGGTGTAGGTCATGTAAATCGACCTGCCCATATTGCCAGCCATGACTGAGTAAAAATGTTATAAAGGCAAACATAGCAGCACTCGCTTCGATTGCACCAATAAAAAAATATCCTCTTTTAAAAACTTCCCAATCCAGTATTTTCTCCTTTCTTGAGATTGGCGGCTTTTTCATAATATTTTTCTCTGGCTCTTCACATCCTAAAGCAAGCCCCGGTATCATGTCCGAGCCCAAATCTATTGACAATATTTGTATAACAGAGAGTGGGGTTGGAATTTTGAGAAAAAATGAGAGCACATAGGGGACAATCTCCGGAACATTGGATGCGAGGAAATACGCCACAAATTTTTTAATGTTGTAATATACCGTTCTTCCTTCTTCTATAGCCGAGACAATCGAGTTGAAATTATCATCTAAAAGAATCATATCACCCGCTTCTTTTGCAACATCACTCCCGCTTCCCATGGCAATTCCGATGTCAGCTTTTTTAAGAGACGGTGCATCATTTACCCCATCACCCGTCATAGCAACAACCTCTTCATTTTTTTGCAGTAAATCAGCAATGCGAAGCTTTTGGTTACTTGCCATCCGAGCAAATATAAAAGTTTTCTCTTTGAGCATCTCCTGAAGTACCTCATCTCCAAGTCTCTCAACCTCTTTACCAGTCAAAACAGCATCAAATTTTAGTCCAATATCTCTACCGATTGCAGCCGCAGTATTTGCATTGTCCCCAGTAATCATAATAATACGAATTCCGGCACTATAACATTTTTGCAAAGCCTCTTTTACCTCTGGACGGGCTATATCCATAATTGCCACTAGACCTAAAAGCGTCAAGCCCTCTTCTGAATCTTTATCATTCATAGCAACTGCCAAAACTCTATATGCTCTGTTCTCAAAAGCTAAAAGCTCTTTTTCTATTTTTTGTTTAGCCGCATCATCGAACTCTTTAATACCGTCAACATCTTGATAATAGGCTGTTTTTTCAAAAATAGCCTCTGGGGCACCCTTTACAAAAAGTCTTTGTTTGCCATCAACTTCACCAAAGGATGACATCATTTTTCGCTCACTGCTGAATGGGTTCTCTTTTGTTTTATTAAAAGTGTTCACTATCTTATATTTATGAGCTGCTGCGACTAAAGCTAACTCAGTCGGGTCTCCAACTCTTTTACCATCTTTGATGAGGGCGCGAGAGTTAAACCAAACAGATTGTAATAAATGTTTTAGATACTCTTTTGAATTACTGTTTTCTTTCTCAAAGCTAAATTCACCCTCCAGTTCATACCCACCGCCACTAATTTTAATTTTTTCACCACTGCTTAGATATATCTCTTGAAGTGCCATCTCATTTTTTGTGAGTGTGCCTGTTTTGTCTGTACAGATAGTTGTAACACTTCCAAGAGTTTGAACCGAAGCTAAGTTTTTAATGAGTGCATTTTTCTTTGCCATTCTTTGCGAGGCGATAGAGAGCGAAAGTGTAATGGTTGGAAGCAGACCCTCTGGGATATTTGCGACAATCAAAGAGAGTGCAAATATAGCCGCAATAAAAAAGCCTTTACCAGAAAAGTAGCCTAAAGCGAAAAAAACAACACCGGCGACTAATGCTATAGTTGTTAAAATTTTTGTCATACTCACTATCTCTTTTTCAAGAGGTGTCATACCTTTTTGTATAGTCCTTGTAAGTGTGGCAATTTTACCAAACTCTGTCGCCATGCCGGTTGCAACCACTATTGCAACAGCACTCCCATGTACAGCACTCGTTCCTGCATACACCATATTTTTTGCATCAATATTTCTCAAAGCACTTGCACATGTCAACTCTCTTTTACTCGGTTTTGATTCACCATTGAGAGATGATATGTTTATGTAAAGTTCATTTATTTCAATCAAAACAGCATCTGCTGCAATTTTATCGCCCTCTTCTATGATTATAATATCACCGACTACCAAATCTGTTGCATCAATTCGCTGGATAGTAGAATCTCTTTTTACTTTTGTATTTGTTGGTATAAGTTTTAAAAGTGCCTCCATGGCTCTATCGGCTTTAAAATATTGCCAAAATGAGAATGTGGCATTTATAAATACCGCTCCAAAAATCGCATATCCTAAAATATCATAACTGCTCTGCGGCTCATAAAAGTCAGCCACAAAAGCCAACATGCCGGCAACTTCAAGAATAATCGGAAAAAGTTGAAAGTATTGACCAATATACTCCTTGACGTAACTTTTTTTAGCTTTTTTTTCAATTATATTTTTACCGAACTGCTCCTGTCTTGATTTGACCTCAGAGCTTTTTAAACCATTCTCACAACTTCTAAACTTATCAAAAAGTTCTGATTTACTTAATTCAAAACTTTTCATACATCATCATTAAAAGGTATGAAATAGATAGTATTTATCATCGGCTTTTCAAAGAGAGCCTCTATAGGATGGTGATGAAAAATGCTTTTTTTATGATGTCCTCCAACAATCGCCAAATCAAAACTATTTCTTGCAATGTGAGACTGTACCTCATCTCCCTCAATTAGGGCATAACTATGTCTGAGTGAAAACTTCATTTTCATAATAACCGCCAGTTTAAAATAGTGTCTTAAATGAAAGGTTACCTCTTGAAGTTTGATTTTTACAGCCTTGGCATCCAGCCATGCTACTGGGTGCTTTTTAATCTCATCTACAGAGAATATTTCGGCAGCTGCGCTGTAGGCGTTCACAAAGGAACTGAAAAAAGTGAATTTTTTAACAGAGAGTTGATGACCGCGGATTGGCATGATAATTTTATCAACACTCAAAGCACCTATATATTTTACAACTTTGACCACTGCCAAATCCACTTTCAATCCTAGTTTTATAACTCTCTTTGCGAAGGATTGTTCAAATATTGAGCGTCCATGTTTCGTAGAGCAAAACAAAATATCTATATTTTTATCTATACTAAGCTGTTCAAGCTCTTCAAGGCTCTCATAAATAATTAACTCTACTTCAACATCAAGCGGGGCAGCCAACTTTTTAATATCTGCAAAAACTTTATCAATTGCGGGTAATTTGTCATTCTCTTTAATATGAACCAGACTTAGTTTTAAAGAGAAGCTTTTTGCATAATGTAGAGCATATATTGAAGAGGTTTCGCAAATCATATTTGAATTTATTAGACTGACTACTCGCATATGGACTCCATTTTTACTCATAATATTTTCTTGTTTCATAAAAACTTTTATAGTTATAAATTATGTAACTTCGATTATAGCATGTTTGCATTTTTTGTGATTTCTTTTTTGATATAATTCCATAAAAAGAATGGATTAAAAGATGCAAATATTCGGAAAATACTCAACAAATTTTGATGTAGAATACTTAATAGAACATTACATTTACATACCAAATGAAGATGAAAATATAAACATAGAAGAGTTTGAGGTTCTGTTAAAAAACAGAAGAAAGACTGTAGCCGGAACCATATTTCTATACAATCCTTGCATGTCTCCTATTGGTTACAACACCAACTCAAGGCTCGCCGACCAAGGCTATGAGTTTGATAATACATATTGTGAGCTCAATTTTGACGACATGTCACACCTTCTAGCCAATGCAACGAAGAGCGAATACAAGGGCAAGCTTTTAGAGATTAAGTATCTCTTCAACATCAATAAACCCAACATCGAACAGACGCCTATTTTAGAAGTATTTGAAAATGATTTAAATATATATAACAGTAATCAACTCACCCGCTTTGATAAATATCTCAATTATCAAGATTATCTCAATATCCGTCTCAGCGGTAAATTTGTCTTCTTCGGCTGGGGGCACAAGTACGAAAAACACCACAAAAGCATCGTCACCTACGCAAGAAACATCGTTTCTCAAACCGAAAAACTCGGCAAAGAGATAGTTTACATGTATGATAATACATTTGACAAACAAGAGAGTAAAGAAAATGCACACTTCCTCTCACCGCTCGCAGTCGGAAAACTCAGACTTGTCCGTGCAAATGCTTTTAAAAATGCATTTAGAACAAATCCTCCGACTATTCAGAAGATAGGGTAAGCAAAAGAAATTACTAACTATTAACGCCCAAAGAATAGTAGAAATAAATATTAGGACTACAATGGCTCTTCAAAGCCGTTGTAGTGACAATAAAATATATTTTACGCAGTAATAAAATGCTTTAACTCTTCGTCTAATGCGCTGGCAAGTCTGTGAAGATGATTTGTAGCACTAGCTATCTCTTCTACGCTTCTTGTATTGGATGAAGAAATTTTGTTAATTGCATCAAGAGCCAATGAGACTTCTTTAATATGCAGAGATAAATCTTTTATCTGTGACACTGTTTGCGTTGACGTGCTTTCTAAATCTTGCATCACGGTTGCACTTGCTGTAATTTGACTCTCTAATTTTCCAAATTGAGTTGCTAAATTTTCAATAAAGAGTGCATTTTCTTGTATAGAATCACTCGCTTCTCCTATAGACCCGGTGACGACGCTTATGGATGTATTTATTTCAACCAAGACTGTTTGTGTATGCTCAGCAAGTTTTCTTACTTCATCGGCTACAACTGCAAAGCCTCTGCCATGCTCACCTGCACGGGCTGCTTCAATAGCAGCATTGAGTGCTAAAAGATTTGTCTGATTTGCAATATTGGAGATAACAGATAAAACGGTTTTTATCTCTTGCGCATTTTTTGCTAAATCATGAAGCATAGTTGCTAAGTCATGCTGTCGCGCTGTTGCCTCTTGCATTCCCTCCGCCATACTAGAGACTTCGCGTTTTGATTTACATAAATCATCTCTCGTTTTTAGAATTTCCTCTTTTGTAGTGTCAAATTCATAGACTATTACAGATATCTTCTGATTGAGTTCATTAGCCATTTTGTCACTTTTTTGTACGATTTCAAATTCTTCTTCAACTCTTTTCCCTATAGATAAAGCTGTATAATCCAGCTCTGCAGCCAAAGAAGAACTCTCTAAAGATGTTTTCTTGGCGTTTGTCAAAGCATCATTTATGCTTACCATCATATAAGACAAACTCTTTGACATTTCTCCTATTTCATCATTACTTGAGTGTTTTATATTCGTAGTAAGGTCTAAATTTTTTGCTGAATGAGAAATTTGTTTATTTAATGTTATCAGCGGGCTGACAAATCTTCCTACAAACATCATGCTAATTAAGGCTATGAGAACTGCTAAGCCTAAATTTATTGATATAAGAAACCATTGAATCGTTGTCGCTCTTGCCATAGCCTCACTCGTATACCCGCCAAGTGCTATAACCCATTTCCACTCCGGATAACTCGCATATGCCACTACTTTTTCTTGAGCAAATTTATCACCTGCTTTCTCATTTTTCCATTGATAAAAAACTAAACCCTCTTCATTCTTATCTGAAAGGATATGTTTAATAAATTCAAAACCATTCGTATCTTTGGCAGCAAGGAGATTTGTTCCCTCTATAAAAGGGTGTATAATCAAATCACCTTTTTTTTCTCCCTCGGCACTATTTAAAACGTAGGCATATCCAGTTTGGGCATATTTTATATTCTTTAGTGCCTTTTTGATGGTTTCAATTGTTTCTGTCATTTCATAACCAATAAAAAGTGCCGCTTCTACCGTACCATTTATTTGGATAGGAATATATCTTGTCATATACTCTTTTGAAAAAAGATTTGCCTTACCTACAAACTCTTCGCCCATAAAAAGTTTTTTATATGCCGGATTATTATGATCAAGATTCGTACCAAATGCTCTTGAACCATCATCTTTTTTAAGACTTGTATTTATTCTAACAAACTCTTCTCCTGTTCGTAAAAAGATTGTAGCCACCGTGCCACTATAATTTTTTGAAAAGTCATCCACTATCCCAAAATTTTTGTTTAGAAGCGTTTCGCCATTTTTTAGAGTCGGTACTGTAAAGTCCCCTATTTTCATAGTTGTTTTATCTATGGTGAAGTTTTCTTCAAACTTATTTTTAAAGTCATCTCCTAGTCTATTTGCTGACAACCTCGCACTTTGATCGGCGATTCGTATCATCTCTTTTATTCCGGTTGTTTGACGCATGAGGTCTTCGACACTCTGCTCTTTAAACTTATCTGCTGCGATAGAACTGATAAAAAGGGAACCTATAGAGGAGAACACTATAATACAAACTGAGACAGCCAACGCGATTTTTAGTTTAAACGAAAGATTTTTCATAATTTCTCCAGATGGACATATTTAAAATGAATTCTATTTTTATATAAATCATTCTGTTTAAATTATATCTTTTATAAGCAATTTATATACTTATCTTTCTAAAAAATTCAAAAAAATTATTTCAATTTTTTAACATGCCGAGATTTAACATGTTCTTTTAAAGTTTTTTAGCCCACCTCGCGAAAAATCTCGCCGGAATCATTCTCTCACTTATTTTTTTACCGACAAGTATATGCTCACTCAAAAGCTTTGCCAAATAAGGTGCCAATACAAAACCGTAACCGCCATTTCCATTTATCATATAGAGGTTTGGATAGTAGGCGTATTCATCATAGTTTGGTTTTTTGGTTTTAAACTTCAAATTTCCATAAGAGAGAGTTTCATTCGACATAACCAAGCCGCCGATGAGTGGCATGTAATCAAACGAGCCAGACCTAAGCCCTGTGAAATCTCTTATAATTTCTACATTTTCAAGATTCAGAGTTCGTGATGCTTTTTCTAGCAACTCTGCCCTCCCCTCGTTTATATCGTAAGGCTCACACTCTTTTTGCGGATGATAGTGAACATTGTGCGTCGCACCGATTGCAAGGCAGCCGTTTGAACTGGGTGAAATAGAGACAAACTGATGGATTGAGCATGGATTTTGCGTGGTGGTTTTTATATCTATGCGGTGTCCCCAAACGCCGCGAAGCTGAATATATGGCTCTTTTATGAGTGCCTCATACGCACCGATTGCCAAAACAACATCTTTGACAGAATAACTCTCATTGATAATCCACATACCATCATCATAGACCAGACTCTCAACTTTTTCTTTTACAAACTGGGCATTTTTACTCATAGCTTCGCACATAGCTTTTGCATTTACCACACCGCCATCAATACAGATATTTTCTTGAGACAACGCTTCTGGAGTCAACTCTTTTAAAAGCTCTTTAGGGGGAGTTCTTAATTTCAAGGAAATACCTTTTTTGTACTCTCTTAATATTTCGGAGTCATTCTCATCCTGAGCAATATGCAGAAGCGGAGCTTTTGTGAAAAGATATGAAAAGTTTTTTTCATAAAAATCCATGCTATAAACAAAGGCATCGTGAATCAGCTCTTTTAACTCACCGTTCTTTGAAAACTTTGGAGAGATAAACGCTCCGGCAGCACCGCTTCCACCGTGTGCAACGCCACTCATGTCAAAGATAATAACACTCTTCTTCGCTTGGTTAAATTCGTGGGCAACGCTACAACCATTAATACCGGCACCAATTACGGCTATGTCGTACATTCAAACTCCTGAACTTTGTTTCTTGTAAAAGTTTGAAATATACTCGCAACTAACTCTCACATTTTAATATCCAAGATTCTATCTACAAGAGGGTTAAAAAGTGCTTCAGGCAATGGTTCGTGCCGTAGGGTTCGCATTTAATCTGTCAAGCGGAATATCCCGACCTGTTGTTTCGCAAACTCCATAGGTTCCATTCTTCATACGCATCAAAGCATCATCAATTTCAGTAAGTTCCGATTTTAGATGCGCAAGTATCCGTTGGTCTTTTATATTTTGAATCTGAAGTTCTGCCATGTCCTCATCATCGTCAATCTCATCTTCAGTCATTAATACGGTTAACTCGTCCCTAAGGATTTCAATACCCTTTTGAACCCTGTCCCTATCTCCTTTGAGTTTTTTCTCAAAACTGCCTAAATCTAAGTCATCTCTCTTTTTCATGATACGCCCCCGTTATGTTTAAAATGGCTGAGTAACTCGTCATTTTTGATTTTTGTCAAATCTAAATGAAGATTAACTTTCATATTGTCTTTAACAGATGGTTCAAGCAACTCAACAATTTGATTATTTATAGCCTTTGGTGCAGCAAAATACCAATATGTATAGTTATATTTTTGCAAAGCCTCTGTAATCTGCTTTGCTATCTCTTTGATTCTACGATGCTCCTCTTCTAAAGCAATATTATGATTTTCTCCTGATCCGCTTCCACACACTCCGATTGAATCTGAATTCTGAAAATGCCCTTGCTTGTCCGAAACTTTTTCACTCAATCTCTGATGAGTTTCAAGATTGTCAACACTCTCATGAAGCTCAACATGCTCCCTGCCAAGAGGCTCTTCTTGAATACTATAAAGTTTAAAACGCTGTAAATCTGCAACAATAATTAATTCTGATGACATCGTAGCTCCTTTATTTATTACAGCAAGACATTCCTAATCAAGAGAAACAAGGTTAATCTTGCCGATTGAGTTATTGTATCAAAAAAATAATATAAAAAAACTATAAAAATCTATAAATAATGCAATATACTTATTTAACGAAACATTCTTGCACTAAAAAAGAATAATAAAATATATTAGAGAACATAATGCCAAATAAAGAAGCAAAAAGTTGAAGCTTTTGGAGATTCAAGAGAAGAAAGAGGAGATAATAACTCATAAACCCACATATAGATAAATTGCAATATTTAAAAAAAGAGCATGTATTTTTACACTTTATTTTTATATAATACTTTTTTATCAAGAGATATGTTATTATGAACTGATTTTTATTTTATGAGGAGAAATATTAATGATAGATAATAAACTTATTTTAGAACATTCTAAAAACCTAAATATTTTATATGTAGAAGATGATGAAGTGCTTCGCAATGCGACAAAAAAAATATTTATAAACTATTTTAAGCATGTTGATGTAGCTATAGACGGCAAAGATGGATTGGAAAAGTTTCTCGTCTTTAAAAAAGAGAACAATGATTATTATGATTTGGTCATTAGCGATATAAACATGCCCCGAATGAATGGAATCGAGATGGGTAAAGCCATCATGCATGAAAATCAAGGACAGTCCATTATATTTATAACAGCACATAATGAAGCCTCATTTTTGCATAATGCTATTGAAATCGGGGTAAATGGTTTTTTAACCAAACCTATTGAACAGAATCAACTCAAAATTATTTTGTACAAAACGACACAAGCGATTAATGACCGTAAATTGATTGATGCTTTTTATAGACAGGTTGAAGAGCTTAATATGCAGCTTCAAGAAAAAAATGCGCAAATTAGTGAAGATAACGTTAAACTCGAAGAGCAAATCAAGTTGTTAAAAACGCAAGTCAATGCCACTAATGTGAAACATCATCAAGTTGAACAACTGCTTCAGCACTCAACTACAAAAACCTCAGAACCTCTCTTAACTGAATACTTTACAGGGGATGAAGATGAGGGGAGTGAAAATGTCCTTTTCATAAGCGATAACCGTGATGAGATGTCAGAGATATTTGATGAGATACCGGAGTTGCTGATGCAGTACACCGTAGATAAAAATGTCGATAACATTTATAAAATAACAACTGGACTGACAAAAGTCTCCTCAATATTATTGCGTTACACCCCTTTTCTGGATCCACTTGCTGAAAGTTTTGAAAAGCTCTCTTCAACCATCAACAATAATATTGAGCTATTTGTAAAGATATTAGAGGAAGATTCAGACACTACAATGATGCTTTATGATGCAGTCGGAATTGACATGGAACATTACATGGAACGCTTTAGCATAGAGAGTATGGCTATGAAAAACATTCATCATATACACCGCCCGACAACTTTAAGTATTCAGCAAATCATAGGAATGCTCTCGCCTAAAGATATAGATGAAGGTGGGATAGAATTCTTTTAAATCAAATATTAAAGTGAGTTAAGCAATGTTAGAACATAGGAATAAACCAATATTTTCACAGTATGTATTTGCCATTTTAATTATTTTAGTTGTAAGCATTCTAGCCCGTGCATATTATGACAACCAACGTATTAAAGAGATACTGAATAATGACATAAAAGACCTCTCTTCCCAAATACATTCAATAATTGAAGACCATCTTCTGCATGTAAATATAAAATATATTGCCATCTCATCCCATTATCAAAATGATGAGAGTGTTCAAACGCTGGTTAAGACAGGAGATCGTGAAGAACTCTATAAAAAAATAAAACCTGATTATGACATTTACTCTTCGCTGGAGCCTTCTTTCTATGGAATGCAGTTTTATGATAATAACAACATTACACTATTAAGGATGCATAGACCTGATTATTATGATGACAATGTAACAGAGATACGCTCTCTGATTGAAAGCGTCCACAAAGACAGAGTAGCAAAAAGTGCGTTTGAGGTTGGAAGGAGTGGAGCAGCATATCGTATTGCCGTTCCTTTGATTACGAAAAACAATGAGTATTTAGGCACGGTGGAGTATGGAATTGAGCCGGATTATTTTTATAATGAACTACAAAAAGATATAGGAATAAACGCACAAATAATTGTAAAGACAAATGACATAGAACATTTAAGTGAAAAAAAAGAGTTTAAATTGTTCAAAGATTACTCCATTGTAAGAAGTGATCCTGTTTTTGAAAAAATAAACCGACAATTAATTCTTGAAAAAAAATATCAAATTATGGATATAGATGACAAGACCTATGTTGTATTTAACGATATAAATTTTAACGACTCCAAGGGCAGAGAAGTTTCAAAAACAATTATTGCAAAAGATATTACTCCTCTTGTTCTAAAACATAATAAATCTTTATTTTTCATATATGGCATGAATTTTTTGATGTTGCTTGCCATCTATTTTTTATTTAGAAAATATACAGACAAGACATATGCACTGCAAAATGATTTACAAAAACTTAATAGCAGTTTAGAAAGTAAAGTTGCGGAACAAGTTGAAAATATCAAAAAATCACATCTGTTGCTGGCAACAATTTTTGAAACAACAAAGAATGGTATCGCACTTATAGATTTGGATTCTACTTTTAAATTGACAAATGGAGCTTTTGAAAGACTGACGGGCTATAAGAAAGATGAACTAAATCAAAGAACATGTTTTTCACTTACTCCTACAAATTATATTGACAACTCAAAAGAGATATTAAATCAAGTTATCAAGAATGGGTACTATGAAGATTATGAGCAACCCTATCTTACAAAAAATGAAAATATCATTCATGTCATGACGAGTTTTATATTAATGCCGGACAAAACGAATATTCTTCTTATCGCAACAGACATTACAGAAAAAAAAGAGCATGAAAGAGAGTTAAAGAAACAAGAAGAAAAATTCCTACAACAATCCCGCATGGCACAGATGGGAGAGATGATAAGCATGATAGCGCATCAATGGCGTCAGCCTCTGGGAGCAATTGCCTCAACTTCCATAGACCTAAGCATGAAAATAGAGTTAGAGACATTTAACTTAAAAGAGAACAAAGGAAGAGAAGAGTGTCAGGCATATTTTGCCGATGGACTTAAAAATATTGATGAACTTGTTCAAAATCTCACAACAACCATTGATGATTTTAGAAACTTCTATAAGCCAAATAAAGAATCAGATTTTATTCTGTTGCATGAGCCCATACACAAGGCGCTTAGTATTATCAGAGGCGCTTTAGCTTCTGACAGTATTGAGATAGTTGAAAAATGTACAAGTAAAAACAAAGTAAAGTTATACAGCAATGAGATAATGCAAGTTATCTTAAATATTCTAAAAAACGCACAGGACAACTTCAAAGAGAAAGCGACAAAAAATCCAAAGATAACCATTACATGCAGAGACAGTGATGATAAAGTTATTACTGAGATTTGTGACAATGGAGCAGGAATTGCAGAAGATATTTTACCAAAAATATTCAACCCGTACTTCTCCACAAAAAATGAAAAGAACGGAACCGGATTAGGACTTCATATGTGTAAAACTATTGTTGAAGATCATCATGGGGGGAGATTAGAAGTGAGTAATCGTGAAGATGGTGTCTGTTTTGCGATTATATTGAAAAAGAGTGATAATGTTCAATAATATAACATTTTATATACCCTCTCTCATAAAAAATGTTGAGATTCTTGAAATGCAAAAAGAACAAATTGTTAGACATTGGGTTAATAGCACATGGGTTCTAGAAATTATGAAAAAACATGACATTGAAGTTGAATTTTTTAAAAAAGAGTATGCTATTAAGGTACTTGAATATTTTTTTGGTGTCGTTAAAAATGAACAAAGTGTAGGAGTCTGTCCAACCATAGATAAACTACTACTCTATCTAAAAGAAAGAGATGTATCGGCCGATGAGCTCTTTATAATATGCACTAATGCGCGCAAGGCTATGATTTATGAAACATTTGTACAAAAGATTTCCTCCTATCGACTGATTTCCGACATAAGCCTCCTCTTTGATCTAAATTTCAGCGGTGTATTAAAACAGTATGCAAATACAATCTATAGACTTGAGAAACAGGTAAATGAAGAATTACAAAAAAACCGTGAAAAAGATATTCTATTGTTTCAGCAGTCGCGTTTGGCTAAAATGGGAGAGATGATTTCAATGATAGCACATCAATGGAGACAGCCGCTTGGAGCCATAGCTGCAAACTCAATGGATTTAAGGATGCAGTCAGAACTCGAACTCTTTGATTTAAAAAAAGAGGAGAGCGCTAAAGCATATCAGGCATACATCAATCAAGGGCTTGATGAGATTGACAAATTGGTAAAAAATCTCACCAATACAATTGATGACTTTAGAAACTTTAATAACCCCGAAAAAAAGTCACTCTTCATTACCCTCGAAGAAGTATGTAACAAAGCGTTAAACATTGTAAAAGTATCCTTATCAAATGATAGTATCGAAATGATTTATGACTACTCGCAATCAAATAAGAAATTTAAACTCTATGATAGTGAAATTGTACAGGTTATCTTAAACCTTATTCAAAACTCTCAAGACAACTTCAAAGAAAAAAAGATAAAAAATCCTCGAATTAAAATTACTACAGATGAAAATGGCATTATCCTCTGCGATAACGGAGGAGGAATAGAAGCTAATATTATTGAAAATATTTTTGACCCCTATTTCTCAACAAAAGATGAAAAAAATGGAACAGGATTAGGACTTTATTTGTCAAAAACTATTGTTGAAGACCATCATAATGGAAGTTTAAAAGCAGAAAACAGAGAAGATGGTGTCTGCTTTATAATTACATTAAATATTCAAAAGTAATTTTTTTAATCCCACATGCCTGGGAGCTTCTGCATGTGGAATTCAAACCAATACCATTCTTGAGCTTCTTTCAAAGTATCTGCAATTTAAAATGCCTATTCTAAAGATTGATTAATCTTTAGTAACGACAGATATTTTGTAAATAAAAATTGCAAAACATTTTTTTAGATTTTTTCTAAAAATCTAGTAAGTGATGGTTAAGTAACATATAAGTTTTATTAATATATAATTTATTTAAACACATAAGGGGAGCTAATACATGAAAAAAAGTATTATCGGTGGAGTAACAATAGGATTAATGGTTTTAAGTTTGGGGGAATGCGGTGCATCTTCCCTGTCTAATGACACTGAAAGTCAAAAAATAGCGCAAGTAGATGCTGTAAAGCATAGTTACTACGCAATACAAAAAATTGAAAATCCAGATTTAGAAGTTCAGCTGGCTGCTATAAATCAAAATGAAAAAGCAATAGAATTCATTAAAAATCCAGATAAAGAAACTCAATTAGCAGCCGTAAAGAAAAATTACACCGTTATAAAGTTTATTAAAAATCCAGATAAAGAAGTTCAATTAGCTGCTATAAATCAAAGTCGCCACGCAATACAAATAATTGAAAATCCAGATAAAGAAGTTCAATTGGCTGCTGTAATGCAAAGTTATCTTTCAATAAAGTTCATTAAAAATCCAGAT
The DNA here is from genome assembly GCA_041662325.1 of Sulfurimonas sp. Taxonomy (GTDB): domain Bacteria; phylum Campylobacterota; class Campylobacteria; order Campylobacterales; family Sulfurimonadaceae; genus Sulfurimonas. Next base: position 361,241 of record JBAZSU010000001.1, on the reverse strand, counting down.
AAAGAAGTTCAATTGGCTGCTGTAAATCAAAGTTACAATGCAATAAAATACATTGAAAATCCGGTTCCAGAAGCTGTTCATTTAGCGTATCAAAAAATTAGAGGTGAAAAGTAATAGACTGAATAATGGCAAGCAATATATTCTACATTAAAAAGCTTGCCATTATTTAAAATTCAATCCAAGAGGAGTCTGATTCACAGACCCATAGGTCGCAGAATGTATTAATAATTTTTCAGGCATGAATTGCTCATACCTAAAGTGGGTTATTTTTTCGCGTCTTTGAGTGTATCTGCAATTAAAAATGCAAGTTCTAGTGCTTGGTCAGCATTTAATCTTGGATCGCAGTGTGTGTGATAACGAGAAGATAAATCCTCTTCGCTTACAGTAAAAGAACCTCCGATACATTCCGTGACATTTTTACCTGTCATCTCCAAGTGAACACCGCCTGCAAATGTTCCCTCAGCTTTATGAATTTGAAAAAACTGTTTCATCTCTGTTAATATTGCATCAACAGGACGCGTTTTAAAGTTGTTTGATGATTTGATTGTATTACCGTGCATCGGGTCACAACTCCACACCACTTTCATCCCCTCTTTTTCAACTGCACGAATAAGTCGAGCCATACCTGTTTTTTCATCGCCAACTTTATCAGCACCCATTCTCACAATGACGTTTAAACGACCCGCTTCATTTTCCGGATTGAGTCTATTTACCAATCTTATTAAATCATCCGTATCCATAGATGGACCAGCTTTAATACCTATAGGATTGTTAATACCGCGCATATACTCAACATGAGCACCATCAAGTTGGCGTGTTCTGTCTCCTATCCATAACATATGAGCGGAAGTGTCATACCAATCGCCTGTTAAAGAATCTTTTCTAGTAAACGCTTCTTCATAAGGGAGGAGCAGTGCTTCATGAGATGTATAGAAATCTGTCTCTCTTAAAGTTCTGTATGTTTTAGAGTTGATTCCACATGCTTCCATAAATTTTAGAGATTTACCGATATCTTCAGCTAAATCTTCAAATTTCTGGCTAATTTCACTCTTTTGAGCAAAATCTAAAGTCCATTTATGAACCTGATGCAAATCTGCCAAACCACCAGATGCAAATGCACGAAGCAGGTTGAGTGTTGCAGCCGATTGGTTATATGCTTTGATCATTCTCTGTGGGTCTGGAGTGCGAGATTCTGAAGTAAAATCTACCCCATTAATAATATCGCCGCGATACACATCAAGTGTAACCCCATCAATTGTCTCAGTATCAGCCGAACGAGGCTTTGCAAACTGACCGCCTAAACGACCAACTTTAACAACAGGAAGTCCGCCTGCATAAGTCATAACAACTGACATCTGCAAAATTGCTTTGAATGTATCACGAATGTTTATTGCATGAAATTCACTAAAACTCTCCGCGCAATCTCCACCTTGAAGTAAAAATGCTTTCCCTTCTGATACATTCGCCAACTGCTCTTTCAAAGAGCGGGCTTCACCTGCAAATACAAGTGGCGGGTAATTTTTTAGCTCTGCCAAAACTCTATTTAGTTCATCTTGGTTTGGATAAGTTGGCTGTTGTAGAATTGGTTTCTCTCTCCAACTTGTTGGACTCCAAATACTCATATATAATGCCTTAATTGATATAATTTTTATAATTTTACATAAAAAAACCTAAAATAGCTCTGATTTAAAGCTTAATTAAGTTAACAATATCTATATACACTAAAAATGGCATAAAAGTTATTTTTATGCTTATAGATGTATAATTGCAAAATATTTTATTTGGAAATGCCTAAATGCAAAAAGATGATTTAAAATCCCTTGTTACTCAAATGTACGAAAATTTACTAAAACAAATTGATGAACAAGAAGATGCAAACAAAGAGCAGGTCATCAATTATTTAAAAGACTCTGTCAACGTTATTTCAACTATTAATGATGACGAAATAGATTCTATGACACATGCAAGAGCCGCTTTTACAAATGCATATAAAGAACTGACAGACAAAAGTTTAGCATCCTATAAAGATACGAACATAAGGTTTGAAGAGCTTGCGCAGATGCACAAGAATACAATTATTGAGTATGCTCAGCAGGAGATAGATATTTCTGTTATAACAGAAAAATTCAATGATATTCAATCTCATATGATTGATGAAGTTAAAAAAGCAAACAGTATTATTTCAAACCTTTCAAATCAGGTCAAAGTATTAGAAGAGACGACAAATCTAGATCCTTTAACAAAGGTTTTTAACAGGAGAGCGTTAATCTCTTATCTTGATGATGTTTGTTCAAAAAGTATGAACAACCAGCTTCATCTTTTAATGTTAGATATTGATTATTTTAAGGCGATCAACGACACATATGGTCATATTGCAGGAGATAAAGTTTTAATTTTTATTGCAAATATTTTCAGAAAAACATTAAGAGATGGTGATAAAATTTTTCGATATGGTGGAGAAGAGTTTGTTATCGTACTAAATAGAATCGACAACTCGCACTGTAAAGAGATTACCAACAGGCTTTTGGAGTTAATTAGAAATAGTAAACTTATCTACAAAGGTAAAAACCTTCAGGTAACTATGAGTATCGGTGCTACAACTTATACCCAAAACGATACACCAGACACGATAATAAACAGAGCAGACAAAGCACTCTATAAAGCAAAAACAAATGGCAAAGACCAATTTCAAATAGCAGAGGAATTATAATGGAGTTAAATTATTTTGACTTAGTAGCATCAATCATTATCCTTCTCTTAGGCTTAAAGGGCATAGTCAATGGATTTTTCAAGGAAGTTTTTGGACTAATCGGAATAATCGGCGGTATTTTTGTAGCTTCCAGAGTTGGGGATAGAGTTGGTCAGCTCGTAAGCGATTTAATTTTTAAATTTGATAACAGTGCCGCTATAAATTTTACGGGCTTTTTAACAACTTTGGCACTTTTTTGGTTTCTTATGATTGGAGTGGGTTTTATTTTTAAAAAACTTAGTTCTCTAAGTGGATTAGGTCCAATAGACAAGATCTTGGGATTTATTTTTGGTGCAAGCAAATTTTTTCTTATTGCATCCGTAATTGCTTATGCGTCCTATAGCATACATGCCATAAAAGCAACTATTGACTCAAATATGAAAAGCAGTATGTTATTTCCTATTCTGGTTGAAACTGGCTCTTTCATTATGAAATTAGACCCAACAGAGATAAGCAACGATATCAATGCAACTATACAAAATAAAGTTACCCAAAGCGTAAACACTGCAACGCAAAACATAGTTAATGAAACTAAAAAAGAGATAAAAGAGGCTATACCTCAAGCAGCAAAAGATGCAAAAATGCTCAAAGATGGTAAATAGATAGATGTCCAATATTGTTACAAACTTTAACAGCAGAACTGTAGAGTATGAGCAACTTTTAACTAACTTTAAGGAACTTCTGAAAAAAAACTCTCTTAAATTTACAATTCAGAGGGAAGTGATTTTAGAGACTCTTTACAAGTCAAACGAGCATTTGACACCAGAATCTCTGCACGCTCTTATAAAAAAGAAGTTTCCTGAGTTAAAGACAGGAATAGCAACCATCTACAGAACTTTGTCACTTCTTGAAGATTCTGACATGGTGACCTCTCTCTCTTTTGGGGCATCCGGAAAGAAGTATGAGCTCGGTGCAAAAAAACATCATGACCACATGATATGCACAACATGCGGAGATATAACAGAGTTTGTAGATGAGCAGATAGAGAAAAGACAAAAAAGCATTGCATATGACCTTGGATTTGAGATGTCTGATCACTCGATGCAGATTTATGGAATCTGTAAAAAATGTCAAACTAAATAAAAAAGGAAATACTATTGGCTTTTGAAAACAAATTTGTTCAACTAAGAATTGAAAAAGCGCAGACGCTAAGAGATGCCGGAATCAATCCATACTGCAACAACTCAAAAAGAAATACAACAATTAAAAAGTATCTTAATGTGAATTCTGATATTGAGCATAAAGAGAATAAAAGAGATGAGCACAGACACTATACGGTAGCTGGACGAATAAAACTTTTAAGAGTTATGGGTAAAGCGAGCTTTCTTCAATTGGAAGATGAGAGTGGAGTACTGCAAATATATGTGGCGAGAGACCATCTTCCTGAAAATTTCTATAACGATATATTTAAAAAAAATGTAGAGGTAGGAGATATTATTGAAGTTGGGGGATACCCATTTGTAACTGGTCAAGGTGAACTTTCACTCCATGCTTCTGAGTTTAAACTACTTACAAAATCCATAGCACCTCTTCCTGAAAAGTTTCATGGAATCACAGATAAAGAGATAAGATATAGAAAAAGATACCTTGATCTTATCATGAATGCCGATGTCAGAAAAACATTTCAGGTTCGTTCAAAAGTCATATCACTGACAAGAAGATTTTTTGAAGATAAAGGCTTTTTAGAAGTTGAAACGCCTATGATGCACCCAATCGCCGGCGGAGCAAATGCAAAGCCTTTTGTAACGCACCATAATGCACTTGGAATAGACAGATTTTTAAGAATTGCACCTGAACTTTACCTAAAAAGATTGATAGTAGGTGGGTTTGAAGCAGTCTTTGAGATAAACCGTAACTTTAGAAATGAGGGAATGGATGCAACACATAATCCAGAATTTACCTCTATAGAATTTTATTGGGCTTATAAAACATATAAAGACCTCATAGAGATTACAAAAGAGTACTTCCTCTATCTTTTTGACCACCTAGATTTGCCAACGCACCTTCCTTACGGCGATTTAGAGATTGATTTTAACAAATTCAGTGAAGTTCCCCTCATAGAGTCTCTGCACACTATCGGCGAAGTTCCGTCAGAGATTGTAAATGATAAAAAGAAAATTTTAGAGTTTTTAAAAAGTAAAAATATATCCGTGAAAAATGGCTTATCCTTAGGGCAGCTTCAAGGTGAACTCTTTGATGAGTTTGTGGAACATAAACTTATAAATCCTACCTTTATTACAGAGTATCCGGTTGAGATCTCTCCACTTGCAAGAAGAAGCGATATAAATCCTGAGATTACTGAGAGATTTGAACTTTTCATTGCAGGTCGTGAGATAGCAAATGCATTTAGCGAGTTAAATGACCCGGTTGACCAATATGAGAGATTTAAATCTCAGGTTGAATCTAAAGAGTGCGGTGATGATGAAGCACATGCTATGGATGAAGATTTTATAGAAGCACTTAGTTATGGAATGGCTCCAACAGCCGGACAGGGAATAGGAATTGACAGATTGGTAATGTTGCTTACAAATGAGCATTCAATAAGAGATGTTTTGCTGTTTCCAGCGATGAAACCAATCCAGCACAATGAAGAATTAAATCAAGAAAAAGAGGAGATACAATGAGTTTTTTACAAGAGTTTGACAGTGAAATTTATGAGTTATGCGAAAAAGAGCTAGAGAGACAGACAGACCACTTAGAGATGATTGCATCTGAGAACTTTACACTTCCTGCAGTTATGGAGGCCATGGGTTCAGTTTTTACCAACAAATATGCAGAGGGTTACCCTGCTAAACGCTATTATGGCGGATGTGAGTATGCAGATGGCGTTGAGCAATTAGCGATAGACAGAGCTTGTGAGCTTTTTGGTTGTAACTATGCAAATGTGCAACCTCATTCAGGAAGCCAAGCCAATGCCGCTGTTTATGCAGGATTGATTAAAGCCGGCGATAAAATTTTAGGTATGGATTTAAGCCATGGCGGGCACTTGACACATGGTAGCAAACCAAGTTTTTCCGGTCAGAACTACCACTCATTTACTTATGGTGTTGAGCTTGATGGACGAATTAACTATGATAGAGTTTTAGATATAGCTAAGATTACTCAACCTAAGATTATTATCTGCGGAGCATCTGCTTATGCAAGAGAGATTGATTTTAAAAGATTCCGTGAAATAGCTGACGAAGTTGGTGCAATTCTGTTTGCAGACATCGCGCATATTGCTGGCTTAGTAGCAGCTGGCGAGCACCCTAGCCCATTCCCATATGCGCATGTTGTAACAACAACAACACATAAAACTCTTGCAGGTCCAAGAGGCGGAATGATTATGACGAATGATGAAGAGATTGCTAAAAAAATGAATTCAGCAATCTTCCCGGCGCTTCAAGGTGGACCTCTTGTTCATGTAATCGCTGCAAAAGCCGTTGGATTTAAGCACAACCTCTCCCCTGCATGGAAAGAGTATGCTAAACAGGTAAAAGCAAACGCTAAAATTTTAGCTGAAGTACTTATGAAAAGAGGTTACGATGTAGTAAGCGGCGGAACTGACAACCACCTAGTTTTAGTCTCTTTTGTCGGTCGTGAATTCTCAGGCAAAGATGCAGATGCTGCACTCGGAAACGCCGGAATTACAATCAATAAAAACACTGTACCGGGTGAGACTAGAAGCCCATTTATAACTTCAGGTATTCGTGTTGGAAGTCCTGCTCTTACCTCTCGCGGTATGAAGGAAAAAGAATTTGAACTCATAGCAAATAAAATGGCAGATGTTTTAGATGACATCAACAACAGTGACTTACAAGCATCTATAAAAGAAGAACTAAAAGCATTGGCTCAAAAATTTGTTATTTATAATCAATCAACTTATTAGGAAATAAATATGATTACGGCAATGGATCTCAAGCTTATAAAAATGGTAAGCGACCACTATTGGCTAAAGAGTGATACAGTAGTGGAAAAACTGACTTTTAAAGGTAGAACTTTTTATAATAAGTTTGAAAAAATAAAAGCACCATTAACTCAGGCAATAATCAATCAGCATCTAAAAGGTGAGATAACTGTCGCTCACTCTTTAGTAAATGCAAACAATAAAGTTGAAAATATTGTGATTGACTACAATGGAAGAGATCCGGAGCGATTCTATCACAAAGCACAACTTTTGCTTCGTGAAGAGGGCTACATAAATTTTACTGCTTATACATCTAAAACAGAGGGTCATCTTCATGTTTATATACACAAAGGTCACACAACCTTGCAAGAAGCAATCCAACTTGGCAAAATGATTTCTATGAAATTGGCTGCGAAACAGCCTAAGCAGTGGAGAATGTTCCCAAATGATGAGATGCCCAATGAGTATAATATATTAACCATACCCTACGATGTATATGCAAAAGAACGAGGGGCTTCTTGGTCAAAACACATGTAGTGTACTTTTTTGGAAAACATTTATACACTAAAATCTGGTATCATTAGAACAGAGAACTAAAAGGAGATAATATTATGCAAGAAAAAAATGAATTAAATGACATCATCTTAAACAGAGGTGGGGCTGCTAATAACAATAAAAAAATAATCTTGGCGGTTGCAACTCTTGGGGTTATTTTGATTATTGTTGTTATGCTTATGGATAGTGTTACTTCTAATGGAACGGACAATTTACCTCAAGCTGTTTTACCTCCTAAACCAGAGCTAAAATCGGCTCAACTGCCTTCGGATGAACCACTCTTTGAAGAGGTTAAAGTTGTTAAAGATGAAAATAAAGATAGTAATAATTTAGATGATGTTGCTAAAAAATTGAAACAAGAGAGTCAAGAAACCCTAGATAGTGCACCTGTTGTCACGGAAACTGTGTCTAAAAAAGAAGTTGTCAAAGAAGAGGCACCAGCAAAAGAAGTAGTGAAAACGGTTACTCCTGTAAAAGATAAATTTCCTGCTGAAAAACCTCTAGTTGCCGGTTCTTATTACATTCAGGTTGGTTCTTTTTCAAAATATGAGCCTAATCAGAAGTTTCTAAAATCTATTACAGACAAAGGGTATACCTACACCTATCAAAATGTGACAAAGGGTCCGATACCGCAACACAAAATTCTTGTCGGTCCGTTTAAAGCTGAGCAAGAGGCAAGAGACGCGCTCAAAGTTATTCGTGCAAACGTTGAAGCCGGTGCTTTTTTAACAAAAATGTAACTCTAAACATGCCCCTTCTTCCGGGGCAAATACTCCACAAGGTTTTGCTTTGATATACTCTAAACAGTTTATACTTGACCAGTTAGCTCCTATTGCCGTTTATTCTAAACTAAAATCTATGTTCAAAAATGAGATAACCTATCTTTTTGAGAGTGCAGGACAATCCGAAGGAAACTACAGTTTCATCTGCATCGGCGCGAAAGAAAGATTACAATTTATTGATAACAAAACAATCTATACAGATGCAAATCAGATGAAGCAGATAAAAGAGGAGAACCCTTTTACATTTTTAAAAGAGTACTATAAAAACATAGATACCTCCACATATAAACAAGCTGCAAAAGAGCTCAATGTTGGATTCATTGATGGGTTTATAGGCTATATCGGCTATGACATGGTAAAAGTGTTTGAGCCAAAGCTTTATGCCAGTATGGAAAATTTAAAAGATGAACTGAACACTCCCGATTTAGATCTGATTTTGCCAAAAATGATTTTAGTTTACTCACACAAGAATCATCAAATCTCTCTTATCAGCACGCTCAAAGAGATGAGTGACAAATTTGAAACAATCGAGCAAAATTTAAAAAGCAGCTACGAATATGTTAACATGAAGAAAAATATTGGGCATGACAAAGGCAGCTTTGCACACTCCAAAGAGAAATTCTTTAAGATGATTGATGACTCCAAAGAGATGATACGAAGCGGTGATGTTTTTCAGATTTTAATGACAAATCGTTTTACAAGAAATATCAAAGTTGACCCCTTTAGTTTTTATCGTATTCTCAGAACAAAAAACCCATCTCCTTACATGTTTTTAATGGAGTATGAAGATTTTAACATAGTTGGAAGTTCTCCTGAGGTTATGGTAAGGCTCACAAACGGAGAACTCCTCCTTCGCCCTATTGCAGGAACCAGAAAAAGGGGGAGCACAAAAGAGAGAGACAAAGAGCTTGAAATTGAGCTTTTAAATGATCCAAAAGAGCTGGCAGAGCATCTTATGCTGATAGACTTAGGTCGCAATGACATAGGAAGAGTTGCAAAAACAGGCACCGTAAAAGTTGAAAACATGATGCACATAGAGAGATTCTCACATGTTATGCATATAGTCTCTGATGTAACGGCAAAGCTTGACGACGGCAAAGATATGTTTGACCTCTTTATGGCAACATTTACAGCCGGAACAATGACTGGTGCGCCAAAAATCAGAGCCATGGAGCTTATAGCCGAATATGAGGGAATCAAAAGAGGCTTTTACAGCGGAACAGTAGGCTACTTCGGCTTTGACGGGAATATGGATAGTGCAATAACAATCAGAACCGCCATGGTTAAAGCGGATAAAGTCGTGCTTCAAGCAGGTGCGGGAGTTGTAGCCGACTCTCAAAACGAGCTGGAGTATCTCGAAGTAAACAACAAACTCGGTGCGCTGATGAGTTCACTTGAAGATTTGGATTAAAAGGTTTTAAATGTCAAAACTTTTTGCCATCTTTGGCGACCCCGTTGCACACTCTCGCTCTCCCCTCATGCACAACTCTGTCTTTAAAAACTTAAAATATAAAGCATGTTACACAAGAGTGCATCTCACAGACGGCTCAAAACTTCGAGATACTTTCTTTTCTCTGGGTCTAAGCGGAGCAAATATTACTGTTCCGCATAAGGAAGAGGCGTTCAAAGCCTGTGATGAAGTGAGAGGTTTTGCAAAAAATATAGGCGTTGTAAATACAATCATCAACGAGAACGGAAAACTAATAGGCTACAACACCGATGCAGACGGTTTTATGGAAGCCGTCAAAGAGTTCGGGCAAATAAAAACAATTCTGATTATCGGAGCGGGCGGAACTGCAAAAGCACTGGCAAATAGATTTATTCAAGAGAACATAAAAGTTACAGTTTTAAATAGAAGTGAAGATAGGCTCACTTATTTTAAAGAGCTGAATTGTGCATGCCACACTTGGGATGATTATGCAACTCAAAAATATGACCTTGTAGTGAACACGACAAGTGCGGGGCTAAAAGAAGAGATACTTCCATGTCCTTTAGCGTTAGTTGAAGAAATTCTAAACAACACCTCTTTTGTAGCGGACGCCATCTATGGCAAACTGACACCCTTCTTAAAGCTAGCATCTGCAAAAAACATCACCTACAAAGACGGTGCAGACATGCTCTTGAATCAGGGTATTTTAGCGAACGAACTCTTTGTAAAATACGAACTTCAAAGAGATAAGATAAAACTTTACATGCAAAGAAGTTTTGAACTTTAATCGGCTTTTTTAATTTTTCCAATTCAAACTTATTTTTATTCACTAGACTTCTTTTCATTCCACCTCGAGAGAGGATGGAACGAGAAAAAAGATTACAAAATTTTCACATAAATACAACCAAAAACTTAAGATATTTGTTATAGAATGATATAAATTAAATCCTTCCCTGATTAAAAGGTATCAAATGAGTCTTCTAAAAAATATTCTTAATGCTGTTATCATTTTAAGTTTAAGTAGCTCTGTTGTGTATGCGCGTAATGATGGGGCTGTTGTTGGAGCTACTCTTGCAACAGTTGCTATTATTTCTTTAATCGCTAGTAATGATTGTAAATACGAGCCATATCAAAATTATGTTTTAAATAAAAATTTATACACCAATCCTGGAAGTCCACTAGTGGACTACAAAACGACAGTTTCTAAACGAACTTATTGGCATTTAGTCAAAGATATTGAATCAGTCAAAGGAAAGATAGATGTTATTGTTGATAAAATTGAGCCTCTGCACATAAACGATTTAGATAATAGTACACACAAAGTAAACATTGCAAATTCATCTTCTAATTCGTTAGATGTATTATCTAGCAATAAAGCCAATCAGTATTATGTTACTTTTGATAAAGATGGAAAATTATTGTCTTATGATAAAGAAATAGTATCATTAAGTAATCAAGATTTAGGAACAACTTTTTTCGCTATAAAAAATGAAATTTCATTAACGGATAAAACTTTTTCGCAAGAAATAATTTATTCAGGCATTATAGGTAATGAGTTGCATCTAACTTACAGAGAATACCAATCAGATTTAATGAAAGCTGCATTTACACAAAGTTTAGTATTTGACCTTTCTAAAGGCAAAGAAATAACCATTAGAAATTATCATTTTGAAATAATTGAAGCTACAAATAACTATCTGATTTATAAAGTTCTTTGATTTTTTCTCGTTCCATCCTCTCCTGAGGTGGAATGCCCACTAAAACCCAAGCTTCATAAAAATTCCACATGCCAATCAAAATCACTAAAACGGAGTACTCTCTAAATAAAGTGTTTCAGGTGCTATATCGATTTCATCTGGCCAAACTACCGTGCCAAATTCAACTTTCGCTTTATTAAAAAAATATTTATCTTGTAGTTTTTGGAAAGGTTTTTTATCAAATAGAGGCTTGCAATCAAACTCTTTTTCTTCACCGTTTTCAAATTTTAACAGTAACATAAAATCATCTTTTGGTTTTACATTTATTACATCAATAAGCATGTCTAACTCCTATTTTAAAGGTTCAATTTTATAAGGTTGCTCACCGGAAATAGCTAACTCCCAATCTGCGATTAATTCATCTTTATGAATTTCCATCCATGCTTGTACCAATCTTTTTTGCTTATTTGGCATATTACCTTCAATCATTTCTGCATTATCTATAGCAAATATGGCTTTTGAATCTTGATATCTCACATGAATATGAGGTAGATTATGCTGTTTGTTATCATAATAAAAAAGCATAACTACAATCCCGTAAAACATACTTATTGTCGGCATAAAAAGTCCTTCATACTATTTTGAAAATGATTATATCATAGGTCTATTATTTTGAAGAGTTTTTAACCTTTTCAAGCTCAAACCAACCCTCATTCACTCTGTCATCCACAACGGCGACTGAAGGTTTTTTATTGCTTTGCCAAAGCGCTTCATCCGGCTTTGGACATGCTCGCACACACTCACTGCAATAGATGCAAAGATAGGGATTGTAGTGGTATTGCAAACCCTTTTTGTTCTTCTCATTTTCCGGCGGATTCTCTACCGGTACAAATAAAATAGCCCCCGGGGGACAAGCTTTTTCACACTTGAGGCAGTAGATGCATGCCTCTTCCCCATACTCTATCAGGCCTCTATAATCTTTATCTTTTACTATCTGAGCAACCGGATAATCAATCGTTTGCGGTTTTTTAAAGAGGTTAGTGAATGCTTTTGCAAATGAAGTAAACATCTCTAACTCCTACTTTGCCGTACATGAAAGGCAGGGGTCAAAAGATGCCAAAATAGCAGGTGCATCTGCATAATCCTGACCTACAAAAATATGAGAAAAGGCGGGAATAGAGGCGAATGTAGGCGTTTTTATTCTCACACGCTCCAACATCGCACTCCCATTTCCTTTTACATAATACATCAACTCCCCCCTTGGTGCTTCAAATCTCACAATAGCTTCACCGTTTGGTTTTCCTTTGAGTTTTGTAAATATCTCCCCCTCCGGCAATCCGCTCAAAATATTTTCACACATTAAAATCGAGTTGAGTATCTCATTTAATCTTACAATATTTCTTGCGTTTATATCCCCTTCACTCTGCGTTTGCATGGCAAAGCCGACCTCATTAAAGGGTAAATAATCTATCTCATTTCGCACATCTATATTGAGCCCTGAAGCTCTTGCCAACGGTCCTATTGCATTAAACATATAAGCATCATCGAGAGATAAAGCACCAATCCCCTTGAACTTCAGAGAGAGACTCCAGTTGTTTGTAAACTCATCCATATAGCCTAAAACTCTCTCTTTCACTTCATAAAGATTTTCTATAATTTTTTTGGCTACTTCGCTATTTATGTCTCTGTTGACTCCGCCAATATTGATATAATCAAACTGAACTCTATTGCCCGTTAGAAGCTCTTGTATCTCCATTACAAGCTCTCTGTCGCCCATAATTCTCATAAACATGGCTTCAAAACCTGCATTTTCACAAGTGTGAGAGAGGCATAACATGTGGGAGTGAATTCTGTCTAACTCCAAGAGCAGAATTCTCAGATATTTTGCTTTTTTGGTAATCTCACCGCCCAAAAGTTTCTCGATTGCGGCAGTATAAGAGAGTGAATGGGTAATGGCACAAAGTCCACAAACTCTTGCAACTACATAGCCGATTGCATCAAATTTAAACTTTGTAGTACATGCGCGCTCTATACCGCGATGCACAAATCCCACATCCGAATCAACACTTATAATCTTCTCGTTTTCGCACCCAAACTTAAATCTCACAGGCTCTAAAAGCGAGATATGTTGTGAGCCTAAAGGTATATTTATTGTTTTTTTCATATTGAACACCCGCTTAAAGGTCTCTGCATGGAGTCTTCATCAAGATAGAGACCCTTCTCGCTTCCATCCACTTTCACTCCAAACATGTCAACAATCTCTCTTTGTGAAATGATCGCCGATGGTACCATGTCAACAATTGAGGGGATAATATCCGTGTATTCAATCTCTGCGTAATAGACAACCACCTCATCTAAAGCTTCATATTTTGAAAATATCCACTGAACTTCCATTTTGTTCTCTGCCAATGCCAAGCCATTGAGAGTTAAGAAGTGCCACTTTTTATAGTCATAAAAACTCTCTATCTCCTCTCTTACACTCTCAAGTGAAACTTTAATTTTCTTCATGAATCTCTCCCACTTTAAGTGCAACATTTCTTCTATTGACAACACCGTTCTCAGAAGTTGCCTCTTTAAAGAGCTTAAGCGGCTTCTCCATCTCTTTACTCTTTTTTTCTAAAATTTCAAGAGCTTTTACAACTCCGTCTATAATTAACTCAGGAGAAACGGCACACCCAGCAATGTAAACATCTACGGGAATATATCTGTCTATTCCATCCTCAACATTATACATATCACGAAAAACTCCGCCCGTACATGTGCAGCTTCCAACGGCTATAACCACCTTTGGCTCCGGCATTTGAGTGTAAAGTTCAACTAATCTCTCTCTGCTTCTGTAGGTAACCGGACCTGTCACTAAAAATATGTCTGACTGCTTCGGATTACCTGTGTTAATTACTCCGAATCTCTCCAAATCATATTTTGGTGAAAGAGAAGCCAATATCTCAATATCGCAACCGTTACAACTTCCGGCATTATAGTGAAGTATCCATGGTGATTTTTTTCTATATTTTTTCAAATCAAACATAAGCAAGTCCTATGAGATTGCACATGCCAAGGGTTAAACCAAGGCTCAAAACTATTTTAATGAGGTGTTTCATTTTTATTCTCGCAGTTGCATTGTCTATTAAATTTAAGAGTAAAAAAACTCCAATAAATAAACCGATTCCAAGGAGAATATTATCTCCCGCAAAGAGCATTAAAAGCAGATAAACAAAAATATACTCAAGCCACTTTGCCATGTACAAAAATTCAAAAAAGACCCCGCTAAACTCAATCTCAACACCGCCGACTATCTCTTGATGTGCTTCGGTGGCGTCAAAGGGAGACTTTTTTAGTTTAATCGGCATAACCATTAAGTATGCCAAAAAGAGCAAAAAGAGTGATGCAATAGATGCATCATGTTCTCTAATGACCGCTATATCAAAACTTCCGTTCACCATAAAAAAACCGACAGCCATCATAATCAAAATCGGTTCATAGGCAAGAGCAGCCAGAAGCTCTCTGTTTGAGCCGATATGAGAGTAGACAGATTTCACACTAAATCCGGCTAAAATCAAAAAGATGGAGGAGAGAAGATGTAAAAAAATCACATAAAGTAAATTTTGCCCCATTATTATAAATGCAACCACAACCCAGAGCGTTACAAAGTGCATTATTCCCAAAATAGTGTGGTATGGATTGACTATAAACGCCTGCTTATCTATGAGTTTAAACATGTCATAAAATGGCTGAAGCAGCGGAGGACCTTGACGGTTTTGCATCCTTGCACGAACGACCCTCTCAAATCCGTAAATTATACCGCCGATGAACGGTGCAAATAGTATTAAGAGTATCTCTATCATAATAACACCCCCAGAATGAGTATGCACATGCCGACTACCGCGATAATTGCAATATCTTTTTTGATAACACTCGGCATGTGAAAGTAGTACATGTTGAGTGATATATCATCCTTTTCACCGCAGTTATACTCTTTGACTCTATCTGCTTTTTTAAAGAGTATCAGTGCAAAAAGAAGAGGAACAATCGCAACTAAAAAGAGCGGCACAATAATTTCCAAAGAGCTTAGTAACTCCAGCTCAAAACTGATATAAATACCGACAATCAGCAAAATCAAAAGCAGATAGGATGGGATAGTGTAAAACTTTGATATTTTTATATCTACTGTTTTTATTTCAACATTTTTTGCAAAAAGTTTTGTTACAACCTTAAAATAGAGCAGCGTCAAAAATGCACTTCCAAGTGCCAAAAATATAAGGGCAAATACATAGAGTGGATTTTTTATAATCTCACTTGCAATAGTTTCTATCGCCATAAACTTAGCTATAAAAGCCCCAAAAGGAGGAAGTGTAAGTGAGGCAAAACCAACAATTATAAAAAAGACGACAAGAGGTGATTGGTTGATTAAACCGTCTATATCATTTACATATTTCAGATGAAAACTCTTCTCTAAAATACCTGCCTGCAAAAAGAGCAATGCTTTTGAGATGGCATGAAAAACTATAAGAGTAAGGCATGCCACAATAGCCTCAGGCGTTCCAATAGCGGCAAGAGCCATCATGAGCCCAAGCAGAGCGATTGTAGAATACCCGAGAATCTCTTTAAAATAATCTTTGCCTAGAGCCAGAAGCGAGGCGGCAAAAAATACAAACGTGCCAAGCAAAGTGATAGTAAGCGAAACAAAGCCGCTCATGGCAGGGGCAAGTTTCAACATCAGATAAGGAGCAATTTTTACCATGGTCGCGCTATGCAAAATTGCACTCACCGGAGTCGGTGCAACCATGGCACCCAAAAGCCACTTATCAAACGGAATACTTGCACCTTTTACAAATGCCGCTATCGCTAAAAAAACAATCGGCAAGAGATAGTATTCGTTTATATTAGCTATGAGTACATCAAAGCAAACTGTTTTATATTGAAGTATAGTAAAAACAAGAGCTATAAGAATTGCAACTCCGCCTATCTGATTCATCCATAGAGCTTTTTGTGCATTTAAAACTGACACCTCATCGCCGCGGTAGCCGATTAAAATATAAGAACAGAGTGTAGTCAGTTCAAAAAGCAGAAAGAATATCTCAATATTATTCGTTGAAACAATAAAATTCATAACCGATAAAAAGAAAAAAAGCATGGCTATAAATCCATTTTTCTTTGCTCTGCTAAACTCTTCGCTCTCTATATATTTGAGGGCATAAACAATGATTATTCCGCCAACTATATTAATTATGAGATACATAACTGAAGATATTTCATTCACTAAAATGTCGTTTGAGATAAGGGTTGGAGCTAAAAAGAGAACTCCAATATAAAGTATTATCTGCAACATGGCAAATATTTTTACAAGAGAGTTTTTAGTTTTAACGCCTTGCCAAAGGAAAAATAGAAGTACCATGCTGTCAAGTAAAATAAACAGGTTATGAAATAAGTGCGGTAAAATCATCTCTGACGGAGCATGAAAAAGAACAATATTGCTGATACTTAAAATACTCAAACAAATCACAAAAGCTATGGCAAGAATATTTCTAATAACAACCCCACTCACCATTACAACCAATGCAAAAAACAGTGGAGCAGTAATCAGTAGAGTATAGGTTATCATAGTGTTTTTATCTTATATCTGCTTAACTCTTTGCCTTTTGTGTCAATTATATGAACCGCACATGCGAGGCAAGGGTCAAAAGAGTGCAATACTCTTAAAACTTCTAACGGTTTTGAGGTGTCCTCTATTTTTAGCCCTATCAGAGCCTCTTCATACGCGCCTCTTAACCCATCCAAATTTTTAGGAGTGGCATTCCATGTTGTAGGAGCAATGACAGAGAAATTCTCAATTTTTGAATCTTTTATATTTACAAAGTGCGACAAAACACCTCGAGGAACTTCAAAGAAAGCTCTCCCTTTAGTATTTTTTTCTTGTGCAGCAAAATCAAATTTTGTCCAAGTATCCGTGTCATAATATTTGACATTTTGAATAAGTCTTGAGACAAGTTTAAAGATATACTCACAAATATAACTCGTCTCAATGGCTCTCGCGCAGTTTCTGCCAACCGTTGTAGATAAATCAATTAGCTCCAAATCTGTCTCATGTAAAAACTCATCTACAAAAGATTTAATAAGTTTATTATCTTTTGAGTAGCTTATGAGTACCCTAGCCAACGGCCCACTCTCCATTGTTTTTCCATCATATCTCGGAGCTTTTATCCATGAGTATTTGTCACTGTTGTTTGCAGTTTTCAGTGTTCCGTCTTCATTCAAATCTGTATAACAAACTTCATTATTTAATGCAGCACCGCTATACCAAGCTCTATCAACCTCTTCGGATATTTTACTCTCATCAAACTCTTCAACATTTAAGAAGTCATGATCATGGATGACACCGCTGCAAAAAAGCCTCTGTTCCCCCTCAAACTCATACCCGCCAACAGATAAGAAATTGCCATTTGCACGACCTTTTCCAGCTTTAACTTCACCTCTGTATGCAGCAGCTATAAGCTTCATATCCGGCAAATAGGCACGGTCTATAAACTCTTTTGCCTCTTTGATAATAAAGAGATAATCATTTAATCTTTGAGGATTTAACATGTCTGCAACACTCGTAACTCCCCCTACTACTATACTTTGAGGATGCGGTGTTTTACCGCCAAAGATAGCTACCGCCTTGCTGATATTCGTCTGAAATTTAAGCGCCTGCAAATAGTGCGAAATCAGAATCAGATTCTGTTCAGGAGTGAGTCTGTAATCTGAATGCCCCCAATAACCATTACCGAATGGCCCAAGTTTTCCGGCTTTTACAAAGTTTTGCAGTTTTATCAGTACGGTTTCATAATGTGTATTTGAATTCCCAAACGGATTTTTAGAGTATTTATGTGCCTCAACAGATGTCAATTCCGGATCTGCATTTAATGCGCTCGTTACATCCACAAAATCAAGAGAGTGCAGATGGTAAAAATGCACGACATGGTCTTGAATAAAAAGTGCCATGGACATTAAATCTCTTATAATTTCCGCATTCTTGGGGATTTTTAAAGAGTAAGCATCTTCCACACAAGAAACTGCCGCACGAAAATGAGAGTTTGTACATACCCCGCATATTCTGCCGGCTAAAAGTCCAGCATCTCGTGGGTCGCGACCATTTAAAATAATCTCAATGCCCCGAAAGAGCTGTCCGCTCACATACGCCTCACGAACAATCCCATATTCATCCACTTCAACTTCGGCTCTTAAATGCCCCTCAATTCTTGTGATTGGGTCAATTACAACTTTGCGCATCTTCTACCTTTCTTTCATTTGCATATTTATCAAAAAAGCCTATCTCTGTGCATCCCATACATCCATGTCCGGCTTGAACAGGCCAACTCGTACCGCCGTTAAATTTCATAGTCGGGCAATTTACATTCGCATAAGGACCTTTACATCCCATCTCAAAAAGACAAAATCCTTTTTTTGCACCTATGTCGCCCCACTCTTTTACAAACTCCCCAAGCTCATAATGACCTCTTCGCTCACAGTTATCATGTACTCTTCCCTCATACGCCCATAGAGGACGGTTAAACTTATCAAGTGGCGGCAACTCTTCAAACATAATGTAAGAAAGAAGAGTCCCAACTATATTTGTAGGGTTCGTCGGGCATCCTGGAATATTAATAACATCATTCCGCTCTAGCGCCGTGCCGACACCCACGGCACCGGTAGGATTAGGTGCTGCTGCCACGACTCCGCCATCAAGCGCACAACTGCCGACTGCGATAACAAGCGCGGCATCTTTTGCACATTTTTTTAAAAGTTCAATTCCAGTTTCGCCTTTTGGTCCTATTCTGAGATATTTGCCATCCATCGCTAAAGGAACGGCACCCTCGACTATCAGAATATATTTACCTTTTTGATTCTTTATGATATCTTCTAAAATTGTTTCGCTCTGATCACCGCTCGCACTCATAAGAAGTTCATGATAATCTAGTGAAATATAGTCAAAAATTAAATCTTCAATAGCTGGATTGTTTGACTTTATAAATGCCTCAGAATTTCCGCTGCAATCGGAAAGTTCCAGCCAGACAATAGGTACTTTATTAAGAGACTTAATACCTTTTTCAACAACCTCTTCAAAATTCGGATGAAGCTGCATGTTTGCCGTCACCATCGAAATCCAGCTGTTGACCTCATGTTTTCCAATCTCTAAAGATGCCATGGCGGACTCTAAATTATCGGTAGTCAGATTGTTTCTCGGATGAAGCGTATTAAACTTATCTATCCGCTTCGCAACCTCGGCTATCTCTTTCTCTCTTTTTAAATCCTCCGGAGTTTTTCTTGGTATATTCAGGTCTATAAGATGTTGCGACTCTTTTATGACATCCGCGACCATTATTTTACATCTGCCGCACACTCTTCCGGCTTGTGAAAAATCCGACAATTCTGAGAATGAAGATATACCGCTCTGCACTACAATATCAACTAAATCCTGATGATATATATGCTCACAACTGCATATCAGCCTTCCTCTCTCACCGATAAGTCTGTTTTGATAGAGGTAGTTTATATCAACTTCATCGCCGTCTTCAATAAGGGTTTGAATATATCCTACATCCACATTGGAGTTAATTCCTACAAATCTTAGTAATTTATTATTGCTAATAAAATACTCATCTACACGCTTATCTTTGGCGGAAGTGATTAGAACCTTCTCAACATTGTCATGAAAGCATGGATTGCTTACATCAACTAAATCAAACTCTCCAACCTTCAACATGTCTATACTGACTTCTCTCTCATACTCTTTTAAATCAGTTTGCAATATATGAGAAATTGCACAATCGGCCTGCAGAGTACACTCTTTAACATGTCCTGCTATAAAATCAATCTCTTTTACCTCGGCACACTCTCCGACTGCATAAATATTTTCATCCTCTGTCTGCATGTAACGATTGGTTACAATCCCTTTTTCACATGTGAGGCTGTTGCGGAAATCTTCAATATTTGGTTTTATCCCCACACCAAAGATTAAAAATGGATTCTTTATTTCAAGCTTTTTAGTTTTTAGAAGCTTAATTTCATTATTTTCTATGACCTTATCAACAATCTCATCTTCGTAAGAAATTTTGATTTTTCCGCCTTTTAGATAGCACTCTTCAATAATTTTAATAGATTCGATTGAGAGATTTTTATCATAAAGGTGTTTGCCACGGATAATAAGAATTATCTCTGGTACATTAGGCATTTCGTTTAATGTCTCAAGAAGTTCCAAGCCTATCGGACCGCTCCCGACGATAACAGCCGTTTTACCGATAATACCATTTTTAATCACTTCACAATCAGTTGCATTTCTAAAGAGAGCCGCATTTTTGATGCCATCTATATTAAAAAGTGAAATTGGAAGAGAACCTGTAGCTATAATGAGCTTATCGTAGCTAAACATAGAGTTATCAGAGAGTACCCGTCTGTTCTCTTTATCTACTGTATGGATTTTTTGATTTAGTTCAAGCTTGACGGTTGGGTCAAGAACCAAAGAAATGCCATTAATATCTTCTGTGCCATCCACCAAACGACAAAGATGTATTCTATCGTAGGGAGGATACTTTTCGTCACTCACCACCGATACTTGCAATCCACTGTTTTGTTTTTTAAGATTATTAGCCAAATAGACCGCAGCTATTCCGCCACCAACGATTACTACTCTCATTTGCAACCTTTTATATACATTTAGACTGCAAAAAGTATATCATAAAGAACATTTAATTTGATTACAAATAAATTATTTAATGTTATATTTAATTGATTTATTTCAAAAGATTACTACAATTATCTCGAAAAGCTAAATCCCATAGAACATTTAGTTATCTCATTATTGTAATCAATAAGACTCTCTCCGTAACCGCTAAATACTTTGAAATACAAAAATGCATCATTCAACAAGGGATATGAGTATGTACCCTCAACTGCTCCAAGACCTGTAGAAAAACTTCCTCTTCCCATAAGTGTGTACATTTGTTTACCGGAAAAATAACTAAGCTTCAGCTCTGTATTTCCTTGATAGTCCATTATATCCGGGTTATCGTCTGTCTTCTCACTTTCTGAAAGCCTTGACATAAGCGTCAAATCAGCGATGAGAGTGCTTTGTTGAAGTCTAAGAGTTGTATAAATATAATTAATGCTTCTTGAACGGTTACCAAGATTATCTTCGGGTTTTGCATAAGTAACATCTCTGTTGCTTCCCTGCCCATTTGATTTATGCGCTAGTGCAAACTTTATCGATCTGAGGTTAAAGCCGGAGTCTTCATCATAAATCGGAAAAATCACAAAACCGTCAGGATTGTAATTTGTCTCTCGAAAAGGAGAAGATTCTGAATAAATTTGCCAGAGTGCTAAATGTGAATAAGAGAGGTAATAGGATTCATTCAAACCAAAAAGATTGTTTCCGACATTGAGCTTCAGGCTTACCTGCAGCTCTGCTTCTGTGCTTTTATATTTATCTGTAGGAGTGTAGGATTTGTAAAGTTGATTTGAGTATCCGTAAGGGAGTATATAGTTTACCTTGTATGGCTGAAGCCCGAAAGTGCCTGAAAGCCAATGATTCATGGCATTTTTTGACTCTTTATTTTGTATTTTTTCAATCTCAAGAGTGGTTAAATCGGAATCTATTACATCAGGTATATCATTTGCAAATATTGCTGCATTTATGAGCCATAGTAAAAAAAGGTATTTCATATAAACTCCTAAATGTGTACTCTGTCTTCTAATGCCCTCGTTAGGGACAAAATATCTATATTTTCCAAACTGACACCCGTCGGAACACCTTGCGCGATTTTAGAAAAATTGAGGTTGTGACCGCTCAACTTATCTTCTATATAGAGGATGACAGCATCATTGGAGATTGATGGGGTGAGTGCAAAAATCACCTCTTCTATGCCGTTGTTTACACTGTTTATCAAATTCGAAATTTGCAGCTCTTCAAGCGAATCTAAAACAAAATATCTTCCGTCAAACAAGCCATTTTCCTCTAAAAGCAGAATATCTTTTGCATTTTCTACGATGCAGAGTATGGTTGCATCTCGCCTCTCATCCGAGCAGATAAAACAGAGTTCATCTTCGCTCATTCCTCCACATACAGTACACTTTTTGAGCGTTCCCAGCGCATCTTCTATGGCATGTGAAATTTTCATTCCGACAAAACTATCTTTCATCAGCATGTGGTATGCAAGTCGTGTGGCAGACTTTTTTCCTATGGTAGGCAACTCCTGAAGAGCTTCTACGAGAGTGTTAAACTTATCATGCGAGCCTCTTCTCATAAACTGCTTACAACCACATCTTTTGGAAGCAAAATCCAAAGTTTAAGCGCTGCTTTGAGTTCCCCTGCTCTGTTCATAGCCTCTTCTCCGTACCCTAAAAACATATCTGCTCTCACTGCACCTTTTATTGCACCGCCGGTATCTTGCGCCAAAACTACTCTGTTCATATTATCTTTGCCCGCATCTAGGTACAACATGCTCCCTAGGGGAATATATCTTTGGTCCACCGCAATAGAACGATTTGCCGTAAGTTCAACACCTAATGAACCTGTTGCTGCTTTGTCTCTCTGTTCAAAATAGACAACCGACTCATTATAATTCAGCACCTCATCTACTTTATCAGGATGTGCTATCAGCCATTTTTTTATATTTTGCAGAGTAACATCTTCGACTTTCAGTTCTTTTATCTTTACCAGATAGCGCCCTATCGCCCTATATTTATGTCCGTTTTGGTTGTCAAAACCTAAAAATATCGTCTCACCTGTATCTAGCAAAACTCTGCCGGAGCCTTGTATTTCCAAGAAAAAGATATCCAATTTAGAGTCAGAATAGCAGATAATATCCGCATTTATATGGTTAGAACTTGTCTCTTTTCTTGTGTAGTAGGGAACCAGTTTTTTGCCCTTTAGTCTGCCTCTGAGTCTATAATCTTTAAGCGCCGGATAGATAGAGCTTAATTCAACCGTAATTAAATCGTCCGGAGTGTTATAAATAGGGTACTGATATTTGCCATGTTTAGTAAGAGAGGCGTTTAAAAGCGGCTCATAATAGCCGGTCAGTAAACCCTCATCCTTTTTCTTTTCATTTTTTATCTCGTAGGGTTCAAACTCTTGTTGGAGGAACTCTTTTGCATTTTTGGCACTTTTGGCTTTTACGCACAGATCTCCATACATTTTTTGTGTTTTTTTTGTATTGCAACTCCCAACAAATGCTTTTAATGCAGAGCTATAATCCTCTTTTTCCCACTTTGGAAGCTCTTTAAAAGTACTTTTTACAAGATGTGTTTTCGGCAGTGAGCTGCATAAAACTTTTTGATCACCTGTCTGTGAAACATCTTCTGAAGCATTATCATCATTTTGTGCACTCTCTTGGGCACTATCATCGCTTTTGGTTGCATTCTCGTCAATACACTGCTTTATATCGGAGGACATGACAATTTCATCTTTTTGAGCAACTTCTGGTTGATTTGAACAACCAAAGAACAATAGTGCGGTTAATAATGAGTAAATTGCTGATTTCATGAGTGGAATTATACTAATATTAAACTGCAAAAACGGTATAATTCCAAAAAAATATTGAATTATGTAGGACAAAATGGAAAATTTAAGTTATTATGAAATATTAGAAGTAACGCAAACTGCAGACAAAGCGACGATAAAAAAAGCGTACAGAGAGATGGCAAAAAAGTATCACCCAGACAAAAATGCGGGTGATTCCGATGCTGAACACAAATTTAAATTATGCAATGAAGCTTACCAGTGCCTAAGCGATGACAAGCAAAGAGGTATTTACGACCGTTACGGTAAAGAGGGTCTTCAAGGCAGAGGTTCGAGTCGTTCATCCGGTGGATTTGATGATTTAGGTTCTATGTTTGAGGAGATGTTCAGCGGTTTTGGCGGAGGTAGAAGCAGAAGCCGCCAGAATCCTGCAGATATGGAAAAATATTCTCTTGATATGAATATAAACATGCAAATCAGCTTCCATGAAGCCGTTTTCGGGTGTGAAAAAGAGATAGAGTTTTCATATAAAAATGCTTGTACAGACTGTAAAGGCACGGGTGCAAAAGATGGCAAACTTGCTACTTGTAAGCAATGTGGCGGTCAGGGTCAGGTTTACATGAAACAAGGCTTTATGACATTTTCTCAAACCTGTCCGGTATGTAACGGAGTTGGCAGCTCTGCGGCTGAGGCTTGCACAAGCTGCAAGGGTGCGGGATACAAAGAGATAAAAGAGAAAGTTACTATCAAAATTCCGGCAGGTATAGATTCTGATAACCGTCTAAGAGTTTCAGGCAAAGGAAACATTGGTAAAAGAGGAACTCGCGGAGATTTATATGTCACATTTACGGTCAAAGCCGACAAGCACTTTATCAGAAACGGCAATGATGTTTACATTGAAATCCCTGTGTTTTTTACTCAGGCCGTTGCAGGCGAGAGTTTTAAAATCCCATCACTCACAGGGGAGCTCGATTTAAAACTTGACATCGGGACAAAAGATAAGCAGCACTTCACTTTCAGAGGCGAAGGAATAGCCGATGTTCACGGACATGGAAAAGGCGACCTTGTAGCACAGGTAAATATTACTTATCCTAAGAAGCTAAACGATAAACAAAAAGCCCTTTTAAAAGAGCTGCAAGACTCTTTCGGCATAGAGGAGTCAAAGCCGCATGAAGGAATTTTAGACTCTGCAATCGATAAGATGAAAAGCTGGTTTAAATAATCTACTTACTACCTTTTACAAACTTATAAAAGGTAGTAATTCAGAAAAAACAACTGCTCTGCTCTCCTCTTTTGTATCCAAGATTTTTTCGCACATCTGCGCCAAATTTCCATCGGCATGTGGAATTAAGTCTCTTACACTCTCTAACTTTTCGTTTTTTAATACATTTGTAAATCTGTCATAAGCGGAATATGCCTCTTTTTTCGTCAATTTTGCATAAAGTTTTCTGCCCAACTCGAAGACTTCAAACTCCTCATTTTTTCCTGTTTTGGTATCAGCTTGAAATCCCAACTCAATATCTATATTTTTCTCTCTTAAATAGGCTCCAAGCTGCATTATAAAACCGATATTTGCCGATGTATATTGTGCTAAAACCCTATCATGGAACTGCTCAAAACTCTCACTCGCACCCTTATGTTTTTTGTACTCCAGCATAAGAGTCTCAACATAATATTTGGCATATCTCAGAGGTGCAGATTTTACAACCGTGTAACCCTCGACTCCTTCGCTGATAAGCTTTCCGCCAAGACTGATATGAACTCCGTCTTCCGTTTCTGTGGCAACTTTTGCCTTGCATCCCTCAAATCCTATGTCTCCCAGACCATGTATTCCGCACCCTTTTACGCATGCAGACCAGTACATTCGGACTCTACCAGACTTTAACGCTACTTTCTCGTTCAAATATGTTGACATTTGAATTGCATCATTCTTATTTTCAATCACTCCAAAGGGGCAATGCGCTGTTCCCGCACATGCTATGAGGTGATTAAAATAGGGAGTATTTACACTCTTATATCGCTCAAAAAAACTCTCTTTTAAAAGTATCTCAACATCTTTAACACCCAAAAGGTAAAGACTCTGTTCCATGTCAAAACGTATCTCTTTATTTCCGTAACGCTCACTCAGATTTGCTGCTTCAATCATAGCAGAACCGGTGAATACGCCCGAAGGAATAACCACATGCACAGCGAATGAGCCGTCACTAAGCTGTACTTTTCCCTGATCGGGGTCATAAAAATCTATCTTTGTCATGGTCTCTCCCGCAGTTGCGAAATCTACTCCCGCATTCTCTCGAATGGCACTCGAAATCTCACCCATGCCTACTGCTTCTATGAGAAAGTAAAGCCTGTTTTTGTTTCTGTTGTCACGAAACCCGAATCTTTTAAATATATCTGCTATTGAGGCAAAGGCTTTTAACACTTCCTCCTCATTTTTTAAAAATATATCCGCACTCTTTGCGATAGTGCCGACTTTTCCGCCTAGATACATGTTGTAGCCGTAACTGCCCTCTTTTTGAGCCAGCACAAAAGAGCAGTCATGCCCATAAATATTACATCTGTTTGAGAAAGAACCCGTAATCGCCGTATTAAACTTTCTAGGAAGTGCAGAAATCCATTCAGGAGAGTACAAAAACATCTTCTGAAGTTTTAAAAGAAGCGGCTGAGACGGCAAAACATTGTCAAATGCCAATGCATCCAAAGGGTCATTTAAGATATTTCTAAAATTGTCCACGCCTGTTTGGAATGCGTCAATTCCAACAGATGAAAGTCGTTTTAAAAGAGTCGGCATATCCTCAATTCTAAGGTATCTCAGTTCACATTGGGCTCTTGTTGTCAAATCTATATAATCCTCTCCGTAATCTCTTGCACACTCACCGATTACCCTCGCCTGCTCAGCGTTAAGATGACCGCCAGGGATGCGAAGTTTTATCATAAAACGCTCAGGGGTTGCAGGTCTGTCATATATTCCAAAACATTTTAAAAAGTACTTTTTATCCTCATCAAGGATAGAGTCATACCCGTTTTTTGCGTATGTTTGAAGTTTTTCAAAAGCTTCTAACGGACTTTTTGAGTTTTTAATCTCTTCTATTTTATTAAGTTTTTTATTTCTTGCTTCACTTATTTTTTGTAGTGCTTCCATAATAATGCTCCTTTATGTAATGTTATGAAAATTATAACAACTAGTTTAATGTAAAATTAATAGTAACTGTATGATTTTTATACAATTTAATGACTAATTACTGATTAGAAAGGGGATATACTTTTACAACTCAAAAATACTTAATGAAAAATTAAGTTTAAAGGAAAATAAGATGGCAGGATTTAAAGCGTTAAAAGGACAAGGGCACTGGCCGACACTGCTGGCAGCATTTTTGTACTTCGATTTTAGTTTTATGGTGTGGACAATGCTCGGACCGCTCGCAACAGAGATATCCGAGGCATTGGCAGTCGGCGGATTTATAATAAGTGAGGGGCAAAAAGCAACTCTTTTATCTATTCCTATATTGGCAGGTGCGATTTTAAGAATTGTTCTTGGCTTTGGTGTAGATAAGTTTGGTGCGAAAAAGACTGCACTGGTTTCACAGGCTCTAGTTATTGCTGTACTTTTTTATGCATACTTTAGAGGTGCCGGAATTACTTATGATGAACTTCTTGTAGTTGCTTTTGGTCTTGGTTTTGCAGGGGCATCTTTTGCGGTTGCTCTTCCACAAGCCGGTCAATGGTATCCGCCAAAGCTTCAAGGGGTAGTTTTGGGAATTGCAGGAGCCGGAAATATCGGTGTTGTAATCGACTTCTTGTTTGCTCCAAAAATTGCAGAGCTTTGGGGATGGGAGTCCGTGTTTTTAGTCGGCGCGGTTTTATCTTCAATTATTTTTGTAACCTATATGTTTATGGCGAAAGATGCTCCGGCAGAGGTTTATACGGTTCGCCCTAAAAAACTTAAAGATTACGGTAAATTGCTTAAAGACAAAGATACTTGGTGGTTTAACCTCTTTTATGCGGTAAGTTTTGGCGGTTTCGTAGGATTTGCAGGATATATGAAAGTCTATCTTATGAGTACATATCAAGCTGACATGAGTGCTTTTGGTTTGGACATGCTTAATGAGGGAAATGTTAAAGTAGTAGCAGGATATTTCGGTGCTCTTTGTATCTTTGCAGGTGCAATTTTAAGACCTGTAGGCGGAGCTATAGCAGACCACTTAGGCGGTATCAAATCTCTCTATCTATTTTTTGGCACGGTTGTACTTTTGGCAATTTTAAGTGCGGCGATTACTCTGCCTTTTGGCTTTGCAATATTTGTGCTGTTTTTAATCATGGCTAACCTTGGCATGGCAAACGGTGCAGTGTTTCAGTTGGTTCCGCAAAGATTCGGCAAAGATATCGGAATTATGACAGGCATCATCGGAGCGGCAGGAGGTTTTGGAGGCACAGCACTCATCAACACTTTTGGATGGAGCAAAGGCGCGTTTGATGGCTACTCAGCAGGGTTCATGATATTTGCAGCAGTTGTTCTTGTCGCTCTTATGGGAATAAGTTTAGTTAAAACCAGATGGAGAACTACTTGGGGCATTACTGCCGGCGGAAGAATCTAAATTCATATCTAAATTACATCCGGATGATTAGTCATCCGGATTGCTATAAATATACACTTATGCCTCTTTCGACTTACTCTCTTTTTTCACTTTACTGTGACGCGGTTTCTTTTTTTTATCTTTAGATTTATCTATGCGAGGAGGACGTGTCGCTGTAAAATCTTCGACCTTTTCTTGTGGAATCTCCTGTTTCATAAGCAGCTCTATGCTAGCTATCTGTCCTCTGTCTTCTGAGCTTACAAAAGCGATAGATTCACCCACTTCTTTAAGATGACCAATGCGTATAAAATAGTTCTCTACCAGATTAGGAATATCATAGCTTAGAATCATCGGCACGTTGGCTAAGCCCAGCGTTTGCAAAATCGTATCGGTGGTGATAAGAACATCTATTTCAGATTTATTAAAAGCTTCTGCTGCTGCTTCTTGCTCTGAAGTTCTATGGTTTCCATGTACTGATTTAGCTTTAATATTCTCAGCTGTAAGGTAGGCACTTAGTTCGTCCGCTTTACGTTTGCTTTTTGTAATAACTACAATCAGTTTATCCGCATTATTTTTAATGATTTTATCAAACATTGTGATTTTGTCATGTTGTTGCACATGGTGCGCTACCTGTTTTGTGCGCGTTGCTACACTTATAATATCGTAGTACTTTTTTTTGATTGATTTGTAGGTTGGTTGAGACATGTAGTTAATTCCTTGTGAGCGAATTATAGCTCAGCGCAGATAAAAATCTATCCTAGAGCCAATAATTGGCGAATTATCTAATGGTGTTTACATATTGTCTGTTCTCATACTGATTAAATTTTATACATTAATTCTTGAATAAAAAAAATCAGGTGTATATAATTCGAGCAATAAATACTTTAGAAGGACAATTATGAGTTCATCTCTTATAGAATATAAAAATTTTCAGATATCATCCGAGTTACTTCCGTTTATCAAACATATGGATTCAGTTGAGCAGAGCAGAGAAAAACTAGACGACATCAGCAAAAACTGGGATAGTCTTTCACTCCTAAGCCAACTTGGAGATGCAGGTGTAAACATGAGTAAAATCAAAAGCAACTTTACCGCTCTATCTTCTGAACTCATCAACTATTTGGCAACTGAACTGCTTAAAAAAAGTGTAAGCGAAATGAATTCTAAAGCTCAAGTGGCTGTTGACATTGTGATTAGAAATCTTTTTGAGCGAACTGCCGACATAGGTTTTTTAGCGACAGACGAAAAAATCAGAGAATTTCTACTCAACAACCACACAAAATATACAGATGGATATGAGAAAGACTTTAAAGAGATGCAAAAACGCTTTAGAGAGTATGTCGATAAATACAGCGTCTATTTTGATATTGTCTTAATGAATACAAACGGAGACATCCTTGCAAACATAGACAATACAAACAAAGTTGCAAAGTCTTATGATTCAGTCATTTCAGAGGCGCTTCATACAGATAGGGAGTATGTAGAGACATTTAAACATCATGATTTCCTGCCAAACCACAAAGAAAGTCTTGTCTACTCCTATAAAGTGACTAAAACAAATAACAGCGATTCTGCAGCGCTTGGCGTTTTATGCCTCTGTTTCAAATTTGAAGACGAGATGAAAGAGATATTCAACAACTTAGTGAATCCTAAAACAAAAGAGTGCATTACGCTGCTCAATAAAAACTGCGAAGTTATAGCTACAAGCGACATGTATCACATTCCAATAGGTGCGACACTTAGTACTGTTTTAGATAGTAATTACAAAGTCGTCTCTTTTGGAGGAAGAGACTACATTGCAAAGAGTTGCAAAACCACCGGATACCAAGGTTTTTTGGGTCTTGGCTGGTATGGGCACATCATGGTACCCATTGAGCATGCTTTTTCACACTTAGGGGATGAGGATTTTGAAATAACACAAGAACTTCTCTTAGCAATTCTACAGCATGGCAATCAATTCTCAAAGAGTCTGAAAAATATTCCCGTGCAAGCCAATAATATCCAGCATAACCTCAACAGAGCAATCTGGAACGGCAATATTAAACAGAGCAATTCCAGCAACAATAACAAACAATTCTCAAGAGCCCTGCTCCAGGAGATACGCAAAACCGGTGAAAATACCAAAGATATAATAGGTGCTTCCATGGCAAACCTGACTAAAACCATGGTTCTTGGCGACAGCCTCTTTTTAGCGGACCTTATACTTGATATTATGGACAGAAACCTCTATGAGAGAGCAAATGACTGTAGATGGTGGGCTTTGACACCGGACTTTAGAAAAACTCTGGAAAATGAACAGATTAATGCATTTGAGCGCGAACATATACAAAATATTCTTACATACATTAATGATTTATATACGGTTTATACAAATATCTTCCTTTATGATAAAAATGGTGTGGTTATTTCTGTTTCAAATCAAGATGAGGCACATTTAGTCGGGCGTAAATTATCAAACGGCTGGGTGAACAATACGTTAAAAAGTATAGATTCCTCCAAATACTTCGTATCGGATTTTGAGCAGTCAAACTTATACAACTTTCAACATACATATATTTATAACGCACCCATACTCTCACTGGAAAATGAAAAAAACGTAGTCGGCGGCATCGGTATAGTATTTGACTCTCAAGTGCAGTTTAAGGCGATGATTCAAGAATCTCTTCCAAAACAACATGACGGAAGTGTTCAAAAAGGGCTCATTTGTGTTGTTACGACAAAAGAGCAAGTCATTATTGCATCCAACAGTGATGAATACTCAACCGGCAGTTTATTTAACATTGATAAAAAGTTTTTTGAACTTAAAAATGGAGAGTCACTCAGCGAAATAGTTGAATTTAACGAAACATATTATGCGCTTGG
Source organism: Sulfurimonas sp. (assembly GCA_041662325.1). Lineage (GTDB taxonomy): Bacteria > Campylobacterota > Campylobacteria > Campylobacterales > Sulfurimonadaceae > Sulfurimonas. The sequence continues at coordinate 330,211 of JBAZSU010000001.1, read as the reverse complement.
TGCACAATGTTCCAAAGGATACCGTGAATTTAAAAGCGAAAAGGATGATTATATAAACAATGTTTACAATTTTGTTTTTTCTTACATAAGTGATGTAGAGGAGACAAAAGTATATGTAAATGAAAAGTTTGCACTTGAAAAAGATATATCTACGGATATTACCGAAAATTGTGTTGACATTGCATCATTTATGATTGGCTCGCAGTGGCTGGGTGTAAGGGCATCGGATGTTGTTGAAGCTGTCTGTATCAATGATTTAATATCTACAATTAAAATGGACAATGACCATCACTTTAAAGGAAATATTATCTATAAAGAGAGTGTTATTTCAGTCATTGATATACAAGGTTTTATAAAAGAGCATAATGAGCAAAAGTATGAAGAAATAGTTGTTCTGAAGTTCGGTAAGGAGGGAGGATATATAGGAATACTTGTAAATTCTCTCAGCGATATTCCTGAGATACGCATAGATGACATCAAACCTCTGCAAGAGTATGTCATAGGAAACGGAACACTTATTCAAAGTATCGTGTTCCCGTCTAAAGAATCCGGCAGTAAAGATGTTTTAAGTATTTTAAGCATTGAAAAAATAAACAGCAGTCTAGTAGAACCGAATCAGACACATATGATTCCTAGAACGAAATCGGCGTAATCAAATCAGCTATTAAAAAAGGATATAAAATTGTATTTTAAAGAACTTGGCATTACCCATATTGACATATATTTTCAACCGATTGTATCTATAAAAAAGAAAAAGATTTTTGGATATGAAGCACTCTTAAGAGGATACAAAAATGATATTTACATACCGCCGAATATCCTCTTTGAAGAGGCTAAAGCCGCTGGTCTAGCATTAGAATTAGATAAGCTAGCCAGAATAATGTCTATAAAAAAGTTTAAAGACTATTACGACAGAGACAATAAGGTACTGCTTTTTTTAAATTTCGAATCATCCTCTATTAATAATGCATTTAAAAGCGAACAATACTCCTTTGAAGAGGTGCTTGCTACATTAAATATTCCTACAAAAAATATCGTTTTAGAAGTGAAGGAAGATGAGATACAGAGCACTCAGTCACTCAAAGATTTTTCAAATTATTATAAAGAGAGAGGGTTTAATATTGCGATTGATGATTTTGGCACAGGCGACTCACAATTTGACAGACTCTCTATTGTAAAACCGGATATTGTTAAAATAGATAAATCACTTTTAAAAGATATAGAAACAAATGATATAAATGCAGCTATATTAGGCGCAATCGCCAATATGTGCTATAAAATTGGTGCTATTGCTCTCTCTGAAGGTGTTGAAGATGACAGTGAAGTTTTAAAATCTTTAAACTTCGGAATAGACCTGTTTCAAGGATATTATTTTGCATATCCCTCTGTCGGTGAAGCTGATTGCAAAGAGGTAGTCAATAAAATTCAAACTATTGGATATAAACATAAAGATTATTTAGAGTCTATCATAAGAGTTAAAAATAATCTTCAATTGGAAGCCTTAAATATCTCGGAAAAAATTATTGCAATTATCACTAAAACTAAAAATATTCAAAGCACAAAAGTACTGAAAATATTGGAGGAAGTACAAATTGTTGAAGCACTCTATTTTATAAATTCATATGATTCTACGCAAATAGGTGAAACAACTCTTCTAACAAAACAAAGAGGCTTTTATGAACCTTCTGTGCATGGAGAAGATTATTCACTCAAAGATTACTACTACATATGTAAAAATTCAAAAGATGGTATATTTATCTCACAAAAATATATCTCCAGCGCATCAGGCAATATGTGCCGGACATTTTCAAAAAGATTTTTACATGATTCAAAGGAGATAATACTCTGTCTTGACTTATATCTGTAAGTATTTTTTTCATCTCAATGATTGGCAGAAGTATTCAGAGATTATGTACTATTTCACTATGAAACAGCAGTGTGTCAACTATCCTTGCATATACGATATCGATAGCACTAGACATGTTCTTCACACTTATCAATCAAAAGTTCATTCTTTGTAATGCAATGCTTGCCTTCAAGTTCATGTATAAGATTCAGAGTATCTCTATATTTTTCATCATATATTTTTTTGTTTGCTGCATAAAGCTTTCTTTGTTTTCTTGCATAAAGCCAAGCAAAAAATACAGAGGATGCAAAAAGACCGTATATCCATAATTGCCACTCTTTTAGGTCGAGTAAAACTATAAAATATTGCACGGAAAAAAGTACAAAAAATTCGATTGAAAAGATGATAACAAGTGTAGAACTTTGTTCAAAATCCAGTGTGTATTTTTCTATCTCTCTTAAATGGGATAGATTTTTATTTACCGTTTTAGCTTTGAATTTGCAGTCATATTTTAAATCATTCAGATTTATATCCCGCAAATGAATGTTGCTTAAATTATATTCAACATTTGTTTGCATGTACTCTTTTAAAAGTTGTGGATTTTCCTCTATAACCTTTAATATCTTCTCTTCATTCACTTTAGTATTTGAAGAAATTTTACATACATCTTGTAAAATTAAGTCATACAAACCAACAGTTTTTATCTCATGAGCCACTCTGTTTAAATTTATCAAGAATTATCCTAAAGTAAAAGCAACCCAAGAAAAGGGCTGCTTTTATGAAATTTTATGCAATTTCCGGTTCTATGCCATAAGAAGCTGTTTTATCTTTGGCAGGTAAAAATATACCTATGAGACCTTTTAATCCAACACTCATAATAATATTGTATAAAAAGAGTACCCAAGCTAAAAGCAACATACTTCCGGCTACAGCTGCCAGTATCATGTCAGTTTGAAATTGTCCGTCTACATAAAGATGACGGCGAAGCATGCCGTCAAGTCCTGCCATGCCCATAAATGCACCCATACCGATACCGCCGATGAGGTGTAACCAAAAGTGGGCATTTGCCAATTTTTTAGAGTATAACTGTGTATTATTTGTCACAATTGGCCATAAAACAAAGACGGCACTGTAGAGAGTCATATAGAGACCTACAATAAGTGCAATATGTACATGCGCTCCAATAATCCACTGAGTATTATGCAGTACTCTGTTCATTCCCATGTCCGCTTGAATAATTGCAGCGGGAACAGCCAAACCAAAACCTAACAAGCCTCCAAGAAGGTATTTCAACTCCATGGTTACTTTAAGCGGACGAGCTTTCCATAAAGTGACTAAAGTAATAAACAGTGCCAAACCTTGAGTAAGAAGCTCAAATGCCGTAACCATTTCACCGGAGATAAGTTTCATCATGTCAGGTTGACCTTGATCACCCAGTAAATGGTGAGACCAAACCATCCAAGAAACAAGAAGCTCCAGCATAAGTGCAGCACGAGCAACATTTTCCATAAACAATTTTTGACCTGTAATCAATGTAGCTAAAAGATACCATGAACCGGCAACATAGATGAGAACCAACCCATCAGCGACAAGGTCAAGTCCCCACCAAAAAAAGTTTTTGTATAAAAGAGCATCAATGGCGGTAACATCCAAATGAAGACCCCCTAAATCAGCTAACAAAAATATAAGCACCAATACACCTGCGCCTAAAATAACCACGGCATCTAAAAATGTATCAACAGTACCTCTAAAAATAGCAACAACCGGAAGTGCTAATGCAGGCTCTTTTGTATAGGGAGGTTTACCTATAAGTTTATTAAAAAGATTGAGCATCCCATCAATCCCAAAACCAGAGATTAAAAGTTCTTTTGTAGTTTTATCTTTATGAACACCGACTCTTGCAAAAATAGTTGCATAGATGTTATAAATAAATCCGAAAGTACCAACCATAATCAGTGCAACACCGACAATAAATACAATGCCGCCTACAATATGGAATTGCTCGGTATCGGCAGGAAGCGGCCAATAAAGCGTATAAAGTGGAGCATATTGCCATACAAAGGCAGCTATCCAAGCCAATAATGTGCCGAGGGTAATCATTATCCATACAAAGTTGGCTAATTTTATACTGTAAAGCGGTTTCTTAGTTAAGTAAGGAACTAAAAACATAAATGCCCCGAATACAAGCTGATAAGTTGAGCCGAATATACCTATTATTGGGTGAACTGTCATAATTGAGAAAAAATGTTCCGGTTGAAAAAACATTTCAGGAATCGGATTTTGTGCTGTTTTTCCAACCTCCACCATTCTCATAATCATACCCTCTAAAGCAACTAAGCCATAAAATAAAAATGACATTACGACGGCACGAAGCGTAACTTTTTGTAAAGCGTTTAAGCTTGTATGGTCAAAATTTGTCCCACTCATTAAATTCTTTGTAAAACTCATTTTGAACCTCCATTCTTACAGCCTACAACTTCTAAAATATTATTTATTTTCATTAAATTTTCCCCATGCTCATTATATTGGGCAGGACCGGAATATTCTGTAGAATCCAAATTAAATACACCGTTGTGGTGAAAGGTCCAAAGAATATCGTTTTTGCTTCCCGGATTCACCTGCATCTGCATTACCATCGATCCATCTTGGCGAAATAGTCCAAATCCATATGTTAAATCTTTACTAACAACATTGAAAAGAATTTTTTCATCACACTGAACAATGATTTTTTGAGAGGGAAGTATCCATTTATGTTTAGCAATCGTAAAATCATAACTGGCATCCGGTTTAATTTCATGTCTGCTAATATCCTCTGATACCCATGGAATCGTATTATATGTAAATATATGATGTCCTACCCCGCCTGTAACTAAAAATGCCATATACCAATAAAATGGAATACGCACGGCTGATTTAGCATCTTTTCTTACTAGGTTATACCCAAACCATGCAACAACTGATATTATCATTGCTGCATATATGGTATAAGCAACCCAATGAAAAGACAATAACTCTAATGAGTCTGTAAATATCATTTCTTCTTCTCCCCTGATTTAATTTCAAAAACTATATCACTATTTTAATGTAAATTTAATATCTAGTTGTATGATTTTTATACAATATAGCAGCAATCTTAAGATAAGAGGTAATTTTATTGTATTATCTAAGCAGAGTTAATGAAAAATTAAGTTATAAGAAAATTTAAAAGGACAGGGCGCGCACCTACCCTGTCTATAGTTTTTTGATTTATTTACTGCAAATCAATATGCGCTTCCATGTGCTTTTGGATTTTTACGGCACTGTGATTATAATCAGGCTGTAAGGATTCTCTGTCTAATAAGTCGTTTGTAAGATAGTTCACTTCTCTATTGCTTATAGGGATAAATATTGTTTTCTCTCTAATGTCGTTTGTTATCATGGCTTTAGTTACAAGCTCACCTCTGATAGAGAGAATTTTTACAGTTTCACCGTTTTTAATGTTTAAATTTTCAGCATCAACAGGGTTTATCTCACAAAAATTCAACTCTTTATATTTCAGCAGAGTTGTCGGCAGATTTGTTTTTGTTCCGCTGTGCCACTGGTCTCTGGTTCTGCCTGTTAGAAGGATAAAGGGATATTCAAGAGTTGTTTTTTCGCTAAGCAGTCTGTTTTCCACAAAAAAGAGATTTCCTTTTTTATCCGGAGTTAAAAAGTTTTTTATCTTCTCTCCCCAAATAAATGGCTTATTTCTAAGTTCATCATAAGAAACTTCACTCATATCCATGTAGCCGTTTAATTTAGTCATCTCCTGATACTCTTGAAATATCTCTTTAGGATGTTTATACCTAAACTCTTTTTCATACCCCAATTCACATGCCAAAAGTTTAAATATCTCCCAATCAGGTTTGCACTCTATGGAGGTGCGTGTCAGTTTTTCCTGTTTTGTAATTGTTCTATCAAGATTAGTCTGCGTTCCCTCTTTCTCCCCCCATGGAGCTGCCGGAAGTCTGATGTGTGCAAACTTTGATGTTTCGCTATTTTCATACGCATTCACCTCGACAACCATCGGAATCTTTTGAATCATCTCTTCAACTCTATTTCTGTTTGGCAAATGGTAAACCGGGTCTGTATGGCAGACAATTAGAATATCCAAATTTGCCTCTAACATCTGTGTTGCTGTCAACCCAGGTTTATTGTCTATCTTATCAGTGTTCCAAAATTTTGACACTTTTTTTACACTCTCACTGTCAAACCCCAAATGAACGGCAAGCATAGTTGAAAGACCGCCGACCTCTCTTCCGCCCATTGCATTTGGCTGACCGGTAAGACTAAGAGGTCCATTTCCATCTTTAAATATTTTGCCGGTTAAAAGGTGCGTGTTTATAAGACTTAAGTTTTTATCTACCCCTTGAACGGACTGGTTAAGTCCCATAGTCCAGGCAGTTATAATATTTTCGCTGTTTTTGTAAAGCTCAAAAAACTCTTCAAACTGCTCAGCTGTCAGACCCGTTCTTTTTAACATTTTAGTTACGGGAACTCTTTTAAATTTGTTTTTTAATAACTCAAAATTGTTTATATGATTTTCTACAAACTCTCTATTGTATAACTCTTCATCGATTAATCTTTTTGATATAAGATTAAAAAAATCTATATCGCCTCCGACCTTTATGGGCAGATATATATCAGCTATTTTTGCAGTATCGGTAAATCTCGGGTCTATCACCACTACTTTCAATCCCTCTTTTTTTGCTTTTTTAATTTTGTTGTGAAAGATTACATGCGCTTCTGCGGTGTTCGCTCCTGCTAAAATAAGCAAATTTGCTTTAAATATGTCATCCATTCGAAGCGGTACAAAGTCTGCACCGATTGATTTTTTATAGGCAACCACTGCACTTGACATACATGTGCGGCTATTTGTGTCAACATTATTTGTACCGATAAACCCTTTGCCAAGTTTATTTGCAATGTAGTAATCCTCTGTAAGAAGTTGCCCTGAGAGATAAAAACCTATCTTCTCTTTTGGAGTTTGTTTTATTTTATCTGAGATGGCAGCTATACTCTCCTGCCATGATGAAACTTTATACTCATTCTTTATACTCTCTCTCATAAGCGGTCTTAGTAATCTGGTAGTTGTATTTATACTTATAAGTTCAGAAATGCCTTTTGAGCAGAGATTTCCCTCATTTATAGGATACGCCACATCCCCTATAAGCTTATCTTTGTCAAATTCTATCCCACATCCTACTCCGCAATACCCGCAAACCGACTTTATCATTTAAAAACTCCATGTTTATTATATTTGTATTATACACAATATTTTAATGTAAAACTAAGATTGCATTGTATAAAAATTATACAATTATTAGTATATTTATGCATCTGCAGCTGATATACTTCTCCAAGCGAAACAAAAAAAATGTAAAATTAAGGAGTTAGTATGTTAAAAAGAGTCGTTGTAATTGGTTTAGGCTTATCCATAGTTACCACTTCACTGTTGGCTGAATTAGAGAAGAAAGAGCTAAATATAGGTTTTATCGCTCTGACTGACTGTGCACCTATCGTTGTCGCCAAGGAGAAAGGTTTCTTTGAGAAATACGGACTGAGTGTAAATGTGGTTAAAGAGGGCGGCGGATGGCCTGGAATTCAGCAAAAAGTAATCTCAGGCGAATATGATTTTTCTCATGCGCTTGCAGGTATGCCCATTGCTGCAACGCTAGGAATAAACGGTAACGCTAATCTTCAAGCTGTTTTATCTCTTGACTTCAACGGCAACGGAATTACATTCGGAAACAACATCATGGATCACATGAAAGAGTACGGCATGGATGAGAGCATTCGTCCTCTTGGTTCTGAGTCACTCAAAAAATATATAGATGCAAAACATAAAGCGGAAGGTTCAAACTATCAGCCTTTAAGTTTTGGTATGGTTCACCCGGTTTCTACACATAACTATCAGCTCCGTTACTGGATGGCAACTTCAGGGATTAATCCCGAAGCGGATGCGACTATCAAGCCATTTCCACCGCCGACTATGCCTAGTAATCTCATAGCCGGAAATATTGAAGGATACTGTGTCGGCGAGCCATGGAATGAGAGAGTTGTTATGATGGAAAAAGGTTCTACTCTTGTAACGAGCTACGATATTTGGAACAACAACCCTGAAAAAGTTCTTCAAACAAGAGCTGATTTTATTACTAAAAATCCGGAGACTACAAAAGCTGTGATGAAAGCAATCATTGAAGCGCAAATGTGGCTGGACACTTCGTGGGAAAACCGTAAGGAGGCGGCTAAGATTTTAGCTCAGAAAAACTATGTGAATTCACCTGTAGATGTACTTGAAAAATCAATGGTCGGAACATTTCAGTACTTAAAAGGTCAAAAATCTGAAGCAAATCCGATGTTTAATGTTTTTGCCAACTACTATGCGGCGTATCCTTTCTATTCTCACGGAATGTGGTTTATAACTCAGATGTACAGATGGGGACAGATTGAGCAGGCAGTAGATATGAAAGCCATAATCGAATCGGTTTACAGACCTGATTTGTTTGAGCAGGTCGCCAAAGAGATAGGCTATGCACTTCCTCCGAGTCCTTGGAAAAAAGACGGTGTTGACAAATACAACATGTTTATGGATGGCAAAGTGTATGACCCGAACAAAGCTGTTGATTATATCTTTGACTTTCAAGTAAGCCACTCTAAAGTCTCTAAAGAGAAGCTTTTAAAAGTAAATAAATGGACGGTAAAAACGGAACAGCCAAACTATGTATGTCCTTATGGACCGGCAGGATGTGCCGACCCTAAATTTGTGATTAAATAATTTACGATAACTCTCCCGGCATGCGGGTTCCACATGCCGGAAGTTTAAACTTACAGGTACCTAGCTATAAAAAATATATAACCTCCTAGATAACCCTAGGTACCTCTAAGTTTAAACTAAACTCAAATACAAGGAAAAAAGATGAAATACGACATGATAAAAAGAATAGTTCTGCCTTTTTTGGTTTTTCTATTGATATTGCAGGTGTGGTCGAGTATAGCGATAAGCGTACACAACTTTCCGACTCCAAGCGACACTTATGTAGCGGCGTTTGGCGGTGTAAATGCCAACGGTGAAACGATGAGCGGCGTCTTGAGTGATCCTTTTTACGTAAACAACAAAGACGACAAAGGTATTTTCTGGCAGATTGTGGAATCTTTAAAAAGAGTTTTTGCAGGGTTTGTTTTGGCGATTTTAATCGGTGTTCCACTTGGTTTGTTTGTGGGCATGAGCAAAAATGCACAGTATGCACTCAACCCGTTTATTCAGATATTCAAACCCGTTTCACCCTTGGCATGGCTGCCTCTGCTTCTGTTTATATTTCAAGATATAAATTTAACGGCAATTTCTACCATTTTTATAACATCTGTCTGGCCGATTATTATCAACACGGCGCTTGGTGTGAAGAGTGTGAGCGAAGATTATATGAATGTTGCCAAAGTTCTAAGATTCTCGCCTATGGAGAAGATTGTTCAGATTATATTGCCTGTTTCCGTTCCTTACATATTTACGGGAATGAGACTCTCTCTGGGCATCGCATGGCTTGTTATCGTGGCGGCAGAAATGCTCACAGGCGGTATCGGCATAGGATTCTGGATTTGGGATGAGTACAACAACCTCAATTACCACAATATAATCATAGGTATTATTGTCGTCGGTCTTATAGGATTCATGCTGGACATAATCATGGGAAAAATTGCGGACTATTTTGATTATACAAAAAAAGGAAGAGCGTAATGAGTGAGAAATTTTTAAGCCTAATAAATATTGAAAAACGGTTTCCGATTGCAGGAAAAGAGGATTATGTAGCAGTTACAGATGTGAACTTGGAGATAAAACAAAATGAGATTATCTCTATTATAGGGCACAGCGGCTGCGGTAAAAGTACACTCTTAAATATGATATCGGGTCTTGATGCGCAAACGAGCGGTGACATACTTTTAGAAAGCCGGCATGTAAAAGGTCCCGGACCTGAGCGTGCCGTGGTTTTTCAAAACCACTCTCTGCTTCCTTGGCTGAGTGTCTATCAAAATATAGAGATGGCGGTTAAAAAAGTAATGCCTGAACTCTCTTCGGCAGAGCTTAGAGAGAGAGTCGAGAAGTTTGTAAGCATGGTCAATCTTGAACATGCGAAAGACAAACTCCCCGGTGAGATAAGTGGCGGTATGAAACAGCGTGTCGGAATTGCCCGAGCTCTCTCAATCAAACCAAAAGTACTCCTGATGGATGAGCCTTTTGGTGCTCTTGACAGCCTCACCAGAGCAAATCTGCAAGAGCATCTGATGAGAATTCAGCAAAATGTTAAAAACACTGTTATCATCATTACACACGATATTGATGAGGCAGTTTTGCTTAGCGACAGGGTTATCATGATGACAAACGGTCCACATGCCACGATCGGAGAAATTTTGGAAGTGAATCTGCCCCGTCCAAGGAACAGGGTTGAGCTTCAAAGCAATCCGGAGTACATAAGATGCAGAGAAGCGATTTTGAGCTTTTTATATGAGAAATTTGCTAAAGATGATGAATAATGTATGACTGATGTTACGCACTCAAACGAACGCGTCCGTTTGAGTGGCAGGGACAAATTGTCCCTACAACCCCCTAAAGCTACGAAAAACTTGTTTTTCGAGATTTTCAAAGCTCTAAATGCTCTTTTTTTGCAAAGGTGCGTAATATCAAGTATATAATACAAAATCCAGATATAAAAGATTTAATATGAATCAAAACAACATAAAAACCTCCGGCTTTTCACTTGCCAAACGTAAAGAGCTCAGAGGTGACGACTTTTACGATGTAAAGAGTATAGACCATGTAACTGTTGCCGTAGTCTGCGATGGAGTCGGCAGTGCCGATGCGGGAGCCGAAGCTGCTTCAAGGGTTACTTCATACCTCATTAATAACTTCAAAATCCGTCCTAAGAGTTGGAGCATCGAAAAATCTTTAAAAACTTTTATAAAATCAATCAACTCCATTCTCTACAAAGAGTCGATGATACATTATGAAAGAAGTGAGCTGGTTACAACTCTGACTATTGTAGTTATTGAGGGAAACAGACTCTATGGTGCAAATGTCGGAGACAGCAGAGTCTATCTCTACAGAGGCAAAAAGATAAATCAACTCTCCTTTGATCACTCCATGGGTGAAGCAGGATATGAAAATGTTTTGACTCAGGCTATAGGGATAGATAATGAAGTAGAACCTTACTACTTTGAAAATATTGTTCAAAAAGAGGACAAAATTCTGCTTTGCAGCGATGGTCTCTACACAATCATGAGTGAAAACAGACTTGAAGAGGGGATAACTCTCGGCGCGACAGCTTTGGTCAAAAAAGCCAGCAAACTGATGGATGACAATCTCCCAGATGACACTACGGCAGTGGTTGTGGAGATTTTAGAAGCCAATGAAGTAGAAAAACTCAAACAGCAGAACCTTCCTATTCCGGAGAATCTGAAAAAAGGTGAAACAATAGATGGCTATATCCTTGAAAAATCACTTATTCAAAACGACAGGACGTGGCTTTGCGCAAAGAAAAATAAGCACTATGTTCTTAAATTCGCCCCTAAAGAGGCGGTGGATGATGAGACTATTTTAGACTTTTTTGTAAAAGAGGCATGGAATGCCAAAAGATTAAAAGCCGACTTTTTCCCTAAAGCCGTTATTCCAAAAAACAGAACACGGCGCTATTATGTAATGCAAACGTTTGAAGGTGAAGACTTAAATAAATATCTGACTCACAAGCAGATAACCATAGATGATACGGTTGAGCTGGCAAAAACACTGCTGAAGATGTCCCAGTTTTTACTAAAATATGATTTGGTGCATGGGGATATAAAACCAAATAATATAATGATTGCAAAAGATGCAGATGAAAATCTGAAGTTTAAAATAATAGATTTCGGAAGCATAACCGAGATTTTTTCAACCGATACAAGAGCCGGAACACCGAGTTATTTATCACCTGAGAGATTTTCCAACGAAGCAATAAGTGAGACAACTGAAATTTTTTCAATCGGAGTGACGCTCTACCTTGCCCTAACCGGAAAATACCCTTATGGCGAGATAGAACCTTTCCAAACTCCCTCATTTAGAGAAGCCAAAAAACCAAGCACCTACAACAAAAATATTCCCGCATGGCTTGATAGTATCATTCTACGTTCAATAACGGTTGACAGAGATAAACGATATCAGCACTACTCCGAGATGCTCTACGAACTGCAATCTCCACAAAATGTGAAAGCTTTTTTTTCTAAGGAGAGCTCCATTATAGAAAGGTCACCGATAGTTTTTTACAGAACTGCTTTTACCATAATGTTTATCATCAATATAGTGCTCTTGCTGCGATGCGTGATGTAATATCTATTTTAGCAACTCGTTTTCAATCGTTTAATAAGTTCATATACAATACTCACTATGTCTTTAAATACGATGAAGGAGTTATGCAATGAGTGCATCGAGTTTTATGCCTAAAAAAATTTTAGCATCAGCATTGATTACAACCGGTTTATTGGGAGTGACACCTATTGCAGGTGATGAAATTATTCAAACAGAGAGTTCACGTTCAACACAAGAGCAGATGTCATTATCTATTGAATCTCAACTTTGCAACCAACAATTTAGTTGCACTAAAACAGGGCTGTTAGTTCAATTTTTGCCAAACGCAAAAGCACTCTTTTTCCATCCAGATTCAACACAGGCGCTTAAAGCAGATTATATTACTCTTTTCAACCGCCATATCGTTATGAATGTGTATGAAAATCCATCGAAACATTTTGATGTTGTTATGCAGAACATTATGATTCTTCCGGAAGGTTTTATAACAAAGGTGAATCAAGAAAATAGATATTTTCAAAACGCCTAATTTATTCAGTCAATAGAAATGTACAAATTATATAGTTAATTTGTACCCCAGACATTGAACGGTCGTAATAAAGTCATAACCCATTTTTTTTCGCAATCTAAAGAGCAAATTTTTCAGTGCTGATTCGCTCATTGTTTTTTCTTGCCAAACAGCTCTTTCTATCATGTCTGTAGTCACAATTCTATCAATATTTTTTATCATCAACTCCACAAATAAAATCTCCTGATTTGCCAATTTAATAGATTTACCCTCAACTTCAAACTCTTTTTTTCCAAAATCATACTTCACTTCATTGTTAAGGTTGAGTATATGTTTTGGTTCAAAGATAGTTTGAATCATTTCCAAAAGCTTTATGAATTTATCATAACTAAGAGGCTTCAACTCATACGATGTGATATGAAGATGAATAGCTTTAAAAAGAAAATCTTCATCTTTGTGCGCACTTAAAATGACAATAGGTATGTCCCTGTTTGTCTCTCTCACTTTTTGTACAAAAGTAAGCCCACTGCCGTCGTGAACTTTTATATCTGAAATAATTACATCTACTTTGTTTTCTTGAAAAAGTTTTATTGCATTTTGCACCGTTGTTGCGTGAAAAATATTTTTAAAATAGAGACTTAAAAACTCAATTGTATTCTCTGCAAACTCCTCGTTATCTTCCAAAAAAAGCAGATTTAATTCTTTTAATCCATCCATGTTATAAACTCAATAGTAAAGATTGCTCCATCTTTTGTGTTTGCAGCAGTGATAATTCCGTTGTTTTTTTCTACTATATTTTTAGCGAGATAAAGCCCTATTCCGGTACTGTTTCCTGAACCGATATATGGTAAAAATATATTATTGATGAGCAGGGTATCTATTCCGCCGCCATTATCGCTGATAGATATTTTTTTGTTTTCTATTCTTATATGAATTTCCGGTTCTTCAGTATTTCTAACTTTAAAAATTTCTCTTGCATTACTTAAAATTGAGAAAATTACCTGTGAAAACTCATTTACATTCCCGTAATTTTGCTCCTCCTCAATAGAGGTGATGTATATTTGAATATTGTCATAATAGAAGGTCGCTTCTACGATTGACAATATATTTAAAACGCATTCAGAAATAAAATAATTTTCATTTTCATTGGATGGCTTGTAAAAATTTTTAAAAGTCTCTATCGTGTCAGACATAAACATGATAAGCTCTTCGGACTTCTCAACTGATTTTTTGAACTCTTCCAATGTTGGAAGAACTTCCATTTCCGCCCTTGCCTTATTTAAAATATTTATGGATGCCAAAGTGGAGAGAGGCTGCTTCCATTGATGCGCTATATGCATCAGAAGTTCACCTATTGCGGCCTGTTTTGCCTGCTGGTGTATCATCTGTTCTTTATCTAAATTTTTTTGAATTTCCTCTTTCACCCTTGCCTCTAAATCTTTTTGATATCCTCTTAATTCTAAGTGTGTCCCGACTCTGGATAAAAGTTCATTTGAATTAAAAGGCTTAACAATATAGTCAACACCGCCCACTTCAAAACCTTTTTCTATATCTTGGCTTTTGTCTTTGGCACTCAAAAATATAATAGGAATATTTGCAGTTTTTGAATTCTTTTTGAGTGCTTGACACACTTCAAATCCATTTATTTTGGGCATCATTATATCAAGAAGTACAAGGTCGATATTCTCCTCTTGAAATGCTATATCAATTGCACTCTGCCCATCGAGCGCCGTTATGACATCAAACTTTTTAAGCAGTTCAACCAGCACATCAATATTCTCTTTTATATCATCCACAATCAATATTGTTTGCTTACCTCGCATCAAATAGCTCCTTTGCCTCACTGAATTTATATTTATTCACTAATTTTTTTACTTTCTCAAACAACTGTCTATCCCTCTCTTCCAAATCATAACTATCAATCTCTTCAATAATCGGCTCGCACAGATTAGGTCTTCTTCCCATAATTGCGGATTGCAAATCTTTAAAGAGGCTCTCTCTCTTTTCACTGCTTATCAACTCTTTTTTTATTTTGCCACTCATCTGAAAAGAAAATTCAAGCTGGCTCCCATGTTTTTTAGGAAGTTCATCGGCTTTTACCAACTCTATCTCAAATATAAACTTACTTCCCTCGCCTACTACGCTCTCAATCCAGATTCTTCCGTTCATAAGCAGAACAAGTTCTTTACTTATCGCCAAACCTAAACCGGTTCCGCCATACTTTCTTGTAGTACTTGCATCCCCCTGCGTAAATGAAGAAAATAGCTTATCGATCTGCTCCTTACTTATCCCTATTCCCGTATCAGAGATAGAAAATCTAAATTTCTCATCTGAAATTTGCTCAACCTTTAACTCTACTTTTCCTCTCTTTGTAAATTTGACGGCATTGGACGCTAGGTTCATAAGAATCTGACTTATTCTTAAACTGTCTCCATAGAGATACATGTTCTCGCTCTTGTCATATATCACCCTAAATTCTAACCCCTTTTCATCCGCTTTTATATTTATAATGTTGCTGACATTGTCCAAGAGTTCTATTAGGCTAAAGTTTACCTTACTTAGCTCTAACTTATTCGCTTCCATCTTTGAAAAATCTAAAACATCATTGAGAAGTGACAATAAATTATTGGAAGCGGTCTCTATTTTTTCTATGTAACCCTGCTGAAGCTCATTTAAATTTGTCTGTTTTACAAGGTAACTCATTCCGACTATTGCATTCATCGGCGTTCGTATCTCATGCGACATATTTGCCAAAAAGTTTGATTTCACCTGTGTAGCAGCTTCTGCCATATCTTTTGCCTCTTCCAATTCCCTGTTTATTTGCGAAAGTCTTCGATTCCAGTAAATTGCAAATGACAAAAGAATAAGAGCCAAGAGGATAACCTCCCACACCAGAGTATAATCAATGCCCTTCTCATATTTTACAGCTATCCATCTATTCAAAACTATCTGTTTTTGGGCTTCACTTATAGAATCAACAGCCTTTTGTAAAATCTCTAAAAGCATTTTGTCATCATTTCTGACTCCGACTCCAAGCTCCCAAAATTCATCAAATTTACCAGCAATTTTAAGTTCACCCGTAAACTCTTTTTGAACCAGATAACCAATTTCAGCAAGAGTTCCGACAAAGCCAAAAATCTCCCCGTTTTTTACTTTTTGCAGACCATCTTCTGTGTTCTCAACATCTACGATATTTAAGTTTAAATATTTTTTTCGCAAAATTTCATTTGAGGAGTACCCCTTAGGAATTCCTATCTTTTCATCCCCTAAACTTTTAAAGTCCACAATAAATGGGGCATCAAGCCTCGTAGCAAGGACAAGAGGACCTTTTATATAGGGTGTAGTAAAGTTCATATATTTTTTTCTCTCGGGTGTTTCCATGGCTAAAGAAAAAATATCGCACCTTCTTGTCTTTGCAAATTCTATGGATTGAAGCCATGTTTTTGTTTTTACAGCCTCTATCGGAATATTCAAGTTCTCTTGAAATATTTTAAAATAATCAGAGGTCAGTCCCACATGCTCTCCATTTTCAAAACCTTCATAAGGCATCCAATCGGGGTCAATGCACATGGTTATTTTTTTCTTATTTTTGAGATAATCTTTTTCTTCGGAAGTCAGTTTAATAATATCACTATTTTCTTTGCCTTTTTGAAGAGAAGCTTGTAAAAGTTTATTATTTATTTTCAGTAGGTCATTTTGTGTAATAGAATTTATTGCATTATTTATTATATCTTGCAGAAGTGCATAATCATCACGTATAAGCGCATAAATATTAAAATCATAATCGCCTAAATTTGCCAATTCAAACTCTCTAAACTCTTTAGAGTTTGTTATTGTATGGTCTAAGACAATCATGTTATCAACAACAGCATCCGCTTGTTTATTCGAAACTAATTTGAGTGCATCCTCAATGCCATTTGTATATATTAATTGCATAGTCGGAAAGTTTTCTTTAAGATATTCAGAGGCTGTACTTCCCTTTGCAACGGAGATTTTTTTACCATTTAGGCTGTCAATTGCTTTAAAGTTGTTCTCCTTATTGGATGCAATAGCTAAACTCACCTGCATGATTGGTCCGGCAAACAGAGCATAATCTTCTGTTTTGCCTGTGCCATCAATCATGTCAATTGATTTATTTTTTAAAGCATCCAGAACTAGTTGGAAATTAATGCCGTCTCCCACTTTTACAAACTCAAATTTAAGTCCTGTTCGTTGTTCTACTAATTTGTAATACTCTTTAAATATACCTCTGTAATTATTGCCGTCAACTTTGGAAAAAGGCTCCCATGTCACATCACTAAAACGGATAACCGGATGTTGTTTAATAAACTCCTCTTCTTTTGTTGTTAAGCCAATTTGTACTTGCTTATTAAGTCTATTATTAATAAAGTAATCATCTAAATCAACCATTTTAAAGTCCGGTTTCATTAGTCCCAATTTTACATACATGTCACTGTTGAGTTTTACGAGTTCCGGACTGATAGAGCCTATTTTATATATATGTGTTCTAAATATTTTTTCGGTCTGATTTGCTTCAAAAAGTAGAGCATCTTTCGATTTTCTTTTTGAATATTTTTCATAGATTAAATTAACAATTTCATTTTTGTTTGCAAAAGCATACTCCCATCCCTTATTGGTTGCATCTATAAATTTTTGCACCATTTTTGGATTTTTATATACTGTTTTTTCACTTGTAAAGAGTTCAACATCATAAGAGTAGATACCATAATTTGCAGGATTTAGAATGTTGTATTTTATGCCCAATTTGTTTATATCATAGGGCTGGTTTGTAGTAAATATACTCATAGCATCCACTTCGCCGTTTACAAATTTGTCTATTGCAAAATCGTGGTTTACTAATGTATAATCTTTTTTTTCAATACCTGCATCTTTTAACATGACCCCCAACCCCGTGTGCTCCATCTCCCAAGGAACAGCCATAATTGTTTTGCCTTTAAGATCGCTTGGAGTTTTAATATTTGGTTTTGTTAGGAGTGCCAAAGCATTTTGTTTAAAGTAAGAGGCAAGGAGAACTATAGGTTTATCTTGTAATTTTTCTAAAATTAAAGAGGAGGAGGAGATGCCAAAAGTTGATTTTCCATCAATAACATCATTCGTTATCGCGATACCGTCAGCAAACTCTTTTATCTCTAATTCAACTCCTATATCTTTATAGTAACCCTTTTCAATGGCAGCATAAAATCCTGCGAATTCAAACTGATGCTTCCACTCAAGCTGCAAAGATACTTTTTGAAGTGAGGCGAACAAAAATACAGGAATCAGCAAAAGCACCACTATTTTCTTCATCTATTTAGCCCTTGTAACAATACATAATTTTAACACATTAAAGTCTCAAAAAAGTCTCATGCTAATCCAACTCTTTTATAGCATCCATGGCTACGCGCATAATCGTATCTATCTCTTCTTTTGTAATAATATAGGGTGGCATAAAGTAAATGACACTCCCGAGCGGTCGGAGCAGAACCCCATTTTTAAGTGCATGTTGGTAAATTTTCAGCCCTACTCTAAGCTCCTGTGCATAACCCTTTAACTCAACCGCACAAATCATCCCTGTTTGTCTAATCTCTTTGACATTTTCAAGAGTTAAAAACTCCTGCAGTTTTTCACCCATATATTTGACTCTGGCTCTGTTTTTTTCTATAACATCGTCATTCTCAAATATATCGAGTGTTGCATTTGCAGCCGCGCATGCCAAGGCATTTCCCGTATAACTGTGAGAGTGCAAAAATGCTTTCTGTTCGTTGTAATCACAATAAAATTTTGCATATATTTCGTTGGTTGTCAAAACAACGGAAAGTGGCAGATAACCCCCTGTAAGACCCTTTGAGAGAACCAAAAAGTCAGGTGTAATATCTGCATGGTTACAGGCAAAAAACTCACCTGTTCTCCCAAACCCGACCATAACCTCGTCGGCTATGAGATGAATATCATATTTGTTACAGAGCGCACGGACAAGTTTTAAAAATTCTGCATGGTACATGTGCATAGATCCCGCACCCTGCACCAATGGTTCCAAGATAATCGCGCTGATTTCACCTGCTCTTCTTTGGCACAGCTCCTCAAATTCAGATGCCGCTGTTCGTGCCGCTTCTATGCTCATATCTTTTGGAACCGGCGTTTGAATGGAGCGGATAAGAAGCGGCTCGTAAGTTTTTTTATAGAGTGCCACATCTCCAACACTCAAAGCCCCCAGCGTCTCTCCATGGTATGAGTTTGTAAGGGAGACAAAAAGTGTTCTGTTCTTGCCGCTGTTTTTGTGCGCATGGTAACTCATCTTCAGAGCAACTTCAACAGCGCTGGAACCATTGTCAGCATAAAAACATTTCTCCAAACCTTTCGGAGAGAGCTTTACTAGCCGCTCTGAGAGCCTCACAACCGGTTCATGTGTAAATCCGGCTAGAATGACATGCTCCAGCGAATCCAACTGCTCTTTTATTTTCTCATTTATGTAGCTGTTTGTATGCCCAAATAGATTCACCCACCAACTGCTGATTGCATCTATATAACGGTTACCGTCAAAATCTTCAAGGTGAACACCATGTGCTTTTTTTATAGGAATAAGAGGCAGTGTTTCATGCTCTTTCATCTGAGTACATGGATGCCATAAAACATCCAAATCTCTATCTTTTAACTCTATATTATTCATTAAATTTTGCCTAAATCTTTATATTCACATAATCATATCAACAAAGTACAAAAATCACCGTTAAACTTTATCGAGGTTTATCAAGGTTTAATAAGAATTTACCTAAAATTGCAAAAATATCACACTCAAGGCTACTAATCAATGATTACATGGATGCAGAGACATAAAAAATATCTCATAATTACTATTTGGGTTTCAACTATCGCTTTTGTTGGAGCTGGTTTTGTTGGCTGGGGTCAATACAACTATGGGGACAAAGCAGGTGCAGTTGCGAAAGTTGGAACCATAGAAATAACGATGGGGGAGTTTCAAAAAGCATACTCTCGTCTTTACAGTCAATACAGCCAAATGTTTCAAGGCAATTTTGATGAGGAGAAAGCAAAAAGTTTTGGACTTAAAAAGCAAGCATTACAGCAGTTAAATGATCAAGCCCTTGTTTTAAATCTTGCTGCTAGCTACGATTTACAGGTCAGTGATTCAGAGCTATTTGATGAGCTAAAAACGCAGGAGTATTTCTTTAAAAACGGTGTCTTTGATAAAGAAACTTACAAAGAGGTTCTGTCAAAAAACAATCTAAAAATGCAAGAGTACGAAGCCGATGTTAAAAAACAATTATTGCTTCAAAAAACTCTAAAATTGCTCCCATCTCAAACAAATGAAAATGAACTATCAATACTTAAGACAGTTACAAATATTGCAGATAAAGTAAACTATAAAGTTTTATCGGATGAGACAATTAAAATCGACACAACAGATGCCGCATTAAAACCTTATTGGGAAAAGGCACAACAAAATTTTATGAGTGAAGTTACTTATGATGTTAAATTTATCAAGCAAAACAAAGTTTCACAGAAATATGATGAAGCAAAAATAAATGAGTATTACGAGCAGAACAAAGCGAATCTGAAAGACAAAGATGGGAAACTATTAGCGTTAGAAGATGCTAAAGAAGCTGTTATTGCGGGACTTGATGATAAAACTACAAAAGACTTAGCACTAAAAACATATATAACATATAAAAAAGGAAAGATTGAAGAGGGGATGAGTGTTCAAACATCAACTATTTCAGATTCAAATAACCCTTACGACACTGAAACATTAGAAAAAATAAAAAAACTTTCTTTAACATCTCCATTTTTAAAACCTATTTTAATTAATGGAGATTATTTTATATTTGAACTTACAAAAATAAACCCTTCAAAAGTAAAATCATATGAAGAGGCTAGAGAAGCGGTTTTATCACTCTATATTTCAGAACAAAAAAAGAACCAGCTACTTAACACTGCAAAAGCTGCAATGGACACATTCAACGGAACTGTTACAGATTTTATTACAAGCAGTGATGCAGCTAAATTAAATGATATTGAAGCGACTGAAGCAAAAGAGTTTTTAACACATCTCTTTAATCAACAAAATAAAAAAGGATATATTGTCCTAAAAAGCGGAAAAATTGTACTGTTCAATATTTTGGAACAAAAATTGCTTAACAATGAAAATACTAATCAAAGCGATACTATTGCAAGATTAAAAAGTGCTATGTTTAACGAAGGTTTGATAAACAGTCTAAAAAATAAGTACCATACAGAGATATTTATCCAAGGATTTTAAGTTGAGTAGAACTGTTTTAGCCATTGATATTGGTTCAACAAAGATATGTGCCATAATTGCTCAAATCAATATTGACAACTCCATTCAAATCATTGGTGCCGGTGTAACAAAATCACAGGGGCTAAGACGAGGGAGTATAACCAATATTGAGCTAGCTTCAAAATCTATTAAATCTGCAGTCTCTGATGCAAAAAGAGTTGCCGGAAGCGATATTAGAAGTGCTATTGTCTCTATATCCGGTGCTTATACAAAAAGTTTAAATTCAAATGGAATTGTAAATATTCCAAATAAAGAGATAAGCTTTAAAGAGATTGAAAGAGTAATGCACACCTCTTTGTATAACGCAAACATCCCAAATGAGTATGAAATACTCCATGCTCTTCCATTCAACTTCAAAGTGGATGACCAAGATTTTATTGAAGACCCTCTTGGCATGAATGCTTCTAGACTTGAGGTTGAAACGCATATTATCACAACTCAAAAATCGAATCTAAACAATCTCAAAAAAGCTGTTCGCGGTGCGGGCATAGAAGTTGAAAATGTTGTACTTACCGGTTATGCGACCTCTATTGCCACATTAAATAGTGATGAAAAAGAGCTGGGTGCTGCCGTAATTGATATGGGCGGAAATACCTGTAATATTATTATTCGTGCCGGCAATTCTATAAAATACAACGACTTTTTAGGAGTTGGCTCAAGTCATATAACAAGTGATTTATCTATGGCGCTTCACACTCCACTCAATATTGCCGATTCTGTAAAACTTAACTATGGCTCTCTTTTAACGCCTACAAATGATTTGATTGAACTTCCTATAATAGGTGATGAAAGTACTACGCATGAAGTCTCTTTAGAAGTTGTTCACAATGTAGTTTTTGCAAGGGTTGAAGAGACATTAATGATTTTAGCTCAGTTTATAGAAAATAGCGGGCTTAAAGATCAGATAGGTGCGGGCATAATACTCACTGGTGGTTTTTCAAAAATGGAAGGCATCAGAGATTTAGCAGTAGCCACTTTTGGCTCAATTCCTGTTCGCATAGCTCGCCCAATTCAAGTGTATGGTCTCTTTGACCACTTACGCGATCCAGAATATTCTGCTGCGGTCGGGCTTATCATGTATAGTACGTTTTCATATACACCCTACGAAATAGATGTAAACAAAAAAGTGCGTCATGCAAACGAAACTCCTGTCGCACATGTCAATGTTGACTTTACATCTGAACCAGATGAGATACCGATTGCACCATCACAGGCTGAAGAAAGTATTAGCACAATGGTTACTCTTCCAAAAAAAGGGAAAAAGAGTGATGAAGCTGGAACATTTAGTAAATTTTGGAACTGGGCGACCCAGTTATTTTAAGGAGGAAAAGTATGGAACCATTTTTAATTGAAGAAACAAAAAGCGTAAGCGGAGCAAGAATAATTGCTGTTGGTGTCGGTGGTGGCGGTGGAAATATGATAGGTCACATGATAAAAGAGGGTGTTACGGGTATAGAGATGATACTTATTAATACGGATGCTCAAGTTTTGTCAGAAACAATGGCAGCATCAAAAATTCAAATCGGTACGAAGCTTACAAAAGGCCTTGGTGCCGGTATGAAGCCGACTATCGGCAAAGATTCTGCTCTAGAGAGTTATGAAGAAATTAAAAGTGCTCTGAATGGTGCCGACATAGTCTTTATTTCTGCCGGTCTTGGTGGCGGTACCGGAACCGGTGCTGCTCCTGTTATTGCTCAGATCGCAAAAGAAGTCGGTGCTTTAACTATCTCAATCGTCACAAAACCTTTTGCATTTGAAGGTAAAAAACGACTTAAACTTGCAGAAGATGGACTTCAAGAACTTAAAAAAGAGAGTGATTCTATCGTTGTTATTCCCAACGATAAGCTTTTATCAATAATTGATAAAAAACTTGGACTTAAAGAAAGTTTTAAAATTGTAGATAGTGTTTTAGCCCAAGCAGTAAGCGGAACTTCAGGTGTAATTCTCTCAAGCGGAGAAAATGATATCAATCTTGACTTTGCCGATTTGCAAACGGTTATGAGCCATAAAGGTATGGCACTTATGGGCGTTGGTGAGTTTGAGGGTGAAAATGCTGCTTATGAAGCAATTAAAGCGGCTATAGAGTCTCCTCTTCTTGACAACATGTCAATTAACGGAGCAATGGGTGTTTTAGTACACTTTAAAATGCACCCTAATTTTCCACTTATGGAGATATCAGATGCTATGAATGTTGTTCATGAGAGTGCACATGAAGATGCTGAAGTTATTTTTGGAACTTCTACAGATGAAACTATTCCGGAAAATTATATTAAAATAACTATTGTAGCCACAGGTTTTGAGAAGGATATTACAAATAATAAAGATTTTGTAAGTGAAATTCCAGCAGTACAAAAAATAAAAATTCGTCCAAGACTTGTCGTTGGTGGAGATTTTGATGCTGATTATTTAGATATTCCAGCCTATATGAGACAGCAACAAGATTAATAAAATCTCTTTACACTCCTCTGCGAAATTGTGAAGTCCAAATCTCCTCTTGGGCTTCACACTACTCCAACTTTTATAAAATCAAACATCCTTTGAAAGCTACCTAATTTTATTGATTTGTATCAAATTTTTGCTCTTTAGAGTTTTGTATAATCTAACTTAATTAATACAAAGAGAGGTTTACTTTTTGTACAATGCAACTCAATTAATACAAAAAGAGATTTTCATGAAAAACTTATTTTTATCGTTTAATATATTAATAGCTTTTACTTCTTTTACATACGCTGGAGAAGTAGCAAAAACTGGTGACTTTCCTAAAGGGGAGATGCAATCTCAAAGCAAAGAGATAGTTAAACAAGTAGTATCTGAAATTTCAAAAACTTTACCTCAAACAATAGATAAATACACAAAGTTTGTAAATATACAGGGCAAAGAATCAACATTGCTTTACACTTTTGAAATAAATACAGGTGCTAAAAGTGATGAAACAGTAAGAAATGAAGATAAATCAAGAATGCAAAAAGCAGTTATTACAGGCATCTGCCAATCTTCAAGCAAATTCTTAGAAGCCGGAATCAATACCTCTTACATTTACATAAGTACAAAAACAAAAGAACCTCTATTTCAATTTGATGTCACACAAAAAGATTGTATCAAACCAATTAGCTAGGTACTATTTTGTCCATTAAAAATACAATAAAATCTTTAGATTTTTTTGCTAGTTTAAATGTACAAGAGATTGATTTATTAGCCAGTATATCCTCTACAAATTCATACAATAAGAATTATATTTTACATTATGAAAAAAAAGCATCTAACCAACTTCTTTTTTTGATTGAAGGTTTAGCAAAATCATATAAAATTGATAAACATAATAATGAAATATTTTTATATTATATTTATAAAAATAATCTTTTATCTGAAATATCAAATATTAGAAGTAATACTCTCTTCTCCTTTTCAAATATAGAGTTGGTAGAAGAGTCAAAAATTTTAAGTATCAACTATGCGCAATTTCAAGAAAAATTTTTAAATAAAAACCTTCTCAATGCTGCCTTTACAGATGCGATAATTTTAAGATCTCAACAACTGCAATCATTGGTAAATAGAGAATTTATATTTGATTCGGTAGCCAAGGTCGCTATGATGATACATTCAGACTTAAAGATGTTCAATAAATTAAAAAGACATGATATTTCACTGATACTTCATATTCAGCCTGAAACGCTTTCGCGAGTTTTAAATAGGTTAAAACGAAATAAAGTTATCGATATAATACATGGAGAAGTTTTTGTATTAGATTATATTGAATTAAAGGCAATTTATGAGGATAATTAAATGACAAAAATTAAAATAATAAGCATCTTGATTTTTTTCTTATTAATGCTTTTAACTTATTTTTCTATTTATATACGTCATGAAAATAAAATTAACACTGATTTATTAGATACTATAAATGCTCAAAAAGCATTTACTCAAGAAATATCTAAAAATATTTTTTATATCTATAAAAATAAAAATGCATCAACACAACAGTTAGATGACTCAATAAAAAAATTTCTGTCTAATATGGGCAACAAAGATAAAATATTTATTGATATTCATTCAGATTCTATAAAAAATCAAGCAGATAAAATTGCTCTCTTGTGGAATAAATTTTATCTCCATGTACAAAATTTTAGAGACCAAAATAAAACGAGTACAACCTATTCAAGTATCATTTTAGAGCAAACAATAAAAGATATTTATAATACAAACTTGCAATTAGTGGTTGAGTTTGAGCAACTCATTAAGCTCCATAAAGCATATTTTAGTGATATTCAGGAAATAAATAAAAATATACAATACCTTGTTTTCTTCTTGCTAGTAGCACTCCTTATATATTTTTTTACACAAATAAAGGATGTAATCTTATTTATGCAAAAGTTTTTGGATATTTCAAAAACAATCATTAAAAACTCCAGTATCCAGCAGTTAAGACCAATTAAAATAAACAATAACAATATTGATATAGTGAAAGCAGCTAATAATTTTAATTTTCTTGTAGATAAGATAAATAGTTCAGTGCAGCATTCGAGTGACTCCATACAACACTCTTACCAATCTTTAGAGACTTTAGAAAAAAATATTGAAGACTTAATTGAACTCTTAAGCATTATGGAAGAAGATAAAATTTTTGACAAAGAACTCACTAAAAAAGAGGATGCTGTTATACAATCGCTTGAAGAGCTAACCACTTCAACATACAAACTCAAAGCTCTAAAAAAAGATTTAGACAATCTTATTTCTAGCCATATTATAAATTAATCATAAAAAAACAGCATTAATTCTCTATTTTGACCTTAGTCAAATTTTCACATCATCAAATGCAATACTATTCTCTATCAATTGAGTATTTCAAAGGTTTTCTTTGTACCTTATACTTGAAAGAATATTAAGGAGTAAAAAATGAATGAGCATTTTAGTAAGCTTTCTTCACTTATTCTAGGCACTTCACTTTTGGCAACGCTTGCAGTTGCTGATGGCGGTGAGTTAGAAAAAGTGATGAAAGCTAGGGGCTTAACAGAAAACGATGTTATTCGTGCTGCAAAAACTTATAACCCTTCTGGTGTTAAAGATGATTATGTAGTATTTAGTTCAGGTGGACAGAGTGGACAAGTGATTGTTTATGGTGTTCCATCCATGAGAATCTTAAAATATATCGCTGTATTTACGCCAGAACCTTGGCAAGGATATGGCTTTGATGTAGATTCATTAGCTGTACTTAGACAAGGTAATATTAGAGGGAGAGAAATTAACTGGGGAGATACTCACCACCCTGCTCTTTCAGAAAAAGATGGCAAATATGACGGTAAATGGTTAGCTATCAATGATAAAGCTAACCCTCGTATTGCGATTATCGATTTGAAAGATTTTGAGACGAAGCAAATCGTTGTAAACCCTATCTTTAAATCAGCACATGGTGGAGCTTTCTTTACGCCAAACTCTGAGTATATCCTGGAAGCTGCGCAGTATGCTACTCCTTTTGATGATAATTATCATCCGATTGAAGAGTATAAAGAAGCATATCGTGGTGGTGTGACATTATGGAAATTTGATACTACAAAAGGTAGAATCAATCAAAAAGAATCTTTTACACTTGAATTACCTCCGTATATGCAAGATTTAAGTGACTCAGGCAAAGGGGTAAGTGATGGATGGGGCTTTACAAACTCATTTAACTCTGAAATGTACACAGGTGGAATTGAAGTTGGAATGCCGCCAAATGAAGCCGGCATGAGTAGAAATGATACTGACTTTTTACATGTTTACAACTGGAGAAAGTTAGCAGAATTAGCAAAAGATAAGAAAAATGTAAAAGTTGTCAATGGACATGACATTATTCCTATGGAAGTAGCTATCAAAAATGATGCGCTGTTTTTAATTCCAGAGCCAAAATCTCCACATGGCGTAGATGTTTCTCCTGATGGTAATTATATTACTGTTTGTGGTAAGCTCGACACGCATGCATCTGTATTTAGTTTTGAAAAGATTCAGAATCTTATCAAAGATAAAAAATATGCGGGAAAAGATCCATACGGAGTTCCAATTCTTGATATGAAATCGGCTTTACATGGACAGGTTGAACTAGGACTGGGGCCGTTACATAGCCAGTATTCAAATATAGATGGCGAAATTTTTACTTCTCTCTATGTTGATAGTCAAGTTGTTAAATGGAACTATAAAACTCTTAAAGTTTTAGATAAAGAAAATGTCCACTATAACATTGGTCACTTATGTGGAATGGAAAGTGAGACTAGAGATCCTCAGGGTAAATATATCATTGCTTTAAACAAATTAGCTATTGATAGATTTCAAAATGTTGGTCCTCTTCACCCACAAAATCATCAGTTAATTGATATTAGTGGTAAAAAAATGGATTTACTTGTTGACATGCCTTTACCTTTAGGTGAGCCTCATAACGCTGTTGCAATCAGAGCAAGTAAACTAGACCCAGAAGTTAGATATACAATGGGAACTAATAGTAAAACTGGTGAGCAACATGTTGGTAAAACTTTAGCTGGACAAGAGAGAATTGAACGAAAAGGCAATAAAGTAACTATTTATGCTACATTAGTAAGATCTCATATTAATCCTGAGAGAATCACTGTAAACAAGGGCGATGAAGTTACGATATATATGACAAATCTTGAGAGAGCTCAAGATGAAACTCACGGATTTACTGTAGATCACTTTAATGTTCATGCCTCACTTGAACCAGGTGAAACTGTTGAAGTTAAGT
Organism: Sulfurimonas sp.; assembly: GCA_041662325.1. Taxonomy (GTDB): domain Bacteria; phylum Campylobacterota; class Campylobacteria; order Campylobacterales; family Sulfurimonadaceae; genus Sulfurimonas. Next base: position 302,468 of record JBAZSU010000001.1, on the reverse strand, counting down.
TTAAAGCTGATATCGAAGGGACTTTCCCATACTACTGTACAGAATTTTGTTCTGCTCTTCACTTAGAAATGATGGGCTACATGATGGTTAAAGATCCTAGCAAGAAATATGTTAGTGCTCAAAAATTAAAAATGCAAACGATGACTCCGGAACAACTTAAAGCTGAATATGACAAAACTGTTGCTGTAAATGCTGCAACTGACGCAGTTATTCAGAGTGTTGTTAAATTCTTAAAAGAGAAAAAATTTGCTGATCACAAAGTTGTAGCAGATCTTGTTACAGATGCTTTTGACCAATATGGACAAATTCCTGCTCAGAAAAAACTTTCAGATGAAGCTGTTAAAGCAGGTGATTTGGAGAAAGCTGTTTTATATGAAAATATGATTTGGCAATTAATGGTTAAAACAGCAGATGTTGGAATTAGAGCTAAAGATGCACTGGTTCGAATTATTGCTACAAAACAATCTTCTGCTGCACAAAGTGGAGAAAAAACATTTGGTGAAGGCGGTTGTAGTGGATGCCATGTTATCGGTAAAGTATCTTCAGGTCCAGACTTAACAGGTGTATTACAAAGACATGAAAATGCTGATAAATGGGTTAAGGATTTCGTTATGAATCCGGAAAAAATGTATGCAGACCCATATGTAAAAGGTATGATTGATTACTTTAATCTAAAAATGCCAAATCAACATATGAATGAGCAAGAAGTCAAAAACATTATTGAATACCTCAAATGGGTAGATGAAAATGCAAACTTATTCTAAGAATAAGCACACTTTTTAGTTCTAAAAAGAGGAGAGTATCATTTTGTGGTGCTCTCCTTCTCAATTAATATTAACTAAGCTTATATTAATTATTATTGGCATACAATACTTCTAAATTCAAAGTTGAAGATTTTAATAATCTTGAATTTTTAATTTATAAAAGGACAACCATGCATTCAAGTATCGTAAAAGCCAGAGTTTTCGCTCTATTAGCTTTGATTATTTTAACATTCGCTTTCACTTTTCCAATGATTTCATTTCACTCAACATTAAATAAAATTGATGAGGGGAAAGTTGATGAAATATCACTCTTATCTAAAAAGGTTTGGAACATATATAATATTGGTAGATACAAAAGTATCTCTACCCCAAAAGAAGCACTAAACAACTTAGACGAAATGATTCGCTCTGCATCTGAAATTGGAGTTGCTTCACTGCCTATATGGGCTGTTTCGCTTGAAGCTCCAAATTATCCAAAAGATGCATTTCCTGAGGGAATACCGGTCTATTTTCATTTTGATGGTTTCAGCGGAGAGATTCATGAAATGAATACTATCAATCACTACGTTGGTATGGATCCTATGTGGGTTGGTGGTACCATAGAGAGGGAAATCGGTATTTATGCACTTTTAGCTCTCTCTTTGGGAATGATTTACTTTATTGCATATAACAATAAAATATTCAACTATATTATGCTTGTTCCGGCATCTCTTCCTCTCTTGTTTGTAGCTGATTACTCCTACTGGCTCTATTGGTTTGGTCACAATCTGCATGACTGGGGAGCATTTAAAATAAAACCTTTTATGCCAACTGTTTTTGGCGATGGTAAAATTGCTCAGTTTACAACGCACTCTTATCCAACAATTGGATTTTATATGATAGTTGCAATCAGTTTATTAAGTTTACTTGCTTTTTTTGCAAAGCAAAAAGCATTCAAAGAGATAGAAAAATAAATTATAAATCAAGGGTGTAAATGTTTAGAATTTTGTTTATTATTTTTCTACTATTTTTTACCACGCTCGGTGCAAACACATTGCAAGAAGCAATTAACAATGCACCGGAGGGTTCCATTTTAAAACTCTCTGCAGGAGTCTATAAAGGAAAAATCACTATTAATAAACCACTTACTCTTATTGGAATAGAAGACGGTGTTATTATTGACGGTGAACAAAGTGGTACGGTTATAACTACAAAAGGCTCTTTTATATCCCTAAAAAACCTGAAGATTAGAGGAAGTGGCGACAGACATGAAAATTTGGATTCTGCTATTTCTATGGTTGAAGGCAAACAGTGTGAAATCAGCAACTGCACCATAGAGGATTGCCTTTTTGGAATTGACCTTCAAATGATAAACAACTCTATCATATCTCATAACAACATAACTTCTAAAGACCTTGAGCTTGGTCTCAGAGGAGATGGACTGAGACTTTGGTATAGCAATGATAATATCATAAAAAATAACTCTTTAATAAAATCTCGTGATGCAGTTGTCTGGTATTCCTATGGAAATGAAATAGTTGAAAATCGTAGTGAATATTGCAGATACTCACTCCATTTTATGCATGCAGGCAAAAACATAGTAAAAAACAATCACTATGAATTTAACTCTGTCGGTATATTTTTTATGTATTCCAAGGACACTATCGCAGAAGGGAATGTTATTAAAAGTTCTTTAGGTACTACGGGCATGGGAATAGGACTTAAGGAAGTCACAAATTTTACACTCAAAGACAATACCATCATCTATTGTGCACAAGGCATGTATATTGATTATTCACCCTTTGAACCGGAAACAAATAACTGGATTACAGGAAATAAGATTCTCTATAATTCAGAAGCCATGCATTTTCACTCTCTTTGTGAAAATAACATTATTAAAAACAATGTTATCATGGGAAATATTGAAGATGTTGCAAATGACAGTGCAAAAAATATAGCAGAAAAAAATGAGATAGTAGGGAACTACTGGGATAATTATGAGGGCTTTGATAAAAATGGCGACAACATTGGAGACACTTCTCATAAAGTTTATCAATATGCGGATCAACTTTGGATTTACAACCCTGATGTAAAGTTTTTTTATGGTTCTCCAGTCATTTCACTTCTTAATTTTTTAGCTAAATTAGCCCCATTTAGCAAACCTCTTTTTTTACTTGAAGATGAAAAACCAATCGTTAGGATAGAGGGATAAAATGCAAACAGTACAAACAGAGAGAAGAGAATTTGTAAAATATTCTACACTTGGCATATTAGGTCTTGTGCTTGGAGGTGGAATGGTTTTTAGCCCCCATGCAATCGGTGCAGAAAATAGACTAAGACCTCCCGGTGCAGTAGATGAAAAAAAGTTTCTGGCTCTATGTATAAAATGCGGTCAGTGCCTGCAGGTATGTCCTTATCACTCTATAAAATTGTCAGACATGGCAAAAGGTCACGGTGTGGGAACACCCTACATCGATGCAAATGAGAGAGCTTGTTTTGCATGCAGTGCTGTTCCATGCGTTCTTGCCTGTCCAAGCGGTGCGCTAGACCATCACTGCGAAAAACCTGAAGATATCCGCATGGGCATAGCAGTACTGGAATTTCCAAACACTTGCTTGGCTATTTCTAAAACTGCGATACCTAAAGGTTACAATGACGAAATGCATACATTTACCAATTCTGTACGCCATATAAATGAGTTGGAAACTAAACTACTCACTAAACTGGATGAGTTTGAAGGTAAGCAATGTACATTGTGTGCCGACATGTGCCCTATTCCAAACCCTATAGGAGCTATTGCTATGGTTCCACATGCCAACGGTGGAATGACTCCGGAAATTTATGATGGATGCATTGGCTGCGGAGCATGTCAAGAGGTTTGTCCAACCAATATACCTTCTATTGTTGTTAAACCGAGAATGCGTTATGAAGATTTCTACACAAATAAAAAGGAGAGGAGTTAAAAATGTTATTGAGAGGTTCACAATTTAAGCATCAAAGTTTATTGTATGTAATAGGTCTTTTACTTTTTACTTTTTTAAGTGGATGCAGCGATAAGCATAAAGAACAAAATGAAAAAAATGAAAGTTCCACCGTTACAAAAACAACAGCTACTCCAAAAATAGAAGTTGTAATAAATGACAATTCACATGAGACAAAAGTAAAAGAAAAAGAAATTGATGCAAATCAAAGTAAATCTTACTATTACGACTACAATACCAAAAGTGTATCTAATGAAAATGCAGAACCTGCGAATAAAGATGCATCGACCATAGCAAGAACTGCACTTGATGCAAATTTACATGTCAGAAGTCCTTATGAAGAGGTTCAAATTTCTATGATTGTAAACAATCTCAGCAAAAAGTATATGTCGAAATGTTCCGCTTGCCACAATGATTATGCGAACGGCATCATTGGACCTTCGCTTTTGGGGAGAGATGCTAATTATATTTTTAATAAAATAGCACAATTTAAAAGTGGTGAAAAAACAAATGTTCTGATGCGTGACCTCATTAAAATGATGAGTGATGAAGAGATTAAAGAGTTAGCAGAAGAAATATATCAATTTAATATCGCAATTAAAGATATGAGGAAATAAATATGAAAAATTTTATTGTAGGAATTTTAACGCTCTTTGTAGTCGGTTTAATGGCAGTTACTTATGTGGGGGGTCATGCATACCAAGGTGGTGAACATTCCAAAGTAATTAAAGATTTTGGAAATGCTGCTGTACAACAAGCATCAACATCCACGACATCAACTCCCGTAGAAAAAGATGACAGAGCAAAAGAGATGGATGAACTAAGTGCATTAAGAAATAAAGCAGGAAATGCCGGAGCATTTAATGTAAGTCAAGAGTATAAAAGTAAATGTTCTTCTTGTCATGGCGGAGATGGCTCAGGCTTTCAAAATGGCAAACCTATGATGGGTCCTAAACTCTTTGGTCAAAGTGCAGATAAAATTTATCAAAGTTTGAGTGACTTTAAAGCCGGAAGAAAAGAGAATCTTGTTATGAAAGGATTACTGCTAAACCTGGAAGATGCTGATTTAAGAAAATTTGCCAATGAAATCGGGGCATTTCCTGAGCGACTCAAAGAGACACAAAACAAATAAATTATTGTACATGAAACGGAGTCGCAATGGATAAGTATAACAACAGAGAAACCATACAAAAAACAACTTTTTGGTCCACTTTTTTTGATACAACCAAAGAGGGAAAGTCAAAATTTAGTTACAGAATGAAAAGATGGATTTTAGTATTATCTGTCCATCTGCTCTTTTTCTTGTCGTTTTTTATAGATTTGCAAATGCTCGAGGGTACTCTCAATGGTTCTAGATTTTTAGGGTTCCATCTGATTGACCCTTATACGTCTATAGAGATGTTTCTAGCAACTTACCACATGCCTATAAATATCATTATTGGCACTCTGACTATTGTAATTATATATTTACTTGTCGGGGGAAGAACTTATTGTGCTTGGGTATGTCCTTATGGCATACTCAGTGAAATAGGTGAAAAACTTCACAATACATTAGTGGCAAAAAAGATAATTAAAAGTAGAAAATTTGACCACAGAGTGCGACATCTGTTTTGGGCGATTTTTTTAATTTTATCTTTTTCAAGCGGATACCTTGTTTTTGAAACATTCAATGTTGTCGGAATTTTGAGCAGGATGATTGCATATGGTTGGAGTATTGCATTTATTTGGGTAGTTGCTGTATTTGCCATAGAAGTTTTCTTTTCTCGTCGTGCTTGGTGTACTTATATATGCCCTATTGGAACTACTTATGGATACCTTGGGAAAATTTCTGCACTGAGAGTTGAATGGAACGACAACTGTGACCACTGCATGGTATGTCATGATGTCTGTTTTGAGAATCAAGTTTTAGAGATTGTAAAAGCAAAGTACGATAAACAAAGAGAAGAAAAAGGAATAACCAGAGAGTATATTACAGGCAATGACTGTACCCTCTGCGGCAGATGTATAGATGTTTGTCATACAGATGCTCTGAACTTCGACTTTAGATTAAAAAGTTTGGTGTAAAAATATGATAAAAGTATCACAATTAACTAAAAAATTCGGCTCACACCTCTCACTCGATAGTGTCAGCTGTGAATTCAATAAAAATGAATCGATTGCACTTATGGGTGCGAACGGTGCAGGAAAAACAACACTTATTCGCTCAATACTTGGATATTACCACCCAGATGGTGGTGAAGTTCTTATAAATGGATTAAACCCTATAAAAGAGCGTGTCAAAGTTTTAAAAAATATAAGCTTTGTACCACAACTTCCTCCGCCAATCAAACTGAGTCTTGATGAACTCATGCATTACGTTTGTACAGGTGCAGATGTTGATAAAGAGTTAATTTTACATTATGCCAATGAGATGAAACTTGATATTCAATCAAATTTAAATAAATCATTTTTTAAACTGAGTGGAGGAATGAAGCAGAAGATGCTTATTGCCATTAGCTTAGCAAAAAAATCTGACATCATCATCTATGACGAACCTACCGCAAATCTCGACCCGCAAGCAAGAGATGACTTTTACAGACTTTTGAAGCAAAATGAAGATGAAAAAGTATTGTTGTTCGTAACCCACCGCCTCGAAGAGGTAAAAGAGCTAGTCAATCGTCAGATATATATGGATTTAGGAAAAGTTGTCTCAGATGAAAAAATTTAAGATTTTTCTTTTTTCTTTTCTTTTTTTTGTAGCAGCAGGTTGTGGTTCATCTGAAAATTCATCATTAGGCAACTTAAGCAGTGACATAAAAGTATGTCCAAAGTGCCACATGGAGTTGCATAAATCAAAAATTTTCTCTGCAACTATAAATATCAATGGTGTTCTTAACTATTTCGATGATATAGGATGCATGGTTTTATGGGCGCATCAGAACAACGTTGACTTGGCAAAAGCTGAAGCAAAAGTGTTTACCAATGACTCAAAAAAATATATAAATGCTTACGATGCACATTATAGGTTAAATGAAAAAACTCCAATGTCATACGGATTTTCTGCAGATGAAAATACAATTGAAAATACGATAGATTTTAAAGAAGTAGCAATCAAAATGTTAAGGGGTGAGCATATGGCAAATCCAAAAATTAGAAAACAGATACTTGGACTTTAGGAGATTATATTGAAAAATTTATATTTAATCGCATATTTGGATTTAAAAGAGTCCATAAGAGCCAAATGGTTTTTAGTCTACTCTCTTGTCTTTGGGGGGCTTATTGCTCTGTTTTTTATAGCCGGTGTTACAGAATCGCAGGTCATGGGATTTAGCGGTTTAAGTAGACTTTTACTTATGTATATTCAAATTACCATCGTAATACTTCCTATTTTCATACTAATTACAACGGTAAGATCTATCTCTGGAGACAGAGACAATCATATCTTAGAGTACATGCTCTCCTTTCCTATATCACTCAGACAGTACTATTGGGGGAAAATAATAGGTAGATTTATCACAGTCTATCTCCCTGTTTTTTTTGCTATGGTAATCGCAGTTCTTTACGGTGCAATCAAAGGCGCAGCTATTCCGTGGAACATCTTCTTTTTATACACAGGTCTTCTGTTCGCACTCTCAAGTGCATTTTTAGGAATTGCATTTTTTATCTCCTCCTTTGTTAAATCTTCCGAAGTTGCTCTTGGAATTGCCTTTTTCATTTGGATATTTTTACTTGCGTTTATTGATATTGCCCTTATTTCACTTATGATGCAGCAGAGATTTAATGCACAGCTCGTCCTCTTTTTAGCCATGATAAATCCTATGGAGATTTTTAGAGTTGCAGCAATCTCACTTTTTGATCCCGAACTTACCGTTATGGGTCCGGTCGCATTTTATATACTTGATTCTATGAGTCAAGGCATATTTGTTCTTCTGTCCATAGTTTATCCATTTTCCATAGGATTGATTTTTGCCTATTTAGGTTTTAAGATATTTGAAAAAAAAGATTTAGTTTAACAAGGAGTTTACATGAAAAAATTAGTTGCAGGCATGCTTTTAGCATCCACTTTTACCTTTACCACGCTTTTAAGCGCAAATGATTCTTACACTATGAACTATGACAAAAATACTACATGTCTGGTTAGAAACCTCAATGTCTATAAAGAGCCTAAATGGATTGCAAAAATTAATCTTACAAACGCGAAGGAGCTCTACTTTTCGAGTCCAAAATCTATGATTGAGTTTTATCTCAGACCTGGAAAATGGAATGAGATTGGTGTAAAAAGTGAAGACGATTTTAAAGACATTATAATTACAGATTTTGCAACAATGAAACCAACTGACGCAAAAGGGGCGTTTTATGTCTATGGGAGCAATGTAACTTCACCTGCGGGGGATGATTTAGTCGCATTTGCAAGTTATGATGCGGCTAAAGATTTTGCAAAAGAGCACAATGGAAAAAGGATACTTCATCTTAATGAAATATCAGATGCTCTCATAAAACTCTTAAATGGGAATATCTAAAGGAAAAAAAATGAACAAACCAATACCAAAAGATGAAGAGATACAACTAGACCCAAAAAGATACATAGTGAGCGAAACAGACGAAAAAGGAAGAATTACTTTTTGCAATGACTATTTCATAGAAATTTGTGGCTATTCCAAAGAAGAGTTGCTAGGACAACCACACAGCATGATTCGTCATCCAGATATGCCAAAGGTTGTCTTTAAACTCTTGTGGCAAACCATATCTCAGGGAAAAAATATTAATGCGGTTGTTAAGAATCTAGCCAAAGATGGCAGATACTACTGGATATTTACAGAATTTGAATCAAGAAAAGATACGGATACTGGAAAAATAATCGGTTATACCGCTTCAAGAAAATCTATTTCAAAACATGTTATAGCCGTCATATCCAATTTATATGCAAAACTTTTAAAAATAGAAAAGAGTGAGGGTGTCGATAAGAGTGAAAAATATCTCATCGATTTTTTAAAATCTAAAGGCGAAGATATAGAGTTTCAGAATATTATGGAAGAGATACATAAGTTTTATTAAAATTGATGTTACGCACTTTTTCATAAAAGTGCGTAACATCAGCTACTTATTTTTGACAACTCTTTTTAGGACTTCATTAAAATCAATAATTTCCTGATTCTCTTTGATGCCATTTTTTGCTTTATGCGAACAAAAACCATATGCCATCGGAGTGATATTCTCGGTGTCGTAAAATGCGCTTCTTGCATCTATCCACTCTCCGGTAGTAGAATCTGTTATCCAAATAAGAGCTTTATCTTTCCACTCAATTTTTTCATCTTCAAACCAAAGAGCCATGCAACCTATATCATCAAACATATATGTCTTCGCATTATCAGGATTTTTTACTTGTATCGAATTTTTTCTGTCACTTATAACCATTACACATCTTGCACACATGTCTCTGTCCCAATGAACCTCTGCCATTTTAGTTTTAGATTCTTCATTGCAACCAACAAATAATGAAACAACAAGTAAAGAATAAAAGGTAGAGAGAAGCAGTTTATATTTCAGCATTATATAACTCCGTTTAAATTAAAAATCATCTTTATAACCACACACCATTTTTTATGTAAAACAGTACAGGATAGGATGTCAGAAATATAACATAGAGAAAATTAAATAGGAGTGATATTTTATAGTTTTTAGAAATCTCATTTTCGGATGTTCTTAAAAGACCCGTCAGCAGACCATAGAATGTACCTATAAAAAGAAAAACATAGATAAAATATCCCACATAATAGTAATCTTTTTGCAAAAAACAAAACGGGCAGTGGTGCGTTGGAAGCTGGTAAATATATGTTCCAAAAAACGAGATAAGGGTTACGAGAGAGATGATGATAAAAAAAGCGTTACTCAGTGCAAAAATATATTTATTTTTTAAAAAGTAAGAAATCATAATCAACAAAAAGTTGCCATAAAACAGAACCAACAGCAGAGATGCTTTTAGACGAAATATTACAGATATATAGGAGTTAGCAGAGCTAGAATATATCGCTCCGCAGCAATCAACCACCTTCTCTACATCTATTGCCTTAAACATCACGCCTTCTAATATTATCTCCGAAATTAGAAGAAAAAATAGTGCTATATAAATTCCAAACTTTATTTTAGTATATGGCTGATGCTCATGCTTCATATCTTCATTATGAAGAGCAAGCCAGTAAGCAAAAAGATATAGGTTTAAAATTTTGAGCAGTACCAAATATGTTCCATAAGTCGTGGCGTTGACTACTCCTGCGGCACACATGGCACCGGTGAGCAATCTCGAAATTTTATCAAGCGTAAAAATAAAAAAGAGGAAGAGAGGCACTTTTATGATGAAGATATATTTTATGATTGTAGCAGTAAGAAAGCTCTGTTTTTCAAGTCTGTACTGTGCTTGAGATGTGGAATTCAAATCCCATTTTAAAAATATTTTAACACTCAAGATAAATGCAATAATTGCGAACAATGAGAATATTGCATTTAAAATAAACAGCGTCAGAACTTCAGGAGACAGAATCATTAACTTATTATTCCATTGTGTATCTCTACTACGCTATCTACAAAATCAAGATTAAAGAAGAGTGGGTCATGTGTAGCGATAACAATAGTCTTATTTAAAGCTTTCAACGATTTAACTATCTCTATAAAGCTAAGAGAGAGTTTTTCATCTAAGTTAGCAGTCGGTTCATCTGCCAAGATAATTTTTGGATTATTGATATTTGCTCTGGCAATGGCAACTCTTTGCTGCTCTCCACCCGAAAGATTCTTTACTATTGCATCTGCTTTATGTGATATATGAAACATCTCCATGACAAGGGTCAGTTTATTCTCCGCATCCTTAGCACCCAGATTGAGAGGAACAAGAGGAAGCAATATATTCTCTCTCACGCTAAGGTTGGGAATGAGATTGTACTTTTGAAATACAAAGCCTATATTGTCCCGTCTATAAACGGAAGCAAAGTTATCGGATAGCTTAGATATTTTTTTGCCATCGACTATAACTTCACCGCTTGTAGGCTTGCTCAGAGCTGCGATAAGTGAGAGGATACTGCTCTTTCCGCTCCCGCTGGCACCCTTTAATACAACAACTTCACCCTCTTTTATGCTCAAACTGATATCGTTCAAGGCAACAACTTTATCTACTCTATTCAACTCATATATTTTTGTACTGTTTTTTAATTCTATCATTATCTGATTACCTCGTCCGCTTCAAGAGTAGCAACCCTCCATGAGGGGAATATTATTGCGGCTATGTAGATGGGAACGCTTAAAAAGAAGACTAGAAAAAGTGTTTGGATATCAAAAACAAACGGTAGTTCAAATGATGGCTTTAGCTCTGAATAACCTACAAATATATCTCTGAGTACCGGTGCCTGAAAAATATAAACAAAGGCCATGGCAAGCCCTACTCCGACCATGTATGAGACAAGTGAGATTATTGATGCTTCGTAAAACTTCTCTTTCAGTACATCATCGACTCTCCATCCAATTGCTTTTAAAATGCCGACCTCTCTCTTTTCTTCACTGCTGAGTCCACTTGCTTTGTCATATATTACGATAAAAAATGTAAAAAGAGAAATGATAAAAAGAGCCAAAAAGAGCCCGCTTTTATAATTGAAAATATTTTGATAACTGACCTTTAAACTCTCTTTGGTGACTATAGAGCTATTTGGATACATCAATCTTAGTTTTGAAACTACCGTTGCTATTTCACTGGAGTTTGCAACTTTTATCACTATGTCTGTTGCCTTTGTCTGGGGCATGTTAAAAATCTCTCTGAATGTCTCTTTTGATATAACAATCATGTCGTTTGACTCAAGTTGCGTATCCGCGTCAAAAACTCCGGCAATTGTCACTTTTTTGAGCGTTCCGTCGCTTTTTATAAAGTTGAAATACTCTTTATAATAATTTTTTTGCATTATTGCATGTACACCTTTTCCTATTGCCATCAAAGGGCTGTCTGCTTCACCAAGATCAAAGGTATCAACGATTTTTGCAAGAGAGCTTTTGTACTGATTTTCAAACCTGTCCACTCCTACAATAGAAAAGTTTACACCCGCATTTTCAAAATAGTAATATCCCCATACCCTTGCAATTGCGTCACTGACACCTTTTACAGCAAGTATCTTATCAACTTCTGCCACATCTATATTTTGCTGTCTTCCGGCTTCTGTTTTTTGAATTACAATTTCCGGAAGAGCGTCAACTGTACTGTTTAACTCATATTTTATTGAGTTAGTTATGAAAAAAACAGAAGTTAATAAAAAAGTTAAAAGTATAAAAACGATAGATACAAACAGGCTTTTATATTTTTGTCTCAGTATTGCATTTATTGCGAACTCTATCAAATATATATTTATTTTATTTTTCATTATTTATCTTTATGTGTGAATGCGAAATGGTGTAAGTAGCCATAGAATACTCTCTCAAGCTGCCATCATCTTTATAAATTGAGAAAGTATCACTCAGACTTCTATGTCTAATATAATGATTCTCTGAATAGAATGCTAAATCAGGAAGCCCCGAAAGTTTTACAAAACTTATTTTTTTTTCTACTTTTTCATCGCTCATGCTTTTTGCAACCTGTAAATATGTAATTTCAATAGCCAAAAAAATAAGCAGAGTTGAGAAAAAAGAAAAAAGAAAAAAACTTTTTTTATTCATCAATTTTTTCAATATCTTGAGTCGTAATCTCTTCAAACTTAAGAATTTTTTTTCCTTGGTGATCCATATAAAAACTCTTCGCATCATTTTCATGCTCAAACGGAATCAACTCACTTCCCATAGGACCATAAATATCAGCGCCCAAAACAAAATAGGCTGTTTTTGCATCTATAGCTTTTTGAGAGTAATAATCAGTTACTAAAATTTTTTCTACTGTTGGCTTATCTTTTAAATAAAATTTCATCAAATCTTTCACACCATCAAAAGAGAGATTGCTCTCTTTATAAAAAATCTGTGCAACCCATTTTGGATATTTATATACAAACATTCCACATATTGGGCATTTTTCATCTTTGTTTACAACTATAACCTCTTTAGCCTCCACATGCTCCGGAGCTCTCTTTACTTCCCACAAATAGGTGCTTAGTGCCTCTACCAAATCTTCCTTAAGCGGTTTACATAAATTGTCATTTTTGATAGAATTTTTAAGTTCGTCAATTGTAGAGTAATTTCGTAAATCTATATCATGCGTACACATTTTGTCATACACATTTTTGCCGATTTGATAAATCCTCTTCTCCTGTGCACTTAAAGCTGTAGATAACAAAAAGATTAAAATAACAAGAGATACTGTTTTTTTTATAAACATGCAAATACCTTAAAATTAATAGCTCAAATCTTATCTAATTAGTGTTAAATTAGCGTTAAATGGGACTTATTTTAATTTATTATTCCTGATTCTTTTTTCTCTTTTAATTAACCCATGTTTCTTTCAACATGGGGCATTTATGTAAAATATTTACACTTATTTTGATACACTCCCAAAAACGAAATAATGAGAGAGAAAATATGGATTTTCATAAATATATACATGCAGTAGGTACGGGAGTCAAAGGAAATAGAGACTTAAGCTTCCAAGAGAGTGAAGATATGATGCATCAAATTCTTGACCAGAGTGTTCATAGTGAACAGATTGCTGCATTTTTGCTCGGCTGGAGACTAAAGCCTGAGACAGGAGAGGAGTTTAGAGGTGCAATCAGTGCTTGTGACTCCTACATTACACCAAAAACTATAGAAAATTCTATTGAGCTTGGGTATCCGTTTGACGGCAAGGCAAAAAATCCATATATTTTTCCACTTGTCGCAAAAGTGCTTGAGAAATCTAATCTTAACTTAGTTGTTATGGGCGATGATATGCAGCCTGCAAAAGCCGGTATAACGATAAAAGAGATATGCACAAATATAAGTTTAAATTCCAATTTACACTATTTTGACAGAGCCGATTTTTTTAAAGAGATGCATAAATTGACTGAGATTCGCATGCGTTTAGGACTCCGTACAGGTTTTAATACAATAGAGAAGTTGCCGCGTGTTGCTAACAGCGAATATGCTGTTACAGGAGTGTTTCACAAACCTTATGTGAAGAAATATGTAGAAATTTTTTCTGAGCGTTATAAAAGATTTGCTCTTATTCAAGGGAATGAAGGAACGCCTGAATTATTCAGTAAAGGGCGTTTATGGATAGCTAAAGACGGAGAAGTTGAAGAGTTTATAGTTGATCCCGAACATTATGGAATCAACTATCAAAAATCATGGGAAAATATAACCTTAGAAGAGTCTCTTGAACAGCTAAACAACCCCTCAGCTGAGTATTTAAAACTTGCAACCCTTAATGCTGCTATGCTTTTATTTATAACGGATAGAGCAAAAAATATTGATGAAGCGTATGAAATATTAAATGGATAAATTTTCTAATCATGTAAAAAATGTTTTACATGGCTTCTTTCTCTCGGTCGGAACAACCATAGCAGAGCCGTCAACTATTTTGCCGCTCATTGTAAACTACTTTGGCGGAAGCTCCCTTCTTGTCGGTTTTTTTGCTTCGCTTCTTCGCGGCGGGGCTATTGTTGTACAGCTTTTTGCGGCATTTCAGGCACAAAGTTATCCACTTATGCTTGTTTATCTTCGCCGTGTTTTTATTATTAGATTTTTGTCATGGTTTTTAATAGGTGTAGCTATCTATTTTCTCGGCGACAATCATCCAAATTTAACGCTGCTTTCTATCGGCGTAGGACTCTTTGTATTCTCTTTCAGTGCCGGTTTTGGAGCAATCTATTTTAAAGACATCATTGCCAAAATCTTTTCTCATAAATTTCGCGGCAAAACCATGGCATACCGCCAATTTTTCAGTGGATTCGGCGGTCTCATAAGCGGAGCTTTAGCCGGCATAATCATAGACTCTTTTGATGCACCGCAGAGTTTTGCCTATCTATTTATTATCAGCGCTTTTATTATGGGCTTTGGATATTTAGCGGTAGGAACAATCAATGAGCCTATTAAAGAGAACGTCTCCATTAGAGAGAAATCCTTTAAAATATTTTTAGCCAACACATGGAGACTTTTAAAAAGCGATAGTAATTTACAAATTCAACTTGCAACTTTTTTACTAGCCTATGGGTATCTTATAGCACTCCCTTTTATAATTTTAGATGCTCAAAATAAGATGTTTCTTGATGGTACTGCAGTAGGCAAGTTGATTACAATGCAGATGGTAGGTGCTATGCTGAGCAATTTTTTGTGGGGCTTTCTCAGTGGCAGAGGGCTTAATAAACTTACGGCAAATCTCTCTATACTGCTACAAATTTCGGCCATAATCATAGCTTTCTTTTCTACATCGCTTTATGAATACATGGTTATATTTTTTCTAATCGGAGCTGCGATTGACGGAAACCGTATAGCCTCTGGAAATCTTATTTTAGTGCTTGCACCATCCAAAAAAAGACCAATATATGTGGCAATACAGATGAATACCATTTCGTTTGGACTCTTCTTTTCAATAGTCGGCGGAATCATCTTACACTTTTTCAATTACACGATACTTTACGGCAGCACCATTTTTGCACTCTCTCTTGCCCTTGTCTTCTCCTTAAAACTAAAAGATACACAAGAAGAGATTGAAGAAGAGAAAAGAGAGAAAGCGGAAGAAATGGCAAAAATAGCGAAAGCAATAGCAGCAAAGTCCAAAGAAACTACTGCAGAAAAAGCAGAAGATAGTTCAGAGGAGCATCCCGAAGCAGAAAAGCTAAAGATAACTCAGAGGAGCCTGCAAAAGCAAAAAATGCTGAAGATAATTCAGAGGAATATGCAAAAGCAAAAAATGCTAAAAAAAATTCAAAGAAACATACAGAAGCAAAAAAGAATGAAGAAAAGTCAGAGAAACATGCAGAAGCAAAAAAGACTGAAGGGAGTGTTGAGATAAATCTCAAATCCCATAAAATCTCTTCAAAAACTCTCTCTCTTTTTCATTCTCTATATGAATTCTAACAACCGTTTGATTATTCTCTCCAGACACTATTACTTCATTGTCTTGAACTTGCAAATGAGATTTTCCCCACTCTTTTTCAACTTCATCTAACCGATGCATAATATCGGCTGAACCTGGTTGTTCTTTGGTACCGTTTTGTGTGTTGAGAATAGTAAGTCCTCCCATTCTTTTTTCTAGTTGGTAGGGGCTGTAAACTTTTATAGCTTTGTATATTCTCTCCTCTTTAGCTTCGGGCATTGCTCTCTTCATAGAAAGCACGCCTAAAACCAAAAAAGCAAAGAAAAATCCAAATATTAAACCTTTTTTAACACTCATTAGTTACTCCATGTATTTATATAATCTTGCGCTTTTTTATCAAGCATTTTCATTCTCTCTTTTCCCTTTGGAAGGGTTTTTCGTAACTCTTTCATCTCATTCAAAAAATCTGCCACTCCATCAGGAATAAGCTTTTGCAGATAAAGTCTCAAATGCTTTGCCATCGCCGGAGAAGCACCGGAGGTAGAGACAGCTATAGTTAAATCATCTTTTTTGACATAAGAGGGAAAGATAAAATCGCAGTAATCTACAGAATCCACAGCATTGCATAAACAGTTATACTTTTTTGATTCCTGAAATATCTCTTCTTGAAGAGGAATGTCATCCACTGCCACAACTACAATCGCATACTCTTTAATATCACCTACTTTGTACACTCTATTATGAAAAATTAAATTTTCTTTTTCGATTTTCTCAGACATCGCTTGTGAAAATGCAGGTGCAATTACAACTATATCTTTTGTAAAATCAAGCAGATGTTCCAACTTTTCATAAGCAATATGCCCACCGCCAACAATCAAAATTTTCTTGTTATCAAGTTTCAAAAAAGCCGGAAAATAGCTCATAACACCTCTTTATTTTTGTAAGTCCTAACAATACATAAATAGTACTTAGAAGTGATTGATATGCGTCAATTACATTTATAAAAAAATCAATTACAATCATCTAACAAATAACACATAAAGAAAGATAATAATGAAACAAGAAATCCTCTCGAGAATACAGAAACAGTTTCCGCTTGTTGCAAGACCTTTTAAGGTGATTGCTGATGAATTAAACATGAGTGAAGGTGAAGTTATTTCTATCTTACAAGATGAGAAAAGCAACGGTGTAATTCGTCAAACGTCCGCTATTTTTGACACTAAACGACTAGGGTACAACTCTTCGCTTGTTGCCTTCAAAATCCCACATGACAAAATTGATGATGCAGTAAAAATTATAAACTCCCATCCCGGTATTTCACACAACTATGAGAGAAATCATGATTTTAACATCTGGTTTACTGTCGCCGTTGGACCTGATTCTACGCTGGGACTTGATAAAACTGTTGCAATTATTGCAAAGTTAACAGAAGCCCAAGATTACATAATGCTCCCGACACTCAAACTCTTTAAAATCTCCGTCAAGCTCGATACAACAGGCAATGATGAGAAAAAAGAGAGGGTAAAAAGGGTTGTACACTCTGAAATAGAGCTAACTCCGCTTCATCATGAAATCATTCAGAGAATTCAGTATGATATTGAGATTGTTGAAGAGCCATTTAAAAAAGTTGTTGAAGAGCTAAATATTGATTATAATAGACTCTTTGAAATACTTCAGCAGTTGCAAGAAGCTGGAATCATGCGTAGATTTGCATCGATTCTAAATCATAGAAAAGCAGGTTTCAGTGCAAATGCGATGGTTGTTTGGGATGTTAATGAAGAGCAAGGCAATGAAATCGGCGAAAAAGCAGCCGCTTTTAGTGCCGTTAGTCACTGCTATCTTCGCCCAAAATATCCAAACTGGCAATACAATCTTTTTACTATGGTTCATGGAAAAAGCATGGAAGAAACAAATGGGATAATTGAAGAGATGGCAAAAGAGATTGAATCAAATTCTCACATGCCGCTCTATTCATCAAGAGAGTTTAAAAAAGTAAGAATAGAGTATTTTACACCCGCTTTTGCAAGTTGGGAAGCTCAATATTATAACAACTAGGAAGGTAAAAAATGGAACTTTTTTTTGAATTAGAGATTGTATATGTTGTTATAGGAATTTTCATCTTAGGCGTGACTGCTTTTGTTACAACAAGAGATTTTGTGCCTAAAGTTGCCTTCAAAAGAGGTATGTTCAGTGTAATATTAGTTTTTTCTATTATGATCAGCGCGCATTACTTTACGACAACTGCTAGAATGGGTGGTGTAAAAGAGATTTTTAACGAGGGAGGGACTATTATCTGTGAAAATAAAATGCACCGTACTGTTTCACAATCAGTTTTAATATCAAAAGAGTTAGAATGGAGACTTGAAGGAAATCTTTTTGTATCAGATAACTATGAGAGAGCTTTTCACACCTCAAGATGCGTGGAATATATTGTAGAGATTCCAAAAGTAAAAATATAAATGAAAGCGCTTATAGTTGAAATATTAAAAAGATATTCAATGGCTCTATTATTTCTTTTACTAGTTATATTTTTGATGTTAATAAGTACAATTGCAGTGGAAAACTTTGGTGACAAAATGGCACAAGACATGGGCGTCCAAATGAAACCAGAAGGAGAGAAGATAAACCTATGAATCTTACTATTATTCTTATAAGCGGTGCTATCCTTAGTATTATTCTTCATTTTATTGGCGTTTATGCTGATGCAAAAAAAATTGTTTGGATAGTCATTACACTCATATGGGCAGGAGCTATAAATGTTGCCATGAGCGAAATAAAGCCCAAAGGATATTTAGAAATAGAGAAGATGAAAGGGAATAATACAGAGACTGACCTGCTTATAAACGAAGCTCAGCCGGAGGTTTCTGTGTATGAAATGCTTGCCATCAAAAAAAGTTTTGCAAAGCAAAAAAAGAAGTAAGTCACTACTCTTTTTTGCCGTCTAAATTGATGACTTTTAAACTCACAAGATGCAATCCTAGCTGTCTGTCATCACCGCCTTCTAATTCCTCTGCGAGAATGAACGGTTTTGGCGGAATAATTTCAATTGTATTTGAATTGGCAACGCTGTCAATATTGTCAAAAGAGAGCGTATATTTTCTAGGGCTTTTATGATTTGGTATGAACTCTTTTAGTTGATTCCCAACTTTAACCTTTACCACACCGCCTACATTTTCGCCATACGCTCCGCAAACTAGTTCCAATTTAAACTTTATAGGCAGAGGCTTGGCAAATGTAAATATTGCACTAGGGTTCATCTCTGCATCTGTCCATCTTCCAAGCTTATCAGGATAGGAAACACCCTCAATATTATCCAAAAAGCTCGGATAACCGCTCTTTTTAAACATCATTCCATCTTCTAATTTTGCACTATATTTCAAGCCATTATTTTTTAACATGTCAATATGGCTCATAATTGTTGCGAAAGGGCTACTGTTTTGGCTTGCATTGTCACTCAAATCTTCTATTTTGTACTCTTTGATTTTATCCACGCCTTTGACTCGATAGCTGCCACCGACTATGGCTTCCGTTACACAATATTTATGAGATATGTTCGTATCGTAAACATAATTCATCAGATTACACTCATCCACCCATAAGTACCTATCGTTTTGATTAAATGCTTGCACTTGCGTATATAACTTCCATGTGTAACTTGTTTCAAAATAAGGCTCTACATTATTTTCTAAGACTCTAAACAAAATAGGAAATTTATAGCTATTCTCTCCAAGGGTAACCGTCATCTTTTTGAGATTTATATTGAGCGTATCTGCCATTTTTGGAAATTCCCAAAAGCTTAGAATGTCGTTTCTCCACTGATTTAATCTTTTATCGTAATCCGCAAAGAGAGAATAAATAGAGCTATTTTTTCTTAAGTTTCTACCCAAACCCAAATCTGTATTCACACCGAGAAACGACAAAACGGTAGATGCCACATCAAACGGAGTTCCTACTTTGTCTATGGATTGATATTCAGTGCTGTTTGAGTCAAAAATCACAAAAAGGTTTCTTCTATTCTCTGATTTTTCCAGCTGTTTACTTGCCGTATTTCTCATAGCCAAGTGGTCAGAAGTAATTACAATAACCGTATTATTTCCATATTTGGAGCTTTTAACCTTTTTTATAAATTGTGATATAAGAGTATCCGAACATTTCACGGTGTTTAAAATATCATTTGATCCATCCATGTACAAATCTTTTGAGCAAGCTTTGGATAGCTGTCCATTTGGATGATGTGTATCTATGGTATGAAGAAAGAGAGCAAACTTCTCTTTAGTTGAGGAGAGCGACTCAAACTCACTATATGCCATATCAAGAAGCGAATCATCATACAATCCCCAACCATTGAGATATTTTTTATCTTGAAGTTTACTTTGAAGCTCCTCTTTGCCGGCAGCAGTGTCAAAGCCATGTGTTTTATAAAATTTACCGATTCCGGAGAATTTAATACTGCTTCCCTGCATCATGCTCAAATAATAATTCTCTTTTTTTAAAACATCGCCTATACAGACAGCCTTCGGGTAAAACTTATCTTCTCCTACTCCATCCATGGAGTTACCGTCTGAAGTTGTATAAAGAGGAATCCCGCACTGTGTAGAAGTTGTACCTGCTATGGTGTAGTTTGAGCCTGATGTTTGAACAATGTTTGTAAACTCGACTCCATGCTCATTTTTTACAAGTTCACTCAGATTAGGCACAAGATTTGGAAAAAGTGTGCTGTCAAAATAGGTTCTCTCTAAACTTTCTGCATAGATATAGATTATATTTTTTGCGTTTGCAGTAGAACCTAAATTTTTTGGTGATTTATAGTACTCATAAAAATCATTCGCCTGTTCAAGTGTCAGGGTCTCATAAAGATTTTTAAGGTCAAGAAGTGTTGGATGTGCCGCAAATGCCAAAATCAAAAAACCGTTATGGATGAACGCTTTTATTCTCTGCGGCTTTGTCATAACAACACTATTGAGATGGTTGTAGTAAAAAAAAGCGGTTACAAACAGAACTACAAAAGAGGCTAATGCAGCCAGTATAAGCAGCGCATACTCGCCAAATCCAGCCTCTCCCAAACCTAAATTAAGTGTAGCAAGGATGGTATCGTTAATCCCATGCCCTGTAAAATAACTTGCAACAAAATAGACAATGCTAAGCAGACCAAAAATAAAAAAAAGAGAAGCATCGAAAAAAATTCTTCCTTTATTTTTTTCTTTGTACTTCATTGTAAAAATTGCAAAAATAAAAAATAAAAAGGACAATAAAATCATATTCATATAAAAAAACTCCGAAAAATACATTAAAATTATTAGTGCCATAGCAAACCGACGAAGTCCACATTTAGCATTATGTATAGACGGAATTATAGCGGTAAAAAGAAGATTACATCAAAATTATTTTCAACTCTCTGCATTGTAAAGGGAGAGTAGATTAGATTTTTCTAAAAATCACTCTCACATCCCCACTCTCTAGTTCCTCTATTTCATGGATAAAACTTTTAGCCGTTTTTTCAAAAAGTGGTGTCGGCTCGTGAAAAAAAGTAACTGAGAGCCTCTCATTCTTATTTTTTAACATTCTTAACCCGTTGATTGCATTTACCATGGGCTCCGGCGGACTGCACTCTGTTGCGTCAAACTCATAAAAAAGTAAACCGTCCGCTTCATATTTATAAAATTTCAGTGTTGTTCTTGGGACTTCTATTAACTCTTTTTCCATCTTCACTTGACCTCTATTTATATACATACCGATTCAAATCATTGTTCCATACAAAGTGGTTTTTAACTTTTTCAAATGCTTTTAATACTATCGTTTCATCGCTGCCATTCCCATAGATTGTTATAGGAGTGTGATAATAAATATTATACGACCTTATTGGATGGAGCAGTATCTCTTGCCATGTAAACTCTATTTTTCCGCTATATGGTTCAAACGGAACGGTTGAGATTACGGTTCGGTTTGTGACACTGCACTTAAAATAGCAGCTGACATGGAATTTATCTACCTTTACACTATCTACAAGCTTTACAATATTTTCATAAGTCTCATGCATGTATAACTCCATATTAATTCAACTAAAGAGCAACAAATATTCCATGATACCATTTTAAAGAGCTATCTTTATCTCAAAGCCTTTTTTATCTCCGTCTATCAACTTTACAGAACCGCCATGCGCCTCGGCAATCTGGCGAGAAAGAACAAGCCCTAGACCGTTACCTTTCACCTTTGTACTTTTAAAGGCTTCAAACAACTCCTTTTTATCCTCAATAGCAACTCCGCTGTCATAGATGTAAAATGTATGGTGCATCTCATCTGATTTATGAACCACCTCAACGACTCCGCTTTCATTCTCATCAAGTTCTATAGCATCAATTGCATTGATTATAAAGTTAGAAAAAAGCATCTCCAGCAGGTCTCTGTCGGCATTAAGTATAAATTTTTGCTCTGGAAATATAAAGGAGATATCTTTAGAATGAGCATAATACTCAATAGCCGTATTTATAGATTCTTTCAAATCACTCCACATAAAAGGGGCAATATTTGCTTCAATCCCTTTGGCGAACATCAATGAGGCTTTTATGATTCTATCAATTCTAAAAACCGACTTTTGTATCTCTTCAACTATAGGGATATTCTCCGGAATAACTCTCTTCATCAGAGTGGAGCTCAGCAGCGAAATAGAGCCAATCGGATTTCGTATCTCATGGGAGAGATGTGCCGCCATCTGTCCCATAGTTGCGAGGTTCTCTTTTCTTTTTTGTTCTGTTATATCTGTTGCACTTATCATATATTTATCTTGATAAGATGAGCTTTTGATGAGGAAAGAGCGCTTATTGAAGTTCACCTCATAATCATCATTTTTAGATTTTAGCAATTCCAAAAGCTCTGAGAGTGAATTAGCCTGAGAATTTTGTAAAAAGACGCTTCCATCTTCATTTAAAATCCATACGGCATTAGGCAAAAATTCAACCACCTGTTCAATGGTGTTTTGCAGATGCGCGTAGGACTCTTTTAAATCTGTAAACTCCCTCTCTACCTTATAGGTCTGTTCAATTAAAAGATTTAACTCTTCTGCCGTTATGCCTGACATGTAAACTCTTTGTTCATACTGTGCTCTCTTCTCTCTTTTTAAGTGGCAGCGTAATTATAAAACAGCTTCCACCATTGATGTTTTGCCATTGCATATTTCCATCAAAATGTTTTTTCACAATCATAAGCGACATGTAAATCCCCAGACCGGTTCCGTTTTCACTTTTTGTCGTAACATAGGGTTCTCCCAGCTTGTCTATAACAGATTCATCAATTCCGCCACCATTGTCACTGATACTGATTGTGAGTAAATCCTCTGCACATGAAGTTGCAATATCAATTTTTGCATCCTTTATATTTCGCTCTTTTATGACATCTTTGGCATTATTTAGCAGATTAAGCAAAACTTGAACCAGCTCATTTTGGTACGCATAAAACTCTATATTACAATCACCGCTAAAACTTAGGGTTATCTGATTGTTCTCTAACAGTTTACGAACCATACTCTCTAACTTCTCATACACTTTACATAGAACAACTTTTTCTTTTGTTTTTTCGGGTTTAAGAAATGTTCTGAAATCATCAATGGTATGGCTTAGGTACTGCGTCTGCTCATTTAAGGTATCTGAGAGTTCGTATACCTCTTCGGAGGAGACTTTTCCATCAAGCTCCAGAGTTACTCGAAGATTGTTCCCCACCATAGAGATTACACTCAGAGGCTGACGCCATTGGTGGGCTATCATGCCAATCATATCTCCCATTGCGGCTTGACGGGATTGTGCGAGCATCAGCTCCTCTTTTTTTTGAATCTCAGTAATATCCATAGTCGAAGCTATTAAAATCCTTTTTGCGCTTTGAACACTTCCAAGAGGCGATAAAGAGCAGACCCATGTGAGCTCTTTGCCGCTTTTGGTTGTAACTCTTTTTATGCCCATATCTTTTCTAACACTCTTTTTAAAAAATTCTTCTATATCTAAAGTGCTCATTATATTTTTACCGCCCAGTGATTTTTGGTTCCATATTTCAAGCGTCGGTAACTCTTTGAGCGTATATCCCGTGAGCTCCTCAAATGTTTCGTTTACCATCAATATTTTTCCATCTTCATCATAAAGCATCATTGGATTAGGTGCAAAACGGATAATATTCTCAAACTCACTCTTTTTCAATTCAAGCTCTGATATCAGCCTCTTTATTTGAGAAATATCCTGAATTGTGGCGACAAAGTAAAGCGGTTCATTGAGGGTATTGCGCAATAAAACGGTAGAGAGAAGAACCCAGATAATAGCACCGTTTTTACGGATATATCTTTTTTCCATGTGGTATGCACTGAGTTTATTTTCCAGAAGCTTCTTAATATACTCTAAATCTAAGGCTACATCTTCGACATATGTAATATCTTGAAATCTAAGTTTTAACAGCTCCTCTTCACTGTATCCGACCAAATCGCAAAGATATGCATTTACATCCATCCAAGAGCCATCAAGGGCGACATGAGCAATTCCCATTTGTGCGACTTTAAATGTCTGCTCATATTTTGTTTGAAGCTCTCTGTTAGAAGCAAGGGATGCCAGCAGCTCCTCATTTGTTGAACGCAACTCCTCATTGGAAGTTCTAAGCTCTTCCACCGTCGTCTGAAGCTTCTCGTTTGACTCCTGCAACTCCTCATCTATAACTGTGCTACTCTGTTTTGAAAGTGCCAATTCTTCAGAGATATTTTTTATCTCCTCTCTTGCCTGCGTAATAGCAGCTTCACCAAAAAAGAACTCTTTTGCCTCTATCTCCTGAAAATTTATCAGTATCATTAAATTGTGTGATACAAGGGAGAAGGGTTGCGCTGTTATTTTTACAAACTTCTCCTCATCCTTGGACTCCAGCTGAATAAATTTGCTAACCTCTCGTTTATTTGAGACCGATACGTGGTTTAAAAGGTCTCTCATTTGGGGCTGCAAATTTTTATCAAGAGTATCAAAAAGATTAAGAGTCATAGCTCCGTCAGAAAAGCTAAGATAAGGAACGCTCCCTTTTCTATAGACTATATTAGAATCGCTATCAACAATCAAGCTTCCGCTACTGAAATAATCAAACAACTCTTCTCGAAGGTGTTTTTCAATCTCTTGAGGATTTATTAATTTTTGCATATTATGATTCTCCCAAATAAAACAACTTTTTTCAGAAAATACGAACTGTGACGATTATTACATATTAATTATTAAAAAACAACTCTTTAAAATATCTGATTCGTCCAAACACTCTATAAGCCTAAACTCCCATCTCCATTATTATTTTATACAGACTATACGCATCATCACTTCCGCAAAGCTCCCGCACCGAGTGCATAGCTAAAGTCGGAAGCCCAACATCGATAGTGTCAATCCCCAGCTTTGAAGCGACAATCGGACCAATCGTCGAGCCGCATCCCATATCGCTTCTTGTTACATAATTTTGCGTCGGTTCGTTCAAGCTCGAAGCCACATTCATAAACCTTGAAATTGTTTTTGAGTTAGAGGCATACCGCTGATTTGAGTTTACTTTTATAACAACTCCTCTGTTTATCTGCGGAGCATGATTTGCATCATGTTTAGCAGGAAAGTTTGGATGGATGGCATGTGCATTATCGGCACTGATAAAAAGAGAGGAGCGAAGCATCTGCGTAAACTCTTCAAAATCGCTAAACGCTCTTTTGAGTGTACTTTCCAAAAACGAGCCGCCTGCCCCAGAGGTAGAATCACTCCCCACTTCCTCATGGTCGCTTGCAATAAAAAGCATAGACGTATCATCGCTCACACTGCAGATACTCAGCATACCGACATAACAACTCAGAAGATTATCGAGTCTGGCACTCGCAATAAAATCATTCTCAATTCCGACATACGACGCTTTTTGCGTGTCGTACAGACTAAGCTCGTTTGCGTAGAGCTCAACAATATCTTTAACTCCACATGCCGCGAGTTCGTCTTTTAAAAATTTATCGAAGTTAAAACTATCTCCGGATGCCAAAACAGGAGAGATGTCCGTCTGCGCATTCACGCTTTTTTTTTCATTCACTTCTCTGTCCAAATGAATGGCAAGAGAGGGAATAATAGCGATAGCTTTTTTTACATCTATCAAAGCATCTTTTATTCTATTGTTAGAATCAAGGTACGAAACCCGTCCTGCAAGACTCAAATCTCTATCAAACCAAGGATTAAATAAAATCCCGCCATAAGGCTCAACACCAAATTTGACAACCCCATCATTCTTTAAAATAGGGTTAGGTTTAAGCTTGAGATTTGGAGAATCGGTATGCGCACCGACCATCACATAATTTTTGTTGATGCGAGGGAAAGTAAAAGCGATAATAGAAGAATCATTACGCGTAACAAAATACTTTCCGCCTTCTTTCAAATTCCACTTCTGCACCTCAAAAAGCTGAGTAAATCCGGCATTTTCAAACATCCCAGTCATATTCTGCGTCGCATGAAACGGTGTCGGTGAAGCGTCTAAAAAGCCTAAAAGTCCGTCGTTAAAATCTTGTTTTGTCATGTTTATCCTTTGTAATAATATTTTTAATTCATATAACCTGTTTAAATAAATTATTTGTCAATAGAGTTATCACAAAACAGGCACCTTTGTCTTCATTGTGCCATGTAAGAGTGCCACAAAGATGTTTTTCTACGATGGTACGAGAGATATATAAGCCCAATCCCACACCGTTTAACTCTTTCTTCGTTGTAAAATAAGGCTGACCTATTTTATCTATAATAAATTCCGGGATTCCCCCTGCATTATCACATATGGAGATAGTAATTGCCTCTTTTGTCTCATCTATTGTTATGTTGATTACAGCTTGTTCGATTTTATTACTCAGTAATACCTCTTTTGCATTTACAAGAATATTAATCAAAACCTGTATCAGTGAACTTTTGACAATAAACAAATGGCTCTTGCTACTGTTTTTTATATTGAGTGTAATTTTTTCGTTCTCTAAATTCGCACCGATAATATCAAGAGTACTCTTTAAAACATCCTCTAAAGTTGTCTGCTCCGGTGATTGGTTTGGTCTAAAATAGTCACTAAATTTACTTATAATCTCAGCAAGTTCTTCTACTTCTTTATTAAGACTTTCTAAAGAATTTGTTGTTATCTCCTCTCCTAGCGCAATAGATAATATAAGCTCATTAATACCAAAGCCTATTACGGCAAGAGGTTGTCTCCAATGATGAGAAATCATTGCAATCATATCACCCATAGCTGCCTGTTTTGCCTGTGCAAGCATCATCTCTTCTTTGAGTCTGAGTTCTTTTTCCATCGCTTTTCGCTCAGTAATGTCGCGAAGTACGCCGATGGCATTCCATTGATTATTCTTCTTGACTGCCGAGAGTGAGAGTTCTATAGGAAATTCCGTACCGTCTTTTCTCAAAGCGGTCAGTTCAAGCATCTTGCCGATAGCTGCACCTTCTCCTGTTTTTTTAAAATGACTAAAACCGATTTTATGTGCTGCAAGAAACCTCTTTGGTGTGATAAATGTATGTAATATTTGCCCTATCGCTTCTTTTTGGGAATAACCGAATATTTTTTCAGCTGCCTTGTTCCAATAAGAAATCTTTCCATCACAATCCATCATAAAAATAGCATCTTGAGCCGAAGAGGTGATAGTTCGGAATTTTTCTTCGCTCTCGTACAAATTTTGCTCAGCGTGTTCACGCTCAGTTATATCTCTGTCAATGCCGCGGTAGCCTAACAACTGACCACTCTGGTTAAAAAATGGAACACCGCTCGTCTCCAGAATTTTTAAAGAACCGTCCTTGCAAATATTGATGTTCTTTATCGCAGAAAACGGTACGCATTTATCAAGGAATTCTTTAAATATATTGCCGACTCGCTGGGCTTCTTCGGCAGGCATAAGGTCAAAAGGAGACTTTCCGATTATTTCCTGAGATTTGTATCCTAGCAGCACTTCGATATTTTGGCTTACATATGTGTAAGCACCCTTAGAGTCAACTTCCCATATCCAATCACTCGTCGATTCGACAAGTACTCGGAATTTCTCTTTGCTTTCATACAGTTCTTGCTCCGCACGCTGACTCTCAGTGATATCAAGACCGATGCAAAGCAGTCCAATTGTATTGTTTTGCGTATCTTTTAGTGTTTTGTTATGCCATTCAATGACCCTTTGCGCGCCGTCTTTTGTAAGGAGTGGATTCACATTGCCGTTCGTTTGGATATCGTCAATCGCACTGAGAAATACTTTTTTTGTTTTTTCTCTCTGATCTTCCGGCAGTAATGTACTGAACCAATCCTTCCCTTTAACTTCATCAATAGAGTAACCTGTCAGTTTCTCAACATAGTGGTTGAAGCGAACAATCTTCCCTTCTTTGTTTAATATCACTATGACTACCGGCGCGTTCTCAATGAGTCTTGTAGAAAAATCACGCTCTTGTTTGAGTTTGTCTTCAATCTTTTTATACTCGGCAATCTCAATTTCTAAAGCATGTATCTTTTCTAATGCATTGTTCAAGTTTACATCATTCATAAAAACTCCTATTTTGCGTCGAATGAAAAGATGTCGTTGAAGCGTCTAAAAATCCCGATAAACCTTCGTTAAAATCTTGTTCTGTCACATGCTATCCTATAATTATTATGAAATTTATCAATTTCAAAGATAAGAGGCTCTATATGCACTCATCTAGTTGTTGATATGCACAGAAACGATTTCGTCCATGTCTCTTTGCCTCATACATGGCTTTGTCAGCTTTTTGTAACAACTCCTTGCTATTCTGGGCATCATTTGGGTATATCGCCAATCCGATACTCGCTGAGATTGTCACAATATGCCCATTTAAATCGAATGGCTGTGCAAGTTTCTTTATCATGGTCTCAGCTATTTTGTAAGCATTTTCTATTGACTCAATCTGCGGAAGAATAGCCGTAAACTCATCTCCGCCCATTCGAGCTACCGTGTCCGATTCACGAACCGATTTACTGATGCGCTCACTCGCTCGGACAAGCAGCAAGTCTCCAACATCATGCCCCAGCGTGTCATTGACCTGCTTGAAATGATCTAAGTCTATAAAGAGAAGTGCAAGCGAACCGCCATTGCGATGTGCTATTTTCATCTCATGCTCCATCCTATCGCTATAAAGCCGTCTGTTTGGCAATTTTGTCAGCAAATCGTAATTGGCTTGCTTCCAAATAATCTCGTCCGCCTGTTTTCGCTCGGTGATATCGGAAAAAATGGCGAGATACATGCGCTTTGAGCCATCTTCGTTCAATACCACCTTAATGGAGAGCCACTCGGCGTACTCCTCACCGTTCTTGCGTTTGTTCCACAGCTCTCCGTCCCAAGAGCCCAGCGTATTAAGATCGCTCCACATCTTCTGATAGAACTCTTTACTCTGTTTCCCCGAACTAAGAATGCTTGGCGTCTTTCCGATAATTTCATTGAGGGAATAACCGGTTGTTGCGGTAAAAGCAGGGTTCACCGTTATGAAACAATTGTTTTCATCGGTGACAACAATACTTTCCCTCGCCGTATCAAAAATCGTAGCGGAAAGTTGCAAATCATCTACATATTTGCGTATCTCTTTATGCGAAAGCCTCAAATCAAGATGCGCCATAACGCTATCTGCAAGTGTTTTTACAGCTTCTATCTGCTCTTGCGGCAACTCTCTTGGTTCAACATCAATGACGCAGAGTGTTCCCAGATGTAAGCCGCTTGGAGTAACCAATGGGACGCCCGCATAAAAACGAATTCCAGGACCGCCTGCAACCAAAGGATTGTCATGAAAGCGTTCATCCAGCAACGCATCCCGAATAACCATAGGCTCATCCTGCAAAATAGCATGGGCGCAAAACGCAACATCCCGCGGCGTCTCCGTTGCATCGATACCCACGATTGCCTTGAACCACTGTCGATTCTCATCAATCAGACTTATTGCAGAGATAGGAGTTTTGCAGATATAAGCCGCCAACTGCACCATGCTTTCAAATATTGCCTCAGGTTCCGTATCTAAAATATCATATTTTTTAAGTTCAGCTAAGCGTTCTTGTTCATTGTGAGGAAGGGGAGCAATTTTCATATATTTATCTCCATAATTTTTTTATTCATAACACCGTCTTCAAACTTAAAAAGAGTCTTACAACTCTTTTTTTAGATGCTATTACAGGTAAATTGTACAACACCCTTCTTAAATGAATTCTTTTTTGTGATAATTTCGTGATGATTAATAGATAATATCCACATGCATATTACCCTCCAAAGCCGTAATTATTTTGCCATCCACCCTGATGGCGGAGTCGATTATTACATTTTGTAACTTAGAGATTATCGTAATTTTCAGCTCTCTGTTTCCATGATTTTGTCTTACAAGTGTATATAAATCTTCAAGCACTTTCATATTTGTATCTAATCTAATCGCCAGATTTATAGGCTCTTGCGGTATTTCTCTTATTTCCGGTTTTGTTTTTTTAGTCTCTTTCTTTGCCTCTTTGAGCGTCATGATTTTCATTACGCCTATGCGCGTAAACATCTCCGTGTGGGTGATTTTTACTTTAAATGCAACCGGCTCGTCAAGGTTCATCTCTGCTAATTCATCGAGTTTATCCGCAAAAAGCATAATCTCTATATTTCCATGAAAATCCATAAGGTTTACGATGCCGAACTGATTTCCTTTTTTGGAAGTTTTTTTCGTTATCTCTTCCACTTTTCCTATAAAAATTGCGGTTGAACCATCCTTAATATTCTCTATCTCCGAAGAGAGCGTATAATCCAGCTCATCAATGGCAGCCCTGAAACCGTCAAGCGGATGCCCCGAGACATAAAAGCCCAAGGTCTCTTTTTCAAATTCTAGAATCTCTTTTAACTCATACTCATCGGAGTTTGTGAGGCTTAGTTTCACGCTTGTTATCTCTGCATCATCACCAAAGAGGCTTCCCGCCGCATTTTTTTTGGCATCGCTCGCTTTTTTGGCAGTCTCAATTATGAGTTCTATCTGGTCTAGAAGTGCTTTTCTTGAGTAGCCGAATCTGTCAAATCCGCCCGATTTTATGGTGGATTCTATAAATCTTTTATTGACTTTTGAGGAGTCGATTCGGTTTACAAAATCTTCAATAGAGCTAAAATCTCCCCCCTCTTCCCTCGTGCCGATAATAGAAAAAACAGCCGATTCGCCCACGCCTTTTATGGCACCCAGACCAAAGAGAATAACATCTTTATCCTCTTTCGTAATCGCCGAAAACTCCAAGTAAGAGTCGTTTACATCGGGCGGTGCAAGTTCTATGCCCATGCGTCGCACTTCGTCGATGTAGCGGACGACTTTATCCGTGTTGTCTTTGTCCGAGGTTAAAAGTGCCGCCATAAATTCGTTTGGATAGTAAGTTTTGAGCCATGCAGTCTGAAAAGTTACCATCGCATAGGCGGCTGAGTGCGATTTATTAAAACCGTACCCCGCAAACTTCTCAATCAAATCAAAAAGTTTTGAGGCTTTGTCATAATCATACCCCTGCTCTTTTGCCCCGCTTGCAAACTCATCGTTATAAACACTCATGTCCTTTTTCTTACCCATCGAACGGCGGATAATATCCGAATAGCCAAGAGAAAATCCGCCGATAGTTTGAACTATCTGCATGACCTGCTCCTGATAAACGATGACTCCATAAGTCTTTCCAAGAATCGGTTCCATCGGGTCGAAAGTGTAGGTAATGGCTTGTCTGCCATGTTTACGCTCGATAAAATCATCAAGCATTCCCGACTCCATCGGACCGGGGCGGTAGAGTGCCAAAACCGCAATCAAATCCTCGAAGTTATCAGGCTTGAGCCGCTTGTTCAAATCCTGCATGCCCGAACTCTCTATCTGGAACATTCCGACCGTCTCACCTGTTCTTATGACTTCATAAACCTTCGGGTCGTTCTCATCTATGGCATGCCAATCTACTTCTTTGTCGTATCTTCTTTTGATAAGTTTGATAGCATTGTCGATTACATCGAGCGTTTTGAGTCCCAAGAAGTCGAACTTGATTAAGTCAACATCCTCAAGATAGTTGAGCGAATATTGGGTTACAAAAGTGTTCTCACCCGATGGCTTATAAATAGGTGTTTTTTTCCAAAGCTCTTCGTTGGAGATAACAACACCTGCTGCATGGATACCTGAGTTTCGCTTCAGACCTTCGAGCTTTTTGGCAAACTCCCAAACTCTCTGTGCGTTTGAATCACCCGCTATCAGCTCCGCAATCTTGGGCTCTTTTTGAAAAGCACCCTCTTCAAACTTACCGTATTTTGTCTTTCCGTTGAGGGTAATTCCAAGTTCATCGGGAATGAGTTTTGCCAACTTATCCGCTTGAGAGAGCGGCATGTCAAGTACACGGGCGACATCACGAATCACCCCTTTTGCCAGAAGTGAACCGAAAGTGATAATCTGAGCTACTTGATTTCGCCCATATTTTTCTACAACATAGTCAATAATTTCACCGCGGCGCGCCTGCATAAAATCCATATCGATATCGGGCATGCTAATACGTTCAGGATTGAGAAATCTCTCAAAAAGCAAGTCGTACTTCATAGGGTCGATATCGGTAATGTCTAATGAATAGGCTACCAAACTCCCAGCTGCAGAGCCGCGCCCCGGTCCAACCGCAATGCCTCTCTCTTTAGCAACTTTCACGAAATCCCAAACGATGAGCATGTAGCCCGGGAATTTCATAGAGTTTATAACATCCATCTCAAATTCTAATCTGGCTCTGTACTCTTCATGTCTCTCTAATGGAACATGCACCAATCTGTTCTCGAGTCCTATGCGGCAGCGGTAGATAAAATACTCCGCATCGTTTTTATCCGCCGCACTCTTCCATGCTCTTTTTTCTTCTTTTGAAGCCTCACTCCCGAGCTGTGCATCATCTTTATAATCTATCTCTAGCGCATCGTTTTTTGAGTACTCTTTGGTGAACTTAAAGTTTGGCGGAGTTGGGTCGCCGAGTTTAAGAACAAGATTACACTTCTCAACTATCTCCTGCGTATGTGCCAAAGCCTCTGGAATATCCGCAAAAAGGCGTGCCATCTGCTCCGGTGATTTAAGGTAGAACTCATGCACGGAGTGACGCATTCTCTTTGGGTCGTCGTAAAGTTTATTCATTCCGATACACATGAAAGCCTCATGGTACTGGGCATCCCCCGGATAGGTGTAGTGCGTGTCGTTTGTGGCGACTACTTTTATATCCGTCTCTTTTGCGATACGAAGAACCTGATCATCAATGAAGAGTTGGTCGCCTATGCCATGACGCATAAGTTCAAGATAAAAATCCTCTCCGAACATCTCTTTGTACTCAAGTGCTACAGCTTTTGCACCCTCATATCCCAAAGCACCGTTTCTTACATTTCTCTCGTTTGCAGTGTTGAGATGCCAGCTCACTTCGCCTTGAAGACATGCAGAAGTACAAATAAGCCCTTCACTATGTTCGCGAAGTTCATGTTTATTGATGCGCGGATAGTAGTAAAAACCGTCTATAAAAGCCTTGGATGAAAGGTACATAAGGTTTTCATAACCCTTCTGGTTTTTGGCATACAAACAGACATGAAATCTCTGTTTTGTACTCTTATCATCCAAAGTATCGCCGTTATGAATATACCCCTCCATCCCGATAATAGGCTTAATTCCGGCACTGCTCATCTGCTGATAAAAGTCAATCGCACCGAACATATTGCCATGATCCGTCATAGCCACAGAGGTCATGCCAAGCTCTTGGAGGCGAGAAGCTAAGTTAGAAATTTTGTTCGCACCGTCTAAAAGCGAGTATTCGGTGTGAAGGTGAAGGTGGGTAAAGGGTTGTGCGCTCATACTTTTGCCTTACTCCCATAAAACCAGTATATCGCCATCCCAATCACTGACCAGCCTATAAATCGCATCCATGTCTCAAAAGGCAATCCAGCCATTGTAAAGATAATGAGAACAAAACTTAGAGGAATGAGCAGTTTGAATGCAGGCATTTGAAATTCCGGCTTCATACTCGCTTGCTTTCTCAAAACTATTATTGCAATTGTTACCATCAAATAGGCAAAAAGTGTCCCGATATTTACAAGTTCTGCCAAAGTTTTTAACGGTAAAAGCCCTGCCAGTACACTTAAAAACAGACCGCCGATTATTGTCGCTTTAAAAGGTGTATTGTATTTTGGGTGAAGTTCACTGAGGCTTTTTGTAATAAGTCCATCTCGAGAGAGTGCAAATAAAATTCTTGTAAATCCTAGTCCCATAACCAGCATAACGGTAGTAATCGTAATCACCGCACCAAGAGCGATTATATTTGCAGCAAATGGCTCATTCACTTTATAGAGTGCAAAAGCCAGCGCATCAGGAACATTAAGCTCTTGATACGGCACAATCGCGGTAAGTGTAAAACTCACCAAGATGAAGAAAACTACGCTGAGGATAAGTGACAATATAAGTCCCCATGGGATATTTTTTCTAGGATTTTTTGTCTCTTCCGCAACGGTGCTGATTGCATCAAAGCCTAAATAGGCGAACATTATCAGTGATGAAGCATGCCAGACACCTTCCCAGCCAAAGGGCATAAAGTTGCTCAAATTGTTGAAATCTACATGAGGCAAACCGACGAATACAAATACCGACAGTACGATAAGTTTGATAAAAACTATTACCGTATTGACTCTTGCGCTCTCTTTGATACCGATTGCCAAAAGGACAAAAATAAGTAAAACGATACTGAATGCACTTATGTCGATGTAAGTGCCATTACTAGGATTAAATGCGCCCGTGAGTGCATGCGGTATATTTATGCCCATACTGTTTTCTAAAAATCTTCGTAAATATCCTGACCAGCCCGTTGCCACGGCTGCCGTTGCAACACCGTATTCAAGCAGAAGATTCCACCCGACAAACCATGCAAACATCTCACCCAAACTCGCAAAAGTAAAGCTGTATGCACTTCCCGCAACAGGATACGCAGAGCTGAGTTCTGCATAAATAAGAGCAATAATCGCAATCATTACACCACTGAGCAAAAAAGATAAAATAATCGCGGGACCTGCCATCGTTGCAGCCGCTTGACCGGTTATTACAAAAATCCCTGAGCCGATGATTGCTCCGACACCGATGAAAGTCACGTCTAAGAGTCCCAACTTTCTCTCGAAACTTCCGCTACCGCCGGAGAGGTCTTTTTTGTAAAAAATATTTCGCATGTATTGCCTTTAATAAAGTTATCATTGAATTTATAGGTTGATTTTAAAGGGTATTATTATAGTGAAAGAGGCTTAAATATGAGGTAATTTGTTATTGAATCAAATTTAGATAGAAATATTTTGCTATTAAAAAAACCTAAAATTTTATACATTGATACTTTCCTGATATGATCTCTGCTACACTTTCGGCATGAAAAACACTATCCTTTTATATATCGCCATTATCGCTTTTTTCGGTAGCGGAATCGCCTATGTCCTCCATATAGGAAGCAACTTAGAAAGTGCAACCATCTTATATGCTGTTCTACCCCATACAACGCTAAGTTCAGGTTTGATTGAAAATTTCCTGAAGCAATTACACCATCCTTTAGCTCTTTTGCTGATTCAGATTATTGTGATTATGGTTGCTACTCGTTTTTTTGGTTTTTTAGTCTCTTTTGTTGCCCAGCCTACGGTTGTGGGGGAAATTATTGCAGGAATCATCCTTGGACCATCCTTGTTGGGGCTATTTTTTCCTGAATTTTCCGTTCTTTTATTTCCAAAAGAGTCATTGAGCAATCTTAGTCTCATCAGCCAGCTCGGGTTAATCTTTTTTATGTTTGTCGTCGGAATGGAACTTGATTTCGAAAAAATAAAAAAACAATCGAGTGCTTCAATCTTTATCAGTCATGCCAGTATTATCTTCCCTTTCTTCTTAGGAGTAGTCCTATCCTACTGGCTCTATCCTCTGTTTGCTCCCAAAAATGTTTTGTTCATGCCGTTTGCCCTTTTTATCGGAATTGCCATGAGTATCACCGCCTTTCCTGTCCTAGCTCGTATTATCAAAGAGAAAAATCTCACAGATACCCGCTACGGCGCGATGGCAATTACCTGCGCTGCAACGGATGACATCACCGCATGGTATATTTTAGCCCTCATAATCACCCTCTCGATTTCCGGAACGCTGGGCTCATCCCTATTTTTATTACTCTTTATCGCTCTGTATATTGTTATTATGTTTTATGGTATTCGTCCTCTTCTCGCTAAAATAGGACGTACTCAAAGTGAACGGCTCAGTATGAACGGTATGTCAGTCATTGTGGTCTTGCTCCTCATCTCTTCACTGATTACCGAAGCAATCGGCATTCACGCCCTATTCGGTGCTTTTATGGCGGGAACCATGATGCCCTCTTCTGCAACTTCTAGACTCAAAGAGCTGATTGCTTCACGTTTGGAATATGTCAGTCTTCTCGTATTACTCCCTCTATTTTTTGCCCTTACTGGGCTTCGAGCAGAGATTGGACTGCTCAATACAAGCGATGCATGGCTTGTATGCGGACTCATTATTATTGTTGCCGTCACCGGAAAATTGTTTGGAAGTTCGTTAGCGTCAAAATTTATGGGCTTTAATTGGCGGGATTCCTTTGCGTTGGGAATACTGATGAACACGCGAGGATTAATGGAATTGGTTGTGTTAAACATCGGCTATGATATGGGAATTCTCTCGACAGAACTCTTTACAATGTTTGTCATCATGGCACTGGTAACCACTTTTATGACCGGACCGATATTGACTTTATTAACCAAAGATTCGAAACAAGATCGCATTGTTGCTACCATGCAAAAAAGTTTACTTGACCTTTTATCCCACGAACTTAGAAGCCCTTTAACACTTATTCTAGGTGCTGCTACCAATCTTGCAAATCGAAATTTCATCCTTGCAGCAAACGACAAGGAAGCCATGATTCAAACCATTGTAGAGGGGTCACGCCGTATGGAAAAAGTAATAGACAACCTACTCGTCAATGCACGCTTTCGTGAGCAAAGAACACCTCTAAATATGACGATGGGACGATTGGAGGAGGTGGTTTCATCTGCATTATCTATAGCCGAAAATGACTGGCATCGGCAAGCTAAACTCTCTTTAAGTGCCGATTTTCCACCTATTACGGCAGATTTTACTCTGCTTCAATTAGCAATCGGAAATCTACTGGACAATGCGTTTAAATATGGTGATGATGTGAGCGTTGAGATGACATCCGCATTTAATGAACTCTATTTAGTAATTTGCAATAACGGAAATCTCCCCTCAGCCGATACAATTAGCACACTTGGTACTACCTCAGGTCGGTTGGATAATGCTCAAGGTAAACCGGGGTCGGGGATTGGTTTACGGCTTTCTCAAACCATTATCGAAGCACATGGTGGGAACTTGATGATAGAGATGGAAAATGACCATTTTTGTGTTCGGGTGACACTGCGCGGTGAATCA
Organism: Sulfurimonas sp.; assembly: GCA_041662325.1. GTDB lineage: Bacteria > Campylobacterota > Campylobacteria > Campylobacterales > Sulfurimonadaceae > Sulfurimonas. The sequence continues at coordinate 265,366 of JBAZSU010000001.1, read as the reverse complement.
TGACGCCCCATATCCTGATTATAGACGATGATCCATCCATCCGCCGTTTGCTTGCGATGACACTCGCATTCGCAGGATTTATGACGGAAACGGCAGCAACAGGAAAAGATGGATTAAAAAAAGGCTCTGATAAACATTTCGATTTGATTCTACTCGATTTGGGATTGCCGGATATGAGCGGTGTAAAGTTTTTAGAGCGTTATCGTAAAGATGAAGAAACTCCCGTGATTATCGTATCTGCAATCCATGATGAGTCAGACAAAATAGCCGCGCTGAATGCCGGAGCCGATGATTATGTGACCAAGCCTTTCAGTACCGATGAACTTATTGCCCGCATACAAGCAAATTTGCGTCGTTTACTTCCGACATCGACCGCACCGTCACTTTTAGTTGTCGGTGCAATAACGATGGATATATCATGTAGAGTAGTTACAATCGATGACATAAGTATCAAACTCACGCCCAAAGAGTTTAAACTTCTCCGAGTTTTTATGGAAAATCACGGTAAAGCACTTACCCATTCATGGCTTTTAAAAACTATATGGGGAGTCGGTTATCAGCATGAGACGCACTATTTGCGTGTTTTCATCAATCAACTACGCCAAAAAATAGAAGCAGATCCCACCCGTCCGAAGCGAATCGTCACAGAAACGGGAATTGGCTATCGGTTTGTTGGATAATACGTTATTTAAATATCTTATTAGGAGATTAAAGTTTTCACATGTACCCGAGCGAAACGACAACTAGCCTAACTGGCGTTAGACCATGTAAGCAACTAAATTGCGAATCGGTATACCCTCGGGGTGCAAGGGCATTTGGAAATAAAAGAAGATTACTTAACTTTTTCTAAATATTCACAATCCAGAGTATAAACTGCTACAATCCCATAAAATAACTTAAGGAACAAACGATGAAAATAGCTATTCCGGTAAAAGATGAGAATTTAACATTTTTCGGCAATGCAGGACATACTCCAAACTTTGCTATATTTGATATGAACGGAACAGGAATGTTTAGGTCGTTCAAGTTAGATACAATAAAAAACAATCCAAGAACTGACTTAGATCATGACCATGCAGATGAAGAGCATCAATGTGAACATGGAGCGGACGATGCCGAGCATATAGCGCAACATAACAAAATGGGAATAGCACTTGAAGGGTGTGACTACATTGTTGTTAAAAAGGCATGTAAGAATACCTCTAATGCTATTACTTCTCATGGAGTTAAAATTTTAAAATACAGTGGTGAGTCTTTAAAAGCTGACAGCATATTAAAAGAGATGTCTTCACAGTTTGTAAAATAAAGTTATGAGCGGAGTATGAAAAGTTTACCCATAAATGAAGTTCTAGAAGATCTGAAAAACACTTTTAGAACCAACTCCACACTTATTTTACAAGCTCCTCCAGGCGCAGGAAAGAGTACCGTTGTACCTATCTCTCTACTGAATGAGCCTTGGCTTGAAGGTAAAATAATCATCATGCTGGAACCCAGGCGAGTTGCAGCCAGAATGGTAGCAACCCAAATGGCTAAGCTTTTAGATGAAGAGGTAGGACAAAGTGTCGGTTATCAGGTAAAAATGGATAGCAGTTACACAGATAAAACAAAGATTTTAGTTGTGACAGAAGCTGTTTTGGTGAGAAAACTTCAAGCTAACCAAACCCTCGATGATGTCGCCATGGTTATCTTTGATGAGTTCCATGAAAGAAGCATCCACACAGATTTATCGCTTGCACTCTCTTTGCAGGTACAGGAACTTCTCCGTGATGATTTAAAGATTCTCATCATGTCTGCAACACTTAACTCGGAGGAGATATCTAACCTGCTTGGAGATGTTCCGGTTATAACTTCCAAAGGGAAAACCTACGAAGTTGAAAATATTTATCTTGATATAAAAACTTCACAGCCTGACTTTAAATCGATAAACAGCACAGTTCTAAACACTACGCTCAAAGCTGTAAAAGAAGATGACGGAAATATTTTGATTTTTTTAGCCGGAGTCAAAGAGATAAAAAACCTGCACGCTTCTCTTTTAAATTCATCTTTGAGTAAAGATATTTTAGTTTTGCCTCTCTACTCTGCTTTGAGTAAGAAAGAACAAGATAGAGCCATTCAAAAATCAGATAAACGAAAAATTATCCTCAGTACAAATATCGCTCAAACATCCTTAACTATCGAAGGGGTCAAAGTAGTTATTGACACAGGTTTAGAAAAACTCTCACGCTATAACTACTCAAACGCCATGGATCATTTGGAGCTGGCATTTATCTCTAAAGATTCGGCAATTCAAAGAGCCGGTCGTGCCGGAAGGCTTTCGCATGGGAAATGTTACAGACTCTGGCATGAACATAAGATATTGCAACAATCCACAAAACCGGAGATTCTAAGAACGGATTTAAGCTCGCTTATTTTAGATTTGGCTTTATGGGGAGTGGATGATTTTAGCGAGTTGAAATGGCTGGATGTTCCGCAAGCAAAGATTATTGAAGAGACAAAAGAGGTTTTAAAAGAGCTATCCATGCTTGATGACACATTTAAAATTACAGATTTTGGAAAGGATGCACTAAGCTTGGGACTCCATCCGAGATTTGCCTACATGCTATTAAAAGCGAATGATTTAGGCTTTGCTTATGAAGCGTGTCTGCTGGCATCACTTTTGGGTGAAAAAGATATTTTCACTAATTCTCAAAGGGATAGCGATATATATTCAAGATTTACACATCTTTATGAAAAGGATTTTGACACTGCTTACATAAATGTTCATCGAGCAAAAGAGGTTCTGACTCAGGCAGATTTTTTTTACAATAAACTAAAAACTATCAAAATAGTTGTAAAGAAAAACCATGAGATAGTTCAAGAGATGCTCAGCGTTCTGCTTCTTTTTGCTTACCCTGACAGACTCGCAAAGCAAAGAATAAAAGATGACAACAAATACAAACTCAGCAATGGCAAGGGTGCAGTTTTACATGTGCAAGACTCACTGTTTAACCAAGAGTTTTTGGTTGCAGCAAACCTGCATGCTAACGACAGAGACTCGTTTATAAATCTGGCTCTTGGTATATCTCTGGAAACAATTGAGCACTATTTTTCTTCGTTTATAAAAAACAGAGAGTTCATAACTTACAACAAAGAAGCTAAGAAGTTTGACATCAGGGAGAGCAGTTATTTTTTAGAGTTACAGCTTCACTCAAAACCCGCTCAAGCTTCACAAAATCAAAACTTTAAAAAACTGCTTTTGGATTTAGTCAAAAAAGAGGGGTTGCAACTTCTTTCATGGAGTAAAAAAGCCATAGCGCTAAAAGATAGAGTCAACTTTTTAAATCATCATACAGAGTTCACAGATTTCAGTGACGAAGTTTTACTGAACACTTTAGATTTTTGGCTGAAGCCTTATTTAGAAGGCGTTGTAACCATAAAAGCTTTGGAAGAATTAAATGTTTATAACATGCTTTCATCACTTTTGTCATGGGAAAAACAACAGCTTTTAGATACTCTCGCACCTCCAAGTGTAAAAGTTCCAAGCGGCTCAACTATTTATATAGATTACACAGACTCTGCCAAGCCATCTATGAGAGTAAAAATACAGGAAGTCTTTGGAATGCATGAGACACCAAAAGTTCTAGACAATACTTTGCCTTTACAAATCCACCTCTTAACTCCGTCCATGACTCCTATGCAGATAACCTACGATTTGAAAAGCTTCTGGGAAAACTCATACAGCGAGGTCAGAAAAGAGATAAGAGGCAAATATAAAAGACACTATTGGCCAGAGGACCCTTTTGAAGCCGTTGCAACGAATAAAACTAAAAAACATATGATGAATTTGGACAAAATTCCTAAATAAATGAATGTCAAGTTCACTGTATAAACTTATATGAAAGGGTGCCACTCAAGAGCCTGCACATGCATTTTACACCAAAAACACCCTACCTTACAACTGATAGAATAGTTGTTTCATTAGGTTACTAAACATCATACTCTGCACCTAATTCAGAGCTTGTGAGACGAAGTCTCTCTGCCAATACAGTAGCGAGACTTTGCATAAAACGAAAAGAAGCCCTATGGTGACGCTCAGAAAATTTGTCAAATGCCTCACGGGATATGACAAACAAATCTGTATCCATAGTTGCAATTGCTTCACTATACTGGGGAGTTTCTTCTAAAAAAGAGAATTCTCCAAAAAAATTACCCTGTCCCAATGTACTTAGATGAACCAAATTGTGTTCAGAAACTTTGAGAATAATTCGAACTAACCCTCGACGAATTAAGTAAAGCTCTCCCGCTAAATTTCCCTGCTTAAAAATAACCTCTCCCTTTTTAAAGGTTCTGCATTCAAATGAGCTTTGTATCTCATCTATTGTCTCTTGTTTTCTATGTCCTAAAAGGGAAAAATCTTTAAGTTCATAGAGAGACTCTTCTGTAAATGTTGTGAGATTTTCTTTAAGAACTTTATCTTCAACCCACTCAATTGCGTATTCTAAATCATCAAAAACTTTTATAGGACTTAAGTGCTTTAGGAGCCCTACATGATTAAAATAACTCTCCATGTCATCTCCAGTCGGGAGCTTGTGCGGTAATCTACTCAGTAGGAGATATCCATTGTTATCATGTAAAATATCTTTGATCTGCAATAGAATATGTGCTGCTGTTAAATCAACAGTCTGCACTCGTTTCATATCCATAATAATGTATTTTTTATTTTGCAAATCATCATGCAGCATAGAATAGAGTTGATTGGCAGTTCCAAAAAAGAGGCTTCCATGCAACTCATATACAGAAAAATTTCCGCCCTTTTGTGCTAGAATAAAAGACTCTTCTTCACCGCGAACAATCTTACTTCGAACATCATTTCCATCAAGATGACGATAAACGACAGACGCCCCAATTTGCTGCGTAATATAAAGTGCTACAGCCAACAACAAACCAACTCCGGCGGCTGCAATAAGACTCACAAAGATTGCAGTGACTGCAACAGCGACGATAATAAAAAAATCAAGAGTCGTTTTTTTAGATTTTAATAGTTGAGCACTATGTTTGTCAATCATCCGAAAACCGATAACAATTAAAATGCCGGCGAGGGCAGAAACAGGAATCCAAGCTATAAATGCGCCTAAAAGAACAAAAGCAATCACTGCCATTATTCCTTCAATAAGCCCGGATAATCGTGTCGTAGCACCGCTCGAGATATTTACCATCGTGGCACCCATAGTTCCGGAGCCGGGCATTCCACCGATGAGAACAGAGAGAAGATTTCCTGAGCCTTGTGCAATTAGTTCTTTATTTGAGTCATGAAAAGAGTGCGTCATAGAGTCAATAACAATACATGTTTTAAGCGTATCAATGGAGAGAAGTGCGGCAAGAGTGAGCGCAGGAAAAAACAGTATCCCAATATTGTTCCAAGAGAGTTCCAATAACTCATTAAAACGCCATGACATCATCTTGAAAAAATCAATTCCATCACTCCCACCAAGCGTTCCTATGATGAAAATATTGTTAGGTTCAAACAAAGAAGGCTTTAGCAGACCTAGTAAAAAATAAGTTCCTACACCCATGGCTAATGCCAAAATAACAGCTGGAATAACCTTAAAAAGCTTCTTTCCATACAGCATAGTTATAATTGTTACTGCTCCAATAACTAAACTTTCCCATCGCCATAGAGCAGGATATTGAATGGATTCTAAAAAATGTTCACCATGCGATAAACCAAGAAATATTGGTGTTTGAGCAGCAATAATATAAAGACCTACCCCACTTAAATAACCGCTAACAACCGGGAAAGGCATATATTTTATTAGTCGTCCCAAACCGGCAACTCCAAAAAATACCTGAATAAAAGCTGCTAAGAGAGCGATAACCATAAGCATCACAAACACACTCTCAGCACTACTTCCTTGTGATATCTGCTCCATCGCAAAAGCGGATAAAACGGCTGCAGCCGGAGCACTTGGAGCAGATATGAGCCTCTGTGTTCCACCTAATAGTGAAGCAACTATTCCGATTGCGGCAACACCTAAAATTCCCGCAATTGCACCGTACGCAGCAAAATGCCCGCCGATAGTCGCATAAATTGTAACACCAAAAGCGATTGCAGCAGGCATCGCAACAAGCATGGCAGCAGTGCCACCCCAAAAATTACCAGCAAAATTTGTTACTCTTATCATTCAATTTATTCCACATTTAGTATATTTAAATTGTATCTTAAAACTGAGTAATTATTAGATGACTCTTTTTATAAACTACGACTGTTTATGCTAGTCTTTTAATTGCAAATAGAACAGCGTAAAGAAAAAGTGTTGCAAAAATATCTTCAAACAAAAAAGAAGTTTTTCCCTTTTTTTGTGATGACATGGTTTACTGACATCAAACAAGCTATGCGTATACTCACTTTCGATGTCATATTTTTTAGAATATTAGCATGAAACAGCCGTGATAATTAGTTTAGTTGAAGAATTTATTACACCTGTATGATACAATTCCGAGTATACTGCATGTTTTAAGAGTTATGTACAATTTAAAAATTCCTAATAGCCCTGAATAAATTGCCAAAAGAGATTATTATAATTAGTAAAAACACAAACAGACCGACACTTCTCTTATTTACTGATGGAAGTGTAAATCCAAAAATAAATATCGGTTATGGGACTTATTTAGTTATTGATGAAGATAAACTATCCAACAATCTTCAAGTTGAAGATATAAAAACTAAGAGATTTGAAAACACCTCTTCCACCAAGTTAGAGTTAGAGACTCTGCTATGGGCTTTTAGTGAAATCGATTTAGAAAATTGCAAAATTATAATTTATACTGATTGTCAAAACATTATAGGACTAAGAGACAGAAGAGAAGGTTTTGAAAAGAGTGGCTACTTCTCAAAAACAAACAAGCTCATAAGAAACCATGAACTCTACAAAGAGTTTTACAAGAAGATTGATTTAACAGAATCAAAATTTATTAAAGTCAAAGGTCATATAAAAAAGAGCCACAAAGACGAAATAGATAAAATTTTCACTTTAGTAGACAAGGCATCAAGGGCTGCTCTTAGAGAAAACACAGAATTTTTATAAGTGTTGCAATCTAAAAAAGTATTGTGAAAGTTCAACAAAATTAAGGATATAAATTATGAATGAAATTACTATTTGGCACAACCCGCAGTGTTCAAAATCTCGCGCAGCTTTGGAAATATTGGAATACTCACATGCAAAAATTGAAGTTGTAAAATACTTAGAATCTACTCCAAGCGAACAAGAGATAAGAGATGTGCTAAAACTTTTAAATATTTCGCCTAGAGATTTAATGCGTAAAGATGAAGAGCTTTATAAGGAGTTAAATCTCAAAGATGAGAGTAATGATAATGCGCTCATATCGGCCATGGCAAAAAATCCAAAGCTGATAGAAAGACCTGTTTTAATCAAAGACGGATGCGCAATTATTGGCCGCCCGACAGAACGTATCGCTGAATTTTTAGTTACGCTAGTCTGATGTGAGCTTTTATTTCCGTATGCCAAGATTGTAGCGGCATACTTGGAAATACGAAGGTTTACTTAACTTTTTCTAAATATTCACAATCCACAGTGTTTACTCTGATTGTGTCGCCCTCAAGAACATGGTAAGGTACTTGAACAACTGCGCCAGTCTCAAGAGTTGCAGGTTTTCTGCTTCCGCTTGAAGTATCGCCTTTGAAGTTTGGAGGAGTATCTGTGATAACAAGCTCCATAACCTCAGGTGCGCTTACAGAAATAGCATTGCCTTTGTAGAAGATAATATCAACATTGATTCCGTCTTTGAACCATTTTGAAGCGTCATCACACTGCTCATACGAAAGAGCAAGCTGCTCATAAGAGTCGTTATCCATAAACTGGAACGACTCACCGTCATCATAAAGAAACTGCATAGTCGTGTAAGTAATTTCAGGAACTTCAAACTTATCCCCTGCATGCACAGTTTTTTCAACTACTTTACCGTTTAAAAAACTTTTCATTTTCATACGAACAAATGCCGCACCCTTGCCCGGTTTAACATGTTGGAACTCTACTACTTTGTACGGTACTTCGCCTACGATTAAACGAATATTTTTTTTGATATCACTCATGCCTACAGTTGCCATAAACAAACCTTTTTATAAAAATAATTTTGGGATTTTACACTATATGGACTTAAATGTTATATAGCTTCAAAGCTATCCGACCAAAAATGGATTGGCATGTGCAAAGATTATTTCTACATGCCAAAGGTTTTTAAGCCATAAAATCGTTTAATCGTAAATTTTATACTTGTTAAAAATATTGAGTCCATCTTGCATTCTTGGCATGTATTCATCATTTATCAACTTTTTGTATCTGGTATTATTTCCTAATTTTTGATCTTCAGGTTTGAATTTCGTGTATGCCTCTTTTATAAGCTCTTCATTATGTAACATAAAGTTATATTGTTCTATCTTCTTTTGTATCTCTGCTATCATCTCTTTTTGATTTTCAACTATCTTATAAGACTCCCAATTTCCCTCAATACCATACTTCCTTAAATCCATAGTAGAATTATTTGGAGCATTAAAATCTATTTTTTGTGTTTGTTTATCTTTGTTCTTTTGCTCATCATAAAACCACTCAAGTGCATTTGGGTCAGCTCGTCCTGCTTTGATTAATGTTGTTAAAAAATTTACAACAGTGTAGCTCGTGTCCATAAATGAAGAGAGTAAGTTACCTGCGTAGATTTTTGCCTCTTCTACAGTTTTTCCCTGTTCCAGTCCTTCATAGACGGCTGCATTTTGAAATCGTGCTATTTCAGTTGCATTATGAACACCCTCTTTAGCCAAAGAGTTATAAGGATATTTTGCTTGAATCTCTTGTACGCCTTTTAGCATCTTTGTGTATGCCTCTTCTGAACCAAATAACTTTGTTACAACTTCATTTAACGCAGATTTTTCAAGAGCTTTATCTTTTTCACTTTGTTGTTGTCCTAAAACTATTTTAGTTCCGCCATTTTTTAGAAAGATTTCGTCTGCCATTTTCAGTACATCTTGAAATGGTACATAATTTGGATAAGCCTCATCAATCTTTTGCTTTTGAATCTCTTCGTCAGATGGAGAGTATGTTTCAGGTGTCGGGGTATAAACATCTTTATACTTCTCTTGCATCTCAGCCATTCTTCCTGTTGTCTCAGTTTTAGTGACATTATCAGTCGCAGATGTTGCACTTGTCGCTGTTACATTGTCAGTTTTTTCTACCTCTTTTGTAGCCAAAAGTTTTTCTAAGGAGCTTGCTTCTTTAGTGTTTTCATCAAGTAAAACTTTGATAATTGCTTGTTGTTCTAATGACATGTTGTCATTTGCAGCACCATCTAAACTTTTTTTATAATCTTGTAGCAGCTCTTTTTTATAATCATTTAACATTTTAGATATTTCAAATTTAGACTCTGGAGTATCGCCTCTGTTATCCATCAGAGTTTGGGCATACTCATCTACTTTGTTTTGGATATTTTCTTTAGTAATGGCTGATGCTGAGGCCGTAGAACCTTTGGAGTATAAATCATCTAAAAATTTATTTACTACGAATTCTTCTGTGTTATGTACTTTTATAGAATCATTATTTGATTCAGCCATGTTATCATTCTGCTCTGTCTGTGTTGTACTTTCATAAACCGATGTTGCTTTTGTAATTGTGATTTTATCTGTTGCTTGTGTGTATGAAGTGGATGACACATTCATGATGAAACCTTTTGCTATATATTGTTGTTTATAAGCAAAAGATATGCCATAGCAAACCTTTTTTTAAAATAATTTTGGAGTTTTACATAAAACTCTCTTAAATGTTATAATTGCGCTAAATTAACAGCTTTTAGGACAAAACTATGGAATTCACCCTCGATGCGACAAGTAAAAACGCCCGTGCATGTACAATCAAAACGGCCCACTCCACAATTAAAACACCTGTCTTTATGCCGGTCGGAACGCTCGGAAGCGTAAAATCACTCGACATGGATGATGTGCTTAACATACTTGGTGCCGAGATAATTTTGGCGAACACCTATCATATGTATCTTCGCCCGGGCGATGCGACGGTTGCAAAAATGGGAAAACTTCATGGTTTTACAACCTATCCTAAAAGCTTTTTAACAGATAGCGGTGGATTTCAAGCATTTAGCTTAAGCGACATCTCAAAGGCTTCAGAAAAAGGCATAGAGTTCCGTTCTCACATTGACGGCTCAAAGCACTTCTTTACACCTACAAAAGTTATAGATATTCAACATAATTTAGGTTCTGACATTATGATGATTTTAGACGACTTGGTGGCTCTTCCTGCAACACAGGAGAGAATTGCACTCAGTATTGAGAGAACCACTGCTTGGGCAAAAGAGTCGATAGAGTATTTTAGAGCAAAACAAAAAGAGGGTATCGGCACTGAGCAAAACATCTTTGCCATCATTCAAGGCGGAACAGATAGAGCTTTCAGAACAAAAAGTGCGACGGAACTCTGCGCACTTGACTATGACGGTTTTGCTATCGGAGGACTGTCGGTGGGCGAGCTGAACAATGAGATGTACGACACGGTAGAGCATACGGTAAAATACATGCCGACGGACAAACCGCGTTACCTGATGGGCGTTGGAACTCCTGAAGATTTGGTAGAAAACATAGAGAGAGGCATCGACATGTTTGACTGTGTCATGCCCACACGAAACGCAAGAAACGGCACACTCTTCACCTCGTTTGGACGCATAAATATCAAAGGGGCAAAATTCAATGAAGATGCACTGCCGATTGACCCCGAGTGTGAATGTATCACATGCAAAAGATACACAAGAGCCTACCTAAACCACCTCTTCCGCTCCCGTGAAATCACCTATTTTAGACTTGCGACCATTCATAACTTACACTATTATCTCAACCTTATGAGAGAAGTGAGAGAGGCTATTTTAGAAGATAGCTTTGCTGAATATAAAGCAGAATTTTATAGAAAAAGAAGCGTTACTTTATAAAAGAAATCGCACTCTTCACAGCATTAACATAACTCAGTGTTTTCGCCTCACCTTTATAGGTGATGTCAAAAGCTGTTCCATGGTCAACTGAGGTTCGGATGATTGGCAAGTTGAGAGAGATATTGACACTCTCATCAAAGTAGAGAGCTTTGAGCGGTGCCAAACCTTGGTCATGGTACATTGCTACAAAATAGTGAAAATTCGCTCTAAAATGCGGAGTGAAAGCAATGTCCGGAACGATTGGTCCTACAAACTGCTCAAACCCTATTTTTTTATTTGCACTTTTTATTGCCTTGGTTATTCTAAGCTCTTCATCTCCCAATACTCCGTTATCGCCTGCATGTGGGTTTAAACCAAGTACGGCTACTTTTTCTTTTGGAAGGGAGGCATGCAAATCTAAAAAGAACTGTTTTAATTTTTTATACTGCACGAGTTCTGCCACATCTTTAAGCGGCACATGCTCGGTAAAGAGTGCTACAAACATCTTCTCGCATCCGAGCATCATGATGGCATCCTGCTTGAAGTAGTCTCGAAGCAAATCCGTATGCCCAACAAAGTGAAGCCCTGCTTTTTTCCAAGCCTCTTTGTGGATTGGCATCGTTACAACTGCATCCGCCTCTTTTTTCTCGCACAGTTTTATGGCACTTATGAAAGAGTCGTAGGAGTACTTTCCGCTTGCCGCGTCAACCTGCCCTGCTTTTATCTCAAACGCACCATCCACAGGGAGAAGAGTAAAATCATTCGGAACTGCAACATTCAGAACTTCTGCAGCTTTTTCTAACATGCGAGAGCTGATGCAGTAGATTGGAGAGCAGAGTTTAGAGACCTCCTCATGGGCTTTGAGAGCTATCTCTATGCCGACACCGTTCAGGTCGCCGACACTTATCGCAATGGTTGATTTCATCGAGTTGTCAATCTTTTCATCTCTTTTACAGCATCCGCCAAACCACTGAAAACGCTTCTAGCGATGATACTCTGCCCGATGTTAAGCTCTACTATCTCTTCTATCTTCATCATCTCATGTACATTATGATAGTTGAGTCCATGTCCTGCTGCAACTTCCAGCCCGATTTTTTTGGCATGGCGTGCTGCATTTTTTATATCTTCAATCGATTTTTCAAGTCTATCGGAAAGCTCATATCTTGGCAGTTCAAACTCTTTTACCGAGTGGTTTGAATATGGCAGAGAAGAGTTTAACATGGCAAAAAGATTGGCAAATGTCCCCGTGTGAAGCTCCACCATCTCCGCGCCCAACTCGCGTGATTTCTCCATGGCTAAAAGAGTCGGGTCAACAAAAAGTGAAACAGGAATAATAGAGTCATGCAACTGCTCAATACTATAGCGTATCTCCTCCGCGTAGCCAAAAACATCAAGTCCGCCTTCAGTTGTGACTTCCTCTCTTTTTTCAGGAACTAAAGTAGCACGATGCGGACGCAGTTTACAAACAATATCTAAAATATTTGTATTGATTGAACACTCCAAATTTACAGGCACACTTGAATTTTGAATGATATTTTTTGCATCCATATCTTGAATATGGCGTCTGTCTTCTCTTAAATGAATCGTTATTTGGTCGGCTCCATTGGCACATGCCACAAAAAGAGCCTGCAAAATCTCTGGGTCGTTTACGCGTCTAGCCTCTCTTAAAACCGCGACATGGTCGATATTTATGCCTAATTTCATCTTGCTCACTTTTGCCCCTCTTTTGCTTTGTTCATAAACTCTATGTACTCATTTTCGAGATTATCAGGATTAACAAAATTGCCCACATGCACTTCTACTACTTTCGTCTCTTCATAGGGTGCATTTTTAAAAACAATTTCCAACAAATCATTTATAAAAACAGGTACAACATCAAGATGATTTGCTTTTGCTATTTTGGATGCGCCGCTTTGAAATTTTCCAAGCCCTACTCCATCATATCTCTCACCCTCCGGAAAAATATAGATATTCAGATTATCAACTTTTGCGAGTGTAGATTTAATTTTTTTGAAAAAACTGAGAAGCCCTTTTCCATTTTCTAAATCGACACTTATGCAGCCGCTAAATTTGAAAAAATCACCGTAAAAAGCGTTAAAAAGCTCCTCTTTGGCTATCCAAGCACCGGTTTTATTGTGCTGTGAAAATACATGTTCCATTACTATTATGTCAAGAAGCGAACGGTGGTTTATTGCATAGAGGATTTTATCTTTTTTTGGAAGGAGTCCGATGAGTTTAACTTCTATATTTAAAAACTTTAAAACGCTGTTTGAGTATGCCTGACGGTCTAATGAGAGTTGAGTGTAGGCCGGTTTTTGTGAAATAAATGGATGATAAAATGTTTTTTTAAAAATGTTAATATACTTGTACCCAAGCTCGATCATAAATATATATTTGCCTATTGCTTTTAGCATGGTTCCCCTTTATTTAAGAGTGAAAATTATAGCAAAAATTTTGAAATTAAACTGCTTCACTATGACGCATGATGACCGAAAATACCACAAAAAAGTGATGAAGCAATTTTAACTTTGAAGAAGTCTTATCTACTTATCTTTTTTGTGATTTTTCTTTAAAGACATGACCGACTTCATATTGTGCACCTCATCTTTAGCAAATATACGAATATGGTCATCAGCCACCAATTTTTTGGCACTTATCTTGTTTGGATACTCAACATGATTGAGTATATGCTTGATGCAGTTGATTCTAGCTTTTTTCTTATCGTCCGAGCGGATGATTGTCCAAGGCGCATGGTCTGTATTTGAAGCCAAAAGCATAGAGTATTTTGCTTCGGTGTATTTATCCCAAAGCCCCTGCGAAAGCTCATCAACGGGTGAGAGTTTATACTGTTTAAGAGGGTCTTCTCTTCTTGTGTTAAATCTTTTTTCCTGCTCTTCTTTTGAGACAGAGAAGTAAAATTTAAATATTTCGATACCTGAATTTATAAGCATCTTCTCAAACTCCGGAACGTCATGTAAAAACTCCTTATGCTCCTCTTGCGTGCAAAACCCCATAACAGGCTCAACACCGCCACGGTTATACCAGCTTCTGTCAAAAAGAACTATCTCCCCCGCGGACGGCAGATGATGCGAATATCTCTGAAAATACCACTGTGTTTTTTCTATATCACTCGGCTTATCAAGTGCGACAACCCTTGCACCACGCGGATTGAGATGCTCATTAATTCTTTTGATTGTTCCACCTTTTCCGGCGGCATCACGACCCTCAAAAATCATCAAAATTTTCTTGCCAGTTTCTTTGACATGGTTTTGCATTTTGAGCAGCTCAATCTGAAGTGTTTTCAGCTCCTTCTCATACGCTATAACCTCCTCTTTTACCCAAACGGCAACCCTCTTTTTTACACCCTTTTTATTTCTCTTTTCGAACTCTTTTTGCTGACTTTTTTCATCTATCCTTCTATCCGGATGCACTATCTCTTCTATCGATGCACTATTTAATTCATCGTCTATCATTACTCTTTTGTGACCCACAGCAAACCCCTCTACCTACTTTATATTGGCTTTATTATAAGCCATCAAATATTAAAAAGAGTTTTTTATCAGCTCATTCAAACTGTTTACATCCTCTGTTGCAGCAAAACAGCTTTTCTCTCCGCACAAAAGGAACTTCTCATCTCCAGTAAGTTTAAACTGAATAAAGGGATATTTTAAACCGACTAATCCGTAAGAGTTGAATTTAAAATTCTCCTCATTCGATTTTATAACTCTGTCTCCCTTTAAATATCTCAGCATTTGAACCAGCATGTATGGAGAATAGATAGGTTTTCTGCCCAATTCATAGGAGTTGTATTCCAGCGTTTTAAAGGCGAAGTGAGTATATTTTTCATCTTCAAGAAGCGTGCCAAGGGAGAGAAGAACATCCACCATTATGCTTACAGAACTCGTATAAGTGTTGTCTGATGTCTCGGCTTTAGTTACAAACTCGCCGCTACTGAAATTCCACTCTCCCTTATTGTAAAACTCCTCTAATGCCTTGTTTGCAAATCTCTGCGCATCTATAAGATAGAGCTCATTCTGAGTGAACTTATATGCCGCTATTTGCGTCTGTGCAAGAAAGGCGTAATCTTCCAAGAAAGCTTCAATTTTAGGTTTTTTATGAATAAGTGTTGTGTGATAAAGCGTGCCGTTTATATACATGCATTCCATTAAAGCATCGAGGGATTTTATGGCTATTTTATTATATTTACTATCTATTGAACCAAGAGTAAAGAGCGATTTTATCATCATAGCAGACCATGAAGTTTGGATTTTTTTGTCAATAAAAGGATACTCTCTATTTTTTCTGATATTTTGAAGTATTTTTTTTACATCTTCAAAATATGGAGGTTTATCTGCACCGTCGAGATGAATAATATTTTTGCCCTCAAAGTTTCCGCCAAGTGTAACATCTATTTCACTCGCCATCTCCCTGACATGTTCATACCCATTTTCACTCAAGGCACGGCTAACTTCGCTGTAACTGTATACAAAGTAGGTTCCCTCTTCACCGTCGCCGTCCGCATCACTGGCTGAGTAAAAGAGATTATCTTCGCACATGAAATTTTGCCAAAAATCTGCAATCTCTTTAGCTGTCTCTAAAAAACTCTCCTCTTTATAGGTCAAATACGCCTGTGTATAAAGCTCGCACAAAAGGGCATTATCATACAGCATCTTCTCAAAATGAGGAACTTTCCACATGTTATCTACTGAATATCTGCAGAATCCTCCATCAATAAGATCGTACATGCCGCCTTTTTTCATATATTTCAGCGTGTGAACAACCATCGCTTTCGCTGCTTTGTCATCATAAAGTCTATCTATGGTTAAGAGCGCATTCAGCGTTGAGGCATGTGGAAATTTCGGTGCAGCGGAAAAACCGCCGTAAGATACCTCATAATTATTTTTTGCTTGAAGCATAAAGTTTTTGACAATATCCTCTTTTAAAACAGTTGCCTCTTTTGGATGTTCTTTGTGCTTTAAAAACTTTTCAATCTCATCTGCATTTTCAAAAAGTCTCGGGTCATTTTCACTCACTTTCTGAGCGATGAGATTTGTTAACTCCTTAAACCCCATTCCCTCGATGCTTCCCTGTTTTGACTCCGGCGGAATATATGTTCCTGCAAAAAATGGCTTGTTCTGCGGAGTACAGAAGATAGAAGTAGGCCATCCGCCTGCACGGCGGTTAAGCAGCATGTGCACCTCTTGATAATATTTGTCAATGTCGGGTCGTTCCTCGCGGTCAACTTTTATGCAGACAAAGTCTCTGTTTAAAATATCTGCACACTCCTTATTTTCAAAGACATTCTCTTCCATTACATGGCACCAGTGGCAAGAGCTGTAGCCAATGCTTATAAAGATGGCTTTGTTTTCATTTTTGGCTTTGTCAAAAGCTTCCTCTCCCCACGGATACCAATCAACCGGATTGTTTTTATGTTGCTGTAAATAAGGTGAATCTTCTTTTTCTAATCTATTTGACATAATAATTTCTCGATTTTAAATTTTATGTAGAGTATGAAAATATTGATGATGTTTTGCTTAAAGAATAAAGTAGATATTTATTTTCAAATGTTAGTGTTAAGAAATAATGGAAACTTATAATGGAAGAAGAGAATTTTATTTGGACTTAAAGTAAATATTTTAGGCTAAAAAGCGGGTTTTTAAACCCATATTTTTAGCTAAAAAAGAGAGCTTAAAATACCTATTTCAGAATTTCAACCCTGAGCTTTTTTTGTTTTTTTATCACTGCGCTTTTCTTTCAAAGTTTTTGTCGCCGATTTTTTAACCGTTTTCTTTGCATCTTGACCTTTTGCCATAATATCTCCTTCGTTTAGATTTGTTAATCATATAGTTACACCATTGTATATGACTTATACTTAAAGCTGAGCTGTTTATTATTCTGTATTATTGCTTGCTTTGATGCCCGCCGCCGCCACGAGGTGATTATACTGTATCTTTGAGTTTTTTAATTTTATGGATTTATCCATGGGAGTTTGCATGTGTCTAATGCCTAGCATTGTATCAACTTTTCAATTATGTTTAATAGCTATTGTAATAGAATAAAATAAAATGAGTTTTTGATGAATAAATGGATGGAAATTGCCTATTCTGAGGCTATAAATGGAATGTCATTCAATGAGGGCGGTCCCTTTGGTGCGGTAATCATAAAAGATGGTGAGATTATTTCATCTGCACACAATGAAGTTTTGCTCTCAAAAGACCCGACCGCGCATGCTGAAATCAACGCTATCAGAATTGCCAGTAAAAAATTGAACAGTTTTGACCTCTCAGGGTGCACTCTTTACACAACATGCATGCCATGTCCTATGTGTTTGGGAGCAATCCTGTGGGCTAGGATTGGTACTGTTTATTTTGGTGCCACAAAAGAGGATGCAGCCAGAGGCGGATTTGATGATGAACGTTTTTATGAGCTGATAAAAGGGAATGATGAAAGTTTAGATTTACAACAAATCGACCATGAAGAAAATGCGAAACTTTTTGATATTTGGAATCAAGAAACTCATCAGATGTATTGATAAAATATTTGCATTTGGAAGGATTATTATGAGACTAAAAGATTAACAAACAAATTAAATTACACGTGATATAATACATAAAATTTTACATAAGATAGGACGTACTTATGATAGCATATTCAAGAGATGAGATTATATCTGCGAGTGATATGGCGCGCAACTTTTCATCCGTTTTAAAAGATATTGTTAGCCATACAAAAGAGCGTCTTGCAATTTCAAAAAATAACAAACTCGAAGCTGTCTTTCTTCCGATAGATGAGTATGAACGACTCAAAGAAGCTTATGACTTAATGGAACATACGGAAATTTACAAGATGGTTCAGCTAAGAAAAAATTCCAAAACTGTTTCCTTGGAAGATTCGGCTTCTAAATACGGCATCGACTCAAATACTTTATAAATTAGAATAGTTTATACAATTTTAGAAAATGAGATTATTATCGAAGTGATTGCAATCGGTAAGAAAGACGAACTAAATGTTGGCATGAGATGGCTAAAATAAATTTTTAAAATAAGAGAATCTCGCGATTATAGCTTATTGGAAACAATCTTAATTAAAGTCCTCATCAAAAACATCTAAGGAAAATACCTAATGAATAAACCAACGCCCCATTCGGAAAAATTGTTAGCACTCAATAAGCCTAAGGGTTACGTGGTCACACGATCTGACGAACTTGGGCGAAAAACAGTTTATGATCTTTTGCCTGATTGGATTTTTCATGACGGATGGATGCCAATCGGACGCCTTGATTTAGAATCTAAAGGGCTTCTGTTATTCACAATCGACGGTCAAATAGGCAACGCGTTGACCAAACCCGGGAATTGCACTAAGGTGTACGAGATATGGGTCAGAGGACATGTAACAGACGAACATATTGCAGAGGCTTTAAAAGGAGTGGAAAGTCCGCAGGGTTTACTGAGGGCTCTTGAAGTCGAGAAGATAAGCATGGGTGGCGCAAAAACAAAACTCAGAGTAATCATTGACGAGGGAAAGAATCGGCATATCCGCCGGCTTTTTGGGGCGCTGAGTGACCCAAAATTCGGGACGCCATTAAAGGTCTTAGACTTAAGGCGAATCAGTATTGGCAGTTTTAAACTCGACATAGAAATCGGTCAGTGGCGCTACCTTTCATTGGAAGAAGAGAAAATGTTAATTAAAAATCTTGATTATTTTAGAAAAAGTGGAGATTCATTTTAGTCATTAATATTAAGCCTGAGTTCACTATAATGGGCACGAATAAATAGTTAAGCACATAAAAGGAATATAATGAACGAAAATTTAGCAAAGCAAATAGTAGATTTACAAAACCTATCAATGTTTTGGAGTATTGGAGCGAGTATTGCATCAATAGTCTTAGCAATAGTTGCTATTGTTTTAGCAGTATATTTTTATACTCAAGCAAAACAATCAGAAAAAGATGTTGCTAATTCATTAAGTAAAATAGAAGCACAATCGCAAGCTTTAGAAAAAATTACTGGAAGACAAGTAGAAAGATTAACAAAACATATAACTGAGAGAAAAGGTTTAGATGAAATACACCCTGATTTGAAAATAATTGCAGATATGGCATCGACATTTAAACAGAGTAATAATAAAATACAAAATTTTGAAGGTAATGATAGATTGCAAATTGTTAAATATATGATTGGAGCATATTATTATTGTTCTGTTGCAAACTATTATGCTTTTATGTCTTTGCCAGAGGCATCAAACTTTGATGAAAAAAATAACTTTCATAATAGAACTAAGCATACATTAGACACTACATCAAGTGATGTAAAATATATTCAAAAGCAGTTCGATACTTTAAAAATTACAGATCAAGAAATTAATGAATCTGGTTTGGAAAATTTATACAAAGAAACAGTTGAAGCATGGCTGCCAACAGTAAAAGATGCTTCGTCTTCATTTGTTAAAATTGAAGAGTTTAAAAAAGATGCTTAATCAAGTATAGGAAGGGAGAGAAATAAGTAATCTTACAGCAACTTACTTCTCAAGATAATCACTATACTTTTTTTAATCTAAATTAAACACTATTATGGAAACCAAAAAATGAAAAAATACCTAACATTTACATATTCCTTAGTCGGCTACATATTTTCCATCATCACTTTGAGTTTTCTGATTTTATGGGTT
The DNA here is from genome assembly GCA_041662325.1 of Sulfurimonas sp. GTDB lineage: Bacteria > Campylobacterota > Campylobacteria > Campylobacterales > Sulfurimonadaceae > Sulfurimonas. The sequence continues at coordinate 245,746 of JBAZSU010000001.1, read as the reverse complement.
TATCCATGGGAGTTTTTGCCTTTCAATATTGACACTCCGATGATGCGTATAGATGCAAATCCTATGTTAATAAATACAGCTTTATTGCTCTTTTTTGGCTTGCAACACTCCCTCATGGCGAGGAGCTTTTTCAAAGACGGGTTGCTGAAAAATCTCTCAACTGCGGTAAAATCGGCTACTTATTCTTTAGCTTCATCCATTTGTCTGGTAATGATATTTTATTTTTGGCAGCCGATAGAAGGTTATGTTTGGAATTTTCAATCTGACATGGTGTTTTGGAGTATTACAATGCTCTATATTCTAGGATGGCTTACCGCATTTGTTGCCACTTTTATTATAGACCATTTTGAACTTTTTGGCTTGCATCAGGGGTATAGAGCTTTAAAAAATCTTCCCGAGCCAAAAGTGAAATTTCAGGTAAGATTTTTTTACAAATACATAAGACACCCTATTCAGGCGGGAACACTTGTCGGATTATGGGCAACACCTTCTATGAGCTATGGACATTTACTTCTAAGTATCGGTATGACAGTTTATGTTTTTATAGGTCTCTATTATGAAGAAAAAAGCCTGATAAAAACTTTTGGTGAAGAGTACAGAGAGTATATGAAAAGTACACCCATGTTGATTCCGTTTACATTAACAGCCTGCCATCAGCTATGATTATGGAACCTTTACGCTGTTGTTTTGCTTTACTGTTTTGAATTTTGAGTGTTGCAAGAATATTATTGAGCGTATCTGATTCGGATACCTCAACCATGCTAATCGTTGCACTCAGGTTAGAATGAGATGCAAACGGCACTTTCTCAAGATTCTCTTTAATTGTTGTTGCAATTTTGTTCAAATTTTCATTAACGATTTGAGGGAATAAAATAATAAATATATCTGCTTCCCAGCGTGATAATATATCTTTATCTCTAATGCAGCGTTTAAATACCATACTACACTTTTTTAAAGCGATTTCTGATTCAGGTATACCATGTGTTTTTGCAAAGTTGTTAAAGTTGTCAATATCTATATACATCAATGAGAAAACACCCCTGTTTTCATTTGCAAGTTTTTGCAGTTTTGCATTAATGATAGATGTCATGTGCATCTTATTTGAGGTCTTTGTTAATGGATCTATCGCAAGAATTTCAGCTAATCTTGACATTTTCTCTTGAAGTTTATTTTGCAAAGCAATATTATTAATCTCTTTTTCAATCCTTGCAAAAAGTTCTACAGGAATAAATGGCTTAGTTATGTAATCAGAAGCACCAAGGTTAAAAAGTCTCTCTATAGCTTCCGGCTTTGTTAAAGATGTATGAAAAATAACCGGAATATTTGCTGTTTCTTTGTCAGCTTTTAATAATTTAATAGTTTCATAACCATCCATCACAGGCATTTCAACATCAAGAATTATAAGTGACGGTTTATGATTACTTATCCAATCTATTGCATCTTTTCCATTTAGTGAAAAAGTAACCTTGTAACCTTTTTCTTCTAATGCTGATGAAAGAGTAGCAATCATCACCTTACTGTCATCAACCAAATGAATACAGTACTGACTATAATCATTTTTTAAATCTATTTGAATTGAGTCTATAACTAGCCCTTTAACATTATGAAATTAATTTTCTTCGGGCATTTTATCATTTTAAAGATTCATCCCAAGTTAGGGAGTCAAACGAACACTAAAATAGACCAAGTATTAAAATAATTCCATTTCATTATCTTCTTGATCATAATTGCCGCCAATCATTTCCATCTGCTGTATACTGGTAAATATTGAATCATCTAAGTAGTGAATGTCCTTAGCACTTTTTGTAATAAATATCTCATATTTCCATTTTATTAAATCACTCAAAATAGAATTTATTATCTCATTATATTTTTTTGCTTGTTTATTTGTGATATTATCAACATCTATTTGACTCAAAATAGTTTTAAAGTAGATTATATGAGAGTAGAGTTCTTTAAAATCTATCATTTGATGGAGCACTGACATGTATAAATTTAGCAGTTTTTGAATTTCATCTATTAATTCAGTGGTTATTCCTTCTGTTGCAGAAAAGAGTGCATCAAAATCTTGTTCAAAATCATTAAGATCATCAATCAAATCATTATCAATAATTTCCATCTCCAGAAAATTTTTAGCACTTATTTTATTTGTATAAAAATCTTCATGTTTTATTGTCTGTACTTTCGCTCTAGGTCGCAATGTTGGATAATGGATATGAATATACTCTTGAATTACGCCTTTTAAATTATTGTCGAAAATATAGTTTATTTCATCAAAGAGTATTTCGTTTGATGAAGTTACGGCTCTTTTATTTAAAATATTTTTCAGAGCAACACATATCATGAAAACATCATCAATCTGCAAATTTAATTTATGAAAAACTGCCAACATTACGCCGATTACGGGACAATTTCCAATCTCCTCTTTATCGTTAGCAACATCTAAAAAATAGTTTATAACTCTTGGAGCAAATATTGTTTCAAATTTTTTCTTGTCCAGTCCAGTTCTATTGAAAACTTCAGATGCTGTTTGGGCATTGACCCATTCTCTGCAAATAGATGTTTTCTCACTCTCAATTTGGGAAGTGACTTTTATTATTTCTCTAAAATTGTTCATATTAGATTCCTTCTCTCATTGTAAACATTCTTCACATCACCAATTTTTGTTAGTAGTGGCGTTTATTTTATAAGTTAATGTAATTTGCAACCTTCTAAAAAATAGTTAAATTATACACTTATAAATAGATTTTTACTAAAAATTATTAAACGAAGGGCTAGAGTAGAAAAATTAATTAGTTCACGAGCCTAAAATACATGTTCATGCTTTTTGGTAGGGGGAACTAAAATCAGCACAGATTCTTGCTTATTTTTAGTCTTCATTTGACACGAAGGGAAGGATATCTTTTTATCCTCCGTTACTCTTTTGTATATGTAATTATGTTTGTGTAGTAGTTCTTACGTGTGTTGCAAATGCAACTTCTTCATGCGCTTCAATTTTTTTTGATGTGTCAGAATGAGCAATTTCAACTATGCCAGCCTCAACATTTTTTGGTGCATCAGAATGAGCAGTTTCAACTGGTTCTTCTTGCATCTCTTTTTTAAAATTTTTGATACCTTGACCAATACCTTTAGCTAGTTCCGGTATTTTCTTTGAACCAAATAATAAAACTACAACTCCTAAAATTACTACTAACTCCATTCCACTAGGTATAGCCATTGTTGCATCCTTCTTTTTTTAAATTAAGTTGAAAAGTATATCTCTCAAAAGTAAACTATCACCTACCATTTTGTTTTGCCATCAACTTCTAGATAATACTTTCTAAGCCTGAAATAATCTTCATTGCAAGATGCTCTTCAATACCGAGTATTTGTGCTTTGTTCACAAACTGTTGTTTGTAGTCAATATGCCACTGTTCGTTTATGTAACCTTCATAAGGCGGGCGCTCAATGAGTGGATTACAGAACCCATTATCTACCAAGCATTGATATTCAGGTGTTTTATACCTTTCTAAAAGTTCTAAAGCATCCATAATTCTCTTATGAATTTTCTCTTTTGTATCTTTTTCAATCTCTCGAAAATTATCGTGGTTGAGATACTGCGCAATTAACTCTTTTAGTTCAAAAGAACAACTTTCTTCAAAAATTGGCGCATACATATCATCTTCTGTTACTTCATCATATATATCTTCATACATATCTTCAATCACTGTTAAATAATCTTCATCACTGTAGGAATTTCTTAATTTAATTATTATTTCATCAAGCATATAAAAATCCTTTTACTTGTTTTAATTTTTTGTTTAAAAATAGAGTTTTAAATCGTGCAATTTTATCACATTCACATGAAGCTTAACGCTGAATTCATTGTCAAAAAAGTTGCTTCACTAGATTGCTTGATTTGGTCAACTTACAGCTACTTTTTTTTAACTTACGGCAACATCTCCAAAAAAGAGTTCTCGGTTTGTTTCAAAATTTTCTACAAGTGTAGTAAAACAACCGCCGAGCTCACGGATAGTTTCTATATTTGGCTCAATATATATTTTATTCCCTTTTTTTTCCATTGTAATAATGTCCGCTTCTCTGAGTTCTTTAAGATGCTTTGAAATAGTAGGCAGAGCAAAGTCAAAATGCTCTGCAATTGTACTCACACAAGTGGCATGCGGACTTACTTTTACATTTTTATCTTTTTTATCTAAAGAACATGCATATCCACCTGTAAACACATTCTTAAAAATTAAAAAACGAGTCTCATTCCCAAGTGCTTTGAAAATCTTTATCTTCTGCTTCATATCCAGCATTCTAATCCTTGACATTGTTATTGAAAAATTATACCATACTTGAATCTATTTAGTTAAATGCCTAATTAGGCATTTACTATAAAAACGAGAGGAAAAAAATGAAAAAAAGAGTCATAAACATCACATTGATTGCTATGCTATCTTCAACAGCGGCTCTCAATGGCGGAGCCGTAGAGACCGATAAATTAGTGGCTGAAGCGCTAAAAGAAACAGGTGAGATAGAGCCTCAAAAACTTAAACAGATGATAGATAAAGAAGAAGCTGTCATAGTTTTGGATGTAAGAGAGTCAGAGCAAAGAGCAGAAGGGCAGATTTATACAGATAAGTTTTTTGCAATTACTCGCGGTAATTTAGAGTTTGAAGTGACGAATCAAATTAAAGATAAAAATGCTGTGATTGTAACTTATTGCCGCGGCGGGGGTCGCGGTGTATTGGCTGCGCAAACACTTAGACATCTTGGCTATAAAAATGCTACAAACCTCAAAGGCGGGCTCAAAGGATGGGCAACATTGGGCTATCCTATAGAGACCGGTCTTGGAGTAACAAAACTAACGGAGGAAGAAAAATGATAACAATAATACTCAATCATCAGCCTTATGACGGGACGGATATAACATGGAATGCCCTGCGATTGGCAAAAACACTACACAAAAATGGGGAGGAAGTGAACATCTTTTTAATGAATGATGCCGTTGACCTTGCACGTGATAGAACTGCTAAACCTGATTATTACGATAATGATTTAATTGAAATGGTCAAAAAGATGTATGCAAACGGCATAAACTTACAGGCATGTGGAACTTGTAATGCACGATGCGGTATCTTCAAAAATGAACCTTATTTTGATGAAAAAATATCTTCTACTATGGAAGTACTTTCAAGCTGGGTTATAAATTCTAAGCAAGTCATCACATTTTAATCACTAATAATGGAATTAAAAGATAGTTATTATTTAAGAGTAGCTATAATCGAACAAATTTTTTTAATGGATAAATTAATGATCTCAAAAAGTATTCTGTTTCTATTTCTAAGTGTTTTTTTATTTGGTGCTACACCCAAATTTTTAATGCCTAACGAAGCTTTTATTCCACATGCCAAGCTCAATGAGCAGATGCAGATTGAAGCTGGCGTTGAAATTGCCAAAGATATATATTTGTACGAAGATAAAGTAAAGTTGGAGCTTATTGATGCGACAAATTCTATAACAATCAAAGAGATTATATCGCCAAAGAGTGTCAAACATGACGATACTATGGTTTATTTAAGTTCCCCCTCTTTTGTTGTTACTCTAGAGAATAAGAATGATGCAAAAGAGATAAAGAAAATTGAGTTCAAACTCTCCTATCAAGGCTGTTCGACACAAGGTCTCTGCTATGAGCCGTTAAGCAAAACATACAGTTTTGACATAGATAGCTCAAAATTAAATGCTGCGAATGAAATTTCCAAAAACAAAAAACAAGATTTGTCTGAGACAGACGCTATTGCAAATACAATTATCTCAGGAAGTATAGGCTTAATCCTTTTAACATTTTTTGGCTTTGGTCTTCTGCTGGCTCTCACGCCATGCACCTTTCCTATGATTCCAATAATCTCCGGAATTATTATTAGTCAGGGAGAGGGTTTAACTACAAAAAAAGCATTTTTTCTCTCTGTCGTTTATGTACTGGCAATGTCTGTTGCCTATACAATCGCAGGTGTTTTAGCCGGACTTTTTGGTTCAGGTCTTCAGGCAGCGATGCAGAACGCTTGGATTATCTTCTCTTTTTCAGCTATCTTTGTAGCCCTTGCACTCAGCATGTTTGGTTATTTTGAATTAAAAGCACCCTCTTTTTTACTCAACTCTCTTGGCGAATCAAGAAGACATAGAGGTATTTTGGGTGTCGCGGTAATGGGCTTTTTATCGGCTCTTATTGTTGGTCCTTGTGTTGCGGCTCCGCTTGCAGGCGCTTTAGTTTACATAGGTCAAACAGGTGATGCACTTCTCGGCGGAGTGGCACTTTTTGCTATGAGCATAGGAATGGGACTGCCGCTCATTGTGGTCGGTGTAAGTGCAGGAAAGTTTATGCCAAAACCGGGGCATTGGATGGTTATGGTAAATAATATCTTTGGCATTATGATGCTGGGCGTCGCCATCTGGATGCTTGAGAAAGTGGTGGATGCATATATTACAATGCTTTTGTGGTCTATTCTACTCGTTAGTTTTGCCATCTATCTTGGGGCGCTAGAAAAAGAGATACATATATTTAGAAAAAGCATAGCAATTATCATATTTGTCTACTCTGTTTCTCTTCTCATAGGAACGCTCGGCGGCTCAACAAGTATGAGCAAACCACTGGAATTTTTAAAACAACAGAAAACTGTCGCATCTGCTGCAGCTAAGCATGTTGAATTTATAAAAGTTAGCACCCTAAAAGAGTTAGACGCCCTTTTAGCTAAGAACAAAGGTAAAAAAATCATGCTTGATTTTTATGCTGATTGGTGCACTTCATGCAAAGAGTTTGAAGAAGTTACATTTACAAATGCCGATGTTGCAAAAAAGATGGGCGAGTTCGTTCTGATTCAAGCAGATATTACAGCCAACGGGGAAGAACAAAAAGCTCTCAGCGGTAAATATGGAGTTTTCGGTCCTCCTGTTATTCTTTTTTTTGATGAAAACAGTGAAGTTATAAAAGCTAAAACTATTACAGGGTTTATGGAATCAACCGAATTTTTAAAACACTTAAACACGATATAAGAGATGTACTATAAGAAAAAAAAGCTGAGTAGCTTCTATCTCTTAATCGATAAACTCAAAAACCTCTTCGTAAGCTAATCGCAATTGCGTTGACTGCTCATTCACTCTGTATCCAAATGGAAGCAACATGGAGAGCTGATATTTTTTTGTATCAAGACCCAAAATCTCTTCAACCTTCTCCTTTTCAAAACCCTCAATCGGACATGAATCTATCCCTATAAATGCCGCGGCACTCATCATATTTGCGGATGCTATATAGGATTGTTTGGATGTCCAAGCATAGATGTTTTCATCACTGCTGAGGGTATGTTTTAGATGCGAAGCATATAAAGCAAGGTAGAAGTCAAGTTTCTCTTGCGACATATCTCGTCTTACAAATCTCGCTTTTGGCACGCCCGACTCAGGTTTTGCACTCTCAATAGCAGCCAATACGACAACTAAATGCGAACATGAAGTAATCTGCACCTGATTCCAACAAGAGGGTCTCAGTTTGGCTCTTAACTCCTCATTCGTTATAACCAAAAACTTCCATGGCTCCATACCAAAAGAGGATGGAGACTTTCGTCCCGCCTCAAGTATAAACTTTATCTCATCATCCGATATTTTTTTGCTCTCATCAAAAAGTTTGCAGGCATGTCTAAAATCCATTGCCTTTGAAAAATCGTTATTCATCTTTAAAATCTCCCTCAAAAATAGTCTAAAATAGTAAAAAATTATATACTTCCAAACTTAATTACAAGGAAACATGGCAATGGAAAATTTTGCACTTATTTTTGCAGCTCTATTTATTGGCTATATCCTAAATAAAAGAGAGGTCTTCTCCAAAGATGCACCTCTTATTTTAAACCAGTTTATACTCTACATCTCACTTCCGGCGATGGCACTCCTTCAAATTCCAAAACTTACCCTCACCTACGAGGTTATTATTCCTGTTTTTATAGCGTGGGTTGTCATGAGTGTGAGTGCTCTGCTTATTTTTCAAATTTCTAAATTTCTCTCATTCTCCAGAGAAGAGACGGGTGCCTTGATGCTTGTCGGAGTTCTTGGAAACACCTCATTTCTGGGTATTCCCATAATTTCGGCATACTTTGGAGAGAAAGCATTAGGCTATGTTTTAATGTATGACCAATTAGGCTCCTTTATAGCACTCTCTACTTATGGAACTTTTATCTCTGTTTACTACTCAAGCCACAAAAAAATTGACAAAAAAGCGATACTCTTAAAGATAATAAAATTCCCTCCATTTTTATCTCTGCTTGTGGCACTTTTTTTTATAGGCACCACATTTCATCCTCTTGTAACAAGTGTACTCTCTTCTCTCGCAAGCACGATAGTTCCGCTTGCTCTTGTCTCCGTTGGTCTGCAACTGAGGTTTAAGCTTCCTCCGCATGAGATAAAACCTTTTAGCGTTGCACTTTTTGTAACATTGGTTATCGCTCCGCTCATCGCCTATGGTATCTCACTTTTATTTTCATGGCACAACAGTGCATCACAAATCTCAATCATGGAAGCGAGCATGGGACCTATGATAACCGCCGGAGCGGTAGCAACCATGTCAGGATTAGCTCCAAAACTAAGCTCTTCCATCATCGGCTATGGAACGCTTTTATCGTTTTTTACCACATGGGTTGTTTATAGACTTATAGTCTAAATATTTTTAGAGGAGATGCCTTTGCGTCTATGTTATTGCAATAGCAAAAAAGAGTTTAGTGAATGTTGCGAGCCGTTTTTAATAAATAAGCAAAAACCATCCACTCCTGTACAGCTTATGCGAAGCAGATATAGTGCTTTTGTGCTTGGCGACGGAGAGTATCTTGTAAAAACGACTACGAAAGAGAACCGTTATGAAGATGATATAGAAATTATTAAAGAGTTCGCCAAAAGTGCTCTCTGGCTTGGGCTTGAAGTTTTAGGTGAGAGCGAAAGTCAAGTCGAGTTTAAAGCCTTTTACAAAGAGGGAAACATCATAAATGTTCTGCATGAAAAGAGCAGTTTTGTCAGAGAAGACGGCATGTGGCTTTACAAAGACGGCATTCTTTTCAACTCCAAAATAGAGCGCAACGAACCCTGTCCATGCAAAAGCGGCAAAAAATATAAAAAGTGTTGCGGGTAATTTAAGAGTTGCTCTTTGCATGCCGAGTTTTTATCGGCATGTAGATTTAACTCTATAAATGGATAGCTTAATCGTGGTGATGATGCCCATGATGTAAAATTTCTTTAATCTCGTTTTCACTCAGCTCTTGAATTTCTGTGATAGTTCCTTCAAATGTGAGCGTACGCCCAGCGAGAGGATGGTTGGCATTAAGAGTTGCAAATTCATCTTCAATGTTTGTCACCACATAAATAACCCCCTCTTCCGGAGATTCATCTATATACCCGTCAAGCTCCATGCCGATAAAAATATCCTCAGGCAACTCATCTATGGACTCTTGAAATATCAGCTCTTCTTTATATTCTCCAAAGGCTTTATCCGGGGTGAGAGTTACCTTAAATGACTCATTTTCCTCTTTACCCTCAAGAACATCTTCAAGCTCCCGAAATATATGACCATAGCCGCCGTGAAGATAAATCAACTCCTCTTCACCTGGATTAAGATGCACCCCATCGGCATCGCTAAGGCGATAATTAAGATATACAAGTAAGTTCTTAGAAATTTTCATAAAGAATCCTTTATTTTTCTAGATTATAACATAATACAAAATGCCGAACATAAGGCATGTGAAAATCTTGGCATAATGTGTTATCATAATTTGAGAATAAAAAAATTTAAGAGAGAAAAGAGAATGGATAATATATTTAAAAACAGCTCGACAACTCCAGCAAAAGGGAAGGAAAGATTTGAGACACTTCTTGATAATGACAAAATAAAAATAGAAAAAATTCTCTCAAATGAACTGATAGAAGGTGAATGGTATGAACAAAACAGCGATGAATGGGTAGTTTTGCTTTGCGGAAATGCTGTTTTGGAGTTTGAAAACTACATCCAAGAGTTGGCATGCGGAGATTATCTTTATATTCCAAAACTAAGAAAACACAGAGTATTAAAGACCTCCAATGATGCCATGTGGATGGCACTGCATTTGAAACCTTGTTAGGTAAAGACACACTCAAAACTTCTGTATTAGTGGTTTTTACGGTTAGAGTAAAATCTAATTTTTTATATTTTTACAGATAAAGGATAGTCGATATACCCTTTTGCATCTTGCGTATAAAAAGTACTTGTATCCGCTTTATTTAAAGCTGAGTTTGTTTTAAAACGTTCAGGTAAATCCGAGTTGGCAAGAAATAACGCTCCAAATGATATAGCATCTGCCAGATGTTTTTCAATAGCATCATTTCCCTTGTCTTTATCATAACCGCCATTGGCAATCAACACTCCTTTGTAGGCATCTCTTAAAACGGAAAGTTCCACTACATTTGCCCCATGTCTTATATCGCCCTCTAGAGCATCTATAATATGAACATATGCAAGATTAAACGCATTTAGCTTTTCACAGACATAGGCAAAATGTTTTTGCGGGTTGGAGTCTTTCATATCATTAAAAGTGCCGCTAGGAGAGAGTCTGACACCGATTTTGTCTGAGCCGATTTTATCGCTTACAGCTTGTATCACCTCAAAAAGAAAACGGCTTCTGTTTTCTATATTTGAGCCATATTCGTCTTTTCTTGTATTGGTGCCGTCACGCAAGAACTGATCCAGCAGGTAACCGTTTGCAGAATGTATCTCAACACCGTCAAAACCAGATTCCATGGCATTTTTTGCGCCATCGGCGTAATCTTGAATAATCCTTTTTATTTCATCAGCACTTAATGCCCTTGGAGTCTCAAAATCTTTCATCCCCTCATAAGTATAAATCTGACCGGATGGTTTAATAGCAGAAGGAGCTACAGGAAGTTCTCCCCCATGGTAGGAAGAGTGCGAGATTCTTCCTACATGCCACAGTTGCAAGAAGATTTTACCTTCTTTGTCATGTACGGCGTCAGTCACTTTTTTCCAGCCTTGAACCTGTTCGGCTGTATGGATTCCCGGAGTAGCCGGGTAACCAATGCCCTGAGTTGAGATTTGGGTTCCTTCGGATATAATCAAACCTGCAGAGGCTCTTTGAGTATAATAGGTAGCCATCAAATCATTTGGTACATTGTTCTCAATACTTCTGCATCTTGTCATGGGAGCCATGAAAATTCTATTTTTTAAAGTGTAATTCCCAATTTTGATAGGTGAAAAAAGACTCATAATAAACCCCTTTAAAATAGTTAGGGATATTATTCCTTAGAATTAATTATTAACATACTGTCAAATAAGAATTAATTATATAATAAAATTAAAAATTAAGATAACTCAAATGAAGTAGTTTCAATATAAAGGTACTGAGATATTACGCCATATTCCAAGTAGTTCAAGGGTTGAAAGTATTGAGAATTTGAGTTATTAAATAAATATGTAATAGGAAGTTATCACTTTCTTCATAATTATTTTATACCTTTCTTATATAATTTTATTAAACCAATTATAGTTTAATATTATAAGTAATGATGCAGTACATTTCTATTCACAAGGGAATGTAAATATCTTTGTTCCCCTTAAATAAAGAAAAAGGAGAAGTAAAGTGAAACACGAATTAATGGAACTGCCCTATGCGTACAACGCATTGGAACCGATGATGTCTGCCGAGACATTACAATACCATCATGGTAAACATCATGCGGGTTATGTATCTAAATTGAATACTCTTATTTCCGGTACTGAATTTGAATCCAAAAGTTTAGTAGAGATTATAAAACACGCAGATGGTGCTGTTTATAATAACGCTGCGCAAGTTTACAATCATGATTTCTTTTGGACCACTCTGTCTCCCGAATCAACCGTTCCATCATTAGCACTTGACTCTGTTATCAAAGCACAGTTTGGTTCTGTAGAAGCATTTAAAAAAGCTTTTATTGAAAAAGGAGTTACTCTATTTGGCTCAGGCTGGGTCTGGCTTTGCATTGATGATAAAAAAAGTCTTAGTATTGTCAATACATCAAATGCTGACAATCCACTCCGTTCAGGTTTAGTACCCTTAATGGTGTGTGATGTATGGGAACATGCCTATTATATAGACTACAGGAATGCAAGAGCAGATTATCTTGAAGGATTCTGGAAACTTCTTAATTGGAGATTCGTTTCGTTTAATTATGCAAACCATGAAAAACACCGCGGGGATTATTTTTCCAACTTCTGCAAAGATAATACACCCTATTGTGATTATATAGATATGCTTGAAGCAACAGAAGAATCAGGAAGCTGATTTAATACAAACTTAAGGAGATTATTATGAAAGTTACAACACGAAGAAGTTTTTTACAGTATATGGCCGTATTAGGTTTAGCTACCTTTAGCACTACACCGTTGTATGCCAAAGGTACGAAAGCACAGTATCATTATCAGGATACTCCAAAAGATGGCAATCAGTGTTCTGATTGCATGCATTTTATTCCAGAGAGTAACGAATGCAGAATGGTAGAAGGTCCAATCAGCTTTGACGGTTGGTGCGCTGCATTTTATAAAAAACCTGAACCAAAATAAGTAAAAAGTTATCTTAGTATATAGGTGCTTTATAAGTAGAAAATACTGTGATTAACTAATTGAAAGGGATATCATGACACTTGAAGAATTGAGTCACTACAATGGTAAAGATGGACAGCCTGCTTATATCGCATACAAGGGTATCGTATATGATGTAAGCAAGAGTGACATGTGGAAAGATGGTGAACATCAGGGAGAACATACAGCTGGCGTAGATTTGAGTGAAGCTTTGCAGTATGCTCCGCATGGAGAAGATGTCTTCAAGGGATTTAAAGCGGTCGGCAAGCTAGAAATGCATGAGAGAGATGCTCCCATACCAAAACAAGACTCAAAGCTCAAAAGCACGACAACTTCCAAAGAGAAGTGGCGGAAATGGTATCAAATATATCATCCGCATCCGATTGCTGCTCATTTTCCAATAGTGTTACATTTTTTTGCTGCAGGTATGGACATCGCTTTTCTCTCTTCCCCTCTTGAAAAATTTGAACAGGGTACTTACTATGCTTTTTTCTCAGCGACACTGTTTGGTTTGATAGCGATGATTGCCGGAATTTTAAGCTGGTGGGTAAACTACAGTTTCAGTATGATTCGACCTCTTGTTATTAAACTTTACACCTCCATATTTACATTATTTATCGGAAGTGTCGGGATATTGCTACATATTCTTGACCCTATGATAGCTTACAATAGTGATATCTTGGCATTTTATTATCATTTTTCTATTCTCATTACGGTACCGTCCGTTATAATCCTTGGTTATTATGGAGGCAGACTTACATGGTGGAAAGAGAGAAGTGATATAGAGACTGTTAACAATCTATCCCAAGAGATGATACAGCCAAAAATCCTCTTGCATAATGATTTTACAATTATGATTGGGGGTTCTGCAGGTTCGGGTATTAAAACGATAGAGACTTTGCTTACTGATGTATTTGCTTCAATGGGGTATTATATTTTTTCAACAAAAGAGTACATGTCAAGGGTAAGAGGCGGAAGCAACACTGTCCAAATTCGTGTGTCCGACACAATGATAAAAGCTCCAAAGTGGAAGCCTGACCTATTTTTGGCTCTTGACGAATTGTCGGTATCCCATGTAAAAGATAGAATTGGAGTGGATACTTTTGTCATCGGAGGTCAAAATGAGAGATTTGTAAATCATTTACAAATCTCTCTGCAAGAAGAAGCAAAAAAATATGTGAGCAAGCAGCTTGTAAATACCTTTGCAGCAGGTATCATATTGAGTCTGTTAAAACTGCCTGAAGAAGCGCTTGGGAATGCTCTGAAAAAACGTTTTGAAGAGAAAGATTATAAAGCGAATCTTGAAGCTATACATCAAGGCTACATGTATGGACAGACACAAAACATAGAACTTAAAAATCTTCCTGTTCCCTCAAAAAAGAGTGATGAACCGATGCGCTACATAGATGGTACGACTGCTGCCGGTTTCGGCTTTTTAGCAGGTGGATGCAATAGTGTAACATCCTACCCCATGTCTCCATCAACCGGAGTGCTCAATTTTTTAGCCGGATTATCCAAAGATTTTGAGATTGCAATCGAGCAAGCAGAAGATGAGATAGCAGCATTTAACATGGTTTTAGGTGTTTGGTACGCTGGAGGCAGAGGCTTGACTACAACATCGGGCGGCGGTTTTGCACTGATGAGTGAGGGTCTTAGCCTCTGTGGCATGACGGAGACACCTGCAGTTGTTTATTTGGCGCAACGACCGGGACCCGCAACCGGACTTCCGACCCGTACCGAACAAGGTGATTTAAATCTTGCACTTTACGCCGGACATGGTGAATTTCCCCGTCTTATCTTAGCTCCCGGTGATGCTTTGGAAGCGTTAGAACTTGGACATTTGGCATTTGAAATGGCAGACCGTTTTCAAGTCCCTGTTTTATATTTAAGCGACCAGTATTTAGCCGACTCTGTACAATCAATCCCTAAAGTAAATTTTGAGCTTTTTTCTCAAAATAAGTACATCGTAAAAAGCCAAGCAAATTATTTACGCTATAAAATTACACAGAGCGGCATAAGTGAACGAGCTATTCCAGGATACGGTGACGGGCTTGTATGTTGCGACAGCGATGAACATGACGAGCGCGGACAGATAACCGAATCTTATAAAGTTCGAGAATCTATGGTAGATAAGCGTAAACGTAAACTTGAACAACTGCGCAATATTGCAATCGCACCGGAGATTATCGGTGATGGAAATATTGCAATTGTAGGCTGGGGTTCAACAAAAGGTGCGATTTCAGAAGTTCTTTCTCAGCTTGACGATTCAAGACTTACACAGGTACACTTTTCATGGATATATCCGCTCAACAAAGAACATCTCTCAAAATTGACTGATATGGACTTTATTATCGTAGTGGAAAATAACTCTAATGCGCAATTCACCGACTTATTGAAACTTAGCGATGTCAAAGTGGATGCAACGATACTGCAATCAAACGGATTTCCATTTTTCAGTGATATTTTAGTCGATAAAATAGCACAAAAAGTCAAGGAATTGTCATGAATAATACATTTATACGCCCCGAAACCGATAAGGCATGGTGTCCGGGATGCGGTAACTTCGGCATTCTAAATTTAGTTTCAGAAGTGCTTGAAGAACTTGAACTGGGTAAACAAAATCTAGTGTTTGTTTCAGGTATCGGACAAGCCGCAAAGACGCCGCACTATTTGGATGTTAACATGTACAACGGTTTACATGGCAGAGCTTTACCCGTAGCAACCGGGATAAAAATGGCAAATGCGGAACTCATAGTTGTCGCGGAGGGCGGAGATGGTGACATGTACGGCGAAGGCGGAAACCATTTTTTAAACGCCGTGCGCAGAAATCTAAACATTGTACATATTGTACACAACAACATGGTGTACGGACTTACAAAAGGGCAGGCATCTCCGACCAGCCAAAGAGAGTTTAAGACCAAAGTTCAAGTAAACGGCGTGAGCAATGAGCCGTTTAACCCTCTTTCAGTGGCATTGTCATTAAATGCCTCTTTTGTCGCACGGGCTTACATGCAGAACAAAGAACATACGAAAGAGATTCTCAAAGCTGCATTTTTACACCAAGGGTATGCGCTTATAGATATATTTCAGCCGTGTGTGGTATTTAACCCTGTAAATACGTATAAATGGTTTTCCGAGAATAGCTATATCTTAGAAAAACACGATACATCTGACTTTATGTCGGCTATGGAAAAAGCTATGCAAACGCACCCTTTTGCCTTGGGGATATTTTATCGGCAAGAACGCAAGACTTTTGAAGAGTCATTATGGAAAAGCGGTGAAATATCTAAGCCGCTTTATACTCAAAAACATGATATGAAAGAGATGCAAAAGCAGTTTGATAAAACTACTCTTTCGTATCTTTAAATAGAAAATAGGAGGTGTATTGTGAGTAAAGATGAAAACATAAGCTGCGAAGATAATTCATGCACTATTGCACAAAATTATTATACATGTCCAATGCATCCGGAAATTCACCAAGAATACCCCGGAACCTGCCCAAAATGTGGAATGGCTTTGGAAGAAGAGGTGAAAGCATCGCCAGTTGTTAAAACACAATATACATGTCCAATGCACCCGGAAATTGTAAGCAACAAACCGGGAGTCTGCCCGAAATGCGGGATGGCTCTTGAACCTGTGGTTGTAGAGACTGCTGAGGAGAGCGATGAGCTTCACGATATGAGCCGCCGTTTTTGGATTAGTGCGAGTATCTCACTGCCGATTTTTATAGTTGCCATGATGGAGGACTTTGCTCCGCATTATCTGCCTCTGAGCATGCAAACTATTCAATGGTTTGAATTTCTCTTTGCAACACCTGTTGTCCTCTGGGGAGGATATCCTTTTTTTGTACGCGGATGGAAGTCGGTTGTAACATGGAATCTTAATATGTTTACCCTCATTGCCATCGGCGTGGGAACTGCGTGGATATACAGCATGGTCGCACTCTTTTTGCCGAATATTTTTCCGCCGTTAATGCAGACAGACTCCTGTTTGGTGCATGTGTATTTTGAAACTGCTGCCATGATTACCTCTTTGGTGCTTCTCGGTCAAGTATTGGAACTCAGGGCGCGGAGCAAAACGAACAGTGCCATTAAAACCCTGCTGGGTCTTGCTCCCAAACAAGCACACCTGGTTGATAAAGACGGGAATGAGAGAAACGTCAGTCTTGAACAAGTTGAAGTAGGTGACCTTTTGCGGATTAAACCGGGAGAAAAAATACCGGTAGACGGTGTCGTAACACAAGGACAAAGCAATATTGACGAATCCATGATTACGGGAGAGCCTATTTTTGTTACAAAAACAGTTGAAGACTCGTTGATAGGCGCTACGCTGAACAAAAACGGAACACTGATCATGCGTGCCGGTCGAGTAGGAAAGGATACGATGCTCTCCCAAATTGTGCAGATGGTAGCACGCGCACAGCGCTCGCGTGCTCCCATTCAACAGCTCGCAGACACAGTATCCGGCTATTTTGTTCCGGCTGTTGTGATATCTGCAGTTTTAGCTTTTGCAGGATGGTGGTTTCTTGGACCTGAACCGCATTTGGCATACGCAATAGTAGCGGCTGTTTCTGTACTAATAATCGCCTGCCCTTGCGCTTTGGGTCTGGCAACGCCGATTTCTATTATGATAGGAACCGGACGTGCCGCCTTAGAGGGCGTATTAATTAAAGATGCCCAGACAATAGAGATGATGGAAAAAGTCACTACGCTTGTAGTTGACAAAACGGGAACCTTAACACAGGGCAAGCCCACGGTTACAACCTTTAAAACACTTGGCGGGATAGATACAAAAGAAGCTTTACGTTATGCTGCAAGTCTGGAACGTGCCAGTGAGCATCCTTTGGCAGAAGCGGTAGTAAACAAAGCGAAAAAAGAGAATGTATCGCTGAGTGAAGTTCACTCTTTCAATGCAACTACCGGAAAAGGTATAGAAGGTGAAATCGATAATAAAAAAATTGCTCTTGGCAGCGAGAAGTTTTTTAAAAGTCTGGGCATTTCCACTGAAGAGATTGTCAACGAAGTCCATCAATTGCGGGAAGAGGGAAATACGGTGATTTTCTTGGCTATTGATTCTACATTAGCGGCTATTATAGGGATAGAAGACCCCATAAAAGAAACATCGACGGAGGCGATTGAAGCTCTCAAACATGAAGGTATTGATGTCGTGATGATAAGCGGCGACAATGATATAACTGCCAATGCCGTAGCAAAAAAACTCAATATTACGAAAGTATATGCGAATGTGCTTCCGCAGAAAAAAGCAGAAATCATCAAACTCTTACAGGCAGAGGGCGCAATCGTGGCTATGGCCGGAGATGGGATAAATGACGCTCCGGCACTGGCACAGGCAGATGTAGGCATTGCCATGGGAACCGGTACCGATGTAGCAATTGAGAGTGCCGGAATCACTCTCATCAAAGGAAACCTTCTGGGCATTTTAAAAATAAGAAAGCTCAGTCGTGCAACCATGAAAAATATCAGACAGAATCTCTTTTTTGCATTTGTTTATAACAGCGTGGGTGTTCCTGTCGCTGCAGGAGTTTTATATCCGTTCTTTGGGGTACTGCTTTCGCCCGTCATAGCCGCAGCGGCTATGAGTTTCAGCTCGGTATCGGTAATTATGAATGCTCTACGTTTAAAAAATATGAGATACTAAAATAATTTCTAATTTGAAGTAATTGCAATATAAATTTAATAACTCATCTTTATTGAAATTACTTTCTTAATGAAGTATTAAATAAAGATTTAATAAATATGTCATTAACTATTCTTTATCTCATAAAGAATATAGTTTACGTGGAGAGTGAGTGTGTCTAATATTTTGGGAGGCGATTATGAAAACTGAAAAATATGAAAATCTTGAAACTGAACTTACAAATTTGCAAGACGTTCTCAAAGAGAGTCTGCAAAATGATGTTTTGCAGATAAAAAGATTAGTAAAAGGTTCTGAAAAATTTAAACATCTATCAGATGATATATGTGATTTAGCTGATGCAGAGTATGTAATATATTCTAAATATATGACAAAAGAGCTACACGAGTCAGAATATTATATTTTCATTGATAAAAAAGGCAATACGGTTTGTCGTGCTTCAGGAAAAGAACTTTCGCTTTATAATATGATAGAGGATACTGATAACTTAATTGAAACTAAAAAATCTGATATTTATATTGATTAGTTGTAAATTGAAATTTATTGACTGGATAGTGTCACTGAATAAGTTTTTGCCTATATGATTGAGGTCATTCCAAATCAATTTCCCTCTATGTCTGGTAAGCTGTATTTAGTAGCTCTTAATATCGCTTCTTGGCATATCATACCTGATATGTCAGCCCTTGGTAATAACTGTTCTTATTCACTTCAAAAATTCTATACATTAAAGTAATCTTTGGGTTTATGTCTAAATCTGCTGCTATTTTTAAGGCTGATTGTTCACCGTTGATTGCAAGCTGTACTGTTGAGTCTCTAAACTCTCTTGTATTTTTACTATTTTTCATTTTTGCTCCACTTATTCATTTGTATTTTAACTCAGAGCACTTGTATATTCTTTGTATGAATTAGTGTAGCCAGATCACAGTTCTTGGAAAGTGAACTTTTTCTGGTGGTTCGTATTCGAATATTTACTTTTAAATCCATGAAATACTTCTATTATAATCAGAAGCTAAATCTCTTAAAATCTGTCGTCGATAAACATACTCTTTGAAGATAATTTATTGTAGGCTTTTCGGTCTTCTTTTTGAGCTAAACCAACTACCACATTCATGACATAAATATTTCTCTATTACTCTTCTCGAACCTTTTGAAATAGTGTTTTTAGATTGGCAATTTGGACAAATCTTTACACTTTTTTACAGTCATTTGTAAATAAACCTTTGTTTACTCCCACTATAGCGAAGTTTTATGAATGCTTCAGGAGCCAAAATTTTTCATTAAACCTCATTTTGTCACTATTTCCCTGCATTGACTTGGCAAAAAGATGGAACTATCTTTTTTAAATCTTACATTGCCGTCGCTATCGCGATACTCCCAACCTTTTATTATGGATATATCCTCTTCTCTACCGCCGTTTACGCAGTTTAGTGTTTTCCCTCCAATAAAGGCTGCGGCTATTACGTTTTCCTCTTGAGCCTTGTTTTTGTTATATTTTTGTGTTGAGATGTAAACATTTATCAAAATAGCGACAAAAACGGCAAGTATAAATCCGATAACCACATATGCATTGCCTATAATTTTCATCTTAGCCTCTGCCAGCCACTTCGTTTAGAAGTTTCTCTATCTCTGTTCTAGCTCCGGGCGTAGTCATAAAGACAAGCACATCGCCTTCACTTAGCTTGTAGCCGTCTGCCGGATTGTAGGTCCAGTCGTTTTCATGTTTTATGGACATTAGGAGCGTATGAGGATGAGTTTTTAGCTCTAACGCCGATACACTTATGCCGGCTAGTTCTTTTGGTATCTCCATCTCTTCTATACGAAGGTTTTTTTGTTTATCTCTTAGCATGATGTCTAGAAAGGTCACTACGGTCGGGCGCACCATCTCACTAGCCATTCGCAGCCCGCCGATAAATGTAGGAGAGACCACGGAGTTGGCGCCGGCATTCCGAGCTTTGTCCATATTTTTGGCATTGTGAATACAACAAACTATGCGGATATTTGGAGCTAGCTGGCGGGCGGTTAGCACTATGACCAGATTAACATTATCGTCACCGGTAGCGACAAAAAGCCCTATCGCTTTATCTATAGCAGCCTGACGCAGCACGGCTTCATCGGTCGCATCACCTTCTAAGTGTGGCATATCATAGATTTTGACAGCTCGGTCTAGTTGCTCTGAGCTGATATCCACCATGAGAGCTTCTCTTTTTGTGGCTGCCAATTCGTTTAAGATGTGGTTGCCGACTCCGTCTACGCCGCAGACGATGTAGTGCTCTTTTAGCCCTTCTATTCTTTTTTGCATATGTTTCCTTCTGAGGAAGTTGTTAAGATGTCCTTCGACCAAAAAGGCGGTGACATTAGTCACGATATAAGTCATTGCCACAATACCGAATATGGTGACTATAATAGTAAATGTGCGCCCATGCTGGGTGTTGGCACCTTCGGTAATCTCACCGTAGCCGATACCGGCGATAGTGATGACAGTCATAAAAAGACTGTCAAGCCATGAGGCGTTACCGTTACCGAGAATGTAGTAACCGATAGTTGCAAACGCAAATACTGCTATTAGTCCGCCAAAAGCGTATGCGAAGTTTCGTAAACTCTGTTCTAATTTGTCATTGTTCATAAAGCAAATACTATCATTTTTTTCATTTATTCAAATACTAATATTCTGCTTGGGGGTCACCTGTCAAACGCATTGTTGTAATTTAAATTAGTTCTTGACTAAAATTCCTAAAAATAGAGGTTTTATCCTTATGAAGTTGCAAAATATTAGAGTTCGTTCGATAACACGGAGGTGCGATGTTTATTTGGCTGATTGTAGGCGGATTTTTAGTTACTAAATTTGTTGTAGCTACGTTTTAGCAGCGAATGCTTGATTAAGGCTTTCCAGTTTATCATTTATTTGGGATGCTAAGTTCTTATAAAAGATAGCTAGAGCCGGAGCACAAAATTCTATGTTCTCTTCATCTATACAAAAAGAGAGCATAGTGGCTTCTTCGGATGCACAAACTACGCTTGCATTTCTTTTTGTTTTAAAGATGACTCCTGTTTCACCAAATACAGCTCCAGGTTTAAGAACCCCTATCTTATTGTTATCACGAAATACTTGACACTCACCGTTTATAATAAAAAAAACTTCGAGACTCTCATCATTTTGTTTAACTACGTAGTCTTTAAATTTATACTTTACAAATTTCAAATCAGAGACTATTGCTTTTAACTCCAATGGATCAATGTTT
Organism: Sulfurimonas sp.; assembly: GCA_041662325.1. Classification (GTDB taxonomy): domain Bacteria; phylum Campylobacterota; class Campylobacteria; order Campylobacterales; family Sulfurimonadaceae; genus Sulfurimonas. The sequence continues at coordinate 224,236 of JBAZSU010000001.1, read as the reverse complement.
TTAAAAATAGAAATTTTATCCTGAACACTTAAAAGTTTATCTAAGCTTTTACTGTTAGGCTCCTCCTTAATAATCCGAGTTACCTCTAAGAAATTTGCTATATCATTTATTGAGTAATTCACTTATAAACCTTTAAACATTTTTGTAGATATGGATAATCTTTTGAGTATGGCATCATAATTCCCAATCTATGCTTGATATAATTTTTTGAATTTATATGACCATTTGTCGGTATCTTAACATCTTTTAATGTGCTCATAATAATTTTAGAGTTGGCAGCTTCAATCCAAAGAAATTTATCCATATAATATGTTTTAATATTTATAATACTCCGTAAGGAACTCAAAAAATATTTTCTATCTTCAGTAAAAATTATTTTGAAATTCTCAAAATAGACAGCTTGAAGGTCTTTGAACATTTTAACTAACCTTTCATACTCTTCTTTTTCTTCAACGGAGGTATTCGGCATATTCTCATACTTTAATATCTCTGCGCTCAAGAGGGTGTAGCTGAGAGATTTTTTAAAAAATTTATTTTGAAATATATCATCAATATCAGAAGACTGTTTATTTTTTTTCAGATATATGCCATATAGAAAATTAACATCCGCATGTAATTTTTTAAATGTTCCTCCCATTATCGTATAGTCCAAATTTTTGAAATGGTTCGTTAAGGTATTCAAATAATCAAGAAGAAATATAAAATTATCTTTGGGCTGAATCAAATTGTTCGCCTCTATAAATTCCATTTCTTCTTCAAGAATTACCCCGATATCCTCAAAAAAAAGATTATCAAAATCGTCAATTTCATCATCTATGCTATTTAAATCCATAAGTAAATTGTATCACAACATTTCTTTAAAATTTTATAATCACCAAACGGAAACTTCCTAAATATTTTTCCACTCATTTTTAACAGCCTGAGCATCTTCTTCACGATTTAGTAGAGTAAATAATTCATAAGAATCAGAATATTTTTTATCAGATTCTTTTTGATTTCCATCTATTCTGTAGGCACGCCCATAAAGACGAAGTATTTTAGCTTGGTCAGATTCAAAATTATTGTTTTTAGCAATCACTTCAGCTTCTTGAATATACTCATATACATCTTTAGTATTTTTCTTATCAAGTAGTACATTAATTAATGAAATTAAAGTTGCAACAGCGCGACGTTCCATATTTATCTCTTTAAAATTATTTAATGCTGAGATTAACGCGATTTTTGCTTCATCAAGATTGCCCATATCAGCATAATTACGCCCCTTGGCAAGCAGTGCATTAGCACTACCTACAAGATTACCGATACGATTCATCGTATCAGCAGAGTGTATAAAATATTCAAGTGCCGTCTGCATCTCACCGCGCTTACTGTGCAAATAACCCAAAGACAACTCTACATTACCTATCTGACGACGATTTTTTAGTTTTTTAAAGAGCTCTAAACTGCGAATATTATATTCTAATGCAGTATCTAACTCATTTTTATTTTCATAAAATACTGCTAGATTATTACAACATGATGCAATATGTTCCTGTGAATTTTCTTTTTCAAAAAGGGCAAGAGCTTTATGAGCTTTTTCCAGCGCTTCATCCGTATGTCTAAGTCTATTTAGAACCCAAGATAAATTCATCAGAAGATGCCCATATTCAAGATGATCAGTATGATTTTTTAGAAGTTCAAGAGCATTTTCATAAAATTTTATAGCTATCTCTTTTGAACCGCGCTTTTCCTCAATACGGCCAATATTTCTCATAGCATTTACTTTTTCAATTTCATTATCGGAGACTTCTGCAATATACTGCCATGCATTCATAGCTCCACTCATATCACCGAGGAGTTCTAGAACATCAGAATACTCTTTGTAGATTGTTTTTAATGATGGTTCTCTATTTTTTAAATCTTTACCAATTGCAATTGCTTGATTAAAAAAATCCCTCGCTGTTTCATTTGCAAAAACACTTTTTGCCTTCAATCCACTGCGAACTAAAAACTCATAAGCATTCTCCCTATCATTTGCTTCAAAATAGTGATGAGCAAGTGATTCTAGATGGTCTTGCAATCTATCTTTAAATAGCTCTCTGATTGCTGTCGCTACTTCAAGATGTAGAGAGCGCCTGCGCGCCAACAATAAGGTTTCATAAACAGCTTCTTGAATAAAGGAAGTATGAAAAGAGTATTCAACTTCCGGAAATGATTGGGATTCAAAAATCATTTCACACTTTAACAAGGCATCAATATTTTTATCTACTTCTGATGTACCTGTAAGTTTCTCGATTAATTTACGGCTAAATGTCAATCCTACAACAGAAGCTTTACTTATTAGCTCATGCTCTTGTGTTGAGAGCTTGTCAAAACGAGCAATAATTAACCCTGTGATTGAGTTTGGAACAGAAACTTCTGATAATTTTTTAACAATCTCTATCTCATCATCTTTTCTTTTAATTATCTCTTCATTTAGAAGTGAATGTACTATCTCTTGTATGAATAGTGGATTTCCATCAGAGCGTGTGCCGATTAAATCTATTAAATCTTTTGGAAGGGTAGTAACTTTTAAAAGATTTTTAACAAGCTGTTCGCAATCATTACGGGTAAGGCGTTCAAAATTGAGTTCAATCGTTTTATTCCCAAGCACGCTTCGTGCAAGTGGAAGAAGCTTAGCAGAAGATATATTTTTATCAGGACGCAACATGAGAAGCAACATAATCGGTGATTTATGCACTGCATGGATAAGTGAAATTATCGCTTCTACAGAAGCAATATCTGAATTATGAAGATCTTCAATTGAAATTATTGTAGGTTTATATTTCGCAAAAGTAGAGAAGGTCCAGCCAATTGCCTTAATCGTAGCTGTATTTATCTCCTGTGCCGACATCTCTACTATCGGTACATTATATTGTTCAGATAAATCTAAATCAAGTAGTTTTCCAATCAATACAAGAGCATTTTTTGCCATATCCGATAAAACATCTCTATCTTCATTTAATAAAAGCGGCATTGCTTCTACGAATTTTTGAGTCATTGTATCTACCGTATCATCAGAATCTATACTGCATAAATGTTTAAAGATATCAATAAATGTATGGTAGGGGGTATTTCGTCCGAATGAGTGGCAACGCCCTTCAATAAATTGTAAATCACCTTGTTTGAATTTATTTTTAAGTTCTGCATGTACACGACTTTTTCCAAATCCTGGATCAGAAATAAGAAAAATAGCCTGCCCCTCCCCGCCTTTGAGACGCTCTATACTCTCCGCTAGTATAGTTATTTCCTGATTTCTGCCGATAAGAGGAGCTTCGTCAGTCGCACCGCCACCTTTTAATTCAAAATCTTCAAGAGCACGCACAACTTCATAAACATTAACCGGGTCACGCTTTCCTTTTACCATCATAGGTTCATGCTCTATAAACTCAAACAAATTTTTTGTCTGATAATAAGTGTAAGCAGAGATAAAAATCTGTCCATTTACTGCCTGTGATTCAAGTCTTGAAGCAAGATTAACAGTATCTCCCATCACCGTATAGTCCATACGTGCATTCGATCCCATATCTCCGGCAATTACAACACCGGTATTTATCCCAACATGTAATGTTAAAGGTTTTTCAAGTTTCACAGGAAGGTTTTTATTAAATTCTACAATTTTTCTATTCATCTCTAAAGCAGCACGAAGAGCAAGTTCAGAATCATTCTCATGCGTGATTGGAGCACCAAAAATTGCCATAATACAATCACCGATAAACTTGTCTATGTATCCTTCATACTCGATTACTGTATCTCCCATAATCTGAAGGCAAGCATTCATAATAGTTGTAACTTCTTCTGGGTCCAGCTTTTCACTCATGGCTGTAAAACCGGATAAATCAGCAAATAAAACAGTAACCATTTTGCGTTCTGAATGGTGCTTTTTTTCTGATGAATTAGAGTTTATCAGACTTGCTTGTGCCGAATTTCCTTTCTTATAGCTTGAAATAATAGGAGTATTATTGGATGGAAGTCTAAATCCACAATTAGCACAGTATATATCTCCCTCGTAAGCAACTGTCTGACATTGATTACAAACCAAAGTTAGGGGAAATCCACACTCCGTACAGAAATGAACATTATCACGGTTTTCATGATTACAAGATTGGCATTTGATAATAGACTCCTCAATTGGATAATAAAACGATTATAAACTTTATTCCTTAAATAGTACTGATTATTTTGTCCGACAAAAAGAGATGTAAATCTGTGACAAGATGGCTAATTTTATTTAACACCCTGTTCATTTAATATTTTATAAGCTTTACAACCATTATTATTTCCATTATCACATGCTTTACCAAACAATTTCTTGGCTTTTGACTTATTTTGTCTAACACCCTCTCCGGTACTGTATAAAACTCCTAAATTTAGACAACCACCCATATTTTGTTCACTATCACACACTTTTGTATAAAGTTCACTTGCTTTTTTCTTATCTTGTTCTATACCGTCTCCGTCATCATACAAAATACCTAGATTGTAACAACTACTTATATGTCCACTATCACATGCCATGCCAAATAGTTCTTTTGCTTTTGACTTATCTTGTTTTACACCGTCTCCGTTATTATATAAAAGAGCTAAATTAAAGCAGGCACTCATATTCCCAATATCACATGCTTTTGTCCATAGTTTATTTGCTTTTTTAAAATTGCCATTTTTTGCTTCTTTAATTCCATCACTTGTTAAATCAGCACTCAAACTTCCTATTATTAACACTAAAATTAATATTATTTTTATCATCTTCATCCCTCCTTTATTTAAGGAAAATTATAACTAAAAAATAATTTAAGCTATTAATTAAACTCTACTGGTGCATTATAAGTTATTTAGAAGCTTTTAGACATGTGACATAAGTCAAATGTGCTAGAATATGCCTAGCCTTAAGGAACTAAAAATATTTCTTAAAGAGATATGATTAAAGTTCAGCAAATTTCCAAAGTTTTATATTTTTTCACTACAAGGATGCAGCAGCATGATTATCGATACGCTAAAAAACTCTAAATTTTACAGTTTTGGTTCTGCATGGGAGAGGGCATTTGAATTTTTAAACTCTCTTAACTCTGAGTCTGAAGATAAAAAGTACACCATACAGGGGGATGATATTTTTGCCATAGTTATGAGCTATACAACAACACTTCCAAAAGAGGCAATGCTTGAATCGCATCAAAACTATGTAGACATCCAAACTACACTTCGAGGATCAGAAGCTTTTGAGTGTTTTTCTACGGATATGCTTGAGGTAAATGTTCCTTATAATGCATCCAAAGATGCTGCATTTTACAAATATACTCCTCATTGCCATACGCGTGTCAATGTGTTTCCTGGAATTTTTGTGATGCTCTATCCGCATGATGCGCACATGTCCGGACTTATGATTAACGAGCAACCTGAGTTTATAAAAAAAGTTGTTGTAAAGATAAGAAAAGAGTTGTTGACGCTCTGATTGTCAAAATGTCATTTCTATTTTCTTGGCTGCGCTATTGATAAATATAAATCAAGTATAATATGCCATGAAAAATTTAGCACTTGATAATATCTTTATACCCTCAAAAACTCCTTCAAAAAAGTTGATGATAATTCTTGTATGGTCGTGGTGATTCAGCGGAAGGTTTCACTTCATTCCCCTCCTTTTTAAATATTGATGGAATGAACTATCTTTTACTAGATGCTCCTTTTGAGTACTACACTGGTTTTTCATGGTATCCACTGCCTCCGGATCAACTGCCTGGAATTGAGTACTCATCAGCCATACTTACGAAAGTTTTAGATGAATTATTTGAAGAGGAGTTCAATGCACATGAGAGTTTTCTATTTGGTTTTTCACAAGGCTCACTGCTGACATTTGAGTTTGGAGCAAGATATCATAAAGTTCTTGGAGGATATATTGCTGTGAGTGGTTATATTTATGATGCAAATAAACTTCTTCAAGATATGAATCAGGATGTCATCCATTCAAAATGGCTTTGTACGCATGGAACAAATGACAATGTACTCCCCATCCAAACCTCTAAGGAGCAAGTTAAAATACTCCAAGACGGTGGATTTGAGATAGAGTTTAAAAGTTATGAAAAAGACCATAGTATTGATAGGGATGAGTTAATTATGATATCAGCATGGATAAAAAATATTAAGTGATTTATAATGATGCACTTTTTAAGAGATTAAAAACTTTTGCCGCGTAACCTGCCCCCAATATGAGTCTAAATACTTGTCTTGCAAATAGCTTGTATCGTTATATTGAGCGATTGTTTTACACCAAAACGCAGCGGCGTATTCGGCTCCCATAATTTGTTTGATCTCCCATTTACCAGGATGTATTTTCCATAAGCTATGAGCAAAACGACTGCCAACTCCATTTTTTCTAAAATAGGGAAATACATAAAATTCACACATCTCATTCGAATGTGCATCATCAAATGCAATAGCAGCAATTCCAGCAGGTATTTCTTCAATCGTTAAAATATAACATTGGATAGATTCTCCGGGATGCGTATCAAGCTCAAAGATTCCTGATGAATCTGGTTTTTTGTGTGTCAGCGCTGAAAACTCGGCTTCATAGCATTGTGCAAGATTTAAATAGGTCTGGATATTGTTTTTAGATACAGGGATTATTTTCATGGTGCAATTATCCTGTTTTTCTTTTAAAATAAGATCAAGTGTCATATAAGACGTAGTTAATCTTTCAATCTCTTGAGCTATAAGAACCACAAATATCTATTTCACTGCTTCTACTTTATCTCGACAATAGTGACCTTGCTATTTTAAAGATATTTATCAAATGAACCCTTAAAATAGACATGTAATTTAGAAAAATCAGCCCATTTTAGGACCACTTAAGTATACAATTTGCCAAATTCCACAATGCGTCTGACACTCTAAATACTGGTTTGAGAAGTGGCGAACTCCTAGGACTAATGCATAGTGATATTTTAGAAGATAGAATCACTATTAAGCGTTCTGTTTCAAAAGGTCGAGTTACTACACCAAAAACACTTGGAAGCATTAGAGATATTCCGATGTTTGAGGCTATCAAGCCGTTCATTGAAAGTCAAAAAAAGCTAAGTCAGTCTCTTTATCTGTTTGACTATGACAAGGTTTTTATACAAGACGCATCCTTTTTCAAAAGAAGATGGCATCAGCTCGTAATAGATTGTAATATGGAGTATAGAAAGCTTTATACAACAAGACATACTTTTATTACTGCCATGTTAAATAGTGGGCAATTTAAGATTATGGAAATTGCTGCCATCGTTGGACACACTTCGCCAGAGATGATTATGAAAAATTATGCAGGCTTTATCAAGGATAATCATTTAAAAGTGAATACAAATATAAGCTTGTTTAATGAAAGTTGCCCCAAAATGGCAACAGTTAGTCAATATGAAGAAACTAAAAGAGCTTAGTTTTTTTGTTGAAAGTTCGTTGTGTAGGGAGTTTAAAGTGGTGGGTTCTGAGTGACTCGAACACTCGACCACTCCGTTATGAGCGGAGGGCTCTAACCAACTGAGCTAAGAACCCACTTTGTAGGGCGAAATTATACTCAATGGCACCTTATTTTTTTCTGATTCGAATACTATTTTCCACTGACTTACAAAAAACAGAGTTATATTCTATTTAAACTTCATTAAAATAAAGTATCTAGGATTTGGTTTTTAAACCTTATTGATTCCACGGAAGTGCTTATCAGCCTATTTTCTTCTTTTAGAGTGTCATATTCATCTTTTAATTTTGATATTTCTCTACTTTTAAAATAAATCTGCTGCTGAATATAAATTTTAGGAAAAATAAACATTGAAGCAAAAATTAATGACAGTAAAATATATCCAAAATTAGCGAAGCTAAGACTTTTATCTGGATTTACAACTGATTCAATTTCATCTAAAAGTTCACTTTTTTCACTCGTTTCACTAGCTTTTTCACTAATCTGTTCAATTGCTATTTCATTATAATGATCATTCATGAAATCGCTCAAATTTTTACTCATTTTGAGCCCATCTTAAAAATTCTCATCTTTGCACTTCTGCTTCTTGGATTCTCTTTTAACTCTTTTTCTTCTGCCATAAGCGGTTTTTTTGTAAAAATTTTTCCAAGTTTATGATTGTTTGAACATGTGCATCGCATCGCCTCATCCAGACAAATACAAGATTTACTCCATCTGCTAAACTCCTGTTTTACAATTCTATCTTCTAAAGAATGAAATGAGATTATAGAAACTATAGCTTGTGGAAATTTCGCCTCTTCTAAACTTTTTAAAAGAGATTGTAACTCTCCCAGCTCATTATTTACTTCTATTCGAATTGCTTGCATTAAGAGCGTTGCCGGATGTATTTTTTTACCGTGTGGCATATGTGATTTTACTCTGTCGCTCAACTCTTTTGCAGAAGTAAAAGGACGGTTTTTCACTATCTCAGATGCCAATTTTTTATAGTTTCTAAGTTCTCCATACTCTAAAAGCACCCTCTCTAGCTCTTGTATCGGGTAATCATTTACAACATTTGAAGCTGTCAATAGTGCATTTTTATCCATCCGCATATCAAGATTCTCACTTTCATATGAAAAACCTCTCTCCTTTTGATCCAGCTGGAGTGAAGAGACCCCAATATCTGCCAAAATTCCCTTCACATTTTTCAAATCAACTTCTTGCAAAATATCTTTTATTACAGAGGAAAAACGACCTTTTTTAATGGTCACTCTATCGCCAAATTTTGCCAATCTTAAAGTTGAAAAATCTATTGCTGTTTGGTCTTGGTCTATTGCTATAAGTTTGATATGTGGGTTTGCTTCGAGTATCATAGAAGAGTGCCCGCCATACCCCATAGTACAATCAATAATTATTCCATCTTTTATCTCTTTAAAAGCATCTATAACCTGCGCGTATAAAACTGGAATATGTGGGATATTTTGCACGAAAAGCCTCGAATTTTATTATTGCTGAAAGTATACATCAATTTATATAACATATATATTATCCTATATATAGGGAATTACACTACAATAAACTCTTGCAAACAACTTACATACTTTCAAATTGTTACGTTCTTTATAAAAAAAATATAAAACTATATTATTAATTGTAACAATTGATATAAGTCAACTACTTTGGTGTAAAAACAGTATAAACTTCAAATGATTCTGAAATATTATTACTAATTAAGAGGAGTGAAAAATGGTAGAAGTATTAGCAGTTCAACCTGAAATAGCGTTAAATGATTTTTTACCTATTTTTGTCTCTTCTGCACTTGTTATAGTTTTTGGAGGATTCTATGTTGGTATATATACAGCAGTAAAAGTTGGTATGCTTAGAAAATGGGCTATGCCTTTGGCATATATATTTTGGCTATTGACCGCTTATTGTTTATATGTAATGGGAAGTTTAATGCATGTAGGAGACACTACAGCGAAAGCTTTGGTGGTAGCAATGATTGGTTATCTGTTGCTTCCGCATGCGGTCTATTATATGCAACATCAGGTTCATGAACAAAATGAACACTAAGATGTATATATTTTCAACAATTATTTTAGGAGGAAAGAGTGGCAAATAAATCCGTTTGGAGTGACAATCGCTTCTGGCAACGATCAGCAGCGTGGGTTACAGGATTTGCAGCGATATTATTAATTTGGTTAACATTTGATACTTCGGGGCAAATTTCTATGGGCAGTGATGCAGATCTAAAAAATAGCGTAACTAAAAGAGTTCCAGGACCTACAGTTATCAACTATAAAATCACTTATGAAATGGACACAAAGCGTGGACATGAAGTTCCAGTAATTGGAGCAAAAGAAAAATTCTTTGGAAGAGATGATTACTCAGAAAAAGAAGCAGGTGATCTATTGCACCTTGGTAAATTAGGTTCACAAGCAAAAAATTGTATGGATTGTCATACACTTCTTGGAAACGGAGCGTATTACGCACCGGATTTAACAAAAGCATGGTTAGACCCAGCATGGGAATCAACTGGTTCTATGCAAGCGATGACCGGCAAAAATACAAAAGAAGAAGCGATGGCTGAATTCTTACAATTTCCATCAAAATATCCTACGCATGCTCGTATGATGCCAAACCTTGGTATTACTGCAGCAGAAGCTAAAGGGTTGGTTGCATTCTTAAAACATATGTCATCTATTGACACAAATGGATTCCCAAGAAACTTCGGAAAAATACAAGGAGCATTAAATGGCAAGTAATCATTTAAAATGGGAATCAAAACAACTAGCAACATGGTATTTCACTTTTGCTGCTATTATTTTTGGTGCTCAACTACTTTTTGGTTTAGTTGCGGCAATCCAGTATGTAATGCCCGGATTTTTATTTGAAATAGTAGACTTTTCTATTGCTAGAATTTTACACATTAATGCACTCGTTGTATGGATGGTATTTGCAATGATTGGCTCTGTTTACTGGCTTTTACCTGATGAAACAGGGATTGAGACAGTTGGTATCAAAATTGGTAAGTTACTATTTTTTGTATTCGCAGCAGCTATCGTTGTTGTTGTTTTGGTATATTTACTTGTTCAAGTTGGACCAGCAGATGAGACAACAATCTGGTTTATTACAGAGGGTCGTGAATACATTGAAGCTCCTCGTTGGGCAGATATCGGTATCGTTGTTGTAGTTCTTGGATTTATTGGTAATCTTTATGCAACAGGTATGAAAGGCAAACCAACTGGAATTGTAACTGTACTTATGGCTGATATGCTAGCATTTGCCGGTATTTATCTTGCAGGTATGTTTTTTACTGACAATATCTCTGTTGATCAATTCTGGTGGTGGTGGGTAATTCACCTATGGGTTGAAGCTACATGGGAAGTATTTGTTGGTGCTATTGCAGCATACGGTCTTATTACTATGATTGGTGCACACCGTAAAGTAGTTGAAATGTGGTTATGGATTGAAGTAGCGATGCTATTTGGTTCAGGAATTCTTGGTATGGGTCACCACTACTTTTGGATTGGTACACCTGAATACTGGTGGGAAATCGGAGCATTATTTAGTGCGCTTGAACCATTACCACTTGTTGCGATGTTTATCCATGTACTTTATGACTGGGGTAAACAACAAGGTGCAGCACATCAAAGAGGAGAAGAGGGTTCAGTTATTACTAACAAACCTGCGTTTACTTGGTTTATACTTCAAGCTTTTGGTAACTTCTTAGGTGCCGGTGTTTGGGGATTCTTCCATACATTGCCACAGGTAAACCTTTATACACACGGTACACAATTTACATCAGCGCATGGTCACTTAGCATTCTTTGGTGCATATGCGACTATTCTTATAGGTATGATGTATGTTGCTATACAGGGATCGAACGGTATTAAAGTTCTTAAACACACTAAATCATCAATTGCAGCTGCTTGGATGATTGCAGGTGGAGTTATGGGAATGACAGTAGCGCTTACAATTGCCGGTTATGTAGATGTAATTGTTACTCGTGCACAAATGGGTGCTACATGGGCTGGATACTTTGATGGTCATAGTGGTATGTGGATGCTACAAGGTATGGACTGGAGACTTATTATGGGCGTAGTAACATTCTTAGGTTTCTTATTCTTGATTAAAGACTTTTTAAGTACTGGCAAAAATGCCGTACATATAAGATAAGGAGGATTATTATGTTTGAACCATTTACAGATATCGTACCAAGCTTTTTTGGTTGGTTGAATCAGGGTCCTTTAACTCTGACGATTTTTCTTCATACTTTTATTGTACTTCCAATGTTTTGGATTTATAAACAAGAAAAAAATCGCTTAGAAAACGAAAAGTAGTTTACGAACCTTCGGGTTCGTTCAATCTTTATTTATAAAAAAAGGGAGAAGAAAATGAAATTTAATAAATTAGTACTATCAGTTGCTGCATTAGCAGTAGTTTCGTCAGGTTTGTTTGGTGATACATCAAACATGGATGTTGAAAAAATGTTTGAAAAAGAGTGTCAGGGGTGCCACGGTCCAAATCATGAAGGTGGTGTTGGTTCAGACCTTCGCCCAAGTAAGCTTGAAAAGAAAAACGCTTATGCATTATCTGAAACTATTTTAAATGGTCGTGCAGGTACAGCTATGCCTCAGTTTAAAGAAAAATTCAATAAAACTGATGCCGATAAAATGGTTGATTATCTACAGCACTTTAAAGGTAAAGTAATCACGCAACTAACCTTGGATACCGTAAAAAGTGGTTGGAAAAAAATTAATGATAGAGTAGAGCTTTTTACAAAATATGCAACACCAGTTGATGTTAAGAAAAATACAGATATCGTGTTTGTAACAGAAAGAGATGCGGCAAAAGTTGTTTTCTTAGATGGTACTACAGGTAAACTTTTATCAAGACATGATGCTGGTTTTGCTGTGCACGTTACTGTTACAAACAAAAGACAACCTCGTTATGCGTACTCAATCTCTCGTTCAGGTTTAGTAACAATGTTTGACCTTAACACTCCAGGGCAACAAAAAATTGCTGAGTGTCAAGTTGGTTCTGACTCTCGCGGTCTTGCAGTGTCTCCAGATGGTAGATTCCTCATGGCTGGAAACTATGTGCCGGGTGGTGCTGTTTTAATGGATGCGATGACGTTAGAGCCACTTAAAGTGTATCCGACTTCAAGTGTAATTGACCCAGATGGAAACATCGGTTCATCTCGTGTAGCAGGTATCTTTGATACTCCATATGGTCCGTATATTGCTTTTGCACTGAAAGATGCTGGGCATGTTTACATTGTAGATTACTCTAAACCAGATTTTCCAATTGTTGGAGATATTCCAAACATTGGAAAAATTCTTCATGATGGTTTCTTAAATGAAGGCAAAGAGATTGGTCGTTACCTCTTTATTGCTTCTCAAGGAAGTGATGTTGTGGGCGTTGTGGATTTTAAAACTAAATCTTTAGTGACTAAAATCTATACAGGTCCAGCGGCTAAGCCACACCCTGGTCAAGGTTCATCATGGTATAACGAGCATTTAGGTAAACAACTTGGTGCTACAGTAAATATGAACCTCGGTCAAGTGACTATCTGGGATGATAATTTTGATGTAATTCGTCAAATTCCAACTGGCGGTGGCGGACTATTTATCGGTACAAGTGAACATACTCCATTCCTTTGGGCAGATAATGTTCTAGGCGGTGAAGAGAACTGGAATAAAATCCACCTCATTAACAAACAAACACTTGAACTTGATAGAATCATTACTGTTGGTACAGATGAAGGCACAGTTACAGATCCTGTAACTCATAAAGAGCTTTTCTCATGGAAAGTTCCAACAATTAAAGATGCTAAAGGTAAAGAAGTTATTCCAAGAATACTTCATGCTGAACCGGCAAATCATGGTCACTGGACTATGGTTTCTGAGTGGAATGCAGGTCGTATCGGTATTTATGAAGCAACAACTGGCAAATTTGTTAAGTATATTGAAGGTTTAACTACACCTACATTTACTTACTCAATTGAGCATAGACAAACTATTCCAGGTGCATAATCTGAATTTTCTCCTCCTTTTGGAGGAGATTTTTTATAATAGTGTAAGTTAAGACTTCTACTTTTATAAAAAATATTTAATAAAAAAAGAAAAATTATGAAAAGAAAAATTATTGTATTATTTGCATTGTGTTCACTTATTCAAGCACAAGAGTTAGACGGAAAAAAAGTTTTTGAGACCTATTGCTGGGGTTGTCATCATCAGACGGCTATGGCTTTTGGACCATCATTTGCTGAGATAGCCTCTAAACGAACATTTGAAGAGATAAAAGCGTATATCATCCAGCCAGAGGCAATGTATAAAGCTTTTGGTTACAAACGAAGTGCCATGACACAGTTAAAATTAAAAGATGAAGAGCTGGATGCTATTGCAAAATATATCCTCTCCTACAAGGGCAAATAACATGTTTCGATTATCAAATCTCATTGCTTCAGTAGTAGAAAACAAACCTGAGCGGGTTTTAAACGGTTCAATTGCTATATGGAATTTTACAAATAGATGCAATCTCTCATGCCTTCACTGCTATTCAAAATCCGACTTAGATGCAGTCGACACTCTTACAACAGAACAGATAAAAAAGACAATTTTAGAGATGAAAGAGAGCGGCGTCAAATTTATAATCTTCTCAGGAGGAGAGCCTCTTACAAGAAAAGACCTCTTTGAAATTGCCGATTTTTGTAAAGAAAACGGTGTTATAACCTATCTTTCAAGTAATGGACTTTACTTTACAAAAGGCAATGTGCAACGCATCGTTGATACATTTAACTATGTCGGCATCAGCATAGATGGCGATGAGGCGACACATGACTATTTTCGTGGACTTAAAGGTGCATTTAAAGAGACTCTTAAAGCTGTACTTTTGGCAAATGAAACAGGGGCAAAGGTCGGTATTCGCTTTACTATGACCAAGGACACAATAGGCTCGTTAGAGTATATATTTGATTTAGTAGAGAAGCATAATATCCCAAAAATATACATCTCTCACCTCGTTTACTCTGGGCGGGGCTTAGACAATCTCAAAATGGATTTAAGCAAAGAACAGAGAAGAACAGCCGTTAAATTCATTTTAGAAAAAGCGTTTGAGTACTACAAAAGTGGCAAAGATATTGAGATAGTCACAGGGAACATGGAACAAGATGCAGTTTTGTTTCTGAATAGATTTGCATTAGAGTATCCTGAGCTAAAAGAGACTATGAGAGAGCGGTTAACCGCTTGGGGCGGAAACTCTGCAGGGCGGAAACTTTTAAACATCAACAGCGAAGGTTTTGTTCGACCTGACCCATTCTTTCCATTAACTGTCGGAAATATCATGGAAAATGATTTTGGTACAATTTGGAGGGGTGGAGAATTGTTAGACCAACTGCGAGTTCATCCTAGAAAAATTTCTGGTATCTGTGCGGAGTGCGAGCAAGTTGACATTTGCAACGGCGGGTCTCGTGCTCGTGCCTATGCAATTACAGGCGATTTATGGAGCGAAGACCCATCGTGTTATTTAACTCAAGAAGAAAGAAGGAACAATTAATTATGCAAAAAAAATTACTATTAAGTGCTACTTTAGCGCTCATTTTATATACAAATGTGCACGCAATTGAAAAAATATTTGTAGTAGAAAGAGAAAGCAACTCTTTAGCCGTCATAGAAAAAGATTTACCGAGTTCTCACATTACCGGAATGAAAGATATGAATCATGGGGTTGTAAAATTTTATGAAAAAGATGGCTATGTAATCAGCCGTGACGGCTATGTACTAAAGTTTGACCCAGAGAGTGAGAAAATACTAAAAGAGTATAAAACAAGCAAAAGTGCTATAGGTTTTGTTGTAAACGATTACTATGTCGCAGTTGCAAATTATGACAATAAAAGTATAGATATCCTCGATAGAGATCTTAATCCGATAAAATCAATTGTAACCGGTTCTAAAAATGTCGGCATCAAAATTTATAAAAATTATTTAGTATTCTCCCAAATGGATAATGATAAAATAACCGTACTTCGTGATAAAAATGAGGGCAAAAAAACTCCTGACTTTGAAATCTATAAAGAGTTTGAAGATGTCGGTGCAATGCCTTTTGATGCGATGATAAAAGATAACAACTTTATAACCGGATTTTTTAAGAGTGAGCATTTTGGAGTGCTCAATTTAGACACCATGGAATACTCAAAAATTAAAATTTTACTCGATGACAAAAAACCCGTTTTAAAAGTACCTCATTTTGGGTTTTGGAGCATTGGAGGCGGATATGTTTTTATTCCTGCGGTTGGCAACAACAAAGTTTTAGTCTATGACTCAAATTTCAATTTTGTAAAAAATATTGAAACAGAGGGTTTACCGGTATTTACAACCCTCTCTCCTGACAATAAATATATGGCAGTCACCTATAGCGGAGAGAAGTTTCCTGTGATTGAAATCATAGACACAGCAACACTCAAAGTCTTCAAACGCTTTGAGTTTGATGGAAAAGTTCTCCATGTACGATGGTCGAACCAAAAATCAAAACTTTATGTATCGGTAAATGATACAAATAAAATTGCAGTCATAGATACAAAAGATTGGTATTTAAGCAAAGAGATTTTTCAAATCAACAAACCTTCGGGTATATTTATCTATGAAGGATTAAAATAATGGGAAATGTTTATTTAACGGGTGCAGGTCCGGGAGATATGGAGCTGTTGACGCTCAAAGCGCTCAGAGTTATACAAGCGGCGGATGTAATCATCTATGACCGTCTTGCGAATCCTGATATATTAGAAAAAGCAAAAAGCGGATGTGAATTTGTTTATGTAGGGAAAGAGGATGGGCGACACATCATGCCTCAAGATGATATAAACGAAACAATTTATCAAAATGCACTTAAACATGAGAATGTTGTAAGATTAAAAGGCGGAGACCCTTTTGTCTTTGGCAGAGGCGGAGAGGAGGCAGCTTATCTTCAAGAGAGAGGTGTAAAATTTGAAATAATTCCAGGGATTACTTCAGCCATAAGTGTCCCTGCATATGCAGGAATTCCAGTTACACATCGTGGTGTTGCAGTCTCTTTTCGTGTGGTAACAGCGCATGAATCACCAAACAAAAAAGAGTCTCAAATTCCATGGGAAAACTTTAGAACAGACGATACTATTGTCTTTTTGATGGGTCTTCATAATTTGCCAAAAATTGCTAAAAAACTTATTGAAATTGGGAAAGATGCGAACTACCCATGTGCCGTTATATCTAAGGGAACGACTCCAGAACAAACTGTAATCGTTGGAACTCTGCAAGATATAGTAGAAAAAGCCAAAGATGCACCTACCCCGGCACTTATTGTTGTCGGAAAAGTTGTCGAGCTTAGAGAGCAGTTAAATTGGTTTAAATAGGCAAATATTAATATTTGCCTAAATCGTAAGTTTTCCATAATTCTTTACTTTTTTCATCTCCGCCTTCCATAGCTTTTTTTGCCCAAAGCTTGGCCTGCGGAAACTTCTCCTGCAAGCAGTAAATTTCTGCAAGCAGATAGTAAGCGGTTTTATCGCCATCTGCTGCATTCTTTTCCAACCAAAAAGAGGCTTTTTCATAGTTCAGCAGTTGCATATAAACTCTACCTATATTTTGGATAGCCTCTGCATTCCCCTCAACCGCCGCACTCTCAAGTAGCTCAGCAGATTTTGTAACATTTTGATCCGTTGCATCACCGTTGTAATACATAAGCGCCAAATTATATTTTGCATTTGTGTGCCCGCCCTCAGAGGCTTTTTCTAGCCAAGAAAAGGCTTTTTTTGAATCTTTATCTACATTGTAACCGCTTAAATACATCATTCCCAAATCATATTGTGCGACCGCATTAAAAGCATCTGCCGATTTTGTTATCCAATAAATACCTTGCTTAACATCCTGCCCTACTCCTAAACCATTAAAATAGAGATAGCTCAGAGCATGTTGAGATTTTGCATCGCCTTTCTGTGCATCAGCAGAATACAAGCTAAAAGCAGTTGTATAATCCTGTTTCTTAAAAGCTTCCAGCGCTAAATTTTCAGCATAAACAGATAGAACCAAACTAAAAAATAAAAGCAATTTAAACATATAAAAACCCCTATAAAAAATGTAAAAGTGAGGATAAACAAACCGCACACAAAAATGTTACGCTAACCATTGCAGCTCTCTTTTTAGCCTCTGATATTTCATATCTTTCTTCCAAAAAATCTGCAACCCTGATTGCCGGGTAAATCGTAAAAAGAAACATTGGGAATGTCATTGCCAAAATAATCATAACATCTTGCAAAACCATAAAAATCCTTTTTAAATATCCATATTTTTGTTGAGTGTAGCATAAGTGGTAAAAAGTAGTTGTGATTTATATCAAGATATCAGCTACATTAGCTACTCAAAGAGTACACGTAGCCCCTCTTTATTTTTAATTTTATATCCGTTAGAATCTTTCTCTAGCAACTCTAAAATAACAAGTTTTTTAAAGGTTCGAGATAACGTCTCCGGTGTCATGTGAAGATGTTCAGCGACCTGATACTGTTTCAAACTATTTAAAGCATCCTCTTTATCGAATATATATTTTGCCAACCTTGCCGTTGAGTCAAGAACAATATTGAGAGCTATGACATCTTCAAGGTATTTTATCTTTTTTGATAATGATTTAAAAAACAATAATGCCATTTGTGGATTATGCAAGAACTCTTTTTTAAAGCGCTCAAAATCAATCTCTATTACAACTCCTGCACTTTCAAAAGCTGCTGATGCCGGATATGGAATCCCTTCTAACACTGCCATCTCCGCAACTAGTGATACTGGCATAAATCTATGCATGATTATTTCGTTATTTTTTTGATCTGTTTTATATACTTTCAGAACACCTTCAATAAGCAGTATTAATGATTTTGCTTCATCTCTTTCATAAAATAGAATCGAACCCTTTTCATAATGCTTTTTATTGCAAAAAGTGGAAAGCACTGCTAGCTGTTCATCGTTTAAATTTTCAAAAAAATAAAACTGTTTTAAATCTCTCACTTCATTCCTTTTATTATCTTCTTTTGACTTCTTTGCAATATATCAGTCAATGGCTTAATATGTAATTAACACACGCAACACTTCCTCTTTTATTCTTTAAACTTATATCAGATTGCTAAATGTTAATATCCTTTATTTGTAATACGATAAAATTATTTTATATCTTGCGTAGGTGCACCAAAATAGTAGCCTTGCGTATAATCAACCCCAAGTTCTGCTATCTTGTCAAAAACATCTTTTGAGTGGACAAATTCGGCGACGGTTTTTATATTCATCTTTTTAGCAAATTCCACTATGGTTTGCGTAATCATTTGAGAGTTTTTATCTGTATCTATATTTTTAATCATGGAACCGTCTATCTTTATATAATCCACTTTTAACTTCATAAGATACTCAAAATTTGAGTATCCCGTTCCAAAATCATCTATAGATATCTTCGCACCATAACTCTTTACACTGTTTATAAACTCCAAAACCTGATCAAAATTTTCTATTCCTTCTGACTCTATAATTTCAAAAACTATATTTTTGCTGATGGGACTATTTTTCAATTTGTCCATAATAAATTTATATATATCTTTGTTTAGAATGTCATCCACGGAGAGATTAATTGAGACAGAGTACGGCAGATGTTTAAATCTCTCAAATGTTTTTTCTATCATTATTTTTGTAAGCTGATGGTAAAGTTTATTTTTCTTAGCAAGTTCCAAGAAATGGATTGGTGCTATAAGCGTGTCATCCGCATCAATCATTCTCATAAGCGATTCATATTTAACAATTTTTTTTGTTTTTGTATCTATAATCGGTTGATACACCGGTATTATTTTATCCTCTTCTATCGCTGTTTTAAGGCGCTTTGTCCACTCAAGGTTTTTCTCATATTCTTTTGCCATAGCCATTGAATCATCATAAATTAAAAAATCTTTTTTAGCTTTTTTAGCAAGTTTCAAAGCTGTATCTGCATTTACAAGTAACAGTTCTCTGCCATAAGATATACCCATAGTGGCAGTTAAACTCACTTCACTTTTATCGTTTATTTTAAATCTTTTTTTAGATATTTTTTCACTTATTAAAGAAGCGAGTACAATAAATTCATCTATATCTTTGGGTGCTCGGCACAAATGAGCAAACTCATCCGAATGAAGTCTGTACAGAGTCGCTTCATCTAACATATTTTCTTGCAAAAACAGAGCAAACTCTTTCAGAATTCTATCACCGGCCTCATCACCATATAAATCATTTATTTCCTGAAATGCGTCTATATTTATGATAATTAAAAATGCGTTTATTCTTTCTTCAAGCTTTTCTGTCAATCTTCTTCTATTTTTCAATCCGGTTAAACTGTCATTATAAAATTGATTTTCAATAGAGTCCAACATGCCATTAAATATATCTTTAATTGAATCAATCTCTTCAATATTATCATTAACTAAAACTCTTTTTGTCATGTCCTGAGAACTTGTAATATTTCTAATAGTATTTGAAAAGTTTTTAATAGGTTTTATCAAATACTTATTTAATTCCAAAAATATAGCAATAAAAATTACAAATGAAAATACTATAAGAAATATCATAAAAAAGTTTATGAGCTCTGAAAGAGAAACTTTCAAATCTTCTACTGGATAAGAAACATCTATAATACCTAGAATATCACCTATTTTTGCGTTTGTGTGACACTTTAAACAATCATTTTTTGCAGCAACAGGATAAAAATATTCTATATAATTTGCGTCAGAAATATTCAGTAGCTCATGCCCCTGCATAGCACTCTTTATGTTGATATTGCTCTCTCTATCTTGTTTGTCTCTCTCTATCTCTCCAAACAAACTTGCTACAACTTCACTTCTATAAACATCTACTTTCATATTTGTATCAATTTTATTAAGTCTGTTAATTATCTCATTAATATCTTCTCTGTTCCATCCTCTTTGCATGGCTGAGTAGAGAGCTTCGAAGATTAGCATACTTGTTTTTTTTGCATCTACATGGGCTAAGTTCATAATGGCATCTTTTTTCATATATTCACCATATAAAAAACCGCCAAACAGCGCAACAAACATTGTAGTTAATATAATTTTTGCAGTGATTTTTGCGTATGAAGTTTTACTTTTCAAAAGTTGTCTCATTTAATTTTTTTTTGAAAATGAGTTTACCATTTATGAGATTGATTGTCGCTTAATAGTGATATGGCTAATAAAACAACGCCCTTATGCGCGTCTAAGAAGCATTAATCTTCTAATGAATAAGACGAATAAAGAGAAAGCCAGAATTTTAAAATCCAGTTCACTTGCTATGTGAACATTGGCAAATGTATCACTCTGCGTTGCTTCGATTCCCAGTGCTTGCATGAGAAGAATTTTTGGGGCATATACTGCACTAAACATGAGAGAAGAGAACAAAACCGATATTGCAGAACCAAAGGCAATAGCATCCCTCTGCCCCATTTTATACCATATTGCCTCATATATAGCAACTGCGGCTGCCACAACATAGAGCCAGTAGCTGAATCTATGAAACACTTCACCCATGATAATTCCGGAATTGTACTTATTAAGCAGTACATCCACCAATATCTTATCCGAATGAAAAATAACAGGGGCAACAACAGCTCCCAAAACTATAACTGCACCGAAAGTAGCTGCGATGAGGATTAAATAACTGAAATCTAAATATATTTTTTTGCTCAAATTTTATAACCTTAGGGTAAAACCTCTATCAAAACCGCTTAAGTCTTTGTAGAAATCTAAATTTTTA
Source organism: Sulfurimonas sp. (assembly GCA_041662325.1). GTDB lineage: Bacteria > Campylobacterota > Campylobacteria > Campylobacterales > Sulfurimonadaceae > Sulfurimonas. The sequence continues at coordinate 203,008 of JBAZSU010000001.1, read as the reverse complement.
TATTCTTCTTTATTTAAAAAGTTTCTTATTCTATCTTGTTGGTCATAACCTATCTCACATGTAAAGAAGTTAATTTTTCGCTTTAATACCTCGTTAAGAAGCTCCTGAATTATCTCATCTCCAACGCTTCCTCCAAAGAGTGCATTTTGCGGCTCGTATGATAAATTTGATTCTAAACAAGTATCATCTGCAATGTATGGCGGGTTGGAAACCAAATAATCCACATGCTCATGTATGGGTTCCAAAAGTGAGCCTAACCGCAACTCAATTCTATCTTCGAGTGAAAACTTAGCTATATTTATTTTGGCGATTTCCAGAGCATCCTGTGAAATATCTACTGCAATAATCTTTGCATGTGGAAACTGTTTTGCCAGCATAATTGAGATAATTCCGCTCCCTACTCCAACTTCTACTATGGTCATTTTGACATGAGGATCTGAAACATTTTTTATAACTTCATCTATTAGAAGTTCTGTTTCAGGACGCGGGATAAGAGCACCTGGAGCGATATAGAACTCCTCGCTGTAAAAGCTCACTCTGTTGGTAATGTACTCAAAAGGCTCATTTTTGGCTCTTCGCTCCACCCACCTGTGCAGTTTATTTATATCTTTTACCTGCATATTTTGATTTGTAATAATCCAAAGTTCATCGCACTCCAAATGCGCCATCAAGAGAAGTTGTGCCTCTCTTGATGCTCTTGGAATGATCGGATTTAATTTTGCAGTTATCTCTTTGAGTACATCTTTAACTATATATTGGCTTGACATGCAGAACCTAATGAACTTTTTTCAATATCGCCAATAGCAACACCTAAAGCTTTCAAGCGCTCTAAAACAGGCGGATGCGTGTAATGAAAAAATATGTAAAGTGGGTGAGAGAGTGGAAAACTTTTGTTCTCACTTACCAGCTTTTTGAGTGCATTAGCAAGTTCAATCTCTCCTGTCACACCAGCTAATTCGCTTCCCATTTTATCTGCCGCATACTCATTATGACGACTAACAACTCCCATAATCGGCATCATAAGAAAACCCAAAACCGGCATAAAAAGAAGGAGAAGTATCATCGTAATAGATGGCGACTGGCTTAAACCCAGTTCCAAATAGAGAGACTCAGGCAAATTTCCAAAAATTCCAAACATAGCAAAGAGCATAACCCCGACAAGAGCTATATTTTTATATATATCCCCATGTGCGAAATGCCCCAGCTCATGCCCCAAAACCGCCAAAAGCTCTTTAGTCGTGAGTTTTTCTATGAGCGTGTCAAAAAGGACAACTCTTTTTGTCTTTCCTAAACCGCCGAAATAAGCATTAAGTCGTGAATCTCTTTTGCTTGCATCGCTTATAAAAACACCTGCACTTACAAACCCCGTCTTATCCATAAGAGCCTGAATCTCACTATTAAGCTCTTCATCATTAAGAGGAGTCAGTTTGTCAAAAAACATAGCTCTAAATGTCGGAAAAAGCATATTTATGAGAACAACAATTACAAATATAAATGCAAAACTCCAAAGCCACCAATAGGTAAAGTTAGAGATAATCTCATAAATACCAAAAACAACAAAAGAGCCAATCACAAGCGTCATAACAAAGGAGATAAGAGTATCTTTTATATATTGCCCCATTGTCGATTTATTGAAGCCGAACTTTGCATCCAATACAAACTTCTCGTAATAGGAAAATGGCAAAGAGACAAGGGAGTTTATAACTAAAAAGCCCATAACAACTGCAATATTTCTGAGAGCTTCATTCTCAAAAAAAGCAGTTTGCGATAAAAAAGAGATTCCAAAACCAAGCCATGAAACAAACAGCAGATAATCAACAAATGTGCTTAATATCGACATCTTCTCCTTGGCAACTGCGTAATTTCCTGCCTTTAAAAAGTCGCCATCTGAGAGTAAAACCGCAGATTTTCTTTTCGCTTGGTTTACAAAACCTATCTGCATTACGCTTGTGTAGATTGTAATTAGAACATATATACTGTAAATTGCAATGATTGTCATTAACATCAAGAGACCTTAAAAAAATTTTGATATTTTACCATCATTTACAGCTTATCTCATGGGAACCGCTTTGATAGGATCCTCTATTTTGATTGTGTCACTTTTGTTATCGAACTTGTCGGCCACAAACACATAAATCACGCCCATCAATAGACCAACTAAAATGACAGCCAACACAACCTTTCTTTTGCCGCCTTTTAATGTGTTGTAATCACTTATTTCCTCTAATCTTGGCTCACTCATTTTTTATCCTTCTATTTTATTGATGTATCTTAACAATCATTTTGTACTATAACGATACACTATTAAAATTAATGAGGCGATTTAATTAAGCATTTATTTTAAATATTTTATTCGTTAAGAAATTACAATGAAAAAACAGTGAAGATAAACAAGCCGTTGCAGAGTGGCTTTATGATAAGTATAGGAATATAAAGTTTTAAAAAATTTATTTCCACATGCCATTATTTTTGGCATGTGGAGAGTTATTTACTCCAAAATATAATCCACCACTTTGGATTCTGTCGTAACCTCTTTAATAAGCTCAACAACTTTTAAATGCTCTTCATGCACTGCATAAGCTTTTAAATCAGCTTCGTCTTCGAAGGTGCTATAGAGTGACAAATCAAATGCTCTGTCAGACTCATTAAAATTTATACCGACTTCCATAGATCTTAGAACCGGTATTAAAGTTTCTAATTTAACTAACTTACTCTGAACCTTTGCTATATTTAAAGCCTTGTTTTCATCTTTAAACTTAAACATTACTATATGAATTACCATAATTTGCACCTTGAGAAATATAACGGAATTTTATCTATTACTATCTAATTTAGAGCTAAAAATACGCAATTAAAACTTTGTAAATCTTCCGTTTTAATACCAATACTTTAGTGTGCAAAATCGGTTAAAAAGCTGAAAAAACTTTTTTAATCAAATCGCTATTTTGAACGATAGGATTACTTCTTATCTCTTTTTCTTTATTCTCTATCATCAGCATCAATCCATCCACTGATTTGTTTGCCACAAAACTGTTCAGATCTGTCTCTTTATCACTTGGAATTATTCCGCCATATCCAAACATATTTGCTGCCGTTGCAAGATTCTCATTTTTTAATGCATCGGCATTTGATTTATAAAATGATTGTAATGCATCATAATATTTTGATACGCTATTATTCTCCATACTTGCCTTAACTATAGGAGATATTGTCTCTTGAAGCTCTTTTGTTGACGTTTTTCTAAAGTAGTCCGTTGCTGCTTTGTCTGAACCTGATAAAATATTTTTTGCATCCTCAATATTCATATCAGAGATACTTTTTGCAAAAATTTGAGCTGTTTTTGGTGCAGCTTCTGTTGCGGCATTGTTAAGTGAAAGAACCAAATCATCCACATATTTGCCGCCACCGACTTTTCTTACCATGTCAGCCATTTTTTGCATATCTTCAGGCAAACCTATCTTTGCCAGCGGATTATTTAAATATCCATCTTTTGCACCTAGCGATTTGATAGCATAATCTACCCCTATATTTAAAGCACTCTTCAAGGCTCCATTCATTTCACCCGACGACAAATTATTTACTGCAGCACTTGTTGAAGCATTAGTCTCAGATTTTGTTTGTGCCGCCTGAGTTGTTGAATCCATTCTGTTTGCATAAACATCGCTAGTCTCTTTAACAATAGCACCCAAACTATCCATAAAACCGGCACTTAAAACTGTTGCGCAACATAACATTGCCGCAATAGTAACTTTTGTATATTTCATTTTTGTCCTTTTTATATGCAACTTTAATTTGAAAGTAAATCCTTCAAAGAGATATGCGGATTTTTTCCCTCAAGGAGCTCATACACTTCTCTAGCGATCGGTAAATATAACTCTTTTTCTTTGGCTATCTTATGAAGCGCATATGCCGTTTCTATCCCCTCTGCAACTTCGCCTAACTCTTCTACAATCTGCTCTTTTGTTTTTCCGCATGCAAGACCCAAACCCACACGAAAGTTCCGGCTCATGGTAGAAGAAGCAGTTAAAAACAGATCCCCTGCACCGCTTAAACCCACAAAACTCTCCTCTTTTGCACCATAAACCTTGCCAAATCTCTGCATCTCTACCAAACCTCTCGAAATAAGCGCGGCAGCGGCATTTTTGCCAAGAGCCAAGCCTTCGCATATTCCCGCAGCTATGGCTATAACATTTTTATATGCACCTGCAACCTCTGCACCGACCACATCCGCAGAGGTATATGTTTTTATAAAATCAGGAAAAAATGAGGCAAATTCTTTGCTTAGTTCTTCATTGTAAGAGTTAACAACAAGTGCAGTCGGAAGCGATTTCATAACCTCCGTTGCAAAAGATGGACCTGATAAAAAAGCAATGTTTTCGTCCGGAACAAATTCGGAATATATCTCGTTTAGAAACTTTCCGCTTGAAGCCTCTATTCCCTTTGAAGCAACCAGAATTTTTTGGCCTGCAAAAACAAAATTCTCTCTAAGCCAAGATGCTATCTGTTGCGCAGGTATAGCGATTACGAGATACTCGCACTTCAAAATCTCTTCCAAAGAGACAAAATTTTCAATATTTCTGGGTGTTCTTGAGTGTATATAAACTTTATTATTTTTTGAGAGTGCGTAAGCTAGGGCTGAACCCCATTTACCTGCTCCAATTACACCAATTGACATCGTATCTGCTCCCTATTAGTTTTTCAAAATCGGCAATACAATTTTCATATCCTACAATGACAAACATGTCACCCTCTTGGATGATATGATGTTTAATTTTTGAGGAGTATATAAATTCACTTTTCATATCTTCATGTACCATAGAAAGAGGTATAACCCCATATTTATGGTTCCAATCTAACTCGGCGATTCCCTTGCCTATATATTCATTGCTAGCATTAATCTTTACCTGAGTGATTTTTAACTCACCGCTTTCAAATAAAATCTTATGAAAAACTTCTTTGACGATAGGCTTCTCCATCATCTCCGCAATCATCTCCGCAGTTGTTTGAACCAGTGGAATTACTTTGTTTGCTCCTGCCATTTGTAGTTTATTAGCTGTCTCTTTGTTGTTTGAGAGAGCAATAATATGTAAATTGCTAAACAGAGATCTGAGAGAAAGTGTTAAAAATATATTTTCCGCACTATCCTCCAATACACAAAAAGCAATAGAGTTATCGAAATCAAAATCTGCATTTATCCCTTCCCAATTATCACTTAAATCAAAACTTCTTATTTCAAAATTGGATCTGTTCTTTAAAATATCCTGTTCACTATGCAGACTGTAAATATATATCTCACTCTCGTTATCTGTAATATTTTTAGCTATCTCTAAAGCATAATCGTTATATCCAAAAATAAGGGCGACTTTATTTTTCATGTTTTATCTTTTTATGTAAATGTTTTTCAAACTCTTTTATAAAAACAGACTTTCCTATAACCAGCAGATAATCACCGCTCTCGAGCATTGTTGCATCTATTGGATTAAAGAAAAATCTTTTCTTATCTTTTTTAAATATGCCTAACAATACAATTCTAAATTTATGATTATTTAACTCATGCACATAGAGAAGTTTTTGACTCATTCTATCATCCACTAAGATCTCTTCAACATTTACGCCATAATAATCATTTCTCAGCGCATGGATTACTTCAAAGGCGACAGGTCTACCTATTAACTCTTTAGAAATCATGCCGACTAAGCCTTTTGGATATAATATCTCATTTACGCCAGCAAAATTGAGTTTCTTTCTGTTTGAATCATCCATGAGAAGTGATACGATATTTACATCTTTGTTAATAGAGCGGACAGTTAGAGTCGTGTATACATTCTCTACATCATTTTCTCTTAAGCAAAGAACAGCTTTGACTTGGGTGTTTAAATCTATGCCAATTATTTTATAGCTTTGCGCATCACCCGGATCATAATTCAGGGCAATTAATCCATCTTTTTTTGCATTCGCAATTCTGTGTTCATCCTCATCCAAAACAATTATATTTGTTATTCCATTTTTTAACTTTTTAGAAACCTCTTGAGCAACATTCTCATAACCGCATATAATATAGAATTTTTTTAATTTTCTTACATCTTCAATTGTTTTCATGTCTCGTATTTCAGAGAGTTTTTCTGTCAATGCAGAGACGATTATAGAAGTTGTAAAAGCAATAAGAGCAACCCCGGAGAAGATAACAACCATAGCCACGGCGCGACCCTCATGTGTAATTGGCACAATATCACCATACCCGACAGTTGCGACCGTAACAACAGACCAATAAAACGCATCAAAGAGTGTATTTACTTTTGAGGCTGGATTATTTGCTTCCATGACATACATAAGAATTGAAGAGACGGAGATAACAATCGAAGCAAACATAAATAAGATAAAAAATTCAAATTTCTTTGTCTGCAAAATAGATGCAAATATTTGAAAACTAGTTGCATATCTAAAGAGCTTAAAGACTCTAAAAAGAACAAAAAGACGAAGCAGTCTCAACTCATGGAAAAATGGCAAAACAGCAAGTAAATCAATAATGGCTTTAAAAGAGAACATAAAACTGAGCTTCGCTTTTATTACTTTTGCAATTGCTCTTGAAAGAGAAAATTCCCGTCCAAGCATAGCATCATGCTCACTTTTACTAATAATTATCTCACTAACACTGCTGCTAGTCCAAAATCTTAATATATACTCAATAAAAAAAATAATTGAAATCACATAACTATTAAAATACCTGACCTCGTTAGGCACTTCATTCTTTACTTCAATTATCAAAATGACTACACTTACAAAAATAAGAGACATCATCAGAATGTCAAAATATTGTTTATAGCGATTTTTATTATTTTCTAAAATATCATAAACCAGCCGTTTTTTATGCTGATAAGCATCGAATGTATGTATCAGATATGCAAAATCAACGATAATGCGACCAAAAAAATTCATTTACCCAAGCTTTGCTTTTAAGAGTTCATTAACAGTTTGTGGATTTGCACTCCCCTTGCTCTCTTTCATAACCTGACCCACAAAAAAGCCGAAAAGCTTATCTTTTCCACTTCTGTATTCCTCAGCTTTATCTGGATTTGCAGCGATTACAGCATCACAAATGGCCTCGATAGCACCTGTGTCACTGACTTGTTTTAATCCGAGTTTATCAATAACACTATCTACATCACTCTCATTCTCCATCAAAAAGTCAAGAACTTCTTTTGCTGCTTTTCCGCTGATTGTGCCATCTTCTATTCGCTTCACCAAGTGACCCAATTTTTTGGCATCCACTGGTGAATTCGTGATATTCATCTCGCCCTTTAGGCGACCTTGAAGCTCTGTTGTAAGCCAAGTGAGAGCATTTTTAGCACTGATTCCCTCTTGCATCATAGTCTCAAAAAAGTGAGCCATCTCAACGCTAGAAGTAAGAACACTTGCACTGTAATCATTCATACCATATTCGCTTACAAATCGAGCCATTTTTTGATCTGGAAGCTCTGGGATAACGCTAAATTCTGCCATCATTGCATCTGTTACGACAGCCTTGAGTAGGTCTGGTTCAGGGAAATAACGGTAATCCGCCGCCTCCTCTTTTCCGCGCATGGAGCGGGTCTCCTGTTTTGTCTGGTCAAAAAGTCTAGTCTCTTGACAAATCTCTTTCTCATAAACGCCATCTTCCCATGCCTCTTTTTGACGGGCAACTTCAAGTTCGATAGCTTTTTGGATAAATTTAAAGCTGTTGATATTTTTTATCTCAACACGCGTATAGAGTTTTTCATCCCCTTTTGGGCGGATAGAGACATTCACATCCACGCGGAATGAACCCTCTTGCATGTTTGCATCGCCGATGTCAAGGTAACGGATGATGGAGTGAAGTTTTTTAAGGTACAAAATCGCCTCTTCGGCACTTCTCATGTCAGGCTCTGAGACTATCTCCAAAAGAGGAGTTCCGGCACGGTTTAAATCCACTTTAGAAATATCGCCGTCATGTATATTTTTACCCGCATCCGCTTCTATGTGTGCGCGGTTTATACGAATAGTTTTATGACTTCCGTCTTCAAAATCGATACGGAGTTTTCCATGCTCCACTACCGGAGTATATAGCTGGGTGATTTGGTATGCCGATGGGCTATCAGGATAAAAGTAAGATTTTCTGTCAAAATAAGATGTCTGATTTACAGTAGCATCAACAGCCTTGCCAAGCATAATAGCCTTGTGAAGCACCTCTTTGTTTAAAACAGGCAGAGCTCCCGGAAGCGCCAAACATGTAGGGCAGGTATTCGTATTTTGTTTGTGATTAAAGCTCGTAGCACACGAGCAAAAGAGTTTAGTTTTTGTATTGAGTTGCACATGGACTTCAAGCCCTATAACTGTTTCAAACATATCGTTCCTTAAATTTTAAAAAATTAGGTTTTTATGTTATCTAAATTATCTTTTAAATCTGATAAAGAGGGCTTTGTATGTGGGAATTATCTGTGCTTCTACCGCCCAAGGATTTTCTACTTTTACTCTCACCTGTTTAGGCGTAGCTTACTTCGACAATGTTTATCGTGTTACCCTCTTTATTTTGTATCATGCCTAAACTGTTCGACAATTCCGAGTAGTTAAAAGCTCAGCTAAATCACTATCTAGCATAACTTCAAGCTTTCTGATAGTCTTGGTTACCAAAGTAAAATCAAGCATTTTCTTTGTCTCCAAATGCTTGAATTAATTGCTCATGCATATATTTAATATCCATATCAAATATATTTTTATGTATTTTGGCATGACTAAGACTTATATCTTTTAACATAATTAATAAAGCTACAAATTTTAAATATTCAAATGAGCTTTTTAATTGTTCGCTTACTTCTATTTCATTTTTTAAATGAGCAACTTTATTTCGCATTTTATATATAAATTCTATGATATTGTCATGAAAAGAATCATCACATAAAATCACTTCTTTAATTTCAGAAATTTCAACCAAATTCTTCAATCTGTCTTTGAAATTTATTCCATAAGCATATTGCAATTTATAAAATATTTTCTTTTTTTCGTTTGAGTTCAAACATGATAATTGTGTTTTAAGACTTTCCAAATAACTTTTATGCTTTTGTTCTTCTTGTTCTTCAATATCTTTATTTTGTAGTCTGTGATATGCTTCCAATGCACTAATAAGTTGAAAATAATGAGAATAAATATTAAATTTAGATGTTTTATCTGCTATTACATTGCAAAAAGCTTGATACTCATTTTTGTTTTTATCGTGATTTTCTATCCAATTGTTTAAGATTTCAACAAAATTTTCTTTTACATCGCTATATCGAAACAAAAAATCAAGATGTGACATTTTTTGCTCTTCAATATAATCATCTTGCTTAAAAAGTAAATAAACTATTTCATCAACTTCATAGCCATCTTTTAACTTTCTTTTTTGCGTTAAATAAAACTTTTCAATAAAAATCTTATTTTGAGAATAAAATGTAATTACTTCAAAGAATTTTTTTACAAGCAAAGAGAGATTAATGGCTTCTTCAATATTAAAATCCTCTTTTTTTGCAATGGCTAGAGAGTTTGTAGCTTCGTATGTAATAATTTTATTGTTAAATGAACTTTGGCTAAATCCATTATTTATGTTAAATAATACTTCATACTTTTCACTACTACCAGCTAAAGTTTCTTTATGAACCATAAATCCAGCCATAGTTTTATTATCGTCATCTAATGGATCTTGAATTTTTAATTGATTAAGCCATAATTCAAGATATGAAAATCTTACATGCATAATTTGAAGTTTGCTATCTATATCAACCCATCCCTCATGAAATATATATTGAATAGAATATTTCACCTCTGTTAGTTTTATATTAGTTTTAAAAAAATGTCTAGCAATTTCAAATTTTAAATTATAAAGAGTAAATTTTCCACCGTCTGCCACCTGTCCATATAGAACCTTTATCTTTTTATCTTTTATTTCATCATTAGAAATATCTTCATCAACATTTAAAAAATATAAAAGTTTACCACCATCTTTTGGACTAAAAATAATTTGACACTCTTTTGGATTAATAGGTTTTTGATTTTCATCAAATTTCTCCCAATAAAAACCTTTATAATCTAATGAAATCACTTTTTCATCTCCTTGCTTGTCATCTCTTCATACATCATAAAATTGAATTATATAAAGCTTTAGCATGTGAAACTTTTTTACTCTTCATCAATGATAATAATTTTTATATTATGCGCTTTTGCGACTGTATTGATTCTGCTGAGAAACCTTGCATCGTCCGCTCCGGTAATAAGCCCGACAGCCGGTTTTTTTCCGCTCATCTCTGCATAATATAGCGACTGACCGATTCCTTCAGCCCATTTTTTTGCAAAATCAACTTCAATCGCATACTCTGAAGTGAGGCAGTCGATTCTTGCCCTATCTTTCAAGACAACTTCCATGTCCCCGCCAAGTTTATTACACATTTTTGTCTGATAATATTTTTCATTATGGCTTGAAGTCGAAAGTTTTTTAAAAGGAATATTCTCTTCAAATAAAAGGTAAAGAAGAGCCACTATAAAAGTGAAAACGATTGAAACAGTTTTTTTTGTCAGCACTATTTTGTATGTTTTGAGTAGATTTTTTCCAAAAGTTTTGTCTGTTTTTGTGCTTCTGCTAATCTTTGCTTATTCACAGAAAAAGCATCGAGAGCTAAAATAAGAAAAAGAGAAATAACGATATAAAGAGTTGAAACAAAGAGAGATAGGCTTATTCCAAAAGGAAGGAATATATTAAAAACTATAAGGGTACCGAAAATAATGATACCCCATGAAGCTCCAAGCAAAAAGCCTATAATTCTGTCGAATATATCTTTTTGCATAAGAGGTTGCTAGTGTTCGTCAACGGCTATAGCGCCACCAAGATAAACATAAGTAAGCATCATAAAAATGAAAGCTTGCAAGAATGCCATAAAAGTAAGAAGAGCAAAAGGAACCATTGGTAAAACCCAAGGAGCCAGCATCAAAATTACCATCAAGAACATGTCATCACCTTTTACATTTCCAAAAAGACGGAAACTAAGTGAGATTAAACGAGAAAAGTGAGAAACAATTTCGATTGGAAACATTAACCAATACAACCACCAAACAGGTCCTAAAAAGTGCTTAAAGTATTTTACAATACCTTGACGGCGAATACCCTCAAAATTGTAGTAAACAAATACAACTAAAGCAAGTGTAAGCGGCATTTCTAAAAATGCAGTCGGAGCTTCAAAACCTGGTAATACACCGATTAAGTTAGCGATTCCTACAAAAAGACCGATTGTAGCAACAAGCGGAAGGTAACGACGTGCAGGCTCTGCGCCCATTACATCTGTTCCCATTTTAAGAACACCTGAAATGTATGCTTCCATCACATTTTGAGTTCCTCTTGGAACAAGCTGAAGGTTTGACATAGCTATTTTAACAAGCATCAAAGCGATTCCGGCAGATAGTAACATGTGTGTTACATATATAAAAGTTTTATCGTGAGAAAATACTCCGAAAAAAGTAAACAATTCACCCATAGGCGTGCTCCCTAGTCTTAAAAAATTATGAAATTATAGTCAAAGCTTCATTAAACTTTTATAATATTGTACGAATTTTGTGAATTATTTCAACTTCACATCTTTGGCGCTGAAATTTCTATTTGCGATACTCTCTAAAAATACAGTGGCATACGCACCTTTTGGAAGACTGAAGCTTATATTCATGATTCCGAAGTTTTTGTTGTACTTCAGTTCTAGCGTATAAGGAAATACCAAAGCCTCTCTTCTAAGTCCCTTTTCATACAAAAATTCATCATCATATTTCTCTTCTATCTCTCTTGCCGCATCGCGTGCACGATAAACATCTCTGCCGCATAAAAGTCCGGTCGGAACTACTTTTTTATCCTCAAAATCTTTTAAAGGTATATTTTTTGGAGTAAAAATTTTTCCCTCATTTGAAAGATACACATCTCCTTCCAGCAACATGAAATTGCCCTCATTTTTTTCACGGCTTAAAAGCACCCTCTCTTTAAGCCACTCGTTAAAACGTACACTTTGATAGACAGAGATTAAAAACTTTTTGAGTTTTGCATCTTTTATATACAAATCGCCCGCTATCATCTCTTTTGCCTGCTCAATAGAGTCGTTGTCCCGTCCAAATCTTTGGTAACCGAAGTAGTTTGGAATTCCTGATTTTTCACCTTTTCTAGCCAGTTTTTCTATTTGTCCGGCTTTTATATCATCAATATCAAAAAGGTTTATACTAAATCTGTTTCCGGTCAAATCACCCATCCGAATGGAGTGCGTGTGTCTCATTGTTTTTAAAATTTTTATCTGTGGATGTTTAAACTTTTTCAGATGTTTTTCAAATTTTGCTTCCACAGATATATATTGTGTTGTTGTTGCATGTTTATCTTTTAGCCCAGCATAGCCTATCTTCTCGGCCGGAATATTGAGCAGTTCTGCAAAAACGGCTATCATATCCCATGTTGTAAGTTCTACTTTTTTTACATGCAAAACCAAGAAGTTTCCATTCCCCTTAAACTCTGAGAGCGGAATTTCATCCACTATAAAATCTTTTTGTGTCTGCACAAAATCAAAATAAATCGGTTTGTTGTCTTGTAAATATTCTCTTTCCATATTCTCTCTTTATAGTTGCAAGAGTTTCAGCTCTTTTGACGCGATAGCTATATCTTTTCGTATAGCCTTTTTTAACTCTGCCAGTGACTCGAATTTTTCATTGCCTCTTATGTAAGAGACAAAACTTATACTTGCCTTATCTTTGCATAACACTTCACCGTCAAGTATATGGCTCTCTATGGCAAATGAGCCGTCGGTAGTTACTCTGTGACCGACAAAAGAGACGGATGGATGGTAATGTTCTTCATCATTTATGCGGGTCAAAGTTACATAGACACCCTCTTTTGGTGTTAAATATCCGCTTGCCGTGATATTGATGGTTGCTACCAACTCCTTTTTACCGATTCCCTGCCCTGTTACATGTTCGCCTCTAATGGTATAGTTATGACCCAAAAATGTGTTTGCACCTTTAATGTCACCTATTTGAAGTTTGGCTCTGATTTTATGCGAATGGACAGAATCGCCCTCATGCGTCACCTCATCAATGACAACAACCTCTCCGTCAAAGAGTGTTTTCAACTCTTCAAATGAGTATTTTCTATTTTTACCAAAATGAAAATCATACCCGACAACAATCTTGTGAAGATTAGGAAATCTGTCTTTCAAAAGCGTTATAAACTCCTCACCGCTGAGATGGCGAATATCATCCAGCTCTATATACATAATAGGATAGTGCGAAAACTTTTCTCTCTCCCTTTTAGGCGTGAGATTCGCATAACCCGTCTCTATAACGACTATGGTTCCATGCGCACCCAAAGCATTAAAAAGATGTTGATGCCCTATATGCATCCCGTCAAAACCGCCAATTGCTATTGCCGTACTATTTTTCAAATAATTTTTCCTTTATACAACTCTTCGTACAATATTTTGTAATTTTTCTTTCTCTTTTTCGTAAGTTTTGTACAAATCATACCCATTTTACAAGTTCATCTAAAAGAGTTTTTATTGTGTCGGAATGGTATCGTGATACGATAAGTTAGTCAAGATTATAGTAATATCTCGGCATCTTGATTTACCTTATTCCAACTATTGCTTTTTACTCCAAAACTATCTCATAGCAGATATTTCTTCCGCTTGTTCCCTCTTTTTGCTTTATACATCCAATCTCAAGTAGTTGTGTTATATCTCTTGAAGCAGTAGTTGAAGCTGCGTTAGCTAGGCTCATATACTTTTTTTTACTTATGTTTCCTTTGAAATTTTCAATGCCGATATCAAGAATAAAGTTAAGCACCTTTGTCTGTCGTGCATTGAGGTTGCCGTTTTTATATTTATCCCAAAAATTTGTTTTATCCACAATAGAGTCTAACTTTTTTTTCGTTTGCTTCAATGCTGTGTATAGAGTAGATAAAAACCATTCACACCAAAGAGTAATATCAAGCCGATTATCCGCTTTTTTGATGTATCCAGTCGTTTGTTCGAGGACTTTATAGTAATTTTTTCTATCCGCATGGATAGCACTTGACATGGAGTAGAGTTTTGAAACTTTAGAGTTTTCAATATTTGATAGTACCAAATCGGTAATTGCTCTGGCAATCCTGCCGTTTCCATCATCAAAGGGATGAATAATAACAAACCAAAGATGCGCAATACAAGCTTTTATCAAGCTTGATGGCGTTGTGTTGAACCAGTTTAAAAACTGTTGCATCTCTTTTTCTACTCTCTCTTTTGGAGGTGCTTCATAAAAAACCTCTTCTCCTCCGGCAATAGAACCTACTATTTCCATTGTCTCTTCACCTCGAAACGATGCCGTGTTGATTTTATAAAATCCGCTGTACCCTTTTGGAAAAAGGGCATTATGCCAACCAAAAAGTCGCTCTATGGTGAGAGTGTCATGGTGGTTTGTATTTGCATCTATCAGTATCTCTATAAGGTTATCAGAGACTTCATCTATCCTGTTAGAATTTCCCTCTTTAAAACCGAGTTTTCTTTGAATGGAAGCCTTTACGCTATCACGGTTGAGCATCTCCCCTTCTATCGCAGAAGTGTTCATCGCTTCACTCATTAAAGCATCAAATTGTCTTTGTGCAATATTTTCTTTATCCATGATTTGCGTTATTGCTATGAGATACCCTTGCTCTAACGATACTTTTTGAATAAGTTCTTCAAGCTTTTTAAAATCGTAAGTAAAATTTGGATAGTTATTTTGTTGCCAAATCCAGCGTTTCATAGAGTTGATTCCTTTGGTGATACGATTCACAACTGTAATCGTACCATAAACGGTATGAAAAATTTAGTTTTTCGTACCGTTATAGTTAAAAATTATTTCTCAAAAAAATAACAATACTCCAAATTACCCTCTTTCCCCGTCAGTTTTGAAGGCGATTTTAGCCCCAATTTCCACCCTTTAAGTTTACATGCATCTTCAAATCTGAGCATCGCTTGGAGGATCGCCTTGTTGTCCAAAACCACTCCGTTGCTGTCTCTTTTAGCATCTTTTCCTACTTCAAACTGCGGTTTAAAAAGTAGGATTATATTTTTGCTAGCCAACCTTTCTATATCATCCAATATATTTAAAAGAGAGATAAAAGCTACATCGCTCACGACAAGCTCAAACTTTTTATCACTCTCAAATTTTCTGATGTCGCAGCTCTCAAAAGAGTGGACTCTGCTGTCATTTCTGAGAGTCTCATGGAGTTGCTCTTTTCCTACATCGACCGCACTCACTTCACTCGCGCCTCGCTCCAAAAGAACCTGAGTAAATCCTCCTGTTGACGAGCCGATATCCAGAGCAATTTTACCGCTTACATCAAACTTCAACTCATCCAAAAAAGCACTCAGTTTATGAGCGGAGCGGGAGACATACTCCTTATGCTCTCTCACTTTTACCTCATCGTTTGCATCCAGTTTATACGAGCTTTTTATAATGGTTTTGCCATTTACACTTACAAAACCGTCATTTATCAGTGTTTGTGCTTTTGTTCTGCTTCCTGCGAGGTTTTTTTCAACCAAATAATTATCTAATCTACTCACTTATTTTCTCTCTCATCTCTTGTTCTGTTAAACATGTCACGCCCAAATCCATCGCTTTTTCATACTTGCTTCCGGCATCTTCGCCGTAGATTACAAAGTCTGTTTTTTTAGAAACCGAACCTGAAACCTTTGCACCCAAACTCTCTAAAAGTTCTTTTATCTCATCTCTTGAGCGGCTCATGGAACCCGTTAAGACAACCGTTTTGTTTTTAAACGGATTCTCTTTTGCTTCCTCTTTGGCAAGTGGTTCCTTAGGTTTTAAAATCTCTTGCAACTTCAAAATCACTTCATGGTTCACACGCACAAACTCCAAAACAGACTCCGCCATCTCTTCGCCGATACCGTCAATTGCGATAATCTGCTCCTTTGTCGCATCAATGAAACCGCTTCCAAAGTTCTCACTCAAAGCCTTCGATGCCACCTCCCCCACATGTTCAATCCCAAGAGAGTTTATAAATCTCCAGTAGTCGCACCCTTTTGCGTTTTGTAAAGAGTTTAAAAGATTTTGAGATTTTTTCTCTTTAAAACCCTCTAATGCCAAAAGTTTCTCTAAAGTTAAATCAAACAAATCTATGACACTTTTGACAAGCCCTGAGTGGTAGAGTGCTTCGACTATTTTGTTGCCTAAACCATCGATGTTTAAGCAGGGTTTTGAAGCAAAGTAGATGATAGAGTTCACAACTCTTGCATCACATGTAAGGTTTTGGCACTTTAGCAAAACGCCTTCATCAAGCAGTTCGCTTCCGCAAACAGGACATGAGGAAGGTCGAACAAACGCTATTTGCGTTCCGTCTCTCTCATGTGTTAGAACCTTAATGATTTTAGGAATCACATCGCCGCTTCGCAAAATAATCACTTTATCGTTTAAGCGAATATCTTTTCTATCAATCTCATCAAAATTATGGAGTGTTGCTCTCTCAACGACTACGCCGTCAATGTCTGTAGGTTCAACAATTGCCACGGGAGTTACAACACCGCTCCGTCCAACCTGAAGCACAATATTTTTTAAAGTTGTTATCTTCTCAACGGCAGGAAATTTATAGGCAACTGCCCAGCGCGGATTTTTGACCGTGTAGCCCATATCTATCTGCGAAGCTATCTCATTTACCTTGACAACCATGCCATCAAGCATCATTGCATAACTCTCTCGGTCTTTGCTCATCCGCTCATAAATATTCTCTATTTCATCAAAGCCTTGGCATGTGGAATGGAGCGGCGGTTTTCTAAATCCAAGCTCATAAATATACTCCATTTTTTCACTGAGCAGTTTATGTTCTAAAGAATTTTCGCCCACCCCGTAAGGAAGAAAAACTAAATTTCTTGAGGCAGTCACCCTTGAATCGAGCTGTCTTAAACTCCCTGCTGCCGCATTTCTAGGGTTAGCAAAAACCGCCTCTCCTTTTTGAATTCTCTCTTCATTAATCTTAGTAAACTCATCTTTAAATATAACCACTTCGCCGCGGATTTCAATCTTTTTTTTATAATCTATTGTGAGGGGAATAGAACGGATAGTTTTGACATTTGCGGTAATCTCTTCGCCAATCTCTCCGTCACCGCGGGTAATTCCCTGCGATAGTTCGCCGTTTTCATAGATAAGATTGAGGCTCGCTCCGTCGTATTTCGGTTCGCAGTAGAAGCTGATATTTTTATCAAGTTTATAAGTTTTTTCAAGCCACTTTTGCAGACCTTCTGAGTCAAAAATATCTTCCAAACTCCACATGCGAGAGAGGTGAGATGCCTTTGTAAATCCATCACGAATCACATCCCCTACCCTTTGCGTTGGAGAATTTTTTAAAATCTTATCGCTGTTTTTCTCTTCATACTCCAGCACTGCATGGTAAAGTCTGTCATACAGCTCATCGGTCGTAATCGCATCATCAAGAACATAATAGTGATGACTATAAATATTTAATTGTTCAACTGCTTTTTTATACTCTTCGTAATTCATTTAATATTTCCGTATTTTATTGATTTAGCAAATCAGTCGGGCGACCAAAATAATAGCCCTGAAATTCATTCACACCGTACCCTTTGAGCAACTCAAATATCTCTTCAGTTTCAACATACTCTGCAACAGTCGTAATATTTAACTCTCGTGCAAAATCCACAATGCTTTTTACTAAAATTTGTGAGTCCCTGTCTGTTAATACATTCTTTATGAGTGACCCGTCTATCTTTATATAATCGGGTTTGATTTCCAAAACATGTGCATAGTTTGCATAACCGCTGCCAAAATCGTCAATAGCAATAAGAACACCCAGTTTTCTTAACTGCTTCACAACTCTTACCAATCTTTCAAAATTTTCTACACCCTCTTGTTCTGTTATTTCAACGACAATTTTATCCGGTGAATCAAACTTTTCTATTCCTTCTATCAGTATGTCCATCAGAGATGCATTAAAAAAATCATTCGGTAAAAAATTTATAGAAATTTTTTCATCTCTGTGAACAAAAAAATCTAAACTCTGTTTTAACATACTTTTTGCTATTTTTATATACAGACCGCTTTTCATAGATATATCCAAAAAATCATCCGGAAGCAGAACTTTTTTTTCACCCTCTTCAAACTCAATAATTCTGACCAAGGATTCATACTTAACAAATTTCCCGTCTCTATCTGTTATTGGCTGGAAGAATGGAATAATATTGTTATGCTCAACCGCATGTCTGAGCGTTCGTTTTACTTTCATAACTCTCTGCGAGTGCTCTTTTGTATCTACTTGCTGCGAATACATCAAGTATGGAAGAGATTGCTTTTTTGCTTTTTTAAGTGCCATTTGCGCATCCTCAAGAGAGTGCGCATGATCAAATGCTACACCTGAGTAGAGTTCAATGCCGATGGTCTCATCTACGCCCTCAACTGAAATTTGCAGTGAGTTTATTTTAATATGCAACGCGTCCACCAAACTATTATATTTTTCTACATCAAAAATTCTTTCTTCTTTAAACACTACATATTCATCGCCCGCAACTCTGTATGCGGTCAATTCATATTCTGACGCAAAACTCTCAAAAGCCTCTGCCACTTTAATAAGAATTTGATTACCGACATCTACGCCATAAAGCTCATTTATGAGACTAAACTCTTTAATATTACTCAAAATAAGCACATGACTTTGTTCAGAAACGAGAGCATCGTTGAGTGCATATCGATTTTTTAAACCTGTTAAATGGTCGGTATATATTTGCTTTTTAAAGTGTTTTAAAATAATTTCAAAACTTTGATGTAATATATTCCCTACTAAAAATATCATAATGGCAAGTATAAAAAACAGATGATTGATAAAATCTTTATCTCTTTGAAGCATTTCTGATGTATCAAATCCAACAACCAAATAGCCCAATGTCTCTGATAAATGATTTTTCAGAGGAATACTCATGTCAGTTTTAAAGAACTCTGCATCTCCATTATGATGATGATTCTGCCCAAAGTGACTTTTTAAATTATCACTCCCCTCTGCTAATACATATTTATCATTTATAGAAATAGCAGTGGGATTCAACATGATATTTAGGAGGGATTTATCTATTGCTATTCCCATGTCTATCTTTAATATTTTAGTTAAATCTTTTATAAAGCTCGTCGGGTTGATACCTATTTCAACATTTCCGACATATTTATTATTATAAAAGAGTGGCTTTGTAATGCGGTATGTCATTTCAAATTTACCGACTTCAAATCCATTGAGAGAGGTTTTTAACCTATCGGTATCCGTGATAAGTTTTCTTTTTTCGTTTATTTTATCACCATATACTTCAGGCTTATGGGCGCGATAAAGTGTTACTCCCTCGGCAGAGCGAAAGGTAAGAATATCAACGCCGCTGTTAGTCTCTTGTATATGCTTATAATAAGGCATTACAATAGATTTTATCTGCTCATAATTACCCTTTGCTACTGCCTCTGACAAACCATCTGCTGAAATAATAGTATTTAGTTCATAATCAAATTTTTTAGTTTGATTTTCTAAATTTAAATTATAAAGTGTCTCCGTGCTTTTGGACAATGATTCAAATTGCTCATTTACTGAATTTTTAAATTGAACATTTAAAAACAGATATATTACTATCCAAAAGACGACCAAAATAAGTGAAATAAGAATCAGCGTATTGCGTTTTGTCTGTTTTTCAATACTCATATATATATTCCCTAACAACTATGGATAATCATCAATCTTTTTGAATTATATCATTTTCAACTAAATCTTTATGTTCAGCCAAGCTCTCTTTTGATAAATATACCAAAAAACAACTCCTTTTATGAGCGTTTCAACATTCATAATGATGAAAATTGCGATGATTCCAAACCCTATTTTATAGGCAATATAGGAGGGGATAACTCTAAATATCCAAAGTGACGCCACATTGACATAGAGCGTTATTTTGGTTGCCCCTGCTCCGCGAAGAGCTGCCGAATAGACAAAAACTATTGCCAACGGAATTTGAGCCAAACCTACCAAAATAAGATAAGTGGAAGCGACTTTTATAGTCTGGGCATCTTTTGTAAAAAAGCTCACCAAAAACTCAGGAAAGAGTATGAGACATGCGCCGACAAAACCCATGAAAACATAAGCAACTCTCCCGCTGATAATCCCCATGGAAAAGGCTCTCTCTTTGTTGTTCGCACCCAGATTCTGCCCAACCAGAGCCATCGCCGCTATGGCAAAACCGAATCCCGGCATAAATGCAATTCCTTCGATTCTAAGCCCCACCTGATAGCCCGCCAACTCAGCGGTTCCGTAATAGGCGATGATGGCTACAAAAAGTAAAAAAGAGAGGCTTGAAATCCCACGCTCTAGCGCCGCGCTCCATCCCACATGCCAAGCTTTTATCAAATCTTTTATGCGGATAATCGGGATGAAGGTAAGCTTGGCAAGCGGATTTTTTATAAGAAATAGGTAAGAGACAACACTAAAAAAGTACGCTATCAAAGTTGCATACGCCGCACCTTCAATGCCATGCGCCCCGAAACCATAGTGACCAAAAATAAAAACATAATTTAAAAAAGCGTTGAGTGCTGCAGCAAGAAGTTTTATATAGAGTGAACTTTTCGTATCTCCTGCGGCGGAGAGTGCGTTGTACATGAGTGTATCTAAAAATATGAGCGGCATTCCACATGCCAAGATACTAAAGAAAAGTCCGCCTTGATGTACAACCTCTGCCTCTGCACCCATCAGCGCATAGAGAAATTCACTTCCAAAATATCCCCCGAGTGCCACAAAGAGAGATAAAAAAAGGGCAAAAATTCCCAGCGAATAGAGCAAAGCTGAAGCTCTTTTTTTGCGTCCCTGTCCCATGTAGCGAGAAATGAGAGCATTGCCGCCCACCACATAAAGCGTCATCAAAACATTCACAACCATCATAAACTGCATGCTCATGCCAACAGCGGCAAGGGCGTAAACACTCACCATTCCAACCATTATCATGTCAATCATGATTTGGAGTATATCGACTAAATGTTTGAGTGCGGCGGGGATTGCTAACTTGAAAACTTGCTTTGTGTCGCTACTGATCAGTCTTGAAAAAATTGTGCTACCTCGCTCATCGTATCTATAAGTTTCTCTTTTGTCTCAAACTCAAGAACTGTTCTATTTTTTACATCTTCGCCAAGCTGTGTAAAATCAAAGACCAAAATATAGGAGAGAAGTTTCACTTTTTCACCATAAAGCTCCTCCCATTCCAAACTCATCTCCGCTATTTCGCCATGCAAATCGACAACAACGGCAGGATAGAGCCTCGTTATTTTTGAGAGGTCTAAATCGCCTTTTTTTGATTTATAAATCATGTTTTTCATTGAGTAAACTTTTAAGTATTTATTTTTTCGTATGCTATCCTATGATGGATGATAACTGGCTTTAACATAAACCATACTTGATTAGATAAAATTTTTCAGTTGCCGGTAATTGCTTTAGATTTGGAATGTTTGTAGAAGATATTACTTGTGAAGCATTTTTATAAATACATTTAAAATTTTCATGTCCAGATGCGCATTCATTTCAAGTTTCATTATTTGAAGGGCATTAAAAGAACGCATTGCATCTTTATAGGATCGCTTCGTTGTTAAAGCATCAAATACATCACAGATTCCTATTATTCTAGGAAATAGATTTATCTCATTCTCCTTAAGATTATCCGGATAACCATTGCCATCAAGCTTTTCATGATGATGTCGAATACCGTCCAATATATTTTTGTCTTTTATACCAATCTTTACCGCGATTTCATACCCTAATGATGGATGGTTCTTCATCTCATCAAACTCTTCTTGAGTAAGTACTCCGTTTTTATTTATAACTTCATAACTGATTTTACTTTTTCCGAGATCATGCAAAAGAGCTGCTCGACCCAAAGGAACTAATCTTTCTTCCTTTAAGCCCAAAGCAGCACCTAAGCATAGTGCGTAAACACTCACATTTAAGGAGTGCGTATGTGTGTAATAATCATGTTCAATTATTTTCATATAAGAAGCTATTGTATCATCATTGTATATGATGCTTTGTAAAATAGGCATGACAATATTTTCAGAACGTTGTACATTTTCGAGTGCCTCTGGATTATCGTAGAGGGAATGTGTCAACTCCGTACTGGAAGTATAAATAATATCTGTTTTTTCATCTAGAGTAAGCGATGTATCTTGGATAAGGTTTTGAAGATGCTCTTCTACAAAAATTTCATATTTATGATATTCGGTGCTAGACACAAAAACTTGTTCAACCTCTTGGAGTCTCTGTTTTTGTGCCTGATCTACTACTGTGTCACTCTGTAAAAACAGAGACATCTGCGTTGGCCTATTTTTAAAATATAAATTAAAACTTATATTGTCACCAAGATGCAAAAACCGCTTGTCCAATAGAACATAGGAGTGATCTTCCTTCTTTTGGGGAACAACAAAGGTAGAATTTATTTTAAGCTGCTCTTGTCTCTTGCGATCTAACACTTAAGTTGCCCCTTTATTGAAATAGTTACTCTTCTTCACGACTATCATTTATATAAAAATAGATACGAAAAACATTATAACATGCCAAAATATTAGATTTACTCAAATTGCTAGTTGCAACGAGCTTTTCTTACTGTTCTAACAATGGACAACCCCTCTTGTCTAGTAATTTGAGTTTTATTTATATTTATTAGCAGCGCAACCGAGAAAAAGAGAAATGATACTTTGATTATGAAAGTGTCAATAACTCTTTTCTTATCTTTACAACAACTTTTTTTATAAACTCAGGTTGCTCGTTAATCATAAGTCCGGACATGTGCGCATCATGCGGATAGAGCATCACAAAAGTTCCAGGAAACACATTGACACGTGTATGACAATGAGGAGTATATTTGTAAAATGCAGCATCTTTGGATGCATTATAAGGAACATTTACCTCAAGCATATCCGTAGAAAAACACTCAAAAGCTTCTGATCCTCGAAGTGTAGTTTGGATGTCTACATAGTTTTGATGCGATTCAAGCATTGCCTCTTTTGGAAGTGTTGTTGTATAGCTCATAACTATGGCAAAAATATCATCCCCCTGTATGGTGTACTTTTTATCTTCAGACTCAGAGTTAAGAGAGTTTAAAAATTCAAATGCCCTCTCCCATGCAGAACCAAAACTGTAAAATTTAGAGTTTTTTAGCGTATCGATAATCATGCTAGTACATCCTACAGTGAAAATACAAAACTAGGGGGATTCGTTAAACTTTCATCTTCTTTAGTGAATAAAGGTTCTAAGTTTCTTAATATTTGACATATTTTAGCATATGTAAAATCAAATGTTAGTTGAATTAAAACTTCTGCTAGTATGTAAATATTGACAGATTTTTAAAAACATCTTTCCAAAACTGCTCTAATCCAGAATTTGACCTTTTGTTGATAAGTACCCCATTTTCATGGGCAAAATGGAGACTAATCCCATTCCGACTAAGACTCTAGTGTCTGAAATAAAGAGACAGATTCCCATTCTAACCGAGATTCAAGGTCTAAATTATGTTCCTTAAGCATCATTATCGCTCTGAATAATGTAACATGAGTTCCAACTCTCGCAACTAATTCAGCATTTAAAAAAGGTTTTGTAATATAATCAACAGCACCAAGACTAAAGGCTTTTTGAATAGAATCTACATCAGTACTTGCAGTGAGAAATATTATTGGTATATCTTTAGTTAATGGATCACTTTTTAAAGCCATACATACACCGAAACCATCCATTTCAGACATCACTATATCTAATAAAATTAAAGTAAATTTCTTTGTTTTAACTATTTCAAGAGCCTCTTTACCGTTAGTGGCAATGGAAAAATGATAATTTAAATAATTCTCACTTAATATTTGTCTGACAACCTCTATGTTTATCATAGCATCATCAATAATCAATATGTTAACGGATGAATTCATAAAACAACCCCTATTAGACTTTATATTTTTATGTGCCAAATATTTTAATCTTATAAAGTTAACCATTAATTAATTGCATACCTTATACGTCTAAAGTTCTACTCATAAAGTATTGAATTATAGTTTAATTTATTTTCCGCCACTTGATATTAAAATTGGCGATTCAAAGTGTCCCAACACTTGCAATCAATCGAATAGCTACAATAATAAAAAGTATAACAGCAAGGGAAATATTTATTACTGCTTACTCTGATGGATTTCTTTTTAAAATTGTCTGATGAATATTTGCAACTAGCAATTTGAGCTAGATTTCTAAAAACTCACTTCTTAAACAACTTCATAATCAAAAGCAGAACCGCACCAATCACAAATCCAACTAATAATTCATTTATTATAGACGGGATAGCAGCTATAAAAAGGTGATGCAATACTCCGATATTGTGAGCCAGTATGCCGCCTCCTACTAAAATCATAGCAAATGTCCCGACAAAGGCCAATGTTTTTATCAGTTTTGGCATGGCACTTATGAGAAAATTTCCGCTTTTTTCATGCTTCTTTTCTATAAGCCAAAAGCCTACATTATCCATTCTCACTATCAAGGCAACCAAACCATAAATACAAAAAGTAGCCAAAACTGCCACAAACAGAGTCGATGCAACCTGAACCATAAAAGGCTGATTTGAAACAGAAGTG
Source organism: Sulfurimonas sp. (assembly GCA_041662325.1). Classification (GTDB taxonomy): domain Bacteria; phylum Campylobacterota; class Campylobacteria; order Campylobacterales; family Sulfurimonadaceae; genus Sulfurimonas. Next base: position 178,351 of record JBAZSU010000001.1, on the reverse strand, counting down.
AGTGCGATTACTACGATTTCTATTGAGAGTATAAAATCTGTAAGCAGTGCTGATTTTATCTTCGCTTGCTCTATATCCAAGATTGTTTCTTTAGTTGAGTGCAACAATTCAACATCTACCTGCTCGTGATGTTTATGAAAAAGATACTCTTCTATTTTTTCCGTTCCTTCATAAAGAAGATAGAGAGCACCGAGCATAAGAATGTAAGTGATAAGGCTTGGAACCACTGCACTCAGCATAAAAGCCAGAGGCAATATAATGGCTTTGTTTTTCAGAGAGCCTTTTGTAATTGCCCATATCACCGCAAGCTCTCTCGACTGGTCAAACCCTGTCGCTTTTTGTGCATTGACGGCTAAGTCATCTCCCAAAATTGCTGCAGTTTTTTGAGTGGCTATTTTACTTGCCACTGCCACATCATCCGCCAGCATTGCAATATCGTCGAGTAGCATAAAAATTCCTGATGCCATCTACTCGTTCTCCTTTTTGTTGAGTGATTTGTTCATCTCTCCGCTACGCATCTTTATAAAAGCCAAAAAGCCGAAAGTCACTCCGATGATTATGGAAAAAACTCCCCAAAAATTATCCATTTGATATGCCATGACTACCCAACATAAATCCGCAAATAAATAAACGATAACAGATTCATAAATCTTCCCTTTATAGGTCAGATATGCTCCGATGTTCAGAAGAACTCCGCCAAAAAAAGCAAATGATATCATGCTATATCTTTTATATTTTGAGTTTTGAGTATCCAAGTAAAATAAATTCCACCCGCAACAAATCCACTTCCTATTGCTACGGTTATAAATTCCAAAGAGTAGTCATTTGAAGCCAAATATCCAATCATAAAAGAGGTCAATGCTGCCGAGCTTAGAAATATCATGTCGTTGTATGCGACGATTCTTCCATAATATTTCTCCTCAATATTTTTTTGCAATAGCGTATAGGTATAGGACCAGAGCGTTGTAGTAAAAAGCCCGACAATCACACTTGCAAAAAGTGAAAGATAAAAATCGTGCATCATAAATGCCCAGAACCAAACGGCGATAGCTTGAAAAACAAAAATATAGATTATTCGACTGTTGTTCACCCAAGAACCTAAAATAATAGGACCAATCACAAGACCTAAAGCCCTTGAAGCATGTAAAAGTCCAAGTGCTAAAGAGGTGGCAATGACTGAAGCATAATATTTGTCCACCATTAGAGCGACAAGAGCATCAAAAGCAGTAAGTCCTACAAAGGCATGAATAAACATAAGATGCAAGGCATGTGGAAATCTTTTTAAATATCTAAAAGTATCTCGCATCATCTCTATCAGATTCTCTTTGCTTTTAATAAATTCAACTTTTATCTCCAAATTATAAAGCAGGAAAAAACCGACGATAAACATGAAAGCATCTAAAATAAAAGCGATTTTTATGCCAAGCATATAAACTACAAAACCGCTGATTGCCATTCCCAATGTATATGAAAATGACCAGATTATAGAGTGAAGTTCGTTTGCTTTTTGAAGCTTGCTCCCATGAAGAATTTTCGGCAAAAGAGACATTTCGGTAGTAAAATAAAAACTGGCTGCTGCCATTTTAATAAAAATCAGTATATATAACAGCCACAAATCATCTATATTGGTAACTAGGATTAAAAACAGAGTTGTCAGAACCTGTATAAAGATGAGAGAGAGCATCAACTTTTTAGGTCTTAACATATCTATAATAGAGCCTGAGAGCGGAGCTTGGATAACGCCGGCTAAAAAATGAAGCATAGCCACAAAGGCAACAATTTCAGGAGATACTTTCATATCAAGAAGAAGGGTGTATATTGCAACATTGCTAAACCATGCACCAAAGTATGCAATAAGCTGTATAGAGGAGAGTCGTCTTAAAACGGGCTCTTTTTTTAATAAATTTATATATTCATTCATGAACGCAAGATTATCATAAATATGTAGCAGTTAGTAAAGATAAAGTAAAAAATATTAAAAATATTATTTAATTTATTTAAGTTATTTATTTAATAGTCGATACTTGGCTTAATAACAATATTCTTAAAGGTGAGGAGTAAGTCATGGATGGCATAGCAGGCGTAGCTAAACAGCAACAAACTAATATGAGTTCTGGGGAGTCGCAGGGAAGGATGGCGAAAGCGCAACAGTCAGTTCAGCAGGTAGAACAGCCAAAAGTTGATCTTGTAAAAGAGATGCAGCAAACTACTACACAAAAAGCTGAAAAAATAAATTCTAAAGAGCAAGTGGATCAGTTGGTAAAAGAACTTAACAATGCAATGGCTCCGATGAACACAAACTTAAAATTTGGCGTAGATCAGCAAGATGTATTTTATGTATCTGTCATTGAAGCGCAAACAAATAAAATGATTAGAAGATTTCCGGCAGAACAAGCAGCCGATTTTCTTCCAAAAATGAAAGAGGTAACGGGGATATTGTTTGACTCAAAAGGGTAATAAAGCCCTTTTGAGACAATATCTCAATGTTCTGTTATCTTTTTTACTTTATAAAATAAAATTCCGCAATCCCATTAAATAAAACTCCATTCTAACTGCTTTTTAATTTCTTTTATAGTAAAATCGCGGCAATTATTTTGCTTACAAAGGTTTTTTACATGAAAAAAAATGTTAAAAAAGTAGTTTTAGCCTATTCTGGCGGTTTAGATACAAGTGTTATTTTAAAATGGCTTCAAGATGAGTACAAGTGTGAAGTTGTAACTTTTACAGCCGATATCGGTCAAGGCGAAGAGGTTGAACCTGCTCGTGTAAAAGCACTGGCTCTGGGAATTAAACCTGAAAATATCTTTATTGATGATTTAAGAGAAGAGTTTGTAAAAGACTATGTATTTCCTATGTTTAGAGCAAATGCGATTTATGAAGGCGAATACCTTCTGGGAACTTCAATAGCAAGACCTCTTATCGCTAAACGACAAGTTGAAATCGCTCACATTACAGGTGCTGATGGCGTAAGTCACGGTGCAACCGGCAAAGGAAACGATCAAGTACGGTTTGAAATGGGTTATTTAGGTAAAGACTCTACTTTGACTATCATTGCTCCATGGAGAGAGTGGGACCTAAACTCAAGAGAAAAACTTTTGGCTTATGCTGCTGAACATGGCATTCAAATCGACACAAAAGGTAAAAAATCACCCTACTCTATGGATGCTAATCTTTTGCATATCTCGTATGAAGGTGGGATCTTAGAAGACCCAAATGCTGAGCCGGAAGACAGTATGTGGCTATGGACTACAAAACCTGAAAATGCTCCTGATGTTGCTGAGTATATCACACTAGGTTATAAAAACGGTGACCCTGTTTCACTTAACGGCGAAGAGCTAACTCCCGCAACTATGCTTGCAACTCTCAATAAAATTGCCGGCAAACATGGTATAGGCCGTGCGGACATTGTTGAAAACAGATTTGTTGGCATGAAGAGCCGTGGATGCTATGAGACACCGGGCGGAACTATTATGTTAAAAGCGCACCGCGCTATCGAATCTATAACTCTTGATCGTGAAGAAGCCCACCTTAAAGATGAGTTGATGCCTCGCTATGCAAAACTAATCTATAATGGCTTTTGGTTTGCACCGGAACGAGAAATGCTTCAAGCTGCAATTGACAAAACACAGGTAAATGTTTCCGGCACTGTTAGACTGAAACTTTACAAAGGTGTAGTAAGTGTAGTTGGCCGTTCATCTGAAAACTCACTTTTCAATCCAGAGTATTGTACTTTTGAAGAAGATTCTGTTTATAATCAAAAAGATGCCGCAGGATTTATCAAACTGAATGCTTTACGCTTTATAATCGCTGGCAAAGCTCGTAAAAATAAAAAATAATAGGAACTTAACTATGAGTATAATTAAAATTGATATGAATTCACCTGAGTTTCAAGCTGAGTTAGAAAAAACGATTAAATTCACAGATAAAGTTGTGAAGCAATTCAATTGGGAATACAATCCTCAAGAAGAGATCAATGAGGGCGTACAGCTAGGGCTAGCCCGTAATAAAATGATGTACAACAAAAGATTTTGTCCTTGCTACATGGTTGAAGAAGTTAATGGTGTTTACAAAAGCTCAGATAACAGAATGTGCCCATGTACACCTGCTATTGAAAAAGAAATTCCAGAAGATGGTGTTTGTCACTGTCAAATTTTTTGTACTCCTGAATTTGCAGCGCTCAAGCGTCAAGAAAATCAGATGGAAGAAGTGGTACATCAACACTCTCGTGGTCTTACAAAAATAGAGTGTGAAGCTTTAGTTAACAACCATGAACTTGACTCTGATGAGCTAATTGCGCTTCTTGAAGCGCGTTCACTTGGAATGGTTCACTTTAAACTTGTTGATGTTCGTGAGCACATGGAGTGGAAAATGGGTCATATTGAAGGTGCAGATAAACTTATTCCGACAAGCAGTTTCTTCCAAACGCTTGATGAAGCGAATCTTGGTAAAGATGAAAATATCATTGTTTATTGCCATGTCGGAAGCAGAAGTGCGCACTGTGCAAGAATATTAACAGATATGGGCTATACAAAAATAGGAAATTTATCACATGGTATTGTTTCTTATGGTGGAAAAATTAAAAGATAATCACTGATGTTACGCACTAAAACGAACTCGTCCGTTTTAGTGGCAGGGACAAATGTCCCTACTACCCCCTAAAGCTACGAAAAACAAGTTTTTCGAGATTTACGGGGTATAAAGCGCACAATTTTACAAAAGTGTGTGAGATCAGATAATAATTAAGGAGAAAGAGATGAAAGTATTGTTAATAAAAGATGTAAAAAGTTTAGGTAAAGCCGGTGAAGTAAAAGAGGTAAAAGATGGCTATGGCAAAAATTTTCTAATTGGAAAAGGTTTTGCGAAACATGCAACTGCAGAAATTTTAGCACAGCATAAAGAAGAAGAAATTCAAAATGCTAAAGCTCTAGAAGAGGAGATTGCACTATTAAAAGTTTTGGCAGTAAAACTTGACAAAGCTGAAATCGTCATAACTAAAAAACTTGGTCAAAACGGTCATCTCTTTGGTTCAATCACAAAAGAAGAAGTAGCCCTTGCCCTTATTGAACAACATAAAATTGATATAGATAAAAAGCATATAACAGACAAACTAGCTATAAAAACTGTAGGGGAGCATGATTTAGACCTTAAATTAGGTCATGGAATTCATGCAACTCTGCATGTGGATGTTCAAGGCGAATAATGTTTGATGCAACTACGATACTTGCGTACAAAGGCAAGAACAAAGCTGTAATTGGCGGAGATGGACAGGTTACTTTTGGAGACAGCGTCTTAAAAGGGAATGCCACAAAAATCCGCACACTCCACAAGGGTAAAGTTCTTGCCGGATTTGCGGGCAGTACTGCCGATGCCTTTAATCTTTTTGACATGTTTGAAGAGTTTTTGGAAGACAAAAAAGGTGATATTTTAAAATCCGTTGTCGAGTTTTCTAAAGCTTGGAGAAAAGATAAAGTTCTTCGCCGTCTTGAGGCGATGATGATTGTTTTAAATAATGAGCATATTTTTATTTTAACCGGAAATGGGGATGTAGTTGAACCGGAAGATGGTGAAATTGCCTCAATTGGAAGCGGCGGAAACTATGCGATATCGGCAGCAAGAGCACTCAAAAAACATACTTCACTTGATGAAGAGGAGTTGGTTCGTGAGAGTTTAAGCATTGCTGCAGACTTATGTATTTATACAAATCATAATATCAAAACGCTCACACTTGAGGAAGAAAAAGAATGAATTTAACTCCCAAAGAGATAGTTGAGTATTTAGATAAATATGTTATTTCTCAAAAAGATGCCAAAAAAACTATTGCTCTGGCACTTAGAACAAGATACAGAAGAATGCAACTAAGCCAAGAGTTTCAAGATGAAATAATGCCTAAAAACATTCTTATGATTGGCTCTACCGGTGTTGGAAAGACTGAAATTTCAAGACGCCTTGCAAACATGATGAAAGTCCCTTTTATAAAAGTAGAAGCGAGCAAATACACTGAAGTTGGTTTTGTCGGAAGAGATGTTGAGTCCATGATACGAGATTTGGTTATAAACTCAATAAGTCTTGTAAAAGCTGAACAGGAAGAGGCAAACAGAGATAAAATTGAGAACTATATTGTCAATAAAATTGTAGAAAAATTTCTCCCTCCCCTTCCAGAACAAGCAAGCCAAGAAAAAAAAGATGATTATGCAAAAATTTTAAAGTCCATGGAAGAGAAAGTTATCAGTGGCGAGATGGATGATAAAATAATTTCAATAGAATTTGATAAAATAAACGTTGAGTTTAATGACACAAATCTTCCGCCAGAGATGGCAAAAGTACAAGAATCTTTTTCTAAAATATTTACAGCCATGAACAAAGAGGATAATAAAAAAGAGATGAGCGTTAAAGATGCAAAATTACTTTTAAAAAACGAGGCATCCTCAAAACTTCTCAATATGACAAATATTCATGCCGAGGCACTCAGACGCGCTGAGGATGGAGGAATTATCTTTTTGGATGAGATTGACAAGATTGCTATAAGCTCAAAGTCACAAGGACGAAATGATCCAAGCAAAGAGGGAGTTCAAAGAGATCTACTTCCTATTGTTGAAGGGAGCAGTGTCACGACGAAGTATGGGATTGTGAATACCGACCATATTCTTTTTATTGCTGCCGGTGCATTTCATCTTACAAAACCGAGCGATTTAATACCTGAACTTCAAGGTAGATTTCCACTCAGAGTTGAACTAGAATCACTTACGGAAGAGACGCTCTATAAAATTTTAACGCAAACAAAAAACTCTCTCCTTACGCAATACAAAGCACTCTTAGGCGTAGAGGGTGTGAACCTTATTTTTGAAGATGAAGCAATTAAAGCAATAGCAAAAGTTTCACATCGTGCGAATGAACTTACTGAAGATATTGGTGCAAGAAGACTGCACACTGTTCTAGAAAAAGTATTGGAAGAGATAAGCTTTAATGCTGATGAACATTCAAACGAGGACTTTGTTATAACGGCAGAGTTTGTACATGAAAAGCTTGATATTATTGTTGAAGACAATGATTTATCAAGATATATTCTATAGTTATCATGTCACTTTGTGGCTTTTTAAAGGAAAAAAATGAATAAAACTGGTTTATCTAAAGAAAACGCAACTAAGGCGGGTTTCGTATCTCTAATTGGTCGTCCAAATGCTGGAAAGAGTACGCTTATGAACTCTCTTTTGGGTGAAAAAATTGCTATGGTGAGCCAAAAGGCGAATGCCACTAGAAAGCGCTCAAATGCAATTGTGATGCATAACGATACGCAAATTATCTTTGTTGATACTCCAGGTCTCCATGAAAGAGAGAAAATTTTAAACCAATTTATGCTTGATGAGGCGCTAAAAGCGATGGGCGATTGTGATCTCATAGTTTATTTAGCTCCAGTGACTGACAGTTTAGAGCATTATGAAAAATTTTTAAAGCTGAACAACTCTAAAGTAAAACATATAGTTGTTCTAAGTAAAATCGACCAAGTTACACAGGAAAAACTTTTTAAAAAAATAAGTTCCTATAATCAATTTTCAGACTATTTTGAAGCACTTATTCCCGTAGCAATACCAAAAAAAGTAGGACATGTGGATTTACTTGAAACTATCTCTAGAAATCTTCCAGACTCACCCTATTTGTTTGATCCAGAAGATTTAACCAGTGAGCTTGTAAGAGATATATATGCCGGCTTTATTAGAGAAGGAATATTTGAAAACGTCAGTGACGAAATTCCATATGAGTCGGATGTAATCATAGACAAAATAGAGGAAGGTAAAAATTTAGACAAAATCCATGCAACAATCATTATAGAAAAAGAGAGTCAAAAAGGGATAATCATAGGTAAAGGTGGTGATTCTATTAAACGAATTGGGGTCTATGCAAGAACCAAAATAGAAACACTGAGCGGAAAGAAAGCTTTTTTAAACCTTCAGGTAACTGTAAAAAAGGGCTGGACAAAAGATAAAACATTCTTAAAAGAGATAGGATACCAAGCATGAAAATAATATTTCTGATTTTACTGAGTCTAACTGTAAATGCTAGTGATATTTTAACAAACTATAGAACACATGGTCTACAAGATATAGAGAAGAAGATGGATTCGGAACTGGCTAAAAAAGAGTATTGGAATGAATTTTTGGAAGGAAAAGATACCACTTTTGGTTATTTAGAAACTTTTTCATCTGTTTTAACATGCAATAAAGAGAAATCAACTCTTGTTTTGTACAAACAGAATAAAAATAAAAAGTTTGAATTCGCAAAAGATTACAGTGCTTTTACCGGCAAGATGAAAGGCGACAAGATGAGAGAGGGCGATTTGACAACACCTCTTGGAGTTTATGAAATAACAAAAAAACTCTCCAAAGTAGATTCATTTTATGGACCGTTAGCATTTGTCACTTCCTACCCTAATACCTACGACAGATATAGAGGAAGAGGAGGTTCCGGAATATGGATTCACGGCCTTCCAACGGACCAGAAGAGAGATGATTTCACAAAAGGGTGTATAGCAATCAATAATCCAAGCTTAGAGTGTCTTGATAGAAGAATAGACATAGAAAGCACGATGCTTATTATTAATAGCGGTGAAACAAAAAAAGATGTTTCCAAAAAAATACTAGCAGAACTTTTAGCACAGCTCTATGCATGGAGATACGCTTGGCTTTATAATGACATTCAAACATATTTGGGTTTTTATGCATCCGATTTTATGCGAGATGACGGAATGAGCTTCAGCTCATTTACAACCTATAAAAAGAGAGTGTTTAGTAAATCTGAGAAAAAAACAATTATATTTGACCGAATTAATGTTGTTCCATATCCTAGTGCGCCTGACATGTATCAGATATCATTTAAAGAGATATATTCATCAGATACACTTAAATTTGTCGGAGATAAGACTTTGATGGTTAAACTCGGTAAAGACAATAAAATAAAAATATTTACAGAAAATCAGTAGTCCAAAGAATGAATAAACTTTGTATTAAAATATTTCTTTTACTGATTGTATCTTATGCTTATCTATCTGCTAATATCAACCTAATAAAAAGAGAAAACAATGACTCTAAGACTACGCTGCTTGTAATAGGCGGAGTCCATGGAGATGAACCTGGCGGTTATTTTGCCGCATCAATCCTTGCCTCACACTATAAAATTAAGTCTAAAAACCTGTGGATAGTTCCAAATCTCAACAAAGAGAGTATAAAAGCTGATTCCAGAGGCATAAACGGAGATATGAATAGAAAATTCTCTTTTATGGAAAAAGGTGATAAAGATAAAGAGACTGTCCAAGAGATAAAAAAGGTGATATTAGCACAAAATGTCTCATTAGTTTTAAATTTGCATGATGGACATGGTTTTTATAGGAAAGAGGATAAAGGAAGTATCTTTAATCCAATTGCATGGGGGCAAACTTGCGTTATAGACCAATGCAAACTTTTACAAAATCAACCATTTGGAAATTTGGACACAATTGCTTCAAGGGTCAGAGACAGTGTTAATAAAAATCTTTTACAAGAACATCACAGTTTCAATGTAAAAAATACCAATACAAAATTTGATGATGAGGCTATGAGACTCTCCCTAACTTACTTTGCCGTCACAAATAATAAACCGGCATTTGCGATAGAGAGCAGTAAAAATTTATCATCACTTTCTCAAAAAGTTTTTTATCATCTTTTAGCCATTGAAGAGTTTATGAAAGTCATGGATATCTCTTTTACAAAAGATTTCACTTTAAAAGAAGAGGAAATAGGCAAGTTAATAAACAATTATGGAAACCTTGCAATAAACGGTAAGATGTCACTAAATTTAAATGATGTAAAAAAAGATTTAGCCTATGTTCCTATAAAAAAGACTAATGATAATGTCTTTGATTTTTCCAACCCGTTGGGTGATGTAAGCAAGGTGAATGGTACATATATTGCTTATATCGGAAATAAAGAAATTACAACAATAAAGCCAGAATACTTTAAGATGGCTAGTGTCTGTCCTAAAAAATTCAATGTGGAAATTGACGGAAAAGCAATGTCCATAGATAGATCTTCAGATTTTTTTGTAAATGACGATTTTAAGGTACTTGATGACAAGAATTTTCGTGTCAATGTTATTGGATATGTATCTAAAAACAACTCAAACGAGAGTGGGATGAAGATAAATCTCAAATCTATGAATAAAAACTTTTCTGTTGATAAAGATAATAAAATTTTTAGAGTAGAGTTTTACAAGGGTGAGGAATTCTGTTGTATGTCGATGGTTCACTTCAAATAGGATAATAGATTATGAGTATAATAAAGAAACACCCTTTTTTAAGTGTTATTTCTGTTAATCCATATAACGGTTCATATGTTAATGGTGTTTCTAATTTTTTAAATGATATCAAGTCTCCGGAGTATGATAAAAATCAATTTATTATTTCGTATCTTAACACTCAAGGATATATTAATTCTCATATAGAGATTAGTAAAAATATCCTTGAAGAAGATTTATTTGACGCTATAAACAACAAAATATATGATGAACTAGCCCTTGACCAAGCTTTAGAATATCAAATAAGATACATTGAAGTTTTCAATAATAAAAGTTATGAAAATAGACACTTTCAAGTTTTTATAGCTGAGCCTTCAACCATAGAAAAAACATATAAAGATGTCGTAGAAAAATTAAAATATATTGATGTAATCATTCCAACCCCTCTCCTTTTCAAATCACTTTACACAAAAGAGATAATACAAAATAGTGGAGTTCACTGTTTTATATATTTTGAAGAGAACGATGCATTCGTAACTATATACAATGAAAAAGAGTTTGTTTATACAAAATCACTGAAATATACACTTATACAGATGCATGAAAGATTTTGTGAAATTTATGGTGAAAGAGTTGAATATCAGGATTTTATAAAAATTTTATCTGATGACAATCTCAAAAATACAGAAAACAATTATACAAATTTTATAGTTAAGTTATATAAAGAAATTTTTGCAACTATCAACGATATTTTAACATATACTAAAAGAGCTTTTGAAATAGAAAAAATTGAGCATATCTACATAGGTTCAGAAATTTCCACTGCTTCAGTACTAAATGAGATTGCAGAAGTTGAGCTAAGTATCAAAGCAAGTGATTTCAAATTTGATTTTGGTTATGAACACAGCAATAGAAGCATCAATCAACTTCATGCTTTAATGCACATTTATACTACACTCTCTGAAGAAGAGAGATATGACTGCAATTTCACAATATTCCACCGTCCTCCAAATTTTGTACAAAGACAAAGCGGAAAACTTTTACTTTTAATCGCTGCATCATTCTTCATTGCATTTGTATATCCTGCTAGCTATTGGGCTCTTACATATGCTCAGGAGCTACAATATAAGCTTCTTGCAACAACATATGCAGAACTCCATGTTGAAAAAACAATAAGAGAATCTACTATAAAAAGCAGAGAAGCTGATAAAGAAAAAGTAATGGCGCTTCTAAATCAAGAGAAACAAGAGTACATAGACAAAAAAAATACACTAATAAAGATTCATGATGTAAAAGTGAACTATCCTATGAAGGCTAAATTGTTGTACACATTAACAAATGATTTAAATGATATTGGCGTCAAAATAGAATCGCTCTCTTACAATGAAAATGATAAAAGTAAGAAATTTATCTTGAACTTGGTTTCATCAGAGGATAAAATAATTACTGCACTATTGGAAAATTTAACAAAAAAATATGAAAGAAAGTTTAAATTTTCACTTGAAAAGATTTTATACAATAAAGAGTCATCAAAATATTTCAGTGAATTAAAGGTGACAATATTATGAAAATAAATTATGAAAATTATTTACAGAACATAGATGCATCATTTAAAAACAAAGCTCAGAAAGATATATACATGACCTATGTTATGATATTTGCTATGATATTCGCTTTTTCATATCTGCTTTTTTGGGATAGCTCTGAAATAGCCTTTAAAAAAATAAAGGAACAAGTTACAACTATAGAGTCTAAAATAAGCAATGATAAACTCTATTTGCAACAAAATCCTGCAGCTAAAATAACACTGCTTGAAGAAGAGATTAAACAGGCTCAGAGTGAATTGCTAATTTACAAAGACAATAATGCGTACATAAAAGGTAAAATTGAAGCTATCTCTTCGCTTGTATATGATGAGAGAACATGGGGTGAATATCTGCACTCAATTTCAAAAAATGCGCTGAAATATAATATTAAGATTCTTGACTTTACAAACAAACTTGCTCTTAATAATAATGCATTCGGGCATGTTTTGGATATTAATATTAGCAGTACGGGGGATTATAAAAATACACTCAATTTTATGAATTCATTAGAACAGAGCGAATTGGTCGTTGATTTACATGATTTAAATCTGACTATGGAAAATAACATAAATGGAAATTTGAATATTTCTGTTTGGGGGATTACATACTAATGAAAAGTTTTTTTATAATTAGTTTTTTACTTCTTTTATCACTGAATCTCAGCTCAAATGAGCTTGAGTGGGTTGATGAGCAGATTGAAGCAATTAAGCCCCCAAGGGAGGGAGTTAGTGAAACTGAAATATCTTCACTTAAAGACCCTTTTATCTTTTTAAAAAAAGCTGATACAAAAAATAATGTCATCGCTACTGCTCCTACTGTTTTCACTTCAGATACAATTGATTTGCCAAAAGTAAAAGTTTTACCTCAAAAAAAGAAGTTTATTCTGGATGCCATTATCAATAAATCAGCTTTGATTAATGGCAAATGGTATACGATAAGCGATAAAATTGACGATTACACAGTTTCAAAAATCGGTACAACATCTATTACTCTATCAAAAAAAGGCAAAGAAGAGATACTTTCTACAAGTAGTAAAAATCTAAATTTAAAATTTAAAAACAAGTGAGACTAGAGCAATGAGTATGATTAAATCATCAATATATGGAGCAATTTTAACATTTTTGCTAACAGGCAATCTTTTTGCTGATTGTTCTTCAGAACTTTTCAGTATTAGCTCTACAAAAGATACTAAAATTATTGATTTTATTGAGCAACTCAGTGATTCATGTGAGTTTAGCATTGTAGTAACCGATTCAAATGCAGAAGAGTATTTAAATAAACAACTAAACAAAACACATCTAAATAATTTAACAATTGATGAAGTTCTAAATATTGTTCTTAATGAAAACAACCTCTCCTATACACTTGAAAACAATGTACTAAAAATCTCCTACTTAACTACAAAAGTTTTTGCTATAGACTACATCTTATCTCAAAGAAAAAGTAGCGGCAGTACTGATATTACACTGAGTTCATCAGCAGGTTCTAAAACTTCCAAAGGTGCAACTGGCTCTTCTGGTTCTACCGCTTCTACTGGATCTTCGAACGCATCAACTTCTAAATCAGGTGGAGGTTCAACTGCGGAATCTGGCGTAAAAATAGTATCTAGTGATGAAGTTAAGTTTTGGGAAGAGTTAGATTTGGAGTTGCAGGGTGTTATAAATAGACCACATGATGAATATGTAGCCAACCCGCCCATCATAAATAAAAATGCTGGTCTTATTACAGTAACCTGCACTGCCAAGCAGATGATTAGACTTGATGAGTATCTGAAAAGACTTCAAGAAAAAGTTAAACTTCAGGTTTTGATAGATGTTCAGATTTTAGCAGTTACTATGAGTGAAGGCAAATCAACCGGTGTTGATTGGAAACAGCTCTATGCTCTTCAAAACTTTCAAATAACATCCAATGTTGTAAATGCGCAAAATGTTGGCACGTTCAGCGGTTCTGATATTACTACTGCTTTATATCCAGACCCTATAAAGGGAAATTCCGGAACTGTAGCCAGTCTTGTTCAAGCAAAAGGCAATGTAAGCCTGAAAGAGGTAATTAAGTTTTTAAATACTCAAGGGGATGTAAGTTCTATCTCTAACCCTAAAGTTTTAACTCTGAATAACCAGCCTGCACTTATTACAGTCGGAACAGAATATTTTTACAAAATTACCAGTACAGAAACTTTAGCAGGCGGAACCACCGGTGCTTCAAGTGTAAATGAAAATATCCAATCTGTTTTTGCAGGTGTGCTTTTAGATATAACTCCTGAAATATCGGATGATAACTCTATAACCTTAAAGATAAATCCATCTCTCTCTGAGACTTCTACCAGTATGCTTTCAACTTCAGAAAATAGAACAATGCCACCGGATTTGGATCGTCGCCAACTCTCATCTGTGGTTACAGTAAAAGACGGAAACAGAATAATACTCGGTGGTCTAATCAATTCAAAAAACACTCAAAGTTCTAGTCAAGTGCCACTCTTAGGAAGCATTCCACTTCTTGGCTATCTATTTAAGTATGATGAGAATTCTAAACAGACGCAAGAACTTATTATTGTTATAGAACCTCATATTATAAATAAAGAAAAAAGTAATTTGTCTTTATCCGATTTAGGTTATACAGGGTTAAAAGAGAGTATTTTAGACCATAATAAAACTAATGTTAAAGTAGACAGTGAAGTTGAGAAGCAGTAAATATGAAGTCAAATATATTTAAAAACTCGAAGAATGTTTTTTTAGATATTGTGAATGCAGAAGATTATATACAAATAGACAGGGTTTCTAAAATGTATCACTCATTTAAAGATTCTGTAAACAAGCCGTTAAAAATGTTGCTTCTTTATGGCAAACCAGGTACCGGAAAGAGCATGTTTTTAACAAAACTCTACCATGATTTATTATCCTCCAGAATTGTTTATTTGTATCAAACACCTATTCTTGATGACAGTGAATTTTTTAAAACATTGGCAAAAGATATATTAGATGTAAAATATGAAGGTGATCTGAATTTTACTCAATTTATGAAAATTTTAGACAATAGATTACTTGATTATGTTCCGATAGTACTTTTAGATGAGGCTCAGCTCTACTCAAATTTTCTGATAGAAAAAATCAGATTGCTTTCAGATACAAGAAAAATAAAATTTGTAATAACTCTTCACAAAACAGAGAAAGAAGATTTGATAGCAAAAGAGCACTTTCAGACTAGAATATGGGATAGTATAGAGCTTAAAAATGCTTCAGCCCCTGAGTTAAAAGTATATATACAAAAAAAACTTATGAAAGCAAATTGTTTTGACAGTGCAAATATGTTCAAAGATAATTCTGTAAAATTGATTCATAATTTGACTAATGGAAATTATAGAGATACAAATAAATTACTCTATATACTCTTTGACATATACTCGCACTACCATGAGAACAACCCTGCTAAAATAAATACAATCTCAATATCAAATAAAATTATAGAGATGTCGGCAATTCACACAGGATTAATACATGGTTGATATAAATGAGTTGGAAAGAAAGTGGCTCACATATAAAATAAAATCTTATCTTCCACATGCCATAATCACTATCAGCACTATTGTAATTTTTATCATTCTTTTTACCACTATAAATTATCAAAATTCAAAAAATGCATTTCAAGATGGCAATCATACAGCAGTAGAACATGACGAGAATAAATCTGTAAAAGCTGAAACGATAACTACGAAACCGATTGATAGCAATACTCAGAATAATCTATCAGAAAATGAGCCGAAAAAAACTATAAATAAAAAAAATGAGCAAATAAATGTAGAGACAAAAATGGTGCTTGCTCCATCACTCAATTTTATAGATAAAATAAAAAAATCAACTATCTCAGAACCAATACAAGTAGTTGAAGTTGAAGTACCTGCAATTGAAGTTGTTAAAGAAGATGAAAGAGTCATAGCAAAGGAAGAGCTTATTACGATTGAGGAACCAAAAGGTAATATTAATATTAAGAGACAAAGTACAAAAAATGATATAGAACAAGTTATAAAAAGATTTAAAAAGAGTAATGATCCGACATTAAGCCTTTTTATCGCAAAAAATTATTATAACACCGGTGATTATAATTTGGCATATAACTATGCTTTGATAACAAACGAAATTGACAGTAATCAAGAAACAAGTTGGATTATCTTTGCTAAATCATTAGTTAAACTAGACCAAAAAGATAAAGCTGTTGAAACGCTCAAAGAGTATATAAAACACTCGCATTCAGCCAATGCAAAAACACTCCTAGATGAGATACTCTCAGGAGAGATGAAATGAAAATTCTCATAGCTTTAATATTTGCCATTGTGCTCTATGCAGATGTAAAACAGGAGATGCTAGGACTTTATCAAAACTACAAATATGAAAATGCCTGCAATCTGGGTTTTAATAATATTAATGCACATGACAAGGATGAAGATTATATTTCGCTCCTTGCTTTTTCTTGTTTAAAAGCTGACTATATCGATCGTTTAACATTACCAATAATTAAGCTTAAATTTTCAGCTGAATCAAGATCAAACGCAGCCTATTTTTCTATAATCTTGATGCAAAAAAAGTTGCTTTACCACGCTCTGCTTGATGGATATAAATTATCATCACTTAATTTACCTACAACAGACTATGTACTTTCAAAAGTTTTTGATTTATATAGCCAGATTAACGAAGAGACCCCCAAAGAATTTTATATCTTTGAAGATAAAGATGATAAAAAAATTACGTATAACCTTTATCTTTTAAAAGATGAGAAATTCAGCAAACTTGTAATAGATGAGTTTTATGATAAAAAAATCATAAAACAGCATATCTACTGGTAGGATAATAAAATGGATAGAATAACAGCAGATTTACTTGCCAACGGTTCAATTATGCAAAGGCAGGTTGACAGACTTCAAGCGCAGGGAATTAATGCTAACCTTATTTTAAGAGATATAACTCTCTCAGGTTTTATGACCATGGATAGATTGGTTCGTTTTATCGTTGAGCAGATAAGAAACGGTGTATATGAACTCTCCATCATAGACAATTACGACTACATTCCTGAAAAAGCTGTTTTAGAAAAACTAGCCCATGAATTGGATTTACAGTTTTTAGATTTAGACTCCATTGATATGGACTACAGAATTACAAGCAGGGTTCCGCTAGCTCAACTCCAAAAATACAATGTATTACCAATTTCAGAAGATGATATGAGTGTTACAATAGCTTTTAATGACCCGCTTAACATTGAAGCGCAAGAGTCTATGCAAAGACTCTTTCCAAGAAAAGTTATAAAAATAGCCGTATCCATAAAAAAACAGATCCACTCTTACCTTTACAAGGTCGAGTTAAAAGATAGCGTAAAAGGGTTAGTCAAAAAAATAAGAGATGAGTTAAACTCTATAAATACAATAGAAGAGCAGCAAGAGGCCTCTTCTATATTGCTGCTAATTGATGTAGTGCTCAAAACTTGTATAAAAAACCGTGCAAGTGATATACATGTGGAGCCAACCGAGAAAAACTGTGTCGTTCGCGGTCGTGTGGATGGTAAATTAACCGAAATGTTTATTTTTGAAAAAGATATCTATCCGCCGCTGGCATCTCGTTTAAAGCTATTGGCAAATCTAGATATTGCAGAAAAGAGAAAACCCCAAGATGGTCGTTTTTCAACATTAGTTGGGGAGTATGAATATGATTTTCGTATATCCACTCTGCCTATACTTTACGGTGAATCTATAGTTATGCGTGTTCTAGATAAACAAAAGGCACTTGTGAAGCTTGAAGATGCCGGTATGGACACGGCAAGTTATCATAAATTACTTCATGGGCTCAAGGCTCCGCATGGAATTATTTTAGTTACGGGACCAACGGGCAGCGGTAAAACAACAACTCTTTATGGTGCGTTAAATGAGCTTAGAAATGTTGAAGATAAAGTCATCACAGTCGAAGACCCCGTTGAGTACAGAATGAATCTCATTCAGCAAGTTCAGGTGAATCCAAAAGTAGGACTCAGTTTTGCAGACGCGCTTCGCTCAATTTTAAGACAAGATCCCGACAAAATTATGATTGGTGAAATTCGTGACCAAGAGACACTGGAGATAGCAATTAAAGCCGCACTTACTGGGCATTTGGTTATCTCAACTCTGCACACAAACGACTCTATAAGCGCCATTCCGAGAATGGTTGACATGGGTATTGAACACTATCTAATCAGCGGTGCCCTCGTAGCAATTCAAGCACAAAGACTTGTTAGAAAAATATGCAAACATTGCAAAGTAATTGAGGAGATTTCAGCATCTACCCTTGAAGAGCTGCACCATGTTATCCCAAAAGATGCCAAGTTTTACACGGGAAAAGGGTGTAAAGAGTGCAATGAGTCTGGGTACATGGGAAGAGAGATGATATGCGAGGTACTCAGTGTCACCGATGGACTCTCAAGCCTCATCGCAAAAGGGGCTCCAAAAGACGCCATGTTGGCTCAGGCAATCAGTGACGGATTTGTAACCATTTTTGAGAATGGAATACAGAAAGCTTTAGACGGGATAACCTCCCTAGAAGAAATTTTAAAAGTAGCTAAAGGATGAAATATTTTATTGCAACTGTTCTTGTAAAAGGAAAAAAGGAGGAGTTCCCAATCTATGCCGAAGACAAAAAAGAGGCTAGCAAGTATGCTAAATTAAAACTCTCCGGAATAATTATTAAAATTGCGGAAGCAGAAGAACCCTTTGAGGCGCAACTTAAAAGATTTAAAACCTCCTTTTTGCAAAATATAAAAAAAAGAAAAATCAAGCCCGATGCGCTCATAGCATCCATTAGACAGCTAGCAGTTATGACAAATGCCGGTATTTCGATATATGACTGTTTGAGCGAAATTGCAAGTGCAACAGATGATGAGGCACTCAAAACAGTTTTTTCTAAACTTGCAGAAGATATAAACTCCGGACGCTCCCTCTCGGCATCCATGGAAAACTTTCGTTTTGAACTCGGCAATTTAACAATTGCCATGGTTCAGCTAGGTGAAAAAACAGGTAATCTGGATGAGTCGCTCTACGCCCTCGCCGACATGCTTGAAGAGATTCGTGCGAATGTTGTTAAATTTAAAAAAGCTATGGCATACCCGCGAAATGTTATGATTGCCATGGCTGTGGCTTTTACAATTTTAATCTCCTATGTTGTTCCTGAATTTAAAGCTATTTTTGAGTCACTCCATGCGACACTGCCTCTTCCAACCAGAATCCTTCTGGTGCTTGAACACCTTTTTAACAACTATGGACCCTATGTTTTAGCCGTTATTTTTGCATCTTTCATGACATTTAAATATCTGATTAACAACTATAGGAACATAAGATATGGGTGGCATGAACTACTACTAAAAACATATCTCATAAAAAGTATCATTAAATTTTCAACACTGAGCAGATTTACACTTGTCTTCTCGGAACTTATCCGCGCGGGTATTCCAATAGCTGAAGCGCTCGACACTTCCATAGAGATGATAGACAATCTTCCTCTCAAAGCTAAACTATTGTCTGTGAGAATTACCGTTGAAAAGGGTGGCGCCCTCAATAAGGGACTTAAGGATACGGAACTTTTTGAAAATATGATTATTCAGATGGTAAGCGCCGGAGAGGATAGCGGTACGCTTGATGCCATGATAAAAAAAGTTGCAGAGTACTACAAAATGAGATTTGATGCCATCATTGACGGGCTATCGGAGGCCATTGAACCTATAATGCTATTTATTATAGCCTCCATGGTTATATTACTCGCGCTTGGTATTTTCTTACCGATGTGGGATATGGGTAATGCTGTGCATGGAAGATAGATTGTGCGTGTAGATTTTTATCTACTCCGCAATGTTAACCAGTCTGTCCATCTTTTCTAAAAATAGTTTCATATTTGATTCAATGCCCTTTATTTTATAGATAGTTCCTGTATCAAAACTTTTTTCAACTATATCAACTCCACATGCTAAACACTCATATTCTACTATTCTTATATTAGAGTATTCAAAATATATAGTTATGCTTGTTTCTTCTTTATATTCAATGAGTGGTGCAAAATTCAGCACCAAATTCACGCTATCGCTGTACGCCCTCACCAGCCCGCCTGTTCCTAACTTTGTTCCGCCAAAATATCTGACAATTATTACGCCGCTGTTTATCATCTCCAAACCCTGCAAAACAAAAAGAGAGGGCTTGCCGGATGTCCCTTTTGGTTCTCCGTCATCGCTGAAATGCTCTACGATTTGATTAAACTCATTTAAATATCTATACGCAACAACAAAATGTCTAGCTTTTGGGTGTGAGTTTTTGAGTTGTTCTAAAGTGGAAGTAAACTGAGAGAATGGCACAAGGTAAGCAATAAATTTAGATTGCTTAACCTCATGTGTCTGTGCATATATTTTATCAATGTATTTCATATATTATTTTTATCAAACACCGGCATGTGGAGATTATGCTAAATTTGTAAAAATCTTATTGACATCTTCATCATCTTCTAGCTTATCTATGATTTTATCAATATCAAGTTGCTCTTTCTCAGAAATAGATATTGGAGAGTTTGCCATTCTCTCTAGGTTTGCTTTTGTAACCTCTATTCCCATCTTTTCCAGTGCTTCATTGAGTTTACCGAAATTAGTATAATCACCCGTCACTAAAACAACACCCTCTTCCTCTTCTATCTCTTCAAGACCTGCATCAATGAGTTCTAGCTCTAACTCTTCTATGTCCATGCCATCTTGAAGCTTAAATTCTATGACAGCTTTTCTGCTAAACATAAATTCCAAAGAGCCGTTTGTCAGCATCTCCCCGCCATGTTTGGTGAGTACATTTTTTACATTGGCCACGGTTCTCGTATTATTATCCGTCAGACACTCTATAAAAAGCAAAACTCCATGCGGAGCTTTGCCCTCAAAGTTTACTTCCAACATACTCGCCGTATCTTTTGCACTCGCTCTTTTTATAGCCGCCTCGATATTATCTTTTGGCATATTTTCAGCTTTTGCATTCATAATCGCTGTACGAAGTTTCGAGTTCATGTCAGGGTCGCTACTTCCCTCTTTTGCTGCCATAGTAATTATTTTGCCCAATTTTGGAAACAATTTTGACATTGCCCCCCATCTTTTTAATTTTGATGCTTTTCTATATTCAAACGCTCTTCCCATAGAATTGTTCCTTTTTTATTAATGCTGTGAATTATATCATTAACTCATTTGTAAGATACTTAGTGAGCCATTTTCACTATAATCTACTTACAAGCCCAAACTATTTATTTAAACTGAAAATTTCTCCACATCAAAAAAACTATCAATCGAAATATTCTTAAAAGCGGCATTTAGACTTGTAAAGAGCGTTGGAAACTCTTTTTCCATCTTTGCCAACATATCTTTTGTATGCGCTCTTGCATGTGGCATTTTTACATCAAAACGCATAGATGGACAAGATTCATCCCCAATGGTTGGCATGTTATTATCAAGTGCAAAGGCAGCCAATTGTCTCTCTCTCATCTGGATAAGCGGACGAATGACAATCAGACCGTTGCCTGCTCTATATTTTGGAGCAAGGGAACGCATCTGACCGTTATAGATGAAGTTCATAAAAAAACTCTCCGCAGCATCGTCCATATGATGACCCAAAGCTACTTTATTACATCCAAATTTCTCAGCAGCACTATACAAAGAGCCTCTTCGCATGCGTGAAAAAAAACTGCAAAAAGAGGAGTTCTCTCTTATCTTCTCTTGCGCTAAATCATAAATTTTTGTGTCATGTATGACATGCTCAATTTCATACTCTTTGCAGTGGGCTGTCAATGCATCAAAGTTTTCATCCATGCCATAGGAGACGGTTACTGCAATAAATTCAAACTTAAAAGGAGCGCGACGCTGTTGCTCTTTCATGGCATGCACCATTGTTAGCGAATCTTTACCGCCGCTAAGACCGACTAGAATTTTATCACCCTCTTCTATTAGGTTAAACTCGGCATTTGTTCGTCCGAGTTTGGACATGATTTTTTTAGATATTGTTATTGACAATCTTATCCACCATTTTCATTACAAATTCAGCGCTTTCCACTGCACTAGTTTCAAGAAATTCATCAAATGAGAAACTCGCATCCATGTCAGCGGCATCGCTTATTGCACGGAGAATAAAAAAGGGGACATTCAGAGCATCACAAACAACTGCGACAGAAGCACCTTCCATCTCTAGAGCATCTGCACCAAAAGTAGAGCCAATCCAATTTTTACGCTCTTCATTTGCAACAAACTGATCGCCTGTGGCTATAATCCCCTCTTGAACGATTTTACCCATCTCGAATGCAACCTCTTTGCTTATTCCTATCATTTTTTTATCTGCTTCAACGAAGACTGAACCTTCAGGAACATAGCCAAATGGATGTCCAAAAGCCGTTATATCTAAATCATGTTGTGATAGCTTTGTAGCTACTATCAAATCGCCGACTTTTAAAGTTGGTGAAATAGCACCGGCAACACCTGAAAATAGTAATAGAGTAGCACCGAAATGTTCAATCATAGTTGTAGCTGTTAGAGTTGAGAAAACTTTACCAATTTTTGAGTATGCTATTACTAAATCCACTCCTTTATATGATGCCTCATAGTATCTGTTTTTTGCATATTCTGCCGTTGTATACTCACCAAGTTTTTCTAAAATCGGGGCTATCTCTTCCGGCATTGCACCCATTATCGCTATTTTCATGCTCTTCCTTTATATTTCAAATGTTTGTACTCTTTTTTCATAGTTTGGCAATTGATGCACTATATTTGCATTTTCATTCACAATACAACTTCCACCCCAAAAACCAAGCCCATCTTCAAAACCAACACGATTTACAAAAAACACCTTAGCATTGCACTCTTTTGCGACTGTTTTGATAATTTCATACCACTGCTTCTGTATCTCTAAGCCATCTTCACTAAAACCTCTCGCAGGTGAAGCAACAAGAGCGATAATATAATCAGGATTTTCTTTAATTAAATCATAATACACTTCTTTGTGCCATAGATCCTCACATACAAGCATAGATGTTTTGCCAAAAAAGGTAATAAAACTTTCAAATTTATTGCCGGCACTAAAGTATCTTGCCTCTTCAAACATTCCATAATTTGGTAGATGCACTTTAGTATGTTTACTTAAAAGTTCACCTTTAGAAAAATAGAGCGCTTCATTTTTGAATTTATCACCATCTTTTATAGCAACACCGACTACAATATCCACATGCCGACTCAATGATTTTAATTCATGTAACTCTTCCACATGCCAAGCATCTTCATAAAGTTTATCTTGAAGTAAATATCCATTAAGAGAAAGTTCAGGGAAGATAATTATGTCGCTTTCATGCATAAACTCATTCACTAAAGAGAGAGTTTCTGCAAGATTGGAGCGATTTAACTTAGGTGATGTTTGAGCAAGAGTTACCCTCATTTTATGAGCGAATATCTTCTATAACTTTTGCTAAAGATTCCATATCTGAAACATTTAAAGTTACTAAATCTTTTGCAATTCTTTTGTTTAGACCTTTAAGTATAGAACCGTTACCAAATTCAATAGCGATATCTACACTATTTGCTATGGATTCAATAGATTGTTTGTATTTAACAGGTTTAACTAACTGCTCTTTCAAAAGTGAAACTGCTTCTTCTTTTGTACTGTAAGGTTTTGTAGTGACATTAGAAATGATTGGAGCTGTGAATGCATCTGTAATCATTTTAGACATCAACTCAGCTAATGGTTCTTGTGCTGATGCTAGCAAATCACAGTGAGAAGCAACCGACATGTCTAAAAGAATTGCTCTTTTTGCACCAGCGTCTTTAAATGCCTGTTCCATAGAAACTAAATCACTCTTCATTCCAGCCACTACTAACTGCCCGTCTTGGTTATAGTTTGCAGGCCAAACTTTTTTGCCACTATTTTGTGCATCAAGACATACCTTTTCAACGACTGCATCATCGATACCAACAAGAGCCATCATGCCGGCTTCGATAGATTCACATGCTTCTTGCATCAATAAACCTCTTTTATGCACCAATTCCACTGCATCTACATAGTCAATAGCACCGCTGGCACATAAAGCAGAAAACTCACCCAAAGAGTGTCCTAAAAAGAGTTCAGCTTTAACATCCGGACAAGCATTTTTAAAAAGGCGGTAAGCGATCATCTGAACAAGTAAAATAGCCGGCTGAGTGAAGGCAGTTTGACCTAATTTATCATTTTCTGTAAATACCAACTCTTTAAAGTCAACACCAATTCTCTCTCCGGCTTTAGCAAACATCTCTCTTGCAATATTAGAATTTTCATAAAAATCCTTACCCATTCCAACTGCCTGTGAACCTTGACCTGAAAAAATCATTGCTATTTTTTTTTGCATTTATTATCCTTATAAGTAATCTATATTGTCCGATATTTTCTTTCTAAGAGTATTTCTGTTTAATCCTAATCTGTCTGACAGTTGAAGTTGAGATTTAAATTTATTAAGCCCTGCTTTGATTAGAGGTACTTCATATAGATACAAAAATTTTCTATAATCACTATTAGAGCCTAATTTATCAGACATATAATTTTCAATTATATCTATTAATTCTCTGTCTTTTATATCTTGCAGCAGATAATTAATCATTACTTGCCTTCTCAATGAATTTGCATTTTCACTAATATCAGGTTTGAAATTTTTAATATTAAATTTTTCATTGGAACCAAAAAGGATAGAAGCTTCTTTAGTAAATTTTATTACTAATAATTCAATATCCTCTAATCTTTGAGACAATGGAGGAATATCAAATTTAATACTAAAAAGCTCATCAGCATACTGATTATAAAATGAACTTTTTGCTGTTGCAACCACTCTAACATTGCTTGAGTTAATACTATCTATTACTCTCTTTATATTAGGTGAGTTTTCTAAATTTGTAATGATTATCTCTCTTGAACTCTCAATAGCAACCAATAATTCATCAAAATTAGATGCATCCAAGACAGAAGCATCTGGAAGGATATATTTAGCGATACTTCTCTTTCCGACACCTGACTCCCCAGTAATAAGAGAATTGATACTGAGTGTCTTAAGAAGAGTTGCTGTTTTAAATGCCTCAGATGAGGCATCCGAAGCCGTTACAAAATTAGTGACATCCACAACCGCTGCCGCCACCAGTACCAGTACCACAACAACCATCATCATCCTGCATATTTTCAGCAGGAATACCAGTCATAGCTTCTTCAGCAGAGGCTTCTCTAATATTATTAATAGTTACTGCAAACATTAAGTCTTTTCCAGCTAAAGGATGATTAAAGTCTATAACGATATCATCCGAACCTATTTCTACAACAGTAACCTGAACCGTACCACCATCTTCACCTTGTCCATAAAGAGTCATTCCGATCTCTAAATCAATACCGGCAAATTGATCTAATGGAACTTCTTGTTTTGCATCGATATTATATGGGCCATATGCATCTTCAGACTTAACAAGAATATCAGCTTTTTCACCAATTAACATATTTTTAATTCCACTTTCTAAACCTGGAATAATTTGACCTTTTCCATACATAAAAACTAAAGGCGTCCCACCTATATTGCTATCTACAACTTTATTTCCATCACGAACTTCATACTCTATTGACACAATTTGATTTGTTTCTATGGCCATTTAATTTACCTTTAATTAATTTTTTTGGATTTTATCATAAAACTCTGTTATTTTTATAAAAAAGAGTGTGATTACTTCATAGAAGTAAGATATTTTTTCGCTTCTTTTGCTTCATTGCTTTCAGGATATTTTGCTATTAAGCCCTCATAAAACATTTTAGCATTTTTTTTATCATTTGTATTATCCATAGATATGGCGGTGTGCAATAATAAAGAAGGCATATAGGATGCTTTTGCATATAGAGAACTGCTCTTTTTATAGTATGCTACAGCTTCAGAGTAATTTTTTCTTTTAAAATTAATTTCGCCTATCATATAGTGGGAAACAGCAGGTTTATAATTTTTATCAACTAAGTGGTTATAGTACTCACTTGATTTAGTATAATTCTTTTTATCAAAGAACTCTTTCGCTTTAGTGTCAATATCTTCATTTGACATAGTTTCTAACTCAGATTTTTCTGCATTTGTAGATTTTTCTGCATTTGTAGATTTATCTGTGTTTTTTGCATTATCTAATTTTTCTTTGTTTTCAGATTTTTTGGCCGAAGATTTATCTTTAGAATCTTTTGAAGAAGTTCCTTTAAGCCTATTTACTTCATCAACTAAATCAGCAAATTCAGTCTTTGAAACTTGTGATTTATTCATCGCGTCGATTGCTTTAGACAACTCAGATATTACTACTTTAATCTTTGCTATATCTTCACTATTTGCATGATTCATATCACTTAATCTTTTGTAAAATTCATCAGAACTTTTTGATTCTATGCCATTTTTTTGATTAAGAACATTAATTTCACTTTTATTGCTTTGAGCTTTTTTACTTAAACTCTCTATAATACTCTGTAGTCCATCAATTCTTTCTCTGAGAGAATCAATTTCACCAGATTGACTATTATTTCTAACAACAACTTTTTGAAGATTATTTTGATTTTCATGTACTATATTCTCATTAGAAGTTAGTCCATAAGGAGTAGGATTATCTAAATTGCCTGCACCGAACGCAGAAGGTTCGGCGGCAATTAAATTTGTCGAAGTAATAGTTGCAATAATTGCAACTAAAATACCGTTACGCATGGATTATGGAAGGACTTTGAAGTCTACGCGACGATTTTTAGCCCAACAATCTTTAGTTTTTTCTGTACAAACTGCATTGCTTTCACCATAACTAACCATAGTAACTTTACTAGCATCAGCACCACTTGCGATTAAAGCATCTTTAACTGTAGTTGCTCTTTTTAAGCCAAGTGCAAAGTTATACTCATCACTACCCCACTCATCACAATTACCTTCTAACTTGATGTTTAAATCACTAGCTTCTGTTTTAATTACAGAAGCATCACCAGTTAAGTTAGTTTGTTGATCAGCACGAATATTGAATTTATCAAAATCAAAGTAGATTGTTGATAATTTATTTTGAATAGCGGCGATTCTAGCATCGCTTGACTCTGATGCCATACTGCTTGATGAAGTATCACCACTAACTACTGGAGCTTGTGACGCCTCAACTGTTGGTTCTTTTGAACTACAACCACTAAAAACTAAAACCGCAACCGCAACGCTTAAAAGTACTACATTCTTCATATCCGATTTCCTCTATGTTAATATGGCGGAATTATAGCAGAATAATATTAAAATTAGTATAAAAAATAATTTATATTACTCTTTATTTTTTCTACCAATCCATAGATTGAATTTTTCCCTGTTTAAGGGGGAAAAGATAGTTCTTATCGTGATTTAATCTGATTATTCCTATAGAACTTTGAGACATATAATTTTTTATGAATAAAATTGCATCCCCATCTTTAGAAAATCTTGGAAACTCATTCACGCCACTTGCAGTAAGTCTTCTTATAAAATCTGTTTTTGTAGATATCAGATGCAGATTAAATGTATTATTCCCAAACGCGTCCGAACTTTCTCTGGCTTTATAAACTATATATTCACCGTTAACACTACATGCTGCATTGCTTTTTCCGTAAAATATCATTTGTTCAACTACCCCGGTATTTATTTTCTGAGAAAAAATATTTGGATAGCCTAGACGATTTGAAACAAATACAACAGTGTTATCATCTAAAAATTGACCGCCAACATCAATTCCACTATAGTTTGTAATCTTAGTTGATTTTTTTGTATCAACATTGTACATATATACATCTGGTTGACCATTCGGTGCCATAGTTACTAGTATTTTTTTGGAATCTGTACTCACATCCGAACAAATCATCATACCGTCTGATGATAGTATGGCTTTTGTTTGACCAGTTTTAATATCAAGCTGCTTTAGAGTAGGTTTTGAATCAAGAGATGTGAAATACAGTGAAGTTTGTTCTTTGTTCGCCCATTTAGGAAAAATATTAAAACCGCCAGCCACAATAGTATGCTGATATGTAAGCGTATAATCAGAGATTACAATTTCTGTTTTTTTAGGAGTTGTATTCTTTGAGAAAACAACTTTTCTTTTCATCCATTCTACTGATGGCTCTCCCATATATTCATTAACATCAAATGCAATTGCATGTGATATAAACATATAAAATTCATTTTTATTTGCTTTATAACTTTTACTTAATACTTCGCTATTGTCTTTAAGCAATTTCATTTCAACATTAAAAGCAGCACTATCATCCTCAAATATTCTATATCTTAAAACATATTTCATATCTTTATTTTCAACAACAACATTACTTGCGCCAAAATCTACATTTCTGTAATGTCCATCTACATTAAAGATAGATATTACATTAAGATCTGCAACTAAAGATTTGAAAAACAGCATCTTTATAGCATTATCATATTTCACAGTTGCATCTTCAACGGCCAAAGATGGAAGAGTATCAACTTTTTTAATAACCTCAATTGTTGCATCGCCTGCAAAAGACATTGAAATTAGAAACAACCATATAAAAAATATTTTCATTACCACTCCTTTAAATTAACTTTTATCTGAAGTAATATTAATTATAGTACTAGCAGATGAATTTTTTGGATTTACAGGAAAAACAACATTCATTAATCTTTCCTTCATTCTATCACACTCTTCATTTAATGCCCTGCTAGAAGAATAATTTAAGATTCTAAAATCTAAAACTTTACCTATAGCACTTAGTTCAATGACTACTTTAACAGTGTTGCCTTCTGAATTCTTTGGTGGAATAAAATGCTCATAGACCAAAGCCTGAATTTTAGCCAAATACTCATCAACTTCATCACCACTTGATGTTTTAGTGCTATCATCACTTTTAACAACAGCATCAATATTGTTAATTTTCTGTAAAATTTTATCTACATCATTGTTTACTACTGGTTTTGGTCTTTTTTGTACTTCTTGCTTTCTTTTTTCTTCTGTTTTTTCGACGACTTTCTTAGTTTTACTTATATCTTGTGTTGGTACTGAACTAAATAAACTTCCTACATCAACTTCTTTAACCTCAGGAACAGTCTTGCTCTCTTCAACTGGGGTAACTACTTTTTTGTTATTTTGTTTAGTTTGTTCTTTTGGCATGTTTAAAGAAATTGAAACAAAATTATCTTTTTTTAATGCGTAGGTTTTTGTATTTGTAACTGAAAACATCATGTAGAAGAAAAGAGCCAATATAATTGAAAAGAAAGATAGTGATATAGCACCACTTAATATAAAATAAGATTTGTTATCACCCATTTGTAGCTAGAGAAACCTCAGAAAACCCAGCCTGCTTAACTGCAGCTAAAACTGACATAACAATTCCATAATCCAAACTTTTATCTGCACTAATCAACACACTTGCTTTTTTATCCAATTTACCTGAAAATGTAACAAAGTTATCCATAAAAGCATTTAATAAAAAATTTTCTTTATTTACTTTTATATTTCTTTCTTTATCTATTACAATATGAACAGGAGGAATTTCTGATAATTGCTTCGAAACTGAACCTTGAGGTAGTTTAATACTTTCTTCATAGACTATATTTGGAGCTATTACCATCAAAATTGCCAATAGAACTAACATAACATCAACCAATGGAGTAATATTTAACTCAGGTTTATCATCCCAATCATATATCATTGTTTATACTTTACGGGCTAAGAGTGCGTCACTTTGCATCTGCAAGAAGCTGATTAAATCAAACGATTTTCTTTTTAGAATTTGGTGATATGTGTATGAAAAGATTGCGACAAAAATTCCAGAAGCTGTTGCAATAAGGGCATCTGATACTCCACCAGATATTATTGACATGCCTCCACTACTTTGACCGATATGGGAAAACGTATCCAAAATAGAAACAACAGTACCGAAAAGACCAATAAATGGTGTTGTTGATGCAAATACAGATATTATTGAGAGACCTTTTGTAGCCTCTTTTGTAGCCGCCAGCATTGCTAAATCTAAAATTTCTTTAGGATTATTTGCATTGCTTTTCAAAAATCCTCTTAAAAAAGACTGACTACTTACTGTAGTTGCTCCCATGAGCAAACTTTCTAAAGAGTTATTCTCTATAGAAAGCCAGCTATTAAGTGAAAAATAACGATAAAAAAACACCCAATTCAAAATAATAAAGTATACTGACAAAATTAGTAGTACACCTATAGTTGCTGGGTTACTTTTTAAATAAAAATCAATTAAATTGTTAATCATATGTTACAATAATCTACTAGCTGCTGATTCAAGTCTCGCTGAGACGGATGCTATAGCAGGATTTGAATCTGCTATATCTTTTATAAGTTTTTTAGCATCTTCAAGAGCATTAGCAATTGCACTTTCACTATCACCACGAATAGCTACGGCACCTTCAACTAAAACAATTACCTTTTTCTCATCAACTTGAACAACGCCCCAATTAATTAAGATAGACTCAACGGATTTATCTTCTTTTTCAATGTCTATCACACCAGCTTCCAATAAAGTTGTTAATGAAGCGTGGTGTGCAAGAACACCAAACTCTCCTTCTTCACCAGGAAGAACTACACTAACAGCATCATCATTATAGATGACACCATTAGGAGTTAGTATTTCAAGTTTAAATTTATCCATGGCTATTCCTTAAATTTTATATGAATTTACTTAGAGCTTAGCTTTTCAGCTTTTTCTATTGCCTCATCCATACCACCAACCATGTAAAACGCCATTTCCGGCAAGTGGTCGTACTCACCATTCAAGATTCCTTTAAACCCTTTGATAGTGTCTGCCAAAGAAACATATTTACCAGGAGAACCTGTAAATACTTCTGCAACAAAGAATGGCTGAGATAAAAATTTCTCAATTTTACGAGCACGCTGAACAACATTTTTATCATCTTCAGAAAGTTCATCCATACCAAGAATTGCAATAATATCTTGAAGATCTTTATATTTTTGAAGTGTTTGTTGCACGCCACGAGCTACATTGTAATGCTCTTCACCCAAAATTTGCGGATCAAGTAATCTTGAAGATGAATCCAATGGATCAACTGCAGGATAAATACCTTTTTCAGCAATTTTGCGGTTAAGTACTGTTGTCGCATCTAAGTGAGCAAAAACAGAAGCTGGAGCAGGGTCAGTTAAATCGTCTGCTGGTACATAAACAGCCTGAACAGAAGTAATTGAACCATTTTTAGTTGATGTAATTCTATCTTGTAATGCACCCATTTCACGAGCTAATGTCGGTTGATAACCAACAGCCGAAGGGATTCGTCCAAGAAGTGCTGACATTTCAGAACCAGATTGAGCAAAACGGAAGATATTATCAATAAACATCAATACATCAAGACCTTTTTCATCTCTAAAGTATTCAGCCATTGTAAGACCAGTTAATGCGATACGGTTTCTTGCTCCTGGGGGCTCGCTCATTTGACCATAGCACAGGGCAACTTTATCAAGAACATTCGATTCTTTCATCTCATGGTAAAGGTCATTTCCTTCACGAGTTCTCTCACCAACACCAGCAAAAACAGATAAACCATCGTGACCGTGTGCAACGTTGTGAATTAGTTCCATGATAATAACTGTTTTACCAACACCGGCACCACCGAATAATCCAACTTTTCCACCTTTTGCATACGGTGCTAAAAGGTCAACAACTTTAATCCCTGTCTCAAACATTTCAGTTGTAGTTGATTGATCAACCAATGGTGGCGGTGCACGGTGAATTGACCATGTAGGTGCATCAGTTACTTGATCACCACCATCAATAGTTTCACCGATTACATTAAAAATACGACCTAGTACTTTTTCTCCAACTGGAACTTTTATAGGTGAACCTGTAGCTACGGCTTGCATGCCACGAACTAAACCTTCACTCATATCCATTGCAATCGTTCTAACACGACCATCACCTAAGTGAGCTGCAACTTCTAGTACTAAACGCGTTATTTTGCCTTCAATACTTATATTAACTTCAATTGCCTCATTGATTATTGGAAGGTAACCATCAAAATCAACATCAACAACCGGGCCCATAACCTGGCTAATTTTACCAATCATATTTTTCTCCATTATTTCATTGACTCCACACCACTTATAATTTCTATAAGTTCTGTAGTAATAGCTGCTTGTCTAGCTTTATTATATTTAACATTAAGTGTTTTTACCATCTCTTTAGCATTATTTGTAGCTGCATCCATAGCCTGCATTCTAGCACTATGTTCAGCAGCCAGCGAATCTATTAGAGAGTAATACATATTGTACTCAACATATTTGTTAACTAAAGAAGTTAGCATATGCTCTTCATCTTGCGCCTCAATTTCAAGTATTGAATTTTGAACTTCAGTACACTCAAACTGATCTGAATCAACCGGTAATAAATGGTTTACATGTAACTCTTGAGTTATTATGTTTTTGTATCCATTATACACAATATGAAGACCATCAATTTTCCCATCATTAAAATCTTCTATTGAAGATAAAATGAAATTATCAGATCTTTTTTTATCAGGTTTTGAGCTAAGATCTGTAACTGAGTCAAAAATTTCGACCTCATTATATTTAAAAAACTCAATACCTTTTTTACCGATTCCACGTAAACGCACTTTTACATTTCGCTCTTCATACTCTGAAAGTAATTTTTTAACAGCTTTAATGGTTTGAATATTAAAACCGCCACATAAACCCTTATCTGCAGTTACAAAGATTACATCAACAATTTTTGGATTTTCAATCTTAAGAAAACAACGATTGTCAATTCCTCCAACTTTGTTACATTTAATGCGTCCAGCTATTTCGGCAATAACCTGATTCATTTTTGCAGCATAAAGACGAGAGCGTTTTGCTAACTCTTCAGCACGACGAAGCTTAGCAGTTGATACTAGTTTCATCGCACGAGTCGTCTTTTGAGTATTAGAAACACTCTTAATCTGTCTTTGAATATCTTTCAAGTTTGCCATAAAGTATCCCTTATGCTGCTATAAAGCTAGCTTTAAATTCTTCAAGTGCTTTAATCATCAGTATCTTAATATCATCATCTACTTTAGAAGTACTTTTTATACTCTCAAAAATTTGAGGGTAAGATGCTTCAATAAATGGATAAAGCTCTGATTCAAAACGAACAACATTTGATGCATGCATATCATCCAAGAAGCCTTCATTACCAGCAAAAATAATAAGAACTTGTTTCTCAACTGAAAGAGGAGAGAAAGGCCCTTGTTTTAATACTTCTACCATTCTTTGACCACGCTCTAACTGGTTACGAGACACTTCATCTAAATCTGATGCAAATTGAGCAAACGCCTGAAGCTCACGATACTGAGCAAGATCAAGTCTTAAAGTACCAGCAACCTGCTTAGTAGCTTTAATTTGAGCAGCCCCTCCAACACGAGACACTGATAAACCAACATTAATTGCAGGACGAATACCTGAGTTAAAAAGGTCAGTTTCTAAGAATATTTGACCATCCGTAATAGAGATAACATTTGTAGGAATATATGCAGCAACATCTCCCGCTTGTGTTTCAATAATTGGAAGTGCCGTTAATGAACCAGCTCCATCCTCATCACTCATCTTAGCAGCACGCTCTAGCAAACGAGAGTGAATGTAAAAAACATCTCCCGGATATGCTTCACGACCTGGAGGACGACGAAGAATAAGTGACATTTCACGGTAAGCAACAGCATGTTTAGATAAATCATCATACACAATTAAGCCATGTCTAGCATTATCACGGAAATATTCACCCATTGCAACGCCAGTATATGGAGCTAAAAATTGCAACGCAGCAGCTTCAGCAGCTGTTGAAGATACAATAATTGTATATTCTAAAGCACCATGATCTTCTAAACGACGAATAATTTGAGCTACCGTTGACTCTTTTTGACCAATTGCTACATAAATACAAACAACACCATTACCTTTTTGATTAATAATAGTATCTAGTGCAATTGTTGTTTTACCAGTTTGTCTATCGCCAATAATTAACTCTCTTTGTCCGCGACCGATTGGAACTAGCGCATCAATTGACTTGATACCAGTTGCCATTGGCTCATGAACAGATTTTCTATTCATAATACCAGGTGCTTTTTCTTCAACAAATCTAGTTTCTGTTGTTTCAATCGGACCTTTACCGTCAATTGGCTCACCAAGAGCATTCACAACTCTTCCAAGAAGAGCTTCACCTACTGGAACTTTAAGAAGCTTACCTAGTCTTTTAACAGACATGCCCTCTTTAAGTTGTGTTCCTCCACCAAGTATAACAACGCCGACTTTACTTTCTTCAAGGTTCATAACCAAACCTTGAGTTCCCTCTTCAAACTCTACCATTTCTCCTGCCATAACATTGTTAAGTCCGTAAACTTGTGCAACACCATCAGCATAAGAAACAATTTTACCTGTTTCATTAATATCAACACTTAATTCAAAGTTATTGATACGCTCTTTAATTATTGAGCTGATTTCATCAGCTTGAATTTTTGCTATCACTATTGTTTTCCTCTCATGAAGTTAAATTGCTTTTATTATGTGTTCTATTAGTTGATTATTAATTCTTGTTTTAGAAAAATTAATCTCTATTCCAAGGTCTTCCACATCAACTTTTATACCATCAAAATTATTTTTTACAAATATTAATGATATTTTAGAATCAAATTTTTTACTCAAACCGCTACTTAGCTCTTCTATTACTTTTGTATCAATGTTATTGTTACTATAAATAATACCTTCGTAAGTTTTTGTTGACAATGCGACATCTTTTCGCAATGCTTCCGCTATTGCAGGAATGATATTTATTCGTCTGTTTTCAGCAAGAAGTTTAATAAAATTATTAATCTTCTCAGATTTTACAGACTCAACAGCTTTTAGTAAAATAATTGACTTATCGCTAACAGAAACATTTGGATTATCCATAATTTGAACAAACTTTTTATCTTTAAATGATTCAGCTAAAGTAGAAAAAATATTTGTAGCCATTCCAACAATTTCAGTGTCAGAACCATCTTTTAAAGCTTTAATATATCGTTTTGCAATTAATTTTTCCATGCTATGCCACCTTCTTTAAGATAACATTAGCCATAGCTTCTATATCAAAATCATCACTACTTTGAGCTAAAACTTGATTTAATACATCTTTTACAACATTACGAACCATTTTTCTCTGTTCGAACTCTTTCATTACTGAATGCTGTTTAGATAATGTTTCCAGCTCACTATCACACTGAATCATAATACTATCGTTTATGATTTTATTCTCTTTCTTTAAAGAAAGAGCCAATCCATCCGCATACTTTTCAGCATCAGATATCCTAGACAATGCCTCTTTTTTTAGAGCAATAGTTTCATTCAATTTATCTTGAACTTTTTTCAATTCATCAGCAATAGCTTGACTTCTTGATACAAAATAATTTTTTACCGGTTCAGCAACTAGGTACCAAACTAGACCTGCAAATAGTACAAAGTTAACCGTTCTTTGAACGATATCTGTACCAGCACCTTCTGCACTACCACCAGATGCCAATGCATAAGTTGATATCATTAGCATAAATACTAAAATTCTACTCACATTACATCCTTTATATTTGACTAAATTTAGCTTTTACAGCTTCTTTAAACATTGGAATTTGAGACATTAGCTCATCATTCAACTGTTTTCTAGAATTATGTAAAGATTTTTCAAACTCTGCATACTCATTTGCTAATTCAGCTCGTTTAGCTTCTAACTTACTATCAGCCAATTCCTTAGCATCCGCAATTACTTTCTCTCTTAGGGCTGCAGCTTCCAGTTTAGCATTCATAATTATTGATTCAGCTTTTGAATATAACTCATGAATTTCGTTATCATTAGAACCAACTTTTTCCAAGTCTTTCTTGATATCTTCATCACGTTTTTTCATATAAGCGAATAATGGATTATAAAGCCAACTGTTCAGAGCGGCAATAAGTGAAAGAAATACAACAAATGTAGCCAAAAGTAGTATCGGATTTATATCTAACATAGCACCTCCTAAAAGTTGCGTGATTATACTATGAGAAAATTGAAAGGATAGTTAAAGTAAGAAAAAAAATAAAAGAATTTTATATTTTTTATAAAAAATTAGCAATATTGCAAACTAATATCGGTATTATGTGAGAAAATTGTTTAAAAATTCTTTAACTTGAGATTCACTCTCAAACTCAATGGTTAATTTATTTCTGGAAGAGTTTGTTTTATACCCTAAAGAGTTAAATTCATTTTTAATCTTAGAAAAATCATATGACTTAACAATTTCCTTATCACCAAGAATCTGCTTTTCATCTTTTATATTTTTTATTGTGCTCTCAACTTCTCTCACACTTAGTTTTTGCCCAATGATAGAGTTTACCATAAGTTGCTGCTGCTTTTCATCTAAACCAACCAAAACCTTAGCATGTCCGGCAGTTATTTTTTTCTCTATGAGCGATTTTTGTGTTTTTGGAGAAAGTTGCAAAAGTCTTAAACTATTTGTAATATGAGTTCTACTTTTATTTATCATAACCGCCAATTCTTCATGCGTTATATTATGCAATTTTATTAGTTCATAATAAGCATCCGCAAGCTCTATAGAGTTTAAATCTTCTCTTTGAATATTCTCAATAAGAGCAAATTGTCTCATTTTTTGCTCATCTCTCTTTAAGACTACTGAGCGAATAGTTTTAAGTTTAGCCAACTTCGATGCACGAAGTCTTCTTTCTCCGGCTATCAATATATAACCATCCATATCTTCCGTAACAACAATTGGTTGGATTAAACCATCTTTTTTAATAGATTCAGCTAACTCTGCTAATGAAGCTTCATCAAAAGTTTTTCTTGGTTGAAATGGATTTGGTCGAATCTCTTTAATTGACAACTCTAATATGGCATCTTGATGAGTAGCTTCATTCTCATACGCTTCATTTATCTCACCAAAAAGTGCATCCAATCCTCTGCCTAACTTTTGAGATTTCATTACTTCATTATCGCTTGTGCTAAATTTTGGTATGCAACAGTTCCGCTCGATTTTACATCATATAATATAGCTGGTTTCCCAAAAGATGGTGATTCTGCCAACTTAACATTTCTAGGAACTACTATGTATCTATCATCTTCATCTTTAAAGAGTTTGCTTTTAAAATGTTGTCGTAAATCTGCAAAAACTTGTTTTGAAAGATTATTCTGTGCGCTGAACATAGTTGGTAAAAAACCTTTTACACTTAGTTTTGGATTTATTGATTTTCTCACCAATTTTACAGTATTTAAAAGTTGTGCCAAGCCCTCAAGTGCAAAAAATTCACATTGAATAGGAATAATCACCGAGTTAGAAGCTGAGAGTGCATTGATCGTCATCGGTCCAAGCGCCGGTGGTGAGTCTATTATAATATAATCGTAATCTTTTCTTATGCTCTCAATCGCTCTTTTCAAAACAAGCTCACGGCCTTGTGTTTTACTTGCATCGTAATACTCTTTTTCGATTCCTACTAAACCTATATTCGATGGTGCCAAATGAAGAGTCGGCAAATCTGACTTAAGTATAATATCTTTAATTTTTTTAGTACCAATGAGAACATGATAAATATTAAATTCATAATCATTTCTGTGAAAGCCCAACGAGGTTGTGGCGTTTGCTTGAGGATCTGAGTCAATCAAGAGCACTTTTTTTTCTGCAACTGCAAGTGAGGCTGCTAAATTTACAGCGGTAGTCGTTTTACCAACTCCGCCTTTTTGATTTGCTATTACTATTACTTCGCTCATCTTAAACTAAATATCCTCTTGGAGTTGCTAATTATTGAGCCGTCACTTTGGAGTGTTGCCTCAGCTAATGAAATTTTCATGTCATCCATGTGTGTAGAAAAGTTTTTATTCTTGAAGAATTCTAACTCATATTTACTAAAAACTTGCTTCCATGTTGTATGATTTTCAATATTTTTAAAATATTTTTTCAACAATTCTTCTCTAGAAACTACTATATCCAGCACTCCAAACCCTTCTGGTGCTATAACTAAATTTAATCCTACTCCACATACAATAGACTCTCTTACAACATTTGTAATCATTCCGCCTATTTTTAGTTCGCCTACGTAAAAATCATTCGGCCACTTTAGCCAAACTTGCGAATTTAACTCTGCTAAACTCTCTTTCAAAATATATGCAAAATAAATAGATGATGATTCTAGCTTTAAATCAGAGGGCAAATCTTTTATACGCATGGCAAAAGATAAAAATAAATTTCCTTTTATTCCACTCCAAGAGTTCCCTCTACTGCCAATTCCTTCCGTTTGCATGTCCGCAATTACAGCATGTGGAAGCTCAATAGAACCCTCTCGAACTAACTCTTTTAAATAATTTTGAGTTGAAGGAACACTCTCAAGATAAGATGTCTTCAAGAGCCAATCTTTTACCGTTTATGTAAGAGATAATATCCATCTCATTTTTTGACTCTGGCTGAACTCTAAAGATTCTAATACTTCCCTCTTCACAGCCAACAACTATGCTGGATGAATCTATTTGTAAAATTTTACCCATCTCGTTCTTGCTGATTCTATCTTCTAATGCAATCTTTTTCAGCTTCAATCTAGATGACAAGAAAATTCCAGGCCATGGTGTAAATGCACGGTACTTATTATAAAGTTCAGATGCATTTTCAAAACTCATTTCACCATTTTGTTTTGTTATTTTCGAGCAATGAGTCGCTTGTGCATCATCCTGTTTTTGTGGGATAAGCGAAGTAAAGTTTTCTAATACATCTATTGTTAAATCAGCAGCTACTTGCGTCAATCTATCAAAAAGCGATTCCACCATCTCATCATCACTAACATTTATAGTTTCTATTTTAAGAATCGCACCGGTATCTAACCCCTCTTCCATAAGCATGGCCGTGACACCTGTTTGCTTATCTGCATGCAAAAGGGTCTGCTGAATCGGACTAGCTCCACGGTAGTATGGTAAAATTGAAGCGTGAAGATTGATACAAGGAGCGTGATCTAAAATCTTACGAGGAAGAATCTGTCCATAAGCTGCTACAACTATAAAATCACACTCAATTTTCAAAAGCTCTTCGACAACTTCACTTTCACGAAGCTTGTTTGGCTGATAAATAGGTATATTCATCCCACTTGCTAAAGTTTTTACTTCAGGTGCGGTCATAACTTTTTTTCTGCCAATCGGCTTATCCGGCTGAGTATAAACCGCAACAACTTCTATGTCTTTTGTATCAATGAGTCGTTGCAAAATTTTTTTCGCATAATCAGGAGTACCCATGAAGATAATTTTCATTTCATTCCGCTTGTAAAAAAGGTTCCGCCAACATGCTTATTATTTAACATAAAACTTTTTACATTAGACAAATCAAATCCGCTTGTTAGAAACATGTCAATTCCGAATGAGAGAAGATAATCTGCCGCCTTTAGTTTAGTAACAATTCCGCCTGTTGCAAAAACATTGTTTGGATTAACCTCTTTTTCTAGCTCGCTTTTATCAATATTTTTTACAACTTTTAAAATTTTTGCATCTTGATTTTGTCGCGGGTCGCTGTCATAGAAGGCATCTATGTCTGAGAGTATTATCAAAATATTTGAATCTGTGTGCTTTGTCATGTAGGCTGAAAGTTGGTCGTTGTCGCCAACTACAAGCTCTTCCGTTGCAGTTGCATCATTTTCATTTACGATAGGAATTACACCGCTGGAGAGAAGAGTGTCAACGGTATTTTTAATTCTCTCTATATCATCAATTTTACTAAAGTTTGCTGCGGATACTAAAACTTGAGCCGTGATAATATCATGCATTGCAAATTTTTTAGCATAGGTTTTCATTAAAATCGGTTGCCCAATAGCTGCCAATGCCTGTTTGTTTTTTAATACACTTCTGTCTAACTTTAGCTTTGTATAACCCGCTGCAACAGCTCCTGAAGAGACTAAAATAACTTCATTCTCTTTTTGAAGCTCACTCAAAAAATCAACCAATGCTCTCATTCTATCAAGTGCAATAACGCCATTTTGCGCTAAAACTGCACTTCCAACTTTTACAACTACTCTCTTCATCTTTGTAAACTAGTGAACTTTTCTATTTGTATGTACCAAATTAAATAGGGAGTACTTCAATGCTTCAATATTTTTACTTGTTGCAGAGGAGATTGCGGCTATAAAATATGGTAAAGATTTATCAAACCCGAGTGTTTCATCGGCACTCTCTTGAATAAAATATGGAATTTCAGGGTCAAAATCAAATTCGCTTGCTTTATTCGCACTCACACCAATCAGATTTAAAAAACCATTCACCAATGCAGGAACTTCTTCAGGCGGCACAATATCTACTCTAGTTAAAGCAATAGCAAACCTACTTTCTGCCATTTTTTCAGAAAATGAGGCAATTTCACTTTTTAGAGTCTCTATCTGCTCTTTTAAATCCCTGTATGAAGCTAAGTCAACCATGTAAAGAAGTATCTCTGTTCTTTCAATGTGTTGTAAAAATTGAATTCCTAAACCTTTTCCCTCATGTGCTCCACCGATAATCCCAGGAATATCAGCCATAACAAATGATTCAAAATCGCCTATATTTACTTGACCTAGCTTTGGAGTAAGCGTAGTAAATTCATAGTTTGCAATCTCTGGGCGAGCGTTTGAAACCGTTGAGATGAGAGTTGATTTTCCAACATTAGGAAAACCTACAAGTCCAACATCGGCAATAAGCTTCAGATCTAACTTAATCTGTCTTGTTTTGCCTTTTTCACCGGGCTGCGCATATGTCGGCCTCTGATTTGTAGAAGATTTAAAACGGGTATTTCCAAGCCCGCCTTTTCCGCCCGTAATGAACTCTACTTCTTGACCGTCAGTTAACATGTCAAAAAGAACTTCACCGCTCTCAGCATCAATAATCTGTGTTCCTGGCGGAACAATAATAACCTCTTTAGCACCAGAACGACCAGTCATATTTCGACCTTCGCCCTGAACACCGTTTTCAGCTTTTATATGCATCTTTTTTTGAAAATGAGAAAGAGTATGCGTATTGTTATCGCACTTAAACCAGATATCGCCACCTTTTCCGCCATCGCCTCCGTTTGGACCGCCATTTAGAACAAATTTTTCACGACGAAACGCAACGCATCCCTGTCCACCTTTTCCAGATGAAACGGTTAATTCAACACTATCTGTAAACATTGTAGATATCCTTAGTTGATAATACTTAAAAATTCACTTGATTTTTAAAAAGAGTAAACTGTTAAATATTTTATTTATTAGGTGTAAAACCTAGTGATTGAAGTAGAATATTTGGGCAAAGCCCAAACATTGTAGAATTACGCAGCAGCTACTATAGAAACTTGTTGACGATTTTTGTCTTTTCTTTCGAATTTAACAACACCTTCAATAAGTGCATAGATTGTATGGTCTTTTCCCATACCAACATTTTTGCCTGGGTGAACTTTCGTTCCTCTTTGACGAATAATGATATTACCAGCTATTACAGCCTCACCACCATACTTCTTAACACCAAGTCTTCTACCAGCCGAGTCACGATTATTCTGTGTACTACCTTGACCTTTCTTATGTGCCATATTTTACTCCTTAATCTTAATTATGCAGCTATTTTCGTGATACGAACACGAGTGAAGTCTCTTCTGAAACCTCTTTTAACTTTACTATCTTTACGACGACGCTTCTTAAAAGTAATAACTTTTTTATCACGACCTTCGTTGATAACTTCAGCAGTTACAACAGCACCTTCAACGAAAGGTGTTCCCATTTTAAGTGAACCAGCATTTACAGCTAGAACTTCTTTGATTTCGATGATAGTTTTTGGTTCAAGAGACATGTTATCAAATTTTAAGATATCACCCTCTGCAACTTTATACTGCTTACCACCATTTTTAATAATTGCGTACATCCACGGTCCTTAAATATATTATACTTGCATAAACTTCTGAGTGTAGAAAAATCACGCACCAGAAGTCCAATTTCTACAAAAAGTCCGGAATTATAACCATCTAAGCTTTAAGTTTTGTTTAACCTAAACGCAAATTTTTACATTTGCATTTCACGGAATAAAAGAAAGTAGCACTCCCTATAAACAACACTTCTTATCATTATTGAAAACCTCTTGAAAAAAAGAGGTACAAAAACGGTACAAAAAAAATATACTCTAAATTCTATAACTATGTTATCTAAATCTTTAAAAAGTGCATCTACACTTTTAAAACTTTTACCATCTCTGTTTTCAATCTCATCAATAGATTTTTTAAACTCTTTAGTAGGTAGCTTTACATCAAAAAGTAAACCCCTAGTCGCTACAACCATATTTGTAAAGATATTGACTGCATCTGTAAAATTTAAACCTAAACTTTTCGATATCACTTTGGCTTCTGAAAACTTATCTTCATCAAGACGTAAACCAGTTTGTATTTTGCTCATCATCAATCCTTTTTTGTGTTATATACCAAATGGGATATTTTATCAATCAATTATTAACACTTTATTATTCAAATATATACATTATTACTTTTTTTATATATAATATCGGCATCAAATTAAATACTAAAAAAGGTACTTAAATGCAACCTATATTATCAAACTATACAGCGAGTATAACAGAGTTAAAAAAATCTCCTAGTGAGCTTTTGAAAAATGCTGGTGATGAGACAATTGCAATTTTAAATCACAACATTCCATCTGCGTATTTAGTTCCTGCAAAAACATATGAAAAATTAATGGATATGTTGGATGACTATATGCTTTCAAAAGATGTAAGAAATAGACTTAATGAGAATTTTACACCCGTAGAAGTTTCCTTAAATGACTTATAAACTCACTTTTCATCCCAAGGCACTCAAAGAGTGGAAGAACCTTGACACTTCCATCGGTGAACAATTCAAAAAAAAGCTTGCTGAGAGACTAATAAATCCAAAAGTTCCAAAAGATAAATTAAGCGGTTTTGATGATGTATATAAAATCAAGCTCAAAACTGCGGGTTTTAGACTTGCTTATAAAGTTGAAGATGAGAGTATAACTATCTTAG
Organism: Sulfurimonas sp.; assembly: GCA_041662325.1. Lineage (GTDB taxonomy): Bacteria > Campylobacterota > Campylobacteria > Campylobacterales > Sulfurimonadaceae > Sulfurimonas. The sequence continues at coordinate 135,466 of JBAZSU010000001.1, read as the reverse complement.
TTTTGGCGGTTGGTAAAAGAGAGAACAACAAAATTTATACTCTGTTGCATGGTAGATTTACTGAATAAGTTTTTGCCTATATTATTGATGTAATTCCAAACTTTTAAATTTTATGTATTTAATGACTTCGAATACTGGAGCTAGCTGAATAAATTAAACAATACCATTAAATAACGTATTTACTGAGTCTTCAAAAAATAAACTTACTATAAAATGTAGATTTAATGCTAATTGATGGCACCGATATGGCACCGAAACTAATAATTAATTGCAACATATCGAGAAAATAAGTAATTTTTTTGTTCTTCACTCTAACTCTAGCTGCATAAGATACATCTCTTCGCCATCTACTATCTCAAGTTCTACACTCTTGCATCTTGGACAAGAGTACTCCAACTTTTTTAAAATTGATTCACTCAAACAGCTATTACACTTAATAACTACCGGCTGAATATTCATAATAAATTCAGCACCATCACAAATTGTTTGCTCTTTAAAAGTATCAAAAGCTGTTTTTAAAAGCTCTGGTTCAACTCCGCTCATCACACCAATCTTGACGACAACTTTAGTCACTTTAGTCGCACTGTTTTTTTGTGCATTCTCTTCACAAGAGTCTAAAAGCGACTGTACAATACTATATTCATGCATCTATATTTCCTTTAATCTTTGAGGTGTTTGGATTGGGCATCTTTTATAAACAAAATCCCGTCTTGATTGATGAAAGCAACTCTCTTTATCCCAAAATTCCGGATACATCACTTTTAGTTCACTCTCTTTACACTCGTTTATAAACTCTCTGTTTTCTTCCAAATAGTCTTGCTTACTATAAAGAAAGTCATCATATTTATCTTCATTTTCTACTAATTTTTGCGTAAAACTTCTAACTTCTTCAAAATAATTCTCTTTTTCAAATACCTCATCAATCATGCCAATCTCTTTCGCTCTGTAAGCATTTATTGGCAAACAACTGCTAAGTAACTCTTCCGCCTTATGAGCACCTACTCTTTTTGGCAATGTATAAGTGTGATATTCACTCCCACTCAGACCTATTGTTTTATAGTGCGGGTTTAAAACTGCGCTTGTACATGTCAAGACATAGTCACATGCCAGTGCCAAAAATACTCCGCCGGCTCCGGCATTTTTATGAAGTGATGCAACTGTAATCACTCCATCTGCAAACAGAATCGACTTTATCAAATCATTCATCGCATTGATGTTGCTCCAGCCATCTTCTCCCTGCTTTTGGGAATCTTCCAGAATATTTAGATTTATTCCATTACTAAAGAACTCCTCTGCTCCCATAAGCACAATCACTTTCGCACTCTCTTGCAGATATTCAAAAGCATACTTCAGTCTGATGCACTGTTCAGCGCCCATGGCACCATTGTGAAAATTAAAATACAGGTACGCCACATCACCATCTTTATACGAGCTAATTTCATAAAATGTTTTATAACTTATATCAAATAGCAGGGGAAGTCTCTCTTCTTTAACACCTTTGATTTTCTCCTTCAAAACATAAGTAGCAGGAAGTTTAAACTTCCCTACTTCCTGAAGGTGACTTATCCAGATTGCTCCATCCACGGTGCCTATGCAAACAGCGCCATCTCTTTTAGCAATAATCTCTTTTGGGCTACCTTTTAATTTGTCTTCTTGCCACGCGCCAAAGAGATAACACTCTACTCCAAGCAGCGTTTCTTTCACACCGGGAAAACTGTCACTGAGTTTAATCTTTTTTATTATCTCTTTCGCACTCTCTTTTTGCCAATCTATAGCTCTGTCATCCTGCGTAAGATAGCGATGCATCTCACCTTTTATTTGAGGAGTGGCTTGGAACTCTTGATTATCCAAATTGTTCAGCAGTTCTTTAAGTGCGTCTAAAGCGGCATCTGCAATCTCAGCTCTGTATATGGAAGCCTTTGTAGCATCCCTCATCTCAAATTTTACTTCGCTGTATATTTCTCCGCTATCAAACTCTTCATTGGCTTTAAGTATGACAACTCCCCACTCCTTTCTCTCATCTCGCAGTGCATGGTCTATTGCGTTATGTCCTCTGTCACCTCGAATGCCGGGGTGAAGTATAAATGTAGGAGTTTTTAGAAATATCTCTTGAGGAATAAATTTTTTAAGATAAGGGCAAAAAATCATGTCAGGTTGAAACCTTTCTACTTCGTCTATCATCACCTTATCATTGATGGCAAACTGTACAGACACGGTATGATTCATCTCTTTAAGCTCACAAAAAACTCTCTGCGTAAGAGAGTTGAAGGCAGATGCGAGCAGAAGTATTCTCATTTATTTAGCATATTCTTGGAAGTAACTCACCGCTTGGAGTATCTAAGAATCTTTTTGTTCCCCAACTGCTGTTTAAAATCACTTTTTTCAAATGTGCATCTGTCACTTTACCGATTATTGTTGCTTTTGAGCAGTTCTCAAATGTTTTTAAAATTTCTATTGCCCTATCGGCATCCCCTTTTTTAACAGCCAATACAAAAGTACCTTCATTCGCCAAAGCAGCCGCTTCAAAACCAAGCATTTCACAAATGCCGTTTACTTCATCGCTTACAGGAATTTTCTCTTCTTCGATTTCTATGCAAATATTTGACTGCTTCGCCCACTCATTTAAAACAGCACTTACCCCGCCTCTGGTTGCATCTCGCATAGCAGTTATTTTTATCTCGGCATCCAAAAGAGCTTTTACCTGAGGAAAAAGTGACTCACAATCACTTTTGAGCGGACTACTCATCTCAATACCCTCACGCGCGGCGAAAATAGTCGCACCATGACAGCCGATATCACGGTTTACAAGAATGAGGTCATCTTCGCTGATATTATTAGAGCTGATACCTTTTTTGAGAACCTCACCGATTCCACTTGTGTTTATAAAAATCTTGTCAACACTTCCGCGTGGAACAACTTTTGTATCGCCGCTTACAACAATAGCACCGTTAATTTCAAGCTCTTGTTTCATACTTCGCACAATACGTTCAAGCTCTCTCGTCTCAAAACCCTCTTCAATAATCACACTGCAAGTAAGATACTTCGGTTGCGCACCCATCATAGCCAAGTCGTTACATGTACCGCAAACTGCAAGTTTACCTATGTCTGCACCAGGAAAAAACAGAGGTGAAACCGTAAAACTGTCAGTAGAAAATGCCAACTCTCCGTTATGAATAATCGCCGCATCTTCGCTTTTTTCTAATATCTCGTTTTTAAAAGCTTTGTAAAAAACTTGAGTAATGAGTTCGTTGTTCTCTTCCCCACCGTTTCCACATGCCAAGGTTATTGTTTTATTCATCATCATCTTCTTTATTTTTATTTGAATTTCTCAGTTCCTTTAATATTTTGAACACTATTTCTTCACTTATTTGACTGAAACTATATAGACTATCTTTTAAATCATCAATCTGCTGATTTATTTTATTGTGTTTCCAATTTTCTTCTAAATTATCTTTTCTAATATTATTTTCTTCCAAAGAATGATACAAGATTTCAGTATATGCAAACCAACCATTTTTAATAGAATCATAAAGTTCATAAATACTTAAATCGTTAAATTTCTTTATATTATTTTCAACTTTTTTTTCATCTGCATGCAAGAATGTAATTCTATATTGTTTGTACACCTTATCCCATTCATTAAAATAATCAGACTCTATATTAAAATACTTTTGTACATTTTCCCATTTTTTTGAGAAACTTTCACTCGATAAATTATATTTCTTCACCCATTTATTTAAATCTGCTTCAATCATAGCTTGAAAATATACAATTGCGTCTATAGAATAACTTTGAAATTCTCTATTATAATTTTCCAACTTCTGTCGTTCATTTAATAAATTTATATTTTCATTACTCATTATATTGCTATATAACTCATTTGCGGTATGCGACAACTCAATACAATTTTTAAGTCCATTCATTGACTTGTTGTATAGTACATATGACAAATCATCTAAGTTATTTATTGTTGTTAGCATATTACTTTTTCGGATAATCAAACGACACAAATCTTGCATTTTCTGCACTAATTTCACTCCAACTGTCACAATCAAACTCTATCTCCACGACCCCGCATGTCGGGATGTTTTCATTAAAATCTAGATAATTTTGGGCGAGCATGTTGAGGCTTGGATTATGCCCGAACAAAAATACGACCCTGTTTTTATCATCTATCTCACTCACTATTTTATGGAGTTCACTCACGCTTGATTCGTAAATATTTTCATCAAACACAATCTCTTTTTTAAACTCTACTTTTTTTGCAATTATCTCTGCGGTAGTTTTTGCTCTTAGTGCAGGACTTGAGAATATAAGGTCGGGAATGACTTTTTTTTCTTTAAGTTTGCTTCCCATAAAAGGAGCATCTGCTCTGCCTCTTTTGTTTAAAGGTCGCTCAAAATCACTTAGTGAAGTCTCTTCCCAGCTTGATTTTGCATGTCTGATTATGTACAGTTTTTTCATGGAAGACCCTTTCTTTACCTTTTGATTTAAATATTTGAATTGTTTAAATAGTCTGAAATTTTGCTTTTGGGTGAACATTTCTATTTTTTTGAATATATTTGGCTTTATATCAAAATTGCTCAATTCTTTCACTCCATTATAGTTGTCATTTATAGTGCCTAAAATATCTTTTATTTTGTTCAGCGTTTTAATCTTTTTTTCATCTTTTGCAGAACTGTTTTTTTCCATGAATAATATTTTTTTTATATAAATTCTATATGTGTGTAACTCTTCCTTATCTAACTTTATATCCTCACCATTTATTACATCAATCTCTTGATTCTCGTTGTGAAACTCCGCACTCTCCGGTATAAATAAAGTTTTGAGATAATAGTGCAGTTTGTCTATCTCTTTTTTTCTATGCTCATTTACAGATTTTATTATACTTTTTGTATCCAACTCATTTAGATATTGTTTTGGCAAAGATTTGAGGTAAATCTCAGAAAACACATCAATATCTCTTACCTTGTTGCTTGTTTTAATAACTTTTTTCACACCTTTAGAAAAAGGCTCATCAGTTCCAAGTAATGAAAACAGCTCTCTGCTCATCACTCTGAGTTTATGAATATCTTCAATGCTCTCTTTTTGATGTTTTAAAAAGTTATTAACATATTTTTTAAACTCTTTTAGTTTTTTGAGCCACTCGGTAGTATCCATAATATCTTCACCTATAAAAGATTTCCGTATTTATAGTACGCTGCACATGCACCTTCGCTGCTTACCATACAACTACCTATTGGCGAAGTCGGTTTACATGCAGTTCCAAAAATAGTACACTCCGGCGGATTCGCCATACCTCTTAATATATCTCCGCATATGCACAGCTTATGGTCTTCTATCTCTTGAAGAGGCAGAACATCTTTGTAAATAACTTCTGCATCGTACGCTTTAAACTCTGCTCTGAGTTTGAGTCCGCTTTTAGGGATATTGCCCAAGCCTCTCCATTTAAAGAGGTCTGTTTTTTCAAAATATCTGTTTACCAGCTCTTGGGCTTTAATATTTCCATCGTAGGTTACAAGTCTTTTGTACTCCACTTCAAGCTCACATCTGCCCTCTATAAACTGTTTTACTATCATGCTTATTGCCTGCATAACATCAACCGGCTCAAATCCTGCGACAACTACCGGACGATTATAGTCTCTTGGAAACTCTTCATAAATCTTGCTTCCGCTTATTACACTGACATGTGAAGGTCCAAGAAATGCATCTATTTTGTTATTGTAACTGTCGACATGGATATCTCTGGAATCTATAAGCTCTTTCATAACCTCCGGAACTGTTACATGGTTTATATGAAAAAAAACATTTTTTATGTCTTGTTTTATCACTGCATCAAGAAGTGCAGCCGTCATGGGCGTAGTCGTCTCAAAACCGATGGCAAAGAAAATCACCTTGGCTGACGGGTTTTCATGTGCAATTTTTAAACACTCAAGCGGAGAGTAAACAAAACGTACATCTGCACCTTTGCTTCTCGCATCTTGAAGGCTTCCGTTACTTCCGGGCACTTTTATCATGTCGCCCAAAGTCACGAGAATAACATCCGGCTGCATACTCAAAACATAGGCATGGTCAATTCGCTCTTTTGGCATAATACAAACAGGACAGCCGGGACCGTGAATAAACTTTATATTTAAAGGCAAAAGCTGAGGAAGTCCATATTTCATAATAGTATGTGTATGTCCACCGCAAACTTCCATGATGTTGATGTTTCTTTCTAACTTTTTAGCATCTTCTTTTATGACTCTTGCGAACGCCTTAATGGTCGCTGCATCTCTAAAATCATCATAAAGATTTTTAAGTTCCAGTCCCATTTTAATCACCTCTATTAGGACATTCATCCCCTTCTAAAATCGCTCTTTGTCTATCTTCTTCATCCATAGCTTCTATGATTTGTCTGTATGTTTCAAGAGAAAGAAGTGCATCTTCTTCATCAATCTTATTCATAACAAAACCGATGTGCAGAAGTACATAATCGCCTATCTTCACATCATCTTCACCCATTAAACCTAAACTTGCTTCCCTTTGAACACCCATGGTGTCAACCGTTGCCATGTTGTTTTCTTTGTTTATTTTTACAACTTTACTCGGTATCGAGAGGCACATTATCTCAGCTCCATTTTGAACTTAATCCATGAAGCCACTTTTTTAAGCGATGCTTCATCTTTAGTGCTGACTTCGAGTATATCAACACTCGGCTTGAGTTTTCTTGCCATCTCTTTCTCTTTCTCCATGTCATACTCAAAATATGGCAACAAATCTGTTTTTGTAAACAAAATCAAGTCTGCCTGTCGAAACATGACCGGATATTTTGCAATTTTATCTTCGCCCTCCGGAATACTTACAAGTACAATATTTAAGTGGCTTCCCACATCATAACTCGCCGGACAGACAAGGTTTCCTACATTCTCTATAAAACAAACATCCATCTTCTCTAAATCCATGTGATGCAGAGCTTTATGCACCATAAAAGCGTCCAGATGACAGGCAGAACCTGTTTGAATCTGGTGTGCCTGAACTCCGCATGCGGTGAGTCTGTCGGCATCTTTGCTTGTCTCCAAGTCGCCCTCGACGACACAGAATTTAAACTCTGTAATTTTTGACAATGCCTCGAGCAGGGCTGTTTTTCCGCTTCCCGGACTACTCATAAGATTGATGCACAACACTCCATGCGAATTAAAATGCTCACGGTTATGCCCAGCCTCTTGGTCATTTTTATCCAAAATTTTTGTAATAACCGAAATAGTTTTAGGGTCATTGAGCTGTGGATTATCATGAAGATGCTTGTGTGCCTCTTGATGTTTATGTGAATCCCCATGATGATGTCCATGTGAATGTTCTCCATGATGGCTATGAGAATGAGCTTTTTCTTCATGGGAATGTTCTGTTATACTACAACCGCAATCTTTACACATCTGATTTATCCTTTAATTTAGTAACATACTTGAGCCGACAATTACCGATACAACTCCGGCAGTTGCGAATACTCTTTTTAAATTTTGTTTAGAGTTTAGTAGATTTTTATTAATATAGAGTATCACAACGCCAAAACCGACAAATATGCTCATGACCCCGAGAGTAAAAGCAAGAACCATCATAAAATCAACATTCTGCCCTTCAATCGCACCGAGAGTAATGAGCATGCCGCGAACTCCGCCTATGCCCATTAATGCACCGATAGTGAATGCTGAAGTTGTATCGGTATTGCTGTGGGCATGCTCTTTGCCAAACCAGATGTGAACATGCTCTTTTCCATGGTGAATATGTTTGTGCAGCTGAATACGGTCTGTAAAAACCATAAATAGAAGATAGATTCCAATGCTGAGTATAACCGTGGATGAGATAATATCTCCATAACCCAAAATAGCTTCACTTATACGATAACTCTCTAAAATTTTCGCAAAAATGAAAAGAGACAATCCATGTCCAATGGCAAAAAGAGTTGTAATGAGCATAGTCTTCTTTTTGTTTTTACCGATAGAAAAATCCGCAATTGCAGTCAGGTGGTCAGCTCCAAAAGCATGTAATACGCCATACCAAAATATAAGAACCAATCCTAAGCTTTCCATCTTTAACCTCTTCATAGTAATAACTCTCACTATTCTATATCTTTATTGTAAAAGTATTATTAATTTTTCTATTTCTTAGTTATTTTTGGCACCAACTTGTGTTAAAATCCATTATGAAATGTATCTATTGTAATCATGAAAAACTCTATGAACTTAAATCAGGACAACTGAAATGTGCAAAGTGCAAAAAAAAGTTCTCTGCAAAAAGAACAGAAACTGATTCAGCACTGATAGCCTGCTTTTGTGAAAACCTCACAATTCACCAAGCGAGTAAAAAACTAAGCATAAATTATGTGACTGTAAAAAACAGATATAAGCTCTTTCGCCAATTAATTGCGAATTTTTTAGAAGATGCGTACAAAGATAAAACAGTGGTGGAGTACGACGAATACATCTACTTGGAAAAAAGCAAAAAAAAGATAAAAGAGAATATTTTTGACGCCCAGAATTTTTTAACATTTCACTACGACGACAAAATCTATAACCTTCTCATGCAAAATCTAAGCAGATATAAGAATCAGTTTTTAGACGATGGAATGGAAAAGGTCTATTTCAAAGAATTCTCAAAGTTTATGATGTTTAATAAAATTTCTAAAACGCAAAAAAGAGAAAATCTTATCACGCAGTTTTGGCTTTTTTTTGAGAAATCAATTCTGAAATATAGGGGTGTGAGTGGTGAAAATTTTTTTTATTATCTGAAAGAGATTGAGTTTAAGTTTAATTATGAAGAGTCTTTGCAGGAAAAAATTTTGATAAATTTATATCAAAATTTTTAATAATGTGAAATTTCTTTGCCACTATTTTTTTCTATTTCGTCCTACCGAGCTTTGCATTACCTTTTCTGTCCGAAACATTTCTTCCACATTTACCTGCTGCTCTTTTGGCATCGTTACACCAAACTCTTTTTCAAGATTATTCAATGCCTCTTTGGACTTAAAACTGAGCCATGTAACCCTGTCATTTGAATAGCTTGTTTTAACTGCTATTTTAATTTGTTCATCACAAGTTGATTTTGGAGCTATGACATGTACATATAATTTGCCAGAAGGGGAGATCCAAGATTTCATCTCTTTCTCAAGAGTTATATTTTTTGGTTTCACTTCCTCTGCGATAGATGAATAAAGATTATCAACTTTTTCTTTACTGCTTACTACGGTTATACGGGAAAAATTATTAATTTTATCTTTAACTTGCGATTGTATCTGTTTTGTAATCTCGGTACGACCATTTGCAAGAGCATCTTTTATTGTTTGAGTCGGATTAGCTTTATATTTTTCTGCTATTCCCAAGCTTGCATATCCATTCATTACCTGAGGTTTACATATCCACAAAGGAGCACTGACGCCTTCTTGCATACACTCCGACTTTACCTGCGGACCGCTAACCGTACCGGCACATCCGCCAAAAAGAGCAAGCAAAACACCCGAAACCACAATATTAAAAACTTTTCTTACTTTTATCACGATTAAATTCCTTTGATATAATATTGGAATTATATCAAACAGATTTAAAATTTATGGAAAAAAGAGTAGAAATCTGCCCCAAAGCAATTTTCCCACCATTTAGAGCCAATAACGCGGATAGTGCCTTTTTGGATTTTTTGATAAATTATTAACAAGTAGTGCAACAAGAAGCATCACAAAGGCATCCAGTGCAACCGGAAGAAAAACAAATGTATATCCAATCTCATGTATTTGAGAACTTCCGATGACTGCGATTAATGAAGTAGCCCCGCCCGGCGGATGAAGAGTACCTGTAAAATGCATAACTGCAATAGCCACCGAAACAGCAATAGCACTTAAAACAGCGGGATCAAAAGGTAAAAATTTATAAACAGTCACCCCAACTAACGCTGATAAAATATGCCCTCCCAAAACATTCCGAGGCTGAGAGAATTCCACTTGCGGTGCACCATATATCAGTACTGCGGACGCACCAAATGAGCCAATAAGAAAAATTTTATCTATTACATTGGAGTGAATACTGTCATTTAAAATTGAAATAATATAAATGCCTAAAAATGCACCCAGCCATGACCAAAGAATTTTTGAAAAAGGCTTTCTTGGCGGACTTTTTTCAAAACCATTCATTCTTTTAATATAAATTATAATTTTATCAAGCATCTTTCTCTTCTATTGTTTTATACTATTTATTTTTCACGCAAAAATATGCCTGTCCAAGGGCTATCCCACCATCATTAATGGCACTGTTTTGCTGGTGAAAACAGGTGATATTTTCTTTTTCTAATCTTTTTACTGTAAGATCTAACAGAGTTTTGTTCTGAAATACCCCACCGCTAAGAATCACTTCTAATTTTTCTTTTTTTGAGATGTTTATTATAATTTGTAACAGAGTATTTATAAACATACTATTTAGCTCTTTTTTCTCAAATTTATTATTTAAAATGTATTCTACTATTTTAATATCAATGACACCATCCATTATGACATAATTGAAACTTTTTGTTATATTTTCATCGTAGTAGCTCTCACATAAAAGTCCGCTCTCTCCCTCGTAGCTTATGGTTTGAGCGATGTCACTCAATGAAACCATGGCATCAAATATTCTGCCTACGGAAGAGCTTTGCGGTGCGTTTAGATTTTTTGTGTGGCTTTGGTGCAGTAGTTTTAAGTTCTCATGTGAAAACTCTTTTACGCATGCCAAATCAAGCTCTTGAACCTCTTCCAAACTTAATGCATCAAAAAGCATGCTCAGCGCCACGCGTCTCGGCTCTTTTATCGCTTTTTCTGCACCTAAAAGTTTTATAGGTTTGAAATGGTATTTTCTCTTATTTCCCACAAAGACCTCTCCGCCCCAAAGCATGCCGTTATCCCCAAATCCCGTGCCGTCAAAACTAAAACCTAAGTAATCACCGTTCAACCCAAATTCAGCCATACATGCATAAATATGTGCCAAATGGTGTCCGACTTCTACAAGCTCTGTTTGCTGCTTTTTCGCCCATTTCGTTGTTTCGTAATTTGGATGTTTGTCATGCACAATAATATCCGGTTCAAAATCATAAAATCTTTTGAAAGTCTCAATTGTGCGCTCAAAATATTCAAAGGCTTTGAGACTGTTTAAATCGCCTATATGCGGGGAGAGTATGATGTTGTCATCCATCACAAAAGCAATGGAATTTTTTTGATTTGCGCCGACTGCGAGAATTTTTTTCTCACTCTTAAAGGAGAGTTTTATAACCTTTGGGGCGTATCCGCGCGCAAGTCTTAATATCTGGGTTTTTCCATTGATGACTTGAAGCAGAGAGTCATCCACACCGTTCACAATATCTCTGTCAAAATCCAAAATAATAGCGACAAACGGAAGCTTGGCAATTATATCTTCCATTTTAGTTATGACAGGTTCATCTCCCAAGTTCGCGCTTGTGGCAACTATGGGAGTGTGTAAATGCTTAAATAATAAATGATGAAGCGGTGTGTAGGCTAGCATGCACCCTATTCTGTCTATATTCGGAGCCAAAAATTTTGATAGTTTTACATAGGAGAATACACTTTTTTTCAAAATAACTATCGGAGCTTCTTTTGAGACAAGCAACTCCTCCTCTTTCTCATTGACACATGCCAAAGATTTTATCTGCACAATATCTTTGCACATTATTGCAAATGGTTTTGTGGGTCTGTTTTTGAACTCTCTTAACTTTGAAACAACCTCATCATGGGTTGCGTCACAAACGATGTGAAAGCCGCCGATGCCTTTTATGGCAACAATTGCACCATCTTTTATAAAGTCTGCTAGCTTTCTAAACTTCTCATCATCACTGACCTTTACCTCTTCGTTCTTAACCATCAACCTCAAACTCGGTCCGCAATTATTACAAGAGATTGGCTGTGCGTGGTATCTTCTGTTTAGCGGATTTGTATACTCTTCTTCGCACGATTTACACATGTTAAACTTTTGCATGGAGGTCTGTTTTCTGTCGTAAGGAACGGTTTTTATTATGGAGTATCTAGGTCCGCAGTTTGTGCAGTTCGTGGCAAAGTAATTGTGATATTTTCCGGCTTTTTTAATATCTTCCAAACAGTCGTGGCATGTGGCAATGTCGGGAGAGATTAGAGCTGTTTTTGAATTATGCGGATTGATTGAACTTTGTAAAATTTCAAAACTTTTTTCATAAAGCAGTTGTAAATTTTTGACTTCTATCTTGTCTATTCTTGCAAGGGGCGGCAACTTTGTATAAAGTTGCTCTTCAAAAAGAGCTATATTTTTTTTACTTCCTTCGACTTCCAGTTCCACTCCATTACCGTCATTTTTCACAAACCCGACTAAATTATTTTCACACGCCAGCTTATAAATAAATGGACGAAATCCAACTCCTTGAACAACACCATTTATAAAAAAGCTTTTTCTAGTCATCTAAAGCAAAAACCTTTGAGAAGTGCGGATTGCTTAACTGGAATTTACTCAATATTCTGCTGTAGATAACACTGTTTTCAAACATATTTCCCATCATTACAAAATTCTCTATATTATATTTTATTTTTAGCTGATTACAAGTTGCAATAACCATATCGCCTAGAGCTTCAAAGATTGAATATGCCAAATAATGATCATCTGTTGCCGCTAATTTAAAACTCATAATTGAACCAATAAAGGAAAGATAATCAAAACCTTTGTCAGTAAAAAAGGTATCTATTTTTAAGCCGCCGTTTCCATGAAACTCTAAAGATTTATCACTTAGTGCTTCAAAAGCTGTGCTTTCCTGATAGCTTCTATTTTTCAGTTCTAGGATAGAAGCAAGTGTTTCAAATAAACCATAAGTTTCATTTAAATTCATTTCATTGATAATATCCGGATATCTGTTTTCAAAATTAACCAGCAGTTTTGATTTTGTTTCATCTGAGTGCATCTGCTCTAAAATTTCAGATAGAACAAAGGGCTGAAACATCAAAACTTTTTTGGCTCCAAGCTCATGACAGACCATAAAAGATATGCCATGCTCTAAGCTCAAATTTGCCCCGATTGCATTTTTGCTAAATCCAGCCTCATTTTTGATGTTTAAAAATCTATTGATGTCAGGCTCATTGCTTAACTCTTCAAGGGATTGTTGCAGACCTTTTGTCTCTTTTATCATAGTAATATTTTTTTGAATTACCACAACTTTTATGTCGTTCGCATCTTCAAAAAAGAGATAAGGAACTTCACTGTCTTTTGCGTTGAGTGCTACCAAAGTGCTTCTTACATTATAAACTGATTTAATATTTATAAATTTTTTGCCGATTAATTCTTTTAAAGTTTCATCTTTTATAGTTACTTTTAAAGTCGGTTTTTCTATTGAGTAAAGAGCTTTTATCTCATCCTCGGTCATTACAAACAGATTATATATATTTTTGGGTTCAACTACTAAAAGTGTATCACCGTCTTTATAGTGTGGAGAGAAAATTGTAGTATCTTTGTACTCTTTTTCTTCGCTATTGCTGTAATGATGGCACATTATGGTGTCATCTAAATAATTTTCACTTGAGGGATTAGATATATTTTCTAAACATTTCGGGCATAAAGAGATATTGTAAGTTGGGGAGGTAAAGTTGGATGGTGTTATTTCTATATTTTCGCCGACTGTTTTTATATCTCCCAAAAAAATTGAGTGGGGTAAATATTTAGTCGTAAGTAAACTAAATCTCGCTAATGTTTTTTCATCTCTGTCATCCATCACCAAAACAATCTCTTTATCTTTTTGAGATACATTGGCGACTATGCCACTCTCTTTTATAAGCTCCTGCAAAAAACCTGCAAAATATCTGTTTTTAGAGTTGTAGCCTATTATCTGTTGAATTGCCATTTTTATACTCACTTTGTGGATTTGCGTAAGAATGTATTATACGCTCTAAAGGAATATGAATATCTTTTTTTTCATATTCCACACCGGAATTGTCCAATTCACTCAAAGTTGCAGCTATAAAATCGGCGAACTTTGCTTTTATTTCATCACTTAAACCTATGTTAACACTTTGAATATCTCTAGGAATTATTCCGATTACACTCACCTCTGCCATTCTCTCTAAAAGTGAGCAAATCTCTAACATCTCTGTTATCTCTACCTCATGAGCAGTCTGTTTATAACTTCCAAGCCCTAAAAGCTCTTCTCCCGGAAGGTTGTAAATAGAACCTGCCGCATCGTCCATTGTTAAAGTGTCTAGTATCAAAACTCTGTCATAATCCTGATAGTAAGTCATAAGTTGAAATCCTAAAACTCCGCCATCAACCAAGGTGACATCCTCTGAAAAATTATAATTTTCTTCAAGATATTTTACGGCATAAACACCGACACCCTCATCTTGAAATATTATAGTTCCTGCACCAATGATTGCTGTTTTCATATTAAACACTGCCCTTTAAAAAACTATGCCATGCGAAAATATTCCCACATGACACGATACAGAAATGCACTCTACTCTTTTACAAATTTTGTGCCGCCGACAACAATGCCAATATCACCCTCTTGCCAGAAAACTGTTCTCCATATTTGATAATAAACATGAAACATAATCCAAACAATAATCGCGTACATGCTGAAATGATGCCAAAGTCTCACATCCATATATGTTCCACCTGTTACAGCCACCGTCCAATCAGTCAGAAAATGAAGCAACCAAGGCCACCAAGTGCCTATTGCGCTTATTCCCGATGCCTGTCCATGTACATAAAGTTGAAGACCGCTTAAAAGCATCCACAAAAGCATTATGTGAAATATAAAGAAAAATACGGCATTAAAACTATCGGCATGTGAAGAGTCAAATTTTTTCACTCGGTTAAATGTTAGCAAATTTATAAAAATAAACACAAATTCTTTAATGTTTGTCCAAGTCGGTACAAGTTTTTTATATGCCTTTTCAAACCTTGAAAAAAAATATAAATATGCTACAACTACGCTGCTCACGTCAAATATAACAGCCGCCATAAAATGTACCAATCGGTTCCATGCCATTACATATTTATCTACAGCGGAGTCAGCAATAAAACTTTGATAATAAGGATGACCGATATACAAGCCTGTAATCACCGCCGCAACTATGCAGACAGCTACTACCCAATGATTTATTCTCATAAAGGCGGTCATTCTCTCTACTTTTTTATAACTCATAGCCCACTCCTTATTTATATAGAACAGCTTGTGTTGATTTTAAAATGCCCTAGCTCTTTACCTTTTGTATCCACTATATGAACCGCACATGCAATACAAGGGTCAAAACTGTGTATCGTTCTCAAAATTTCAAGTGGCTGTTCAGGATTTGCTACCTTTGTGCCGATAAGCGCCGCTTCATACGCACCCTTTCTCTCTTTATAATCTCTTGGCGCTGCATTCCATGTGGATGGGACTACTGCTTGATAATTTTCTATTTTTCCGTCTTTGATTTTCACCCAATGCCCTAAAGCGCCGCGAGGAGCCTCTGCCAAACCATGCCCTTTGGCATCTTTAGAGACTTTGTCAAAATCAAATTCTGTCCATGTGCTCAAATCTCCACCTGCCACATTGGCGGCAAGTTCATCAACCCATTCAAGCATAATATCAGCCATAAGTTCCGTTTCAATTGCTCTAGCTGCAGTTCTTCCTACAGTTGAAAAAAGTGCGGCTACGGGAGCTGGCTTGCCAAGAGCCAATTTATCACCCAGAAGTGCCAAAAAGTTGGTTACATATTTTGTAATTCTTGCATCGCCCGACGCGACGCCTACAACCATTCGGGCCAAAGGTCCAACCTCAACCCTCGTGTCATCATACATCGGTGACTTAATCCAACTATATTTTTCTTTGGTTTTAAGGTAGGCATACCCATCTTCTTTTTTCTCTAAACCTGTATAATTTGGATTTGTTGTCCCATCATAAGGGTGTTGCGCTCCGCTTGCAGTGTACCAAGAGTGTGTTACATCTTCTGCGACTTTTATTTGGTCAAACGGGTAAACTTTACTCAAATCTCCATTTAAAACTACACCGCTGGGAAAAAGCAGTGCCGATTTATAAAAACCTGTATCGTCAAGCCTGAAATCTCCATAGGTCATAAAGTTTTTAAGTCCTCCGCCCGTTCCATCCAGTGCTTCATCCACATATTTTACACCCGCCATCGCCAAATCAGGAAGATACGCATTTTTAATAAAATTTGTATGTTTTTTAAGAAGTGTTTTAAACAGAGCAATTCTCTCTGGATTTTTTATATCTTGCACACATGTCACACCTCCAACCACTAAACTTTGAGGATGCGGCATTTTACCGCCGAAGATAGCCATAAGTTTAGCTGCATCTCTTTGCAAATCGAGCGCTTGAAGGTAATGCGCTGTTGCAATTAAATTTTGCTCAGGAGAGAGCTTATAACTTTTATTTCCCCAATATGCGTTCGAAAAAATTCCGAGTCTTCCCTGTTTCACAAACTTAGTCAGCCTCTCTTGGATGACTATTAGCTCAGACTTACTAACGCCGTAAGGGGTTCTAGTCCAATTAAAAGACTCCTCTTCCGCCTTTGCAGGATCAGCGTTCAATGCGCTTGTAATATCCACCCAATCAAGCCCATGAAGATGATAAAAGTGAACCACATGATCGTGTATATACAAAGCACCCTGAATAAGATTTCTTACAAGTCTGGCATTTTTAGGAATGGTAATTTTAAAAGCATCTTCAACTGCTTCGATACTTCTTTGGTAATGCGTTCCTGTACAAACACCACAGATTCTCATAGCAAGGAGTCCTGCATCTCTGGGATCGCGACCTTTTAAAATGGTTTCAATTCCTCTAAACATTGTAGAACTTGCAAAGGCATCTTGAATTACATTATTATCATCAATCACAGCTTCTATTCTTAAGTGTCCCTCGATTCTAGTGATTGGATCTACAATTATATGTTTACTCATGATTCATCTCCCTCTTTTTTTCCTGCTATCATGCTGGAAATTGCATGTATTCCAATACCTATGCCCGTAACACTAAGCAGCCCTAAACCAAACTCATCCACAGATTTTTCAACTCCACCCAGCGGTGCTTTAAATCGTCTTTTTGACATTGGTCTCTCTTGTGCATATTTATCCCAAAATTGCGGCTCACTGCATCCAATACAGCCATGTCCTGCACCAATTGGCCAGTTTACACCCTCGTTGTATCGCACAATCGAGCAGTTATTAAATGTCATCGGTCCTTTACATCCCATTTTATAAAGGCAAAAGTTATTCTGAGCACCTTTATCGCCCCACTCTTCTACGAATTCGCCTGCATCAAAATGGGCGCGTCTCTCGCAGTTATCATGTATGCGGTATCCAAAAGCAAACTTTGGCCTGTTTAAATGATCTAACTCAGGGATTTGTCCGGTGAGAACAAAGTGTAAAATTGTTCCCGTTATATTTGCAGGGTTTGCAGGACAAGCAGGAATATTAATAATCGGCTTACCTTTGATAACATCTTGAACACCGACCGCACCTGTCGGATTTGGAGACGCTGCCGGAACACCGCCAAAAGTCGCACAAGTGCCGACAGCGATGAGGGCCGCGGCATTTTTTGCAACATGTTTTAAATGTTCTTCAAAAGTTTCACCCTTTGCACCGATGGTACACCACTCTTTTCCGGCACCCATAGGGATAGAACCTTCAACTACGCAAAGATATTTTCCCTTGAAGGTTTCCATTGCATTCTCAAGTTGTGCCTCAGCCTGATGTCCGGCTGCTGCCATAAGTGTTTCATGAAATTCTAAAGAGATAATTTCCAAAAGAAGCTCATCGATTGTAGGGGCATCACTTCTTAAAATTGCTTCGGAGTTACCCGCACAATCTTGAAGTTCTAACCAAATTATAGGAACCCTGTTCATAAGCTCTGCGGCTTGGGCAATTAGAGGAGTAAAATTGGATGGCAGCATCAAAGCAGCACATGTAGCACTTGCCCACTTCATAAAATCTCTTCGGCTTACTCCCTCAGATTCCAAAAGAGTTTTAATCGAAGTCCTTGAAGCAGCCGGCGACTTTTCAAGCTCTTCAAGCCTTTGAGTCATTGTTTGCATCAAAGAGTCATAATACTCTTCACCACGGTTGGTATCAACTCTTACACCCTTGGCACTAAATATTTTTGCAAAAGCCTCTCTTCTTTCGACCATAACCCACCCCTTCAAATAAGCTTAAGAGTGTTAATCCACTCACTGTCACTAAGTTTAAATCAATTAAACTTCAAGAACACTTACAAGTTATAAAAATAACTAATATTTATAACTTATATCAAGTGCAAAAAAAATGCACCTAAAATAGGAGTAACCTCAGCAAAACAAAGAGATTGAAATAAAAAATTTATATTAAATTATTTTCTTTTTAAAAAGTTCTTATACAAAAATAAAAGTAACAAAACAGCAATCAACAATGTTCCAATTGATTCAAAAAAGTGTTCAATTCCAAAATAGCTTACAAAAGGATGAAAAACAATCGGTGAACTGAACTGTCCGAGGAAAAGCGCACTTGTTAAGTAGCTTGATGATTTTACTCTTTTTGTATGGTGCGCATGACTTAACATCCATGCTGTCACATTTGTCATAAGCACTCCACCCCCGAAACCCATAATCGGTGATGTTAAAAAAAAGAGATATACATTTTCTACCAGACCTATCAGTATAAAACCGACAGCAACTATGCCCATCCCTATCAAATATATTGTTTTGAAATCGAACCGCTTTTTTAAGAATACAAAGCTCATAGCACCAAGAGCATTGAATATAAATGCTGTAGATATGATTTCGCCTGCGAGTGTGCCGCTTGCATGAAAAACATTGATAATCAAAAACGGCATTTGTGTCGGCAGGATATAAAAAATCATCATAAGTAAAAAGGCTAGAATATAGATTGGTAAAAGGTTATGAATTATTTCAGTTTTTTCTTCGGCTGCATGCGCATCACTTTGAACTAAAAATTTTGCAACAAAGATAATTATTAGAAATCCAACCAAATAGATTCCAAACGGGTATCTCCAGCTAATATCTGACAAAAAACCGCCGCCAACAAGAAAAAAAACTCCGCCAAGAGCCATAAATGCACTCTGAAGTCCCATAAATTTGTGTCTTGCCTCATCTTTAAAGTAATCACCAATTAAAGAAGTTGAGACTATCATCAAGACGGCGATTGCTATTCCGAAGAAGAATCTTGAAGCTAAAAGTTGATATATTGTTTCTAAATAGAGCCCTGCACTTCCAAAAATTGAAAAAAAGAAGAGCGCAACAATTGCCGAACTCTTTTTGCCAAACCGACTTATAACATGCCCCAAAAACGGCGCGAGAATAGCTATAGCTAATGAGGGAAGAGTAATCATTAGTCTTGATAAAAACTCAATATTTTCTACACCTTTAAAAACCGAGCTAAGGTGTGGCAAAGTTGTTACAATCGCAACATTGGACATCATAGTCATCATGGACATAAGCAGGAGTGTAAATTTTGTTGCGCTGTTTATTTGAATCATTTTATTTTTAACCTCTCTATTTTATTTTCATCTTCGACATGAATAAATAATTTATACTGACTCTAAAGGTATTGTAGTTGAGTTTGACTTAAGGATGCATGTACACATTCAATCTCGGAAGATGGAACGAGAAAAATAGGTATAATCCTATGATTGTAGTATCAAAAAAAGGAATTACTATGTATTGGGTTACATTTATGGTCATAGGATTGTCATCAGGCATACTAGCTGGATTGTTTGGTGTCGGCGGAGGTATCTTTATAGTACCGGCACTTATGTATTTAGCTGGATTTTCTCAAAAACTCGCAGTTGGCACAAGTCTGGCTGTACTGCTACCGCCAATTGGTATTGCCGCTGTTTTAGAATATTACCGTAACGGAAATGTAGATTTTCGTGCAGCCTTTATTATTGCTGCCATGGCGATAATTGGTGGCTGGATAGGAGCGCGTACCGTGAACCATATTGATACACATACTCTCAAAATCATCTTCGGAGTATTCTTAATAATTATAGGCAGCTATATGATTTTTGAAAAATAAAGTTTCTCGTTTTTCTCTCGTTCACCTCTCACGAAGTCGAATGCGTACTTCAACAAAACTACAATATCCACATATCAAGTTGATAAATTTTCACATATAATATATACTCATAAATATATATTGTATTGCAAAGGGAGTTCAAAATGACAACTGCAAAAATTTCTTCTAATGGTCAGAGTCAGGTTGAAAATCAGGAGGAAGTGTTTATTGCCAAAGAGAGGGATGCTGTTATTTCATTTGACTCACTTGAAAAATTCTCAGATGATTTTATAACTCAGCGTGAACAGCCAGAACAACAAAAAAAAGAAGATTTATTTTGAGTCAAGACAAAAAGTGGACGCACTCAACCTAAAAAATTGGATTGAGTGAACATGTGTGCTTCACCTCAAAAGAGGTGAAATAAGAAAGAAAACAAAGCCTATATTTTGCTCTATTTATTTAATTTGATCTGTCTCATAAAATTTTCTAAGCCATCTGTCGAGCGGGCTTATTAATCTGTAAATCACAGGAACAACAAGCAGAGTAAGAACCATAGAGCTTAAAAGTCCGCCTATGATTGCTATTGCCATAGGTGCTTTTGTTTCACTTCCCAAACCTGTGCCTAAAGCTAATGGCAGCATCGCAAAAACCATAGCGATTGTTGTCATGAGAATTGGGCGAAGTCTCTTCTCCCCCGCTTCGATGAGTGCTTCATCTGCACTCTTTCCACTTGCTACGGCGTTGTTTGCAAAGTCCACCAGCAGGACGGCATTTTTGCCGACCATCCCCATGAGAAGCATAAATCCAATCATTACAAAGAGGCTAAACTGCAGTCCGCTGAGATACAGAGCCAACATAACCCCGATGATGCTCAGTGGAAGTGCAACCATGATGATAATCGGCTGAATCAAAGACTCATACAAAATCGCCAAAATAATAAACATCAAGATTACGGAGAGGCTCAGCGCCGTGCCGAAAGCTTTACCTGTTTTTACCATCTCTTCAGCAAAGCCCGTAAATCTGTAAATAACACCTTTTGGCATGAGATTATCAATTTCTGCTTTTGTATATGCAACTGCTCCACCCAAATCAAGTCCGAAAAGGTCTGAGTAAACTATAACCTGTCTCTGTCTGTCAAAGTGATTTATAGCCCCAAGTGTAGTACTCTTGCTAAACTCAACGAGCCCATCAAGGTAAACCAAATTTCCACTGCTTGTTCTTAACTGAAGTTTTTTAATATCCTCTAGGCTCATTCTATTTTCATCGCTAAATCTCAGAGTGATGTCGTACTGTTTACCATTCTCTTCAAAGTAGGAAATTTCCATGTCACTTGAAAATGCAACAGATATTGCCTCAGCAATTTGTGACGCCGAGACACCTAACCTAGAGGCGTTATCTCTTAATATTTTTATATCAATCTGAGGTTTTGGATCATCAAGATTTGTGTCAATATCCACAAACCCTTTTTTCTTAGCCAAATATTCCGTCAAGTTTTTCTTTGCAGTCATCAAATCTTCAAACGAATCCGATTTTAAAACTATCTGGTACGGCACAGAAACACCGGCACCTTTGATATTTGGAATGGCTGCCGCAGTTATGAACATATCTTTTTTAAATGGAGTTAGTTCACCTCTAAGCTCTTGAATAATATGTTCCTGATTGAGGGCTCTTTTTGTCTTCTCTACAAGTTTTACATAGATAGTCGCTTTATGTTTTTCTTGTGAAGAGCTGTTACCCACACTCAGGGTTGTATATTCTACCGCAGGATTTTTCTTTACCATCTCTTCTACAAGTTTAGATTTTTTTATCATCTCTTCGAGCGATATACCCGCATTTGCTTTGAGAGCAACCTCAAACTCTCCCTTATCTTCTTTTGGAATAAAATCCATACCGATTTTTGGAAAAAGGCTCAGTGAAGCAAAAAAGATTATAAATACTAAAATCAGAGTAATCACCTTAAATCGCAAAACAGCTTTTAAAGTTCTCTCATAAATTCTCTCAATACCCTTGAATATCGGCTCTGTACTATTATAAAATCTGCTCTCACCCTTATGAAGCGTTCTAGCACTCAAACTCGGGATAAAACTCAAAGCGACAGAGTAAGAGATGATAATCGCAAAACCAACCGTCATGGCAAAACTCTCAAAAAACTTTCCAACGATTCCGCTCATAAAAGAAACAGGGATAAAAACAGCAAGAAGCATGGCTGAGATTGCCAAAATGGTAAAAGCCATCTCTTTTGTTCCTTCATAAGCAGCCTCGTATTTGCTCATGCCGGCTTCCATTTTTTTGTAGATGTTCTCGATAACGACTATGGCATCGTCTATAATAATTCCGATAGCCAGAGTAAGACCGATAAGCGTCATCTTATTCAGCTCAAAGCCCATGTAATTCATAAGTGCGAAAGTACCCATAATGGAAGCTGGAATTGAGAGAGCTGAAACCATTGTTATTGTAAAGTTTCTCAAAAAAACAAAAACAATGAGAGCCGCTAAAATTGCTCCGTAAACGAGGTCAAATTCAACACTTTTGAGTGACTCTAAAATAAACGGAGAAGTGTCGTTTAGTATTTGAACATCATACTTGTCATCTGCCATTCCTTTAAGCTCTGGAACAACTTTTTTGACCATGGCAACAATATCTAACGTATTTGTACCGGATATTTTTTGAACCTCCAGCATTACACCCTCTACCCCGTTAAATGAAGCATAACTTTTTGAATCGCTGAGTCCGTCTTTTACGGTTGCTATGTCTTTTAATTTTACATTACTTTTTATCTCTATCTCTTCAAGTTCACTCACGCTTAGAGCGTCCGCTTTTGTTTTGAGAGTAAACTCCTCCGTGGAAGTGATGAGTTTACCACCACCTATTTTTATATTTTCTTTTGCAACAATTGAATTTAATTCTGCAATTGTTATGCCGTATTTATAGAGAGCCTCTGCATGCGGAAATATTTTTATCTCTCTGTCTTTATAGCCGATTATATTAATTCCACCTACTCCGTTGATTTTTTGAATCTTTGGTTTTACCTTCTCATCTGCAAAGAGCATGAGGTTTTTGATGCTGTCGTTTTTAGCCGTTAAGAAGATGTTTATAACCGAAGCACCGCCGATATCGAGCTTACTCACAAGAGGTGCATCTGCATTTTTTGGAAGGACGACTGCAGAGACTTTATCCCGTACATCGTTGGCACACTCGTCCATCTTTCTTTCTAAAAAGAATTTCACAATAACAATACTTACATTGTCAGCACTTGTTGAAGTGATACTATCGACTCCTCCAATTTGAGATATTGCCTCTTCAATTTTATCTGTTATCTGAGACTCAATCGTACCTGCTTCGGCACCTGGATAGGTTGTTTTTATTGTAACTATCGGAAAATCTATATTTGGGAAGAGAGCTGATGGCATAGATTTGAAACTCATATATCCAAATATAACCATCGTCAACACATACATCAGCGTCGTAATTGGTCTTTTTATTGCTAATTTATACATGCTTTTACTCTTTTGCAGCTGTATTTATATAGCCGTTCCCCACAAGTCCTACTATAAAATCTTTAGCTTTTACTTCTGCTAGCAATTTTCTATTCTCATCGTTTGCATGTGGATATATATTGGTAATTTTTCCTTCATACGTTTGTTTGTCACCATCAATTGTGTACTTAAATGTTTGCCCTACCGCAACATTTTTCCAATACTTTTGATCAAACTCTAAAACAAGTTTTCTCTCACTTTTGCTCTGAATCTTGAAGATTGTTCTCAAAACCATTCCATTTACAACATCACCTACTTCAACAGCTTTCTCAAAAATAACTCCATCAAATGGAGCATAAAGAATAGTTTTGTCATAAAGTGTCTGTCTGTATGCAAGATTTGCTTTAGCCACCTGAAGAGCTGCTCTTGCACTCTCATAGTTCATTGCATATTTGTCAAACAGTGCTTCATCGATAAGATGTTTTATGATTACCTGTCTATCATAATCTTTTTGTGCATATTTTAGAGTTACTTCAGCACTTGTCACCGAAGCTTTTGCAATCTCTAAGGAAGCTTTTAAATCATCACTATAAAGTTCTACAAGTTTATCCCCTCTTTTTACTACACTTGAAACATCAACAAAAACACTCTTCACAACTCCGCTCGCATCAAAAGCCAAATTTGCACTCTTTTGCGCTTCAGAATGAAAATTAGCATATATCTCTTCTGCACTCAGAACCAAAACCAAACTCATCAATCCAATTATTATTTTTATCATTTTATAAACTCCTCTAAATTTTTTCCACTGTAGTAATAGTACATGGCATAGGCCACTTCAAGCTCATTGAGCGATGTTTCATACATGGCTTTAGCACTTGTCTGTGCGGTCAAAGCATTAAGATATACTATATAATCAACTATTCCCACATTATATTTCTCGTTGATTGTCACATAAGCGCTTGTCGCTGCAGTTAAAGCACTTTTTGCACTTTTTATTTTTATTTCACCCGTTTCTATTCTTGAAAGAGAGAGTTCATACTGCATTTTTTGCTCTTTTGTTTTATATGCCACTTGAGCTTTTAATGCATAAGAACTTATTGCAACCGCCTGTTTCGCATCACTTAGAGTTCCGTAATCAAAAATTCTCATATTTGCACTTATCATAGCAATATTTTGATTATCAGCCCCCGCCAAGTGAACAGCGTCCGTTCTGCCATAACCATAAATATTATAACTGTCTTCTACTCTTATCTGGGGATAGTAGGCGCTATTTATCGACTCTGCACTATTTAATATCGAACTCTCTTTTGCCATAAGAGAGAGAACTCCATCACTTTTTTCCATCTCTTGCTGAATTACCAATTTAAAATTTGAGTCATCTAGGTTATCGATATTTTTACCCACTTTTAGCTCCAACAATTTATGAGTGCTGAGTATCTGAAGTCTTAAAGATTCAATATCATACATGTTTGTATCATATGCCGCTTGAAGTCTATCTATATCATCTTGTGTTGCAAGTTTAGCCTCAACATATTTTTTGATTCGCAAGAGTTGCTCCTGCAATGATTTACTAGCATCCTGTTTTGCGACTAAAGAGGCATTTAAACTTTTAATTGCATAGAAATCTTTTGTTATATCAAGTGCCAAACTTTTTCTCATCTCATTTGTGTCATGTTCACTGGCTTTATTCTCATCTTTTGCCTGTTCTAAAAGAGATGATCTTCTCCCTCCGTCATACACATCTAAGCCGGCTTTCGCATATCCGCTGTAAGTATCGCCGGCCTGCATGAGATTTCTCTCATCTATGGTTTTATAAAATGCACCCACATCAATCGTCGGAAAATAAGCACTCTTTTTTGACTCAACATCTTTTGCTTTTGCATCTTGAGTGAGCTTGCTTGAGACCAAAAGGTCATTATTTTGTTTTGCATACTCCAAGAGCGATTTTAAATCATCTCCAAAGAGCAAAGCTGGTGCTAGCAGAAACAGTAATCTTCTCATTTTTTCACCTCTATAAGTTCAAATAAAGTATCGTAAAAAGTATCTAACTCTTTTTTTAAATTATCTATCGTAGTTGTCGTACAGCTTGACACGAACAAGCCCTCACCCATTACAAAGAGCCCTCGCGCTAAATTTTTTGATGATTCAGTCAATTCTGCTTTGTCTATTCCTGTTTGAATTATCTCTTCAAACCACTTAAAATATGTAGCAGAGCATGCGCTTTGAAACTCTATCATCTCTTTTTGCGGATTTGCAAGATTTATAGAGATAAATTCCTTATAAAGTTCTTTGAGCTCAACATCTTCATCTCTGTAAAAGACACCAAAAAACTCTATAATCTTCTCTTTTGAGCTACTTTTAGAGTCTATTCTTAATTTTTTTTCTCTATTGTGTTCTTGAAGCAAAATATTGACTATCTCAAAAACTATCTCTTCTTTGTTTTTAAAATATTCATAAATTGTGCCCTTTCCTACGCCCGCTACTTTTGCAACTTCAGAGACAGTTAAATCTTTGATTCCATTTTTTATAAACAGCTCTTTGCAAGAGAGTGCTATATCTTTTCTCTTTTGTACTTTATCTACTATTATTGCCATTCAACCTACCTATTTAAAATGACCGACCATCAGTCAATTAAAAGTGATTGTATATTTTCAACGATTAACTTTTGCTTAATCATTCCATTTAAACAGTGTAAAAGTTACTTTTAAAAGAATAAAGGGCAATTATTTATCTTAAGTTAGTTCATAAAATTTTCTGTCAGATGTGATATTCAATAGAGTTCTTATTTTTTGTTTAATTGAGAGGTACACAGCCTGCGATAATCTCTTTTCGCGTTGCTTCTATCATAGATTGCGTTGCAATATTATCTGTTACAGCCTGATCAAGTAATTTCAATGCTTCATCTGACCTGTTTGTGTGGCATAAAAGATCAGCCAAATTGTTGAGAGCAAAGGGATAAGTAGAATCAATTGATACTATTTTTCGATATATCTGTTCAGCATCACTTATTTGATGTATATTATAATAGCTATTTCCCAATGCAAACAGGAGACCTATATCTTCCGGCCAGCGTGCAAGGGCACTTTTATAAGAGATTATAGCCTCATTAACCATTCCTAATTTTTCGAGGTCATATGCAGAATTTAGAAACTTATTTGGTGAAGCAGATGCGGGTAGTTTTCCGGGTGGTAAAAGTACGATTCCCCAATTTCCGCTTCTTTCCCAAAGTGCTGAAAATGTGCCGATTGGCACTGCTTCATTAGGTTTATTCGCAAAATGCGTCAAAATGGTTTCTGCATTCGCATCATAACCGGTAACCGGTGCATAATGCCAAAGTGGATACCATGAATAACTACGATTTACCAGCACGATAACAGGATGATGCTCTGCAAGTTCAACAATCAGTGCCTCCAATGTTGGTTCTAATAAATAAACAAGAAAACCATCAGCCCTGGCTGCAGTAATCAGTTCTATCTGCAAAGTACCACTTTTTGCAGGGATAAAGGTCCGTTCATCCAATTCCTGAAGTGATAAACGTGGGACATAAGCTGTTGTTGCTTGCCAATATGAAGAAACCATCTCTATTGATGTTGAACCACAAAGGTCAGAACGCGGAGGAACAAAAGGGACATTGATACTAGATGAAGAGTATTTTTTGCCAAACGGCAAAGGATTTTTAGGTGCGCAACCATTTAAAATAATAAAAATGGCTACGAGAAGAAGTGAAAAAATAGAGCGATTTAAATTCACTTTCTATCTGGTTATTGGTTTAGTAAAGTTAAAAACTTTTGTCACTCCAAGAAGATCCGTAATCAGTAAAACTAAAAAAATAAAAACAATAGCACCGACTATTGACATGCCTGCATCCGCACCAGCCGGCAATGTATCCATTTGATAAGCAATTTTTGATGCTTCTTCGTCCGTCATTGCAGCGATTCTTGCTTCAATAGTTTTTGGATCTACACCCAGTTCTTCAAATTTTTTGCCTACATCTTCACGAGACAAAATCTGAACAAGTTTTTCTTTTGACGATACATTGACAGAAGTTCCCAGAACTGACTCTGTTGAAGCTATCTGCGCAGATGAAACCTGAACGAACAAAGTTATACTTAAAATGAATGATACTACAAGTTTTGAAATGTTCATACTGCCAACCTTTAACCAAAATATTGCAAAAAAGAATAAATAAATATTTCAATATTGCCTTATACATTGTAATGAGACTAAGCTTAAATAACACTTGAGACTTAGAATTTAACTCGTGTTATTTTATTTTTTTTAATTTAATTACAAAGACAGTATAATGTTTGCAAGTGATACAAAAGGTCTAATATTATGAATGGAATAGAGTTGGGAGAGTTACTTTTGTCTTTATCTTTGATATTTGCTTTAACTTACGGTTTTGGTTATTTCTTATCAAAATTCAAAATACCGAGTATTTTAGCCGCACTTTTTGTCGGAATGCTTTTAAGTCATACCCCTTTTATGGCATTTATCCATTCTGTTTCCGCTTTTGAAAGCACCTTCTCTTTCCTTTCTAACTTCGGAGTTCTTTTTTTACTTTTTTATATAGGTCTGCAGATTGATTTAGGAGAGATGAAAGAATCCGGCTCAGATATTGTATGGCTTACTGTTTTAAATACTGCAATTCCATTTCTCTTTGGTGTTATTACGATGCTGTTTTATGGCTATGGCTGGGCGATTGCACTTGTCATAGGGATGACACGCATGCCAACGGCAGAGGCGGTAATTGTACCGATTCTGGATGAGTTTAATATGATTAAAACACGAGTCGGCACTTTTATCATAGGTGCCGGAGTTCTAGATGATGTTATTGAAGTTATTTTGGTAGGCATAGTTTCTATCTGGATTGGCAGCAAAACGGGAGAGACCCATGGCGGAATTATAGGTCTAATAGTCGGCATAGTTGCATTTTTTATTATCTCCTGGTTATTTTACCGTTTGATACCGCATATTATAAAAAAATGGGAGCCAAAAAGTCTAAGCGAGTTGATGGTTTTTTCGCTTGTTGTCATTTTCGGTTTTGGAGGTCTCGGTGAGTATGTGGAGCTTGGTATGGTCGTAGGCGCCATCACAGCGGGAGTCATCATGCGCCCGCTCTTTGAGACGGAGGAAAAAAGAGGAGAATTGCTCTCCAAGACAACACAAACTTTGAGTTATGGATTCTTTGGCGTTATCTTCTTTTTTTGGGTTGGTTTAAATGCCGATATGAACGGCTTCTTTCAAGAACCGCTTTTAGCAATTTTACTCTATTTGGCGGGAACACTCGGAAAACTATTTGGAGTATTAATTATGGTTCCTATGAAAAAACTGACTCTCAAAGAAGCACTTATAGTCGGAGTAGGTTTAGATGCTAGACTTACAACGGAAATTATTGTGGCCCAGTTACTTTATAGCTCCTCTATTATCGATATTAAACTCTTTACGGCACTTATAGCCGCATCATCCTTTACCGCTTTGAGCGTTCCTTTACTATTTTCACAACTTATCCGTATTTGGGGAAGCGAAGTGCAACATGCAAAATAATACTTCATGGGAAAGTTATGATGAAGAAACTCTCTTAAAAACTCTAAAAAGTGATAAAAAAGTTGGCTTGAGCGAAGAGGAAGCAAAAAAAAGAATCGAAACAGATGGAGAAAATGAACTTATAACCATCGATAAAACACCTTGGTATATAGTATTTATACGACAGTTTACCAATGTTCTGATTGTTATACTCCTTATTGCCGCAGCGATTTCACTCGCTATCGGTGAGTTTGGAGATGCCATCACAATTATGGTTATTGTAGTGCTTAACGGACTTCTCGGCTTTTTTCAGGAGTATAAAGCCGAAAATGCAATTGAAGCACTCAAGCAGATGTTACATCCCACATGTTTAGTAATTCGCGACTCATATGAAAAAATTATTGATGCAAAACTGCTCGTGAGAGGGGATATTGTCCTCTTAAATATCGGTGACAAAGTTCCAGCCGATTTGAGACTTATAGAGTGCTTTAACCTCAAAGTGGATGAATCTGCTCTAACAGGTGAATCAAGCTCAGTCTCAAAAAGCATCATGCAAGAACAATCAAATTTGAAACAATCCAACATGGTTTGGATGGGAACATCCATAGTAAACGGACATGCCAAAGCCGTGGTTATTGAAACAGGAATGAATACGCAGTTTGGCAAGATAGCATATATGACACAGAACGTCGAAGCAGAGCCGACTCCCCTGCAAAAGAAGCTTACTGTTTTAGGCAAAAAACTTGGAATTTATTCTATTGCCATCTCCGTATTTGTGGCCCTCGCCGGCTGGCTTTTAGGAAAAGAGCTTCTTGAGATGTTTCTTACAGGCGTTGCTTTGGCGGTCGCAGTTGTACCCGAGGGGCTTCCTGCCGTTGTAACAATAACTTTGGCTCTAGGTATCAAAGCCATGGCAAAAGAGAAGGCACTGCTTAGACGCCTTCAAGCCGCAGAAACTCTCGGAGCCGCAACCACAATCTGCACAGATAAAACCGGAACACTCACGCAGAATCAGATGACTGTAAAAAAGATTTGGCTCTATGGCACAGAGATTGAAATTACGGGAAGCGGTTACGATCCTGCCGGACATTTTGAAATCAATGGAGACAAGTTTGATTACAAAAAAAGCAAAAACCTTCTTTTACTTTTAAAAAGTGCAATGATGTGCAACCATGCAAAACTGCAAAAGAGTGATTCGGATTGGGAAATTATCGGAGAGCCTACTGAAGCGGCATTAATCGTTGCTGCGTACAAAGCGTGGCTTAGCAATGCAGACGAAGATAGCATTATCAATGAGTTCTCTTTTAACTCTTCTCGCAAACGAATGAGCATAATTATTCGTGAAAATGGTGTTTTAACAGCTTATGTCAAAGGTGCTCCTGAAGTTATTTTGGAGAGGTCTTCACAAATTTTCAGAGATAACTCAATTATTCCGTTAGATGAAGTGTCAAGAAAAGAGGTGCAGAAGGCTTATGAGAATATGGCAGGTAACGGGCTGAGAACTCTGGCTATCGCTTTTAGAAAACTCCCGGAGGATATAAATTTATCAGAGGAGAGCGTTGAGAATGAGCTTATACTGCTTGGAGTCGTAGGCATCATTGATCCGTCGCATGAAGAGGTTCCCGAAGCTATAAAAATGGCGCAAAGTGCCGGTATCAAAGTCATCATGATAACAGGAGACAACCCTGACACTGCCAATGCAATCGGCAAATCCATCGGTTTAGCATCACGCTCTGCGGTAACATCCGACGAACTCTCTGAGATGAACGAGGAAACTCTTAAAAAAGTTGTTGACGGAAGTGTCATTTTTGCAAGAGCAAAACCGGAAGATAAACTCAGAATTGTAAAAACACTCAAGAGTTTAGATGAGATAGTTGCTATGACAGGAGATGGTGTAAATGATGCTCCGGCGCTTAAAGAGGCAAATATCGGCATAGCCATGGGCAAAAAGGGAACAGACGTCGCCAAAAGTGCTTCGGACATGGTTTTGGCTGATGACAATTTTGCATCCATTATCAATGCGGTACGTGAAGGCAGACGAGAGTATGATAATATTAAAAAATTCGTCCTCTATCTTCTGTCGTCTAACAGCGGAGAAGTGGTTGCAATCTTTATCAATGTTTTACTGGGCGGTCCACTCATCTTAATTCCGGTGCAGATTCTCTGGATGAACCTTGTAACAGATGGGATGACGGCAGTTGCACTCGGCGTGGAACCTGCCGAAAAAGGAATTATGAAACGACCGCCGAGAGAAGTACATGAACCGATTTTGAATCGCCATGCTGTTATCATGATAGCTTTGTTGGGAAGTTACATCGGTGTGGCAACGCTTTGGCTCTTTCACTACTACCTTGCAAAAGATCCGCAAAACGGTCTTGTACTTGCCCAAACCGTCGCTTTTACCGGAATCATTATACTTGAGAAAGTAAATGTATTCAATTTCCGCTCTCTGCATGAACCAATAAGCAGTGTAGGTTATTTCTCGAACAAATGGCTCCTAATGGCGGTTGCATTTACGATGAGTGCGCAGATGTGCGCCGTCTATGTGCCGTTTATGCAAGATGCGCTTCATACTACCGCAATGGGGTGGGAAGATTGGGGAATCATACTTTTGGTGGCAGTGCCTCTATTTATAATTACCGAAATATATAAATGGATAAGCAGCAGATAATTTTAGGCTATTTTTCGCCTAAACATCCAAGAAGCGACAAACAGAGAGGAAAAGCCAAGCAGAAGCATCGGGATGATAAGTCCCAATGCTATTTTGAAAGAGATATTTTTCAAAAACACTCCCTTTAGCAGCACCAAAAAATATTTCAAAGAGACAAAGTCCGTCACGGGAATGAGCCATGAGGGCATATTCTCAACCGGCGTTGCAAAGCCCGACATCAGAATATAAGGCACAACCAAAATAAATGCACCCAGAATTCCCTGCTGCTGCGTGGAGGAGATGGATGAGATAAAAAGCCCTATTCCCACAATCGAGAATAAAAAAGAGACTAAACCCAGATAAAGGATTATGATAGAGCCGACAAAAGGGACTCCAAAAAAAGTGGTCGCCGCAAAGAAGATAAAACTAGCCTCAACAGTGCTGATAATCAGAGGAGGAATTGTTTTGCCGATAATCAAAACAGTCGGAGAAAGCGGAGAGACAAGTATCTGCTCAAATGTTCCAAGCTCCCGCTCTCTTGCGACGGAGAGCGAGGTTAAAAGTATGGCAATCAACATGGAGAGACTCCCCATCAGATTTGGAAGTATCCACCAGAAGTTATCCAAATTTGGGTTGTACCAGTTTCTGCCTACAAAGGTATCCATGCTCTTAGAGTTAGGGAATGTTTTGGATATTGCCATTTGCATGTAAGACTCTGCAATTTGAGCCGTATTTGATTTTCGCCCATCAGCTATGATTTGAAGGGTTGTCTTCTGCCCTGCACCCACTTTTTGCGCAAAGTTTTGCGGAATGTAGAGAGTCGCCAATACCTTTTGCGAATCTATGTACGAAGTAAGCTCCGTCTCGCTTTTTAACATGTAAACGGTCGTAAAAGTATTGCTCAGGGCAAGCGTTCTGATTATCTCCTGACTCTGCGGCGTATTGTCACGGTCAAGCACTCCGATGCTGATATTTTTAACCTCAAGCGTCACGGCAAAAGAGAAGAGTATAAGCTGAAGAAGCGGAGGAATGATGATAATAGTTCTTGATTTTTTATCGCTCCAGATAGCCAAAAACTCTTTTTTAATCAGTGCTAAAAGTTGATACATCAGTCGAGCCTTTTTCTTGTGATTTTCAAAATAATTGTAAAGAGGAGAGAACCTATAAAAAGCATTGCTAAAAGATTTGGAATAATAACTTCATAGATATCTCCTGCCAAAAAGAGCGTCTGTAAAATCTCTATAAAATATCTTGCAGGGATGGCATGTGTAATATACTGCAACCATAAAGGCATAGAACTGATTTGAAAAAGAAATCCGGAGAGCAAGAATGCAGGCAAAAAGCCTGCAATCAGAGCTGCCTGCGCTGCTACAAACTGATTTTTTGCCAGAGTAGAGATTAGCAAACCGAGACTGAGCGCCGGAAAAAGATAGATGCTCGATGTGACAAACAAAAGCCAATAAGAGCCGCGAAAAGGCACCTCAAACCAAGCTATCGTAATAGCCACACAAATTAGCAGCGATACCATGCCAAGCACAAAGTAGGGAAAAAGTTTTCCCAAAAGGAGTTCGACAATGGTTATCGGAGTGGACATAATTGCCTCCATAGTTCCCCTTTCCCACTCCCGTGAGACTACAAGCGCGGTCAAGAGTGTGCCGATGAGAGTTAGGATTATGGCAACAGAGCCCGGAAGCAAAAAGTAACGGCTGTAGAGCGGTGCGTTAAACCAGTATCGGCTGTTTACTTCAACAAATGTAGAACCGCTTTTTTTGTCAAACTCCTCTAACATGAGCCAATTTTGCCACACCTCACTGCTGTATTTCTGCACATATCCCGCAATGTTCGGCTCAGTAGCGTCTGCTATGATTTGTATCTTCACAGAATTGGTAAGCAAATCTTTTGCAAAGCTAGAGGGTATCACGATAATGGAACGGATATCGCCTCTTTGGATTGCCTCGTTAAATACTTCTCTGTTTTTGCCCTCATATACATGAAAACTGGGCGACATTTTAAATGCGTCCACTAAACTCTGAGTATATCTGCTTGACTGCTCCACCACGATGCCGAGTGGTATATTTTTTGAATCGAGGGATATTGCATACCCCATCAAAAAGAGAAGTATCAGAGGCAGAAAGACCGCTATCAGAATCGAGCTTGGGTCTCTTATGATTTGGAAAGTCTCTTTTAAGAAAAGTGCACGGAACCTTCTAAGTCTCTGCATTGTCACTTCTTTTTATGAGTTCTATAAATGCCTCTTCCATGGTCGCTTCTTCTGAGACTTGCTCAATTAGACTATGCGGTGTTCCAAGAGCAATGGAGGCACCTTTGTAAATCAAAGCGATGCGGTCGCAATATTCAGCCTCATCCATAAAATGGGTTGTCACCATAATCGTCATCCCTTTTTGCACCATGGCATATATATGGTTCCAAAATTCTCTTCTTGTGATTGGGTCAACGCCCGAGGTCGGCTCATCCAAAAAGAGAACAGCAGGGTCATGCATCACTGCACATGCCAAAGAGAGTCTCTGTTTGTATCCAAGCGGCAAATTTTTTGAAGCCGTTTTTTGATACTTTTTCAAATCAAAAATATCTAACATGTCTGCTATTTTTTTCTCTTTTATTTTTCCCTTTAATCCATAAACACCTGCAAAAAATATCAAATTTTCAAGTACGGATATATCTCCGTAAAGAGAGAATTTCTGAGACATGTAGCCGATTTTTGCCCTTGATTTATAGGATGATTTTTCAAGGCTTTGCCCCAAAACATAGGAGATTCCGCTCGTTGGAGTCATAAGTCCGCAGAGCATTTTAAAGGTTGTAGATTTTCCGGCTCCGTTTGGTCCCAGAAATCCGAATATCTCCCCTCTTTTTATCTCAAAATTCACACTCTCCGCAGCTACAAATGAACCGAACTTTTTAGTGAGATTTTTTGCCTCTATGACAAACTGATTTGTGACTGTTGTCTCCTGCATTTGGTTTGCCAAAGCGGAGGTTCCGTCAAAATTTCCGCCGAGTATGTTGATAAAACCATCTTCAAAATTAGGGTTTTCATCCTCGTATCTGCAGTTCTGCGCTTCTATCTCCTCAAGGCGCGGCAAATGCTCTTTTGCATCACAGATGAGTTTTATTTTATTGCCCAGAATTATGCCGTCTCGCACGCTTTCATGTGAAAGAGAGAGCTTGAGGGTTTTTCTTTTGTCTTTTATATCTCCGACTATTTTAAATACTCTGCCCTGCATCGTATCGGTCAGTTTTTTTGGTTCACCCTGAAAAAGAATCTTCCCGTCATTTAAGAGTATCACATCATCAAAGTGCGACGCTTCATCCAAATACGCGGTACTCCAGACAACGCCTACATCCTCACTTATAAGCTCTTTTACCATGCGCCAAAGTTCACGCCTTGAGATTGGGTCAACCCCTACTCCAGGCTCATCCAAAAGCAGAAGTTGCGGTTTTTTAATCAAAGCACATGCCAATCCCAGCTTCTGTTTCATACCGCCCGAAAGTTCACCGGCCAAAAAAGATTTAAAGGGAGTCAGTGAAGTGAACTCCAAAAGCTCATCTATTCTATGCCCTTGGATTTTTTTGTCAATGGATTGTAGATTTGCATAGAGGTTTAAATTTTCATCTACGCTCAAATCCTCATAGAGACCGAACTTTTGAGGCATGTACCCAATAAGTGACTGCACCTCAAAGGTATCTTTTGGCATGTGCAGACCAAGCACGCTCAGCGCACCGCCATCTTGAATAAGCAAGCCTGCCATAAGCCTTATAAGTGTAGTTTTTCCGGCGCCGTCAGGTCCTACAAGCCCCGTGATTTTTCCTCGAAAAACCTTTAAATCAATACCGTCAACAGCCTTAATGCTCCCAAAAGATTTTGTCAGATTTTTCGCTACTACTAAGGGCATCTGAAATACTTATTTTTTATCTGATTTGAGTTCAGGAAACTTGATGGTCACCGGCATTCCCTGCTTTATCCTGTCGTCATGTGCGTTTAAAACTATTCTAAATCTGTAGACCAAATCCGTTCTCAAATCCTCTGTCTGCACGCTCTTTGGAGTAAATTCAGCCAAAGGTGAGATAAAGCTCACGACACCTTCGTAACTCTGTCCGCCGTCCGTGTAAACCAAAGCCTTCATCCCCTGCTTTATCAATCCCAAATATTTTTCGGAGATATAACTTCTCGCCCAATACTCATCCTCTTTTGCAATCTCAACAACCACCTGCGAAGGATTAACGATAGAACCAACCTCATATATTCTGCTCAAAAGTGTCCCGTTTGCAGGTGCATAGAGAGTTGTATCATAAAGATGTTTTTGGCTTTGATTTTTTTGTGCTATCAAAGAGTCGAGCTGTGCTTTTGCCCCCAAAATATCCTCTTTTTCATAGCCGTTTTGCAGAAGTTCATAACTGCTTTTTGCATACATGTAAAGTGCGTTTGAACTCCCGTATGCCGTTTTTATATCATCAAACTTTTCCTGCGAAACGGAGTTTGATTTATAAAGTTTTTCGTACCTCAAATACGCATTTTTATCATTTTGCATCAGAACTTTTTTCTGTTCCATGGTAGCTTTTGCTTTTTCAATTTCTTCTGCTCTGTAGCCCTTTTCAAGCTTTTGAATCTGAGCTTTTTGCATCTCAATCTGGGCGTTTATCTGATTGAGATACTCTTTATAAAGTGCACCATCAATCGTAGCAATGGCATCCCCTTTTTTAACCTTCTGCCCCTCATCAAAGTTGACAGTATTAATCTTACCGCCCACTTCAAAAGCCAAAGAGACCGTTCTTACATCAATATTTCCGTAAAATTTTACCTCTTTGTCCTCTTTATTAGAACAGCCGCCAAGCGTTACAATTAACAAGACAATAAAAAAATATTTACTCATAAAAACTCCTCGTTCACATTCCAATAATTATATCTTAATTTTATCGGTGAAATATGAAGAGAGTATTTTGCAAAAAGATTTCCAGTAGCAGTGAATCACGTAAATTTATACTTTTAAATGGGCATTGCATGTGTTCTGATATTTATTGGATAAATGTCAGGCGAAGAATAAAAATTGACATGTATTTTTGATTTAAGCCCATAAAAATGTACCTTGTCAATATAATATTTGTAAGACTTCTTTGTCATTTAATACAATTGACATATCATCGTCAATCGCGTGTAAAATTCTATTTTCTTTTAAGTAGTCTGAAATATTAAGCACATCTCGTATTTTATGGTGTTCTAATATTGATGCACTACTCTTTTGCTTGAAAGAATTACTCTCGGTATCAAAATAGTAGGAGCAAATTCCAAGATTGACTAAAATTCCAACCATCTTCATATGTGAGCCTTTATTTGATTTTATAAATAGCATCTTAAGGTAAAAAAATGAGATTGGAATGAGATTTATCTGACCTTTTTTTTATCAATTTTCAGCAGTGAAACTATAAATACACTCATCATCCCAAAAAGTGAAAAATACAAAGCATGATTCTGCCCAAAATAGTGCCAGATATAGCCGATGCTCAGCGCGCCGAGTGAACTAAAAAGTGCTATGCCTGCATAAAATATGCCGTAAATGGAGGCTTTATTTATAGCATTTGCCGAGATGTAACTTCTTGTCGCGTTGAGTGAAGCGACCGTAAATATTCCCAAAAATATAAATCCCAGCCATAAAAGATTGAACATGAGTGCCACCATGGAGAAAATACCGAAAAGGTAAGAGAGTTTCAGCACAAATGCACTGCTTTTTTTATCATTCATCACGCCAAAACAGTAGCTGCAAAGCGTTTGGGTAAGTGTCAAAACTATCACAAAGAGCGGAATAAAAGCCGTGATATAGCCGCTCTCTTTTGCAATAATTATGAAAAAAGCATCACTGAATATAAAGAAAATAAAGAAGAAGTAGCTAAACAAAAGAGGAAAAAGTTTGTAATCCGCCTTTTGAAACTCATATTTCACGGCTCCAATTTTGGGCTCTGAATCTTCTACTAATAACCAGACGATTAAAATACCAAGCAGACTGGGGATAAAAGTGAGTAAAAATATGTTTTTGAACACCTCTACGCTGTCGCCATAAAAATAGAATATAAGAAAAATCAGGATTGCACCCAAAAGTTCTCCGCCAATGTCCATTGTTTTGTGAAATCCAAAAGTCTTTCCGCTCTCGTTTTCTTTGGCATAATAAGAGATTAATGTATCTTTTGGAGCGCTTCTTATCGCTTTGCCTAATCTCTCAGTGGACTGTAAAATGGCGATATTTGCGAAGGAAGATGAAAAAGCAAAAAGCGGTTTTGTGATGGCGGAGAGGAGATAACCAACTAGAATAAAGGGTTTTGTAATTTGATATTTGTCGCTCAGGTATCCGAAGAGTATTCTAAAGAAGTAGGATACAAAAGTAGCCATGGCAACAACAACACCGAGTTTGTCAATGGAGTCATGCAGAACATAAACGATATAAATCGGCAAAATAGGAGTTATCATGGCCGAGGCTAAATCGGTAAAGAGACTGACAAATCCTAAATAGTAGATATTTTTGTTCATTCATCAGCCTCAAAATTTCATCAAAAAATGAAATATTTTATTTAACCAAAGCCACCGCGTCTATTTCAACCAAAGCATTTTTTGGCAAAGTTTTTACAGCCACCGTTGAACGAACCGGTTTGTGTGTGCCGAAGGCTTCTGCATATATCTCGTTTACAACTGCAAAATCATCCATATCTGCTAAAAATATAGTTGTTTTTAAAACATCACCCAGAGAACTTCCAGCTTCTTCTAAAACAGCGCTCAGATTTTTTAAAACCTGTTTGGTCTGAATTACCACATCATTTTCAAGCATAATACCCTCCGGTGTGAGTGCAATCTGCCCTGAAGTGAATACCATTCCGTTTGCCACAACTGCCTGAGAGTATGGTCCTATCGCCGATGGCGCTCTGTTTGTTTGTACGAATTTCATTATTTTTTCCTTATTTTTTTATTTTTTTATCAACATCATCCAAAAGCGAGTTAAAATCTTCACTGCTCCAGTAGCCCATAAAGGTGTGGATAATTTCGCTTTTTGGAGTCACAAAATAGTGTCTTGGAACTCTCTCCATTTTGAACATTGCCGGTAACTCATCTATGTCTCTGTCCACATGCACAAGAACAAATTTTTGCTTCAATCGTTTAAGAACTGCCTCATCTTTGAGTGTTGTATTTTCAAACTTTCTGCACCATCCGCAACTATTTGATGTTATCAGTATGTAAATCTGTTTCTTCTCTTTAGTTGCCTGAGAGAGCGCTTTTTCATAATCATTTGACCAATCAATCTCTGCACTAAAAAGAGTTGAAATAAAAAGTGCTATCAAAATTATATATTTCATATATACTCTATCTCCACATGTCAATCAACGTTTTAAAAACTTCATACAGAGATTCTACCTCTTTACGAGTTGTTCTCTCATTTACGGAGTGAATTGTATCGTTTTTTACACCGAATTCTATGACAGAGATGCCAAGCGGAGCTATAAATCTAGCATCGCTTGTTCCGCCTGCAGTAGAGTGGCAAGGTTTTAATCCTGTTATTTTTTCTATTGCCATGTCGATGTTGCGAACAAGTTTTGTTTCGGTGTTTGTACGAAACGGGTAGGAGCCTTGCGAGAGTTTGAGCTCATACTCAAGCCCGTCAAGATTTTTTGCTACAAACTCTGTAATCTCTTTTTGTGATGTAAGCGTAGTATTGCGGACATTAAACATCATCTTCAGCTCATTCGGGGTTACATTTGTGACCTGCATCCCTGCTCTTATGTCGGTTATAACAAATTTACTCGGGCTGAAAAAGGCATCGCCGCTGTCCAAATCTACTCCTGCCATGTTTGCAAGTCTTGGAGCAATCAGGTTTACAGGATTCACCGCTTTTTCCGGATATGCTGCATGCCCCTGCTTCCCCTTAATTGTGATATAGCCGTTGATTGAGCCTCTTCGCCCCACCTTGATTGCATCGCCAAATTCCTCTTCGCATGTAGGTTCAGCCACAACTACGGCATCTGGAAGTAAGTTGTTTTCTTTGAGATACTCCAAAACTTTCACGGTTCCGTTTATTGCATCGCCCTCTTCGTCCGAAGTGAGCAACAGTGACAAAGTTCCACTGAAATTTTTGGTCTCTTTAACTGCCTGAACAAAAGCCGCCACTCCGCTCTTCATGTCCTGCGTGCCGCGACCGTAAATGAACCCATCTTTTTCTACCGCTTCGTAAGGGTCTGTATCCCAGCCACTTCCGGCGGGAACAACATCCACATGTCCGGCAAAGCAGAGATGCTCACCTTCGCCGAATTTTTTGTAGATAAAAAGGTTCTTAACATCCTCAACATCTACACGAATGGCTGTGAAATTTGGAAGATAATCAGTTATAAATTCTAAAAGTCCCCCATCATCCGGCGTTTCGCTTTTACATGCGACCATATATTTAAAAAGTTCGATAACACTCATTATTGAGCTGCACCCGGATTTTCATAAAATATATAAGGAGTTGAATATTCGCTAATCTCAAAATAGAGCTTTTTCTCACCTTCATCCACTTTGTAGTTGAAGTTTAAATCTAGATACCCGTAGCCGTAACGGTAATCTCTACTACCTTCGCCCTGCGTCGCATCTGCGGTTGAGAGTTTATCTATTTTTATAAATCTCTGAACGAGCTTTTCACCCATGTAAATATCTAAAACGCCGTTGGTTCCAGTCCAGTTTTGGATGCTTCTGCCCATTTTGTTTTGTGTCTCTTGTGTACATGCGGTAAATAAAATTGCCACAGCCAGACTACAAATGAATATTAATTTTTTCAACTCACGCTCCTATGTTGTAATGAGCGAATTATACTGTTTTTTAGAAATTTTTAAAAAACCGGCTGCAAATAAATCTGCGAAAAAACAGAGGATTAATGATGATATTATCTATTTACTATTTGATTTCAACATCTTCTCTATCTCATCTTTAGCTTGTGTCAAACTCTTAATATTTTTAATATTTCCTAGAACATGTCCGCTTTGCGGTGGTTTTTTTATTTGTTTTACTATTTTATCAAAAGCACTCATTTTACTAACCTCAGTTTAATTATATTTAATATATTTAAACTGAGCATTTTTTGTTCCAGAGCAAATTAAGTATATAACAATGGAACTTATTTTGCTGATAAAATTGGTACAAAGTATCTATTAGGAGTAACAAAATGCAAGTTTCCTCTCTTTTAAACTCTACAAACAGTGTCGAACTCTCAAAAGAAGATAAAAGTGTTGACGGTGAGTATCTCAAAGTAATGAACAGGCTATTTCCAACCGTTGCATATAAAACACGGAATGAAATAAATGATAGTGACACAGAGTTGGCTCAATTTAAAAAAGATTTAAATACAAAAGGTGCTACAGAATTTCTCAAAGATTTGAATGAAGAGAAGATTAATGCACTTGTTGAGAAATACAGACAAAAACTTTTAGAAGAACAGAAAGCCGATCCAACGAAACCAATGGATATTGAGAAGATGGTAAGTGATTTTAAGAAAAAACTTATTGAAGAGTTGATGGAAGCACAAAAAGCCGAACAAGCACTCAAAGATAATACAAAACAATTACTCTCTACTTCAGACATTTTATCAACTGTTAAACTAGCAAAAGATGCGGAAAAAACATCTAAAAATGTACTCAACTTTTTAGAACAAATGCTAAGTGCATCCAATTCAAGAACAGATAAAAAAGATATACTCTAAGTGTAAAATCAATAGCAAAGGATAAAAAATGAAAAAATACAAATGTGCTTTTTGCGGTTGGGTATATAATCCGGAAGTTGGTGATGAGAAGCATGGAATACCTGCGGGTACTGCGTTTGAAGATTTACCTGATAATTGGGTTTGCCCGGGATGTGGTGCTGAAAAAGAGTATTTTAATCCTATTGACTAAAAAACAGTTGACATTATTACTAACTAGTAGTATTATGTTGTTGAGGAATAAATGAGATGAAAATAAGTGAACTTAAAAGTTATGGCTTGAGCACAGACAAAGCCATGACAACTTGGATACAGCTTTTTAGGTCTTTTAATAAGATAAGAGCTAAAGAGTCGCTTTATATTCAATCATTTGATTTGACTATGAATCAGTTTCAAATTTTAGAAGTTTTATATCACAGAGGTGATTTAAGTATCGGTGCCATCACTAAACTTACGATGGGAACACCGGGGAATGTCACCGTTGTTGTACGGAACTTAAAAAGAGACGGTTTTATCAGCGTTATTCCACATTCAAAAGATAAAAGAACTTCAATGCTCTCTATTACGCCAAAAGGCAAAGATGTTATTGAAAAGTTGTTTCCGGAGCATGCAAAAAATCTTGAGAGCTATTTTGAGGTTTTAAACGATGATGAGATGGATACGTTATTTAACCTATTAAGAAAACTGCAAAAGTCACATTAGCTTTTTTTTAATTAAATATTACTAATTAGTAATTTAAAGGATATAAGATGAAAATAAGAACGATACTATTAGCTTCTTTGCTAAGTGCGGGAACTCTGTTTGCGGGAAATTACAATGTTGATTCGGCGCATTCCAATGTTGCTTTTAAAGTTCAGCACTTGATGATATCGAATGTAAAAGGTCAATTTGACAAGTTCAGCGGTACATTTGAGTATGATGAAAAAACAAAATCTTTAGTAGCGCTCCATGGAGATGTGGATGTAAACTCCATAAATACGCAAATTGAAAAAAGAGATGCACACCTCAGAAGTGCGGATTTTTTTGATGTTACAAAATATCCGTCTATGAGCTTGATTCTTACAAAAGTAGAAGGAAATACAGCGTATTTAAAACTTACAATGCACGGAATTACAAAAGATGTAAAAATGGAGCTTGAGACAAGCGGTGTCGTAGTCAAAGACCCATGGGGAAGCACAAGAACAGGATTGTCTCTATCGGGTAAAATAAACAGAAAAGATTTTGGACTGAATTGGAATCAAGCGCTTGAGGCAGGCGGCGTAGTGGTTGCAGACGAAGTGAAAATCACTCTTGAGTTAGAAGGCATTTTAGCTAAGTAACGGATTACTTACATAAGGAGTTCAAATGTTAAAAAAAATATCAAAAGACGCGATGCATCTCTCAAATCAAGGCTGGCTTGAGAGCAGATTTCATTTTTCATTCGCTGAGTATCACAACCCGCAAAATATGCATTTTGGAGTACTGAGAGTTTTAAATGACGATATCGTCCATCCTGATAGCGGCTTTGGAATGCATCCGCATCGAGATATGGAGATAATTTCCTATATCGTGAATGGGGAAATAACACACAAAGACTCTATTGGCAACGAAAGAACTCTAAAACGCGGAGAAGTCCAATACATGAGTGCCGGAAGCGGTGTTTTGCACTCCGAATACAACCATAGCAAAGAAAAGGATTTAAGACTTTTGCAAATCTGGATTTTACCTCCACAAAAAGGCTTAGAACCAATGTATGGAGAGGAGTTATATACTGAGGATGAACGGCAAAATAGACTCTTAAACATTGTCTCTTCCAAAGACGGCAGTGCTAAAATCAAAATTCATCAAGATGTAAACATCTATGTTTGTGAGCTTGAGGAGGGTAAAAGCGTAGAATATTCACTCCAAGAACAGAGACTGATATACTTTGTTCAGATAGAAGGTACATCAGAGATAAACGGCACCTTACTAAATGATTCGGATGCTATGGAAATTACAGATGAAAATTCCCTATCGATTAGGGCTTTAAAAAAATCGCATTTTCTTTTTATCGAAATGAATAAAGTGTAACTATTTTAATATTTCACTTTTAAGTGCACCTAAAAGAATTTTGTACGTATTTCTTTTGAAAATGTACTCTTTTGCATTAAAAAGAGTCTCAAACATGATTCTCCATAAAGTAGAAAAATTTTCGTCACTTCTTTTAGTACAGAGCTGTATTTGCATCTCATGTTCAAGTTTACATAAAATTTGAGCATGATGCACGTAAGATTTAAGTATCCCATACTCAACTCCCACCTCTTGAAAATATGCAACAAGCTTAATAATCGATACTTCCTTATCTGTAAAATCATCGCTGCTCAGAGGCATTAAAATTCCATCTTTCAAAAGTTCTTCTAAAACTTCAGTATCAATACTAAAAGTTTTTATAAACTCCTCTTTTGAATAGTGAACTGCCTCTTTTGGAATCGAGCCAAGTGTATTCATAAGTGGTTCCAGCATGGCAAAAGAGCTCGACATAGATTGATTTTTATTTTGAAGAGCATACTTTACCTGCTCGTTTGAACTGCCAATATGCTCCTTCATATACATTATATATTTTATCAGTTCCACATGCTCATCACCGTATCTATGCACATTCGATTTAAGCTTTTTTGCTTCAGGCAACAAACCCTCTCGAATATAATACAATATGGTCGATTTTGGTACACCGGTTCTTTCTACAAGTTCAGATATTTTATATTCCAAGTTGTTCTCTTTTTAATATTTTCATAAGAATTATACCCTATAATTTTATCGTAAAGTTTAACTTAACGTTTTTTATACATACTAATTAAGGAATAAAAATGGCACATATAAATCTACCGGAATTCGAGGACATGAGTCCGGCAATTCAAGCAAAAGCAAAACCTATTTTAGAAAAAACAGGAAAACTTGGCGATATATTTAAACTACTTGCCATAGATGAAAAAATCTATTTTGCTACGGATGGAATGATTCAAAAATACCTGCTTGATGAAACTACTCTCTCGTATCATATCAAAGAAGCTATCGCACTTTTGATTTCAAAAGAAAACGGGTGTAAGATGTGCGTTGATGTCCATAAAAGCATAGCAAAAATGCTTGGTTTGAGTGATGGGCAAATAGAAGAGATTTTACAAGGAATTGATTCTATCAAAACATCAGATGCCGAAAAAGAGCTTTTACGATTTTGTATCAAAGCTTCTCAAAAAGATAATTACAAAATTTTAAAGAGTGAGATAGATGCACTCAAAAAGCTTGGCTTCACTGATGTTCAAATTTTGGAAGCTGTGGCTATCACAGGATACTTTAACTATATTAACACGCTCTCTAATGTTTTTTCTTTGGGAGAATAGTGTTAATGAAAAAAA
Source organism: Sulfurimonas sp. (assembly GCA_041662325.1). Classification (GTDB taxonomy): domain Bacteria; phylum Campylobacterota; class Campylobacteria; order Campylobacterales; family Sulfurimonadaceae; genus Sulfurimonas. The sequence goes on along the minus strand of JBAZSU010000001.1, from coordinate 90,712 downwards.
GCCTTTATATACTTATATTTCTTTTTAGTTTTTCTCAAGCGCATGAGTATAAAGCGATTTTTGACTGTAGTTCCAGTAATCCAAAATACATAGTGAGCCGTATGATGCTCATAGAAAAAACAATAAATATGATAGAAAAAGATAACGAGAAAGCAGAGTTTGTATTAACTCTTCATGGAGGCTGTGTTCCTATGGTTTCTAAGACTTACGAAGACACAACTACTGATGATGATTTACCTTACATCTCAAAAGCTCAAGAGACTATTACAAAGCTCTCAAAGGAAAAAGGTGTTAAGATAATCGCTTGTGCTATGTCACTCGAAGCGAATGCGATTGAACAAAAAGATGTTCTACCTTTTGTTACAATTTCTAAAAACAGCTTTCTGGAAACTATAAAATACCAAAATTTAGGCTATGCCTTAATGCCATTAAATTAGGAATATAAAATGATAAAAGAGATTACAAAATACCCCACAACTGCAAGTTTAGAGTTTGGTGCGAATGTTCGACACTTTAACAATGAGCTGTTCAATCTGATTCAGGATTTAAAAGACACTATGGAGGCTAGCGGCTTAAATGCACTGGCTGGATTTCAGATAGGTTCTCCTCTCGCCGTGATAGTCATAAAAGATGAAAACGGCGAATATTTAGAGTTAATTAATCCTAAAGTTCTCACAAGAGAAGGCACAGTAACACCAACAGAAACCACAGCCTATTTCCCGGGACTGAGTGCAGAAACCGTGCGATACGGAAAAATCAAAGTCATGTATGAAGACAGAGATGCTAATCAGAAGTTTTTAGAAGCAGACGGTGATTTATCAATAACGATTCAAAGAAAAATAGACTATCTGTTTGGCTCAAACTTCAGAATAAGATTAGGTGCTGATGAGAAAAAACTTTTTGACTCAAAACTGGAGTTTGGAACAGACTCAATTACGCAAAATGACTGCCCTACGGTTTTTAAACGAGACAGAATTCTGCACCTTTTTAAGTACTTTTTTGTAGGCGGACTGCTCGGTGTAACATCCAAATTTTTCATAAGCCAAGAGATGCTGGGTACATTGGTATCGGCAGAAAATTACACTATGCTATTAATGAGTTTGTTGATTATTATCTACTTCTTCTATGCACAATACGAAGGCAAACAGTACAAACACTGCACATCCTGTCAAATTGGAAATATTATCGGCACAACCATAGTCTCACTCGTCAAACTAGGTGCTCTGTTTTTACTGAACTTTTTCTTGCTTTGGTAAGGAGTCACTCTAATCTATCTATATTTGAAGATTTAGAAGTGGATTCAAAATGAGGCTCCTGTTAATAATAGTAATGCTATTCTCGTTATCCGGATGTGGGGCAGAAATGGAAGTTAAGAGTAAAAAAAATGATTACAATGTTAGTTTTAACGAAGTGTGGAATCCAGTAGAATCGGATGAGCTTCAGACATTACCTCAAGATGAAATCTCACTTTTTAAACTTTCTTCATTTAAGGAAGACACTCTCCTAAAAGATGCTCGCAGAACTTTAGATAATCATTCAGATATTTTAGAACCTTTTGAAAAACTGGCGCATCCTAATGGTATATGTTTCAAAGGAATTTGGGATATAGATACAGAGAATATATATAGCGGTTATTTTAAAAAGAGCAGCCAAGCTCTTATAATCGCAAGAGCATCCTCTGCTATGGGCAATACTGATAGTAGCAGTACAAGGGCGTTTGGATTTGCAGGCAAGCTTTTTTCCACAACAAATCCAAACAGCCCAAATAGTGAATATAGTGCCAATTTTTTTCTTATTGATAATTTGGGAGGAACAGATGCGAAGCACTATACAGATGTTCAACTTACAAACGAGCCGGCTCAGAGTATCACTTTTGAAGTTGTTAAAAATCTATTGTACGCCCTAAAAGTATCTCATACATTTGCCAAGGCAGATGAAAATCCAAACATAAGACAACTCTATGAGATTTCCGAGCTAGGAGAGAAAAACAGCAAAAATATCGTCACTCCAAAATGGATGAAAATAGAGGCAAAAGGTAGCACAAAAGTGGATGCTAAAGATTTTCGTGATGAGCTAAAAATCAAAGAAGGTGAAGAATTAATTTTTAATATATTTGTAGCCAACAAGATGACAAAAACAGAAAAAGAGTGGCAAAAAATAGGAACTATTACTTTAGATAAATCTATGGTCTCAAAATCTTGTGACCATAGATTACATTTTCACCATCCAAAATGGCGGTCTGATTTGGATTATGGAACCACTAATCGTTAAGATTTTATAAAAACCACATAAAAATAATTCATTAATACATTTTATATTTAGTCTTAGTCTAATTTAGTCGATATGCAATAAATTAGAGGGGTTTATGTGGATTTAATAAAACAAAATATATTGGATATTGGAAGTGATGAATTTTACAGGGCATCCAGATATAAGGTTCCTTTGGTTGTCATATTGGTGAATACAAATAATAAAAACGCATTCGATGTATTGGATAAACGCACAAGACAGACGGATATAATTCAACAGCTTACTTCAGAGCTATTGGTAGTATATCTATCCCACACAGGAAGTAAAGATGCCGATGCTTTTATAAATAAAATCAAAATAGAACTCGATTTTACCTATACTTTTAGTGAATACATCAGTGATGAATTTGAATTTATTCATAAGCTTCTTGTGGAAAACAGTCAGAAAACATAGGTAGTTTGGAATTCTGAAAATATAGAAATGTTTGGTATGAGACGGCTGAAATAAGGTGAATGAGTTCACTTTATTTTAGACTATGTTGTTTGGCATGTGGAGCAGATAATAACAAGTAATTATATGTGATCTAAATTAAAATTTAGATTTTTAGAGAGAAAAAAAAGATTACTTTATAAAGGTATATTTGATATTATATTGCAATATATATTCAAGCTGGAGCTTAGGAACCAGAAAGTAGCCTAGCGGCGACTTATTTCTCAAGACAGTCGTTATGTGCAAAAAGGATTAACATGTACAATCGTTACTACCAAGAATTTTGTAATGAAGTACACAAGATACTTTCATGCTATTTGTTTTGGAAAATACTCAATAATCGAACTGCAAAAGACGAAAAATTACTTTCTGCATTGAATGAAACTCCGCTAAGTTGGATTGTTATGAAACACTCTATCAATGTTACCTTGTTCATTACATTAGGAAGAGTCTTTGATAAAGATAATGATTCGTTTTCAGTGGATGATCTATTAAAGTGCTGTATTAAAGAAATTGATTCATTTAGCAAAGAAAGCCTTCGCAATAGAAAAATGGAAGGGGAAAATGGCGTAGAACCAGAATGGCTTATTGACTATATAGAAAAATCATATACGCCAAGTGTTGAAGATTTTCAGAAGTTAAAAAGTGAGGTGGCCAAATACCGTAAGATATTTGAAAAAGTATATCTTCCAATACGTCATAAACTCATAGCCCATAATGATAAAAAGTATATGGATAAAGCAGATGAGCTTTGGGCAGAAACCAATATTGATGAACTTGAAAAGATAATATGGTTCTTAAATGACTTAAAAGAGACATTATTTGATTCGTACCATAATGGTAAAAAACCTTTGCTTATAAAGCGCGATCCAAGTCTTGATTTTTATGAACGAGATTTTGGAAAATTACTTGATAGTATCAAAAACACATAACAAACCATAGCAGCCAATAATTTAGGTAGCGGCAATTTATTGGGCTATATTCAAACGTTATCTGCTCGTTCCAATAAATCAATGCGTCAAATAATTTCGCAACACCTGCAGAGCCAAAAAAGAGCAAATAAATCGCGTTAAGAAAACAGAACTGTTTGAGCAAGGCGAGTTTTCTGTTTTTAGTGGTTTATTTGCTCTTTTTTGGGAATCCGACGCTCCGTCGGACTCGAAGCCGCTGCGAGAGCTTTTTGCTTACTTTTTTGCGGTAAAAAAAGTATGAGAGAACGCTGAAAAAATATTAAATTTACACCGACCTACCAATCATCCAAAACAAACTTCTTAGTCTCAACTTTTACCTCTTCAATCTCTTTAACTTCGTTGATTTTCGGTTCTTGTACCTCAACATTTTTCGCCTTACTCATCTGCTCTTCAAACTTCAATTCCAAACCGTTTGAGGTCATGACAAAGCCATCAACTTTGATTTTGCCGTCATGGATTTGATTGTGGTGTTCTTTACATAGCGGAATTAAATTATGCTTGTTGTTTTGATGAAAGTGCCCGATGAAACCTGCTTTGTCTGCGAGTGAACGCTGTGAAATGTGGTGCACATCTTCCGCCACTGCGCCGCAGATTATACATTTTGTCACATAAAGCTCTTTATTGTACTTGCTTGTTTTTTTCTTCACCAAAAGTTCCAGCTCATCAAAATCATTAGCAAGTCTTTTGCGAATTTTGTTTGCCGTATCTAAAAAGTCGCTATCCATGTGAAGCGATTTTGCAAATTCCAAACCGTAGATACTGCTTCCGCTTCCTGCTTGCAAAACTCTGTTAAAAATCAGAGCATCTTTGGCTTCATCATACTCCACACTTAGGTGCAAATCTACTACCGTATCGAGACTTGTAATCTCCTGCATGGTTGAAAGTTGATGCAGGTGGGTTGCGAACAAAAAAAGTGAGTGAAGTTTTGCAAGTTTGATAATCGCACTTGCAACTATTGCCACACCTGAGAGCGTCTCTGTTCCATGGCTTATCTCATCGCCGAGGACGAGAGAGCGGACAGTGGCGCGGTTGAAAATATTTTTCAGCTCCAGCATCTCCACCGCAAAAGTCGAAAGTCCTTTTGCAAGATTATCTTTGGAGACGATGCGCGTAAAGAGCGAATCAAAGAGAGTGAATTTCATAACAGCGGCACTTACAAAAAAACCCGATTGTGCCATAAGAATTGCAATTCCTATGCTTTTCATCAACGAACTTTTACCGCTGGAGTTTATGCCATATAGTAAAACGCCGTTTATCGGATGTCCGTCATGTACGGCAACATCCAGCATTACGGTGGTTGGATGAGGCAAATCCATGTAGGCACGATTGCCCATGACAATATCATTTGGAACATAGATTCCGCCGCGCTCTTGCAGCTCTATAAGCGGGTGCCTGAGCTGCATGATTTGCATAAAGTTTTCATCCTCTTTTGCATCGATTATCATGGGTCTGGAGTGATTGTATGTTTGTGCAACTTTTGATGAACTGAGCGCCACATCAAGGTCTGATATATAAGATATAACCCTGTCAAAAAGGAGAGAGTATCGTCTCTCATACACTCCTTGAAGCTGAATAAATCTCTCTTTGACGAGCGAAACTATTTTACGGCGGTTTTTCATGATTTTGTCTGATAAATCATCCGTAAAATTTGACGTTATTTTTACACTGTTTGTCAGTTTTTTGACGCTGAATTTTGCAAAATTCTCATCATTTTTGAACTCACTCTCAATCATAGAAAATCTGTTTTTACTCAAAGAGATGTAGTAGCCCTCTTTCTCCAAAAGTCCCAGAGTAACCAGACGGCTAGAACTTCCGGCACTGGCATCTGTTAACATGTTTTCAATTTTCATCATAATATCTTCAAAAGCAATGAGCATTACTGAGTTTTCTCTCACCAGAGTATCTACCGCTTCATCCACTCCGCTCATCAAAAAGTTATCATCTACCGTTGCATGCGTAAAACGACGAGAAATATCCAAATCTATGCTTTTGCTAATATCTCTCAAAAACTCATCCACCTCCGACTCATGAAAAGGTATTTTTTGAATTTTATGTTTTTTTGCGTACCCGATCAACTCTTTTACGCTCAACATGGAGTCATAGATATGATTCATCTCAAAAGGGTGAAGACGTGCCAAATCAAGACGGCGAGACAACCTCTCTAAATCATAAATCCCCCGCATAGTCTCATCAAGAAAACGGACATGGGAAGCCACTTTTTCTATTAAATTGTATCGACGCTCTAGCTCATCTTTTTCTATAATCGGGTTTAAAAGTCTCTCTTTAAGAAGTCTTTTTCCTATGGCGGTGGCACTTCTATCCATCATTTTAAGAAGCGTAAACTCTTTTTTATCTTTTGAGATTATCCCAACCTGCTCCAGTGCATTGTTACCCAAATACATAAAACGGCGGTTGTCTATGGTACGAGGCAAATCAAGTTTTTGGACGATGTGGATGTCATGTTCTACAATAAAATGCACCAAAATAGCCAAAGATTCGGTAATCATAGGAGAGCGTTCTAAATCTAAATGTTCTACCGCAGAGAGAAGAGACTTTATCTGATACACTTCACGAAAGAGCTCATTTTGAAATTCTATTTTAGGTCTGTCGTTATTTACGCTGTAGTGATAATGTTCAGGAATTTCAAGATACTGCATCACATGTTTTTGGTTATCCACACCATCCAAAAAAGTGACAACAACCTCTGAAGTTCTGTAGATATTTAAAAGATTAAAAACTTCATCAAGCGCATACGAGGGGTCTTCACTTGTTCCATGTGTCTCATAAAGCCATGTTTTTCCCGTCGTTACATCTATGGCGGAGTAGCCGATATTATAAATATTTCTATGTTTATCCACCAATATGGAGACAATAAAATTATCATCGTTGTCAATTATGTGGTCAAAGTTTGTCCCCGGAGAGACAATTTGAGAGATATAGCGGCTAATATTGGGAGGATTTCCTTTTTGTTTTACGACAATAACCGTATATTTTTGTTCTGAAATTATACGGCTTAAATACCTCTCAAAAGAAACGGCAGGAACACCTGCCAGAAGAGGATTTTTATCTGAGTTCTCTACAATATTTTTATTTTTTTTGGTAAGCTGAATATTTAAAAGTTCGGCAATCTCTTTTGCTTTACCCACCTGTTCATCATCGTTATTTACCTCATAAACTTCAAAAAAAGTTCCGATTTCCATAAAAACAACTGTGTCTTTTCCATATTTTTCTTCAAAATATCTCTGCAAATCAAAGTATGTTTGAGTGAGAAGTTTCTCTTTATTGTTGATGATAGAGTTTAGGTCAGATGAACGCATTAGCTCACTTTAATTTATAATTTTAAGGTCGATATTGTAGCATAAACAGGACTATGTGGGGTGTAACAGGTGTCTTTGTCTATTAAATATCCATCATATTCACTAATTACTCTTTTTTATTTGTTATAATCATTCTTATAAAATTATATTAATTATCTTAAATAAGTATTGCTCAGATGAAGGAAAGTAAAAAATGAGATTAAAAACATCAATACTGGCATCAATAATTTTAGTGGTGGCGCTCAATGCTGGATGGAATATTCCACCCTCTGTGGCAGAGGAGCTGGAAAAATCAGCGGCTTTGTCATCCACTGAGACAACAGAAACTCCGATAGAAGAAGAGAATGCAACAGTAGTGACAACAGAGGTTAGTGCAGAGGAAAAAGCGGCAGCAAAAAAAGTTGCCGCAGCAGCAGCTAAAAAAGCCAAAGAAGAAGCGATTCAAAAAGCAGAAGTTGCCGCAGCAGCCAGAAATGCGGCGGAAGTTGAAGCAGCTGAAAAAAATCTAGTCGTCCTACCAAAAGATTGGGAAATAAGCAATGCAACAGTTGGAATAAATACTAATGGCATTAGAAAAGAGGATGCTAACTATAATAAAGAGATAAACGAGAGCGAGTTTGAACGCATAATGCCAATTGCAGTAGAAGAAGCCGACCATGATCATGTCGGAGTTGCGAATTCTATAGACAACTGTCCGACTACGCCTGAAGGAAGAACAGTAACCAACAATGGTTGCGAACCTGACGGTGACGAAGACGGTGTTCTTGATATTGATGATAAATGTCCTGACACTCCGAAATTGTTTAAAGTAGATAGTGTCGGTTGTCCGCAAACTGCAATATTAAAAGTAAATTTTGAGACGAATACATATGATATTAAAGACAACTATTCTGAGGATATAAAAAAGTTTGCTCAGTTTCTAAAAGACAACAGTGGATACAACGCTCTAATCTCCGGTCATACAGATGCAATCGGAAGCAGCGAATCCAATATGGTTCTCTCTCAAAATCGTGCTGATGCTGTCATGAAAGTTCTCATTGAAGAAGGTATTGACGCAGATAGACTAAGTTCAATTGGAGAGGGTGAAAATAGACCAATAGCAGACAACATTCTTAAAGATGGCCGTGCAGAAAACCGCCGAATTGAAGTTGAGTTAAAACCAACTACAACAAAATAACAACTGATTGATTAGGGATGCAAAAATGAACAAAAAAATATTATTAGCTTTATCTTTATGTACACTACTCAATGCGCAAAATCTCAGAACGACGGTGCAAGAGGTTTTGTCAACAAATCCAACCATCTTGGAGCAGCTTAAAAACTATAACTCTACAAACGAGGATGTAACGATTGCTCAGGCTGGCTACTATCCAAAGCTTGATGTTTCATTTGGTGTTGGATATGAGCATACAGAAAGGAATAATCGTCCTCTTGGAGTAGCAAATCAATCTTTTGATTACAATGTGTACAATAACTCTCTAAAATATACTCAAAATATTTTTAAAGGATTTGAAACTACATATCAAATTAAAGAGAGTGAAAACAGAACTCTTGCTGCCGCTTATAAATATATAGAACAGGTAAATGCTATCTCTTTTGCCATGGTAAATACCTATTTGCAGGTGCTAAGACAAAAAGAGTTACTAGATAATGCTAAAGAAACCATTGAAATTAATGAAGAAATTATTGCTAAAGTTCAGAAGCTCTATGATTCTGGATTAACAACTCTCTCTGAAGTAAATAAAATTGAGTCATCTTTGGCATTAGCAAAATCAAACTATGTGGTTCAAGAGAATACACTCCTTGATGTCACATATAATATGCATGCTGTTTTAGGAAGATATCTCGATGTTGAGAGTATGGAAAAACCGACAGAAGAGATTAAATTTCCCGAGACAGTTGAAGATGCAGCACAATTTGCAATGCAAAACAATCCATCACTGTTAGTTAGTAAATATAATATTGGATTGGCAGAAGCAACAAATCATAAAAATAAGGCACCTTTTTATCCTAAGCTAGATGTTGAAGTATCTCAATCAATGAGTAAAAATTTAAGTGCAACAGAGGGAGAGAGTGATGCCTTCAGAGCGATGGCGTATCTTTCATATAATTTATTTAACGGTTTTGCCGATACTGCAACACTGCAAAAAAGTGTAAGCGAAATTCATAAAGAAGTTCAAATAAAAAACAAACTTAGACGCAACACAATTGAAGATATGAATTTAGCATGGGCAGCTTATGAGAAGTTGAATCAACAAATGGTTCATCTTCAGAGGTATAAAGAGTTCGCGGAAAAGACACTTACCCTTTACAAAAAAGAGTATGACTTGGGGCGCCGTACACTATTGGATCTTCTGTCTGCTCAGAGTGATTTTAGTAATTCAAAATCACAGATTATCAATACGGAGTATAGTGCACTTTTTGCCAAATATAGAATATTAGATGCTCTTGGTACGCTTGTACCGTCAGTGATTGGCAGCGAAGATATAGAGTATGAAAAGGTAGGATTAAAAGGTGACGCCCCTTCAAATAATGATGTTCTCCCTATAGCTCTTGACGCAGATGCCGATTTAGTAGTGGATGATCAGGATATATGTAACAACTCACTAACTTACAAGATGAGAAGCACTTATGGATGTGAGCTTACCTATGACGACACTCTGAAAATTGAAAGATACAGTGGATTTTTATTTGGAACGAGAGATGCTGATTTAACTCGCAAAGGTCAAAAGAAACTCAATGATTTAATTGCTCAGATTAAGCCATACGGTTTTAAGAATATGAAATTTGAAGTTTTCGGAAATGTTGATGATGAGACTCTGAATGAAGCTAAAATGCTTCTCCTCTCTGCGCAAAGAGCCAGCGTAGTTAAAGAAAAGCTCATCGAAGCCGGAGCGAAAGAGGAGAATATAACTATTCATGCACAGTCAAATAAAGCGCCTATGTTTACAAACGGTCTATTTGAAAACGAAGGTCTCGAGCTAAATAACAGAGTCGATATAGTTGTAAGAAAACTTAAGATGCCTGATATAAATACGATGAAAAACTAAAAAATTTATAAAAAAATTAAAGGTAGTATATGTTTGTAACAAGAGCTGATAATTTGAAAATAGACTCCTTGCTTGACTGCTTGGTTCTATTTACGAAACTTTATCATAAACCATTCTCCGCAGAGGCTTTAACTGCGGGATTACCTATAGAAGTAGGGAGAGAAACACCTGAACTCTTCTCTATAAATAATGCAAAAGGGCTCTTCTCTCGTGCAGCAGAGAGAGCTGGACTCAAATCCAGTATATTAAGAAGACCTCTCAACCAAATCTCTCCGCTCCAACTCCCTATGATAATTTTACTCTCCAATCAAGGTTCTTGTATTCTTGATAAGTTCAGTGATGATGGGCAAGAGGCTAAAATAATCATGCCAACCGAAGATGCGGTTGAGCAGTGGGTTGATTTAGATGTATTAGAAGATGAGTATATCGGCTTTGGTTTTATGATAAAAAAAGCTTTTGAACATGTCGATGACAACACAAGAACTCTTCATTTAGACCAGAAACATTGGTTTTGGAGTACTCTAAAATTATCATTGGGTATTTACAAAGATGTTTTATATGCGTCTCTACTAATAAACCTTTTTGTTGTTGCTACTCCTCTCTTTACTATGAATATTTACGACAGGGTTGTTCCAAATAATGCTATAGAAACACTTTGGGTATTTTCAATCGGCATTGTTATTATCTATATTATTGATACATTTTTAAAATTTACAAGAACCAACTTACTTGAGAGTGCCGCAAAAAAGAGTGATGTCATCATGGCATCCATTATTTTTGAAAAAGTACTTGACTTAAAAATGTCACACATTCCAACATCCGTAGGTTCATTTTCTAATCACTTAAGGGATTTTGACAATATTAGAAGCTTTTTAACAAATGCTACAATGGCTGCAATTATCGACCTTCCATTTGCAGTTATATTCTTAGTTATTATTTGGTATATTGGTGGCTCAATAGTTGCTATTCCTTTAATAACAATGTTTTTGATTATAGGTTACGCATTATTTATTAAAAAACCATTAAGAGCCAGTATAGACAATACAAAAGAAGCAAGTGCTATAAAAAGTTCTATTTTAATTGAAACACTCAACAATATTGAAACACTCAAAACTCTTGGTACTCTTAATCAGGCACAATGGAAATGGGAAGAGTCAACTGGCGAAATAGCTACAAAAAGTATGTCCACTCGTCTATTATCAGTTTCTATTCCAACAATTACTCAATTTTTAATTCAATTAAACACAGTTATGATAATAGTTTATGGTGTGTACTTAATTCAAGCCTTTGAGCTTTCTATGGGTGCTTTAATAGCTATTAATATTTTAACAGGAAGGGTACTTGGACCGATGGGACAAGTTGCCGGAATACTTACCAATTATGAGAATACAAAAGCATCCTATTCCGCTATAAATGACATATTATCTCAGCCGAGCGAGAGACCAGCTGGCAAAAAATTTGTTAAAAGACCAGATTTCAGCGGCAGAATTGAGTTTATTGATGTAACATTTGCATACCCAAAAACAGGGTTTCAGATACTAAAAAATGTCTCATTTATTATAGAACCTGGTGAGCACGTAGCAATAATAGGTCGTATCGGCTCTGGAAAGAGTACAATTCAAAAGCTTATTTTAGGTCTTTATGAGCCTGACTCCGGACAGATTTTGATTGATGGCATAGATATAAATCAGATTGATCCTGCGGACCTTCGAAAAAACATCGGTTATGTTTCTCAAGACATTATGCTGTTTCGCGGAACAGTCAAAGATAATATTACCTATCGAGCTTCACACTGTTCTGATGGTGACATGTTAAGAGCTGCAATAATCAGCGGAACATCAGAATTTGTTAAGAAACATCCAAAAGGGTATGAAATGCCGATAGGCGAGAGAGGACAGGGATTGTCCGGCGGTCAGAAACAGAGCATCGGGATTGCCCGTGCATTTTTACTTGACTCTCCTATTATGCTCATGGATGAACCTAGCAATGCGATGGATCAGTTATCAGAATCTAGACTTATTGACAGCTTAGGCGTAAATTTGAAAGGAAAAACTGCTCTATTAGTAACACAAAAAATGAATTTGCTAAAAATTGTTACTAGAATCATAGTTATGAATGAAGGAAAAGTTTTTATTGATGCTCCAAAAGATATAGCACTAAAAAAATTACAAAGCGGCGGCAAAAAAATTGAAGAAAGTTAACAAACCATTAGAATATACTGAAAAAGACTATGAATTTATGAATAGTCTTAGTTCCGCTATTTTGCAAGTTACCCCTTCTAAAACTAGCAGAGTGATAAAGATTTGGCTTATTACTATTTTAATATCTATTATGTGGGCATCTTTTGCAGAAATTGATGAGATTACAAAGGGAGATGGGGAAGTTGTTCCCTATGGAAAAAATCAGGTTATTCAGAATCTTGAGGGTGGAATAGTTGAAGCTATCCTTGTAAACGAGGGTGAAAGAGTTGAAGTTGGACAGGACATATTAAAAATTAGCAATGCTAAATCTGTATCGACTGCTCTTACGAACCAGATGAAGTATGAAGAGCTAGAATCACAAAGACAAAGGCTTCAAGCAGAGGCAAATGACATTCCATTTGTAATAATTCCAACTGATAGTGAAGAGCTAAACAAACAGCTGGAACTTGCGAAAAAGCTCTATGATTCAAATAAACTTGAGTTTGAGGCAAAAGATGGCGCAATAGAAGAGCAAATCAGTCAAAAGGTACAGGCTCTGATAGAAGCAAAAGCCAGAATCGCCTCACTACATAAATCTCTGGAATTTGTAACAGAAGAGATTGCGATGACTGAGCCGATGGTTAAAGAAGGAGTAAAATCAAAAGTTGATTTTTTAAAGCTCAAAAGAGAGGCAAGTGCAATTGAGAATGATATTGAAGCTGCAAAGCTCTCTTTGCCTCGTTTAGCCTCTATAATAGAAGAGTTTAAGGGTAACAGAAGTGCGGCAAAACAGCTCTTTATCAGCACGGCAAAAGAAGAATTAAATAAGGTAACTGCAGAGCTGTCAAGAACAAGTACCGCACAAGTAGAGCTAAGCGATCAAGTCGATAGAACTGTTGTCAAATCTCCTGTTGCAGGAGTTATTCAAAAACTTTATGTCAATACCGTCGGCGGTGTCATCAAACCAGGTGCTGATTTGGTAGAGATTGTTCCCTCAAGTAAAAAACTCTATTTAGAGATAAAAATTAAACCCGCCGACATAGCATTTATTCATCCGGATGCAGAGGCTATGGTAAAAGTTTCGGCCTACCCTTTTAATATTCATGGCGGTCTTACCGGAAGAGTTGAATCTATTTCACCGGACACTATTACAGACAAAAAAGATGAGACTGTCTATATTATACATGTCGTAACAGATAAAAGTTATTTAGGAACGCAGGAAAAACCACTTAAAATCATCCCGGGGATGCAAGTAAGTGTTGATATAGTTACGGGCAAGAAAACGGTAATGCAGTATATTCTAAAACCTATCTTAAAAACAAAGCAGTATGTCTTTACGGAGAAATAACATGGAAATTATATTTTTTAGTGCGAACATGGAGATAATTAAGGAGTGGAGAGTAAAACATGATATAGAGCACTCTATCACCTGCTATGATTTAGTTTCCCTAAAAAATGTACTAACAGAGCTGTCTGATTACATTTTAATAGCCGACTACGATAGTGTTGCCGGTGATATTAATAAAATGATTACGTCAAACTCTGTACCGAAAAATATGATTATTCTGGAAAGAGAACCTGAAATTGCAACGGGGAAGATGCTTATTGCCCATAATGTAAAGGCTTATGGAAATGCAAGAATGCTCACAGTTCACTTTATACAGATGCTTCAAACGGTTTTGGATGACAAAATATGGACCTACCCTGAACTGACAGCCGCTCTCTCTAAAATTTCAAAAGATGAACCCTTAAAAGAGGAGTCAGAATCTCTTCTAAACAACAGACTTACTGCAAAAGAGATTGAGGTTGTAAAACTGATTCTCGGAGGCTACACAAACGATGCAATTGCCTCGGCGCTTGAGATAACTACAAGAACAGTAAAAGCACATGTTGGCTCAATTTTTTCAAAGCTGCATGTTAACGACAGAGTGTCACTAGTTCTTTTGTTAAAATAGTCATATAACTCTGAAATCTTATTTATGAGCCACAAGTAATACTTTGAAAAAAATAATTTTTTTATTTCTATTTCTTTTACAATTTTTTAACCTATCTGCAAGTGAGTATGTAGAGATTAGAATCAGTAAATTGCATGGTTTAATCAGTTTTAGCGAATCAATTATGAAAACTCACTACTCTTTAAAATCTTTTCAAAATATCTATAATCAAAAATATGGCAATAATAAACTTTCACAAGAAAAACTATTTGAACTTACTAAAAGTTACGATTATCTTAAAACTAAAAGAGTATATGAGTACAAAAAAAATATCAATTTTTACAATATGATAAAAATAGAAAGTGTAATAGCTGAAAATTTGGATGAATTGAAAAAAATTTCAATTTCTTATAGAAACAGTGTGGATGATGACAGTGTAAATAGCTATTTTGAAATGCTTAAATATTTTCTACCTATTTATGAAGAGTTAATCTGGAATTCAAATGAGCAGAAATTAAAACTTAAAAGCCAAGAAATAAAACAAGCGATGGAGAGTGCCGATTATGATGCGCTCATTATAAAAGCTGCTCATTTTTATGGCGTCAAAAAAAATAATATCGATAAAATATATTTGGCACTCTATCCGATTCCGGATGGAGATAAAACACTCGCTTTTATGCTTGGAAATGTAGAATCCATAGGCGTCTTAGTCAATAAACCAAAATCAAATATAGCTTGGCTGTTAAGCGCTACTATTTTTCATGAAATTGCTCATACGATTTATGATAAAAACAAAGAACAGATAACGAGTTATTTTCAAAACAGTAAACATGCATCAACTGGGAAAGTAAAAAATATTTTTAATGAATCCACTGCTACTGCCATAGGAGCAGGTTGGGCATTTTATAAAGTAAGCGGTGGATTGCACTCAAACGGCAAATGGTATAACAATCAAGAGTATGATGCTTTTGCAAAAAAAATCTATCCACATGTGGCAAAATATATATCTGAAGAAAAAAGCATTGATCAAAGTTTTATTGACTCAATCATTAAACTTTATTAAGATTTCATCAATTCCTTCATTTAACAGAGGGTAGGTAAATGTTTTTAATTTGTTTATAAGACCATTTTGAGAAACGGATTTATTTACACTCTTCCCTCTTTTTTTATTACATGCAACCAATTCATCAAAGGGTGTTAAGAAGAGTAAAACTTCTATTTTATGTGTTTTAGAAAATGCTTCAATCTGCTCTTTTCTGTTTTTAAGGCTTAAATTTGGGTTGTCGATTATAATGTCTCTCTTTTGAGAATTTTTCGCAAAATTTTCTCTCTCTTCCTCTAGTGCATCTATCTCTTTTTTAATCTTTTCATTTTTGTTCATTAAATCATAGGATTCGTTATAACTGTTTTTTCCATATTTTTTGCCTATTTCCTCGACACAGCTATCACGATTTACTACGATGAAATCTCCGGTTTGTTCTGCTATCCAGCTGCTTTTTCTGGAGCATGGAGGACCTACTAAAAGATAGAGTGTATTTTGTTTTAAAGATTTTGCTTTTTTAAAATTATCTGCATGTTTAACATGTTTTTGCAGAGCTTCTACTCTTTTGTAGTCATAGAGTTCAACTCTACTTTCATCCACTATTCTTCCAAAGAGATCACACTCCACATAGTACGATAAATCGCTCAACAACTCTTTTTCATACTTAAATTTTTCAAGAAGTTCATTAAAAGAGGGTTTGTCATATTTAATATGGTCAATAACGGTATATTGATAGGATATTATTTTTAGAATTCTGCTTATTTTGTTTGCGGATAAATCGCTTTTGTTTAAAATTTCTAATGCTACAAAACAAGAGATGCCCTCAAACTCACCAAAACTCACTTCGGACTCTTTGCTGTTTTCGCGTCTTGTAAAAATTCTACCTATATCATGAAGAAGTATTGCCCATTTCAGAGGCTCTGAGGCATTTGATTTTATGGCATTGCTGTAAGCCAAAACAGTATGACTCCAAATATCGCCCTCTATGTGATGAAGGTTTAAATGAGTGTAATCATAGTGGTAACTACACTCTCTCATTTGTTTTACATACTCTGGAAATTTTTGCATAAACCATTTTAATATCTGCAACTGTTATCCTTTTACGAAACAGTTCTAATTCATCATTTTGTCAAACATCGAATGGTAATAGCGTGTCATGTTTGTAGTGTCTTCGCCATCAAAAGGGAGGGGTCCGGCCATTTGGTTTACTTCAAAAAATACTATTTTTCCATCTTTTGTGTGCGCAAACTCCAAACAACCTGTGTCGTAACTCATATCTTTCATAATCGATTTTGCTATTTTTGAAGCATCTGCGAATACCTTAGAATCTGTTTTAACTTCCAGCCATTTAACAGATATGTTTTTATATATATGTATATTATCTCTCTCATACACATCTATCTCATCGCTATTTACACGCTGCTTTATTGAAAAAACTGTTTTTGTACGACCATGATTGGTAAAATAACATCTATACTCATTGAGAATCTCTACAGCAGCAGTTATAAAAACTTCTTTGCCTTTTACTTTATGAGCATTTAAAATTTTTGCAATTGATTCGAGTTGGTTTTCTTTGGATAAATCTTTAAATATAACGCCCTGACCCTCCTGAACACAATCTATTTTAAACACAACTTTCTCACCCATGTTCTCTTTCATAAACTCAATCAATGCGGGATAATCTCTAGCTGTAATATTAAATGGGATGATTACATCGCCAAAAAGCTCTTCTCTTCTGTGATAGAGTTCTGCTAAGGCATAAAGCTTGTTCATGCATCCCGTATTTGCCATAGTAAGCATATTCGGTTTTACGAGTTTACCGCCATTTTTTTGTAAAACTATTTCTAATATTTTATAAAAAGGGTGGGCGAAAGATTCTCTAAAAGAGATAAAATAGAGATTGGTAATATCCACCTCTATTACTTTGCCCGCAGCAATTCTAAAAAGTTTTTCATTAAAGGTGAAAAGTGCATTGTTATACCAGAATCTGGTTTCTATCCCTTTTTGTTTAAGATAATGCACCATCAAATATGGCTCAATAATAGAAGTCTCTTTTACCATGGTATTTGGGTTAAAAGTGCCTTTACCTGTTTTTGGGTAATGACTCCAAATCTCATCCGGCGTCATATTTGCTAAAGTTCCAAATTTAGTAAATTTATCATAAACATCTCTTGGCATGACATCAAGTGAAATTATTGATTTTTTTATATTGCTATTCATTATAAACCTTATTAAAGTGTAGTTTCAATAGATATGAATTGTGGGAATTGTACCATAAGCACATAAGAAAATTATTGCAAGCCCTATAATTAAAGGGCTTGACTTATTTGTAAGAGACCTTAGTGTTGATCTACTTGTATCTGAGTATCAATATTTAATGTTACCGTTTCGTCAACACTTGAATAAACATCATATGTTGTGCTCGTATCATCAACGACAACATCTGTTGCACCTAAAACAAATTCATCTTTGCTTAAATTAACTGTGTCAGTGTTGTCACCTTCAATTGTAATATCTATATTACCGCTAGTATCATCTGATGTTGCCATGACATCATCTAAAGATATTGTAATATTTTGAGCACCATCCCCGAGATTAATTGTATCAAGACCTTGAACATCGGCTCCTTCTATTGCACCAAAGTCAATTTGAACTTCACCGTCAATATTTAAGTCTGTGTTTGCATTACTTTCAACAACTGCATCTGCTGCTTCTGTATTGACTACTTCATCAGTTGTTTCTTCGCCAACTGCATCAGTAGTATCTTCTGCATCTGTATCTTCTGCAACCGCATCAATAGTATCTTCTGCGTCTGTATCTTCGTCAATCGCATCAGTGGTATCTTCAGCCGCAGTATCCTCATCACTTGCCGGAGTATTTACCACTTCATCAGTAGTTTGTTCGTCACTTGCCGGAGTAACTTCTACTCCATCAACAGTATTCTCTGCTACTGCTTCAACTGTATCTTCAGGTGCAGTATCTTCTGCCACAGCTGCTGTATTTACAACTTCAGCAGTTGTATTTTCAGCTACCGCTTCTGCATTAACGATATCTTTTGTATCTTCAGTAACTGCATCAACAGTATCTTCCTCAACTGTTGATTCAGGAATTTCTGCAACTGTATCTTCTTCAACAGTGTTTTCTGCAACTTCATCAGCTGTATTCTCAGCAACCGTATTTTCTGCTACTTCCGCAGCTGTATCTTCTGCTGTTGTTTGCTCATCACTTGCTGCTGTGATAACTACATCTTCTCTTGTATCTTCGTCCACCGCAGGTGTTGTATCTTCTTCAACTGTAGCTTCAGGTACTGCGTCAGCTGTATCTTCTGCAACTGTAGCCTCTGGTACTACGTCTGTTGTATCTTCTGCAACTGTAGATTCTGGTACTACGTCTGCTGTATCTTCTTCAACCGTAGATTCATCAACAGCATCTGTAGTAGCTTCATCTACTGTATTTTCTGTTACTGCCTCAGTCGTTTGCTCATCAGCAGTAGATTCATCAACAGCATCTAGAGTATCTTCAGCTATTGTTTCTTCAGCTACCTCATCAAGAGTTTGCTCAGGAGCAGTATCCTCTTCAACTGCATCTACTGTATCTTCAGCGGTTGTTTGTTCATCACTTGCTGGTGTGTTAACTACTTCACCATCTGTATCTTCAACTACTGCATCAACTGTATCTTCATCAGTTGTAGATTCTGCAACAGCATCAACTGTATCTTCATCAGTTGTAGATTCTGCAACACCATCAACTGTGTCTTCATCAGTTGTAGATTCAGGGGCACCATCAACTGTTTGTTCATCTGTAGTGTTCTCATCTGTTGCACCTACAGTATCTTCAGCTGTAGTGTCTTCCGCCGGAACATAGTTTGTATCTTCGGCTGTTGTATTTTCGGCTACTTCTGGAGTAGTATTTTCATCATGTCCGGCAGTTGTCTGTTCAGCAATCGTATCTTCTACACTCTCTTTGTGTGCAGGAATGGTATCTTCTGGTTGACTATGACCATGTGCTGGAGTTGTATCTTCACCAACATGAATTTCTTTTGACGAAGTACTTTCATCTACAGTATCTTCAGGTATTTCTCTTACCGTCTGCTCATCTACTGCATCTACTGTATCTTCATCTGTAGTATCTTCTACTTGTGCATCAACGGTATCTTCAGGAACGGTATCTTCAGTTGTAACTTCTTTGGTATCTTCCGGTTTTGTGTCTTCAGCTACTTCTGGAACA
This sequence comes from Sulfurimonas sp., assembly GCA_041662325.1. Taxonomy (GTDB): domain Bacteria; phylum Campylobacterota; class Campylobacteria; order Campylobacterales; family Sulfurimonadaceae; genus Sulfurimonas. The sequence continues at coordinate 71,252 of JBAZSU010000001.1, read as the reverse complement.
ACTACTGTGTAGCTAGTATCTTCTGTTTGACCTTTGTGAGAATCACCGCCATCATCTTTATTTCCAGAATCTTTGCCATCGCTGTGTCCAGAATCTTTGTCATCTTTATTTCCAGAATGTTTGTCATCGTTGTGTCCAGAATCTTTGCCATCTTTATTTCCAGAATGTTTGTCATCGTTGTGTCCAGAATCTTTGTTTTCTGCATTATTATGAGATCCTGAATGACCTGGTGCAGTTTGATCACCATTTCCAAACCCATTATTAGCATGTCCCGAGTTGTTATCAGAATCACTACTATATGTTGTGTTCTCTGTGGTATTTTCTCCCTCATTACCAGTTGGATTTTCGGTTACGGTAGTAGTACTTCCTTCGATTGCTTCAGTAGTATCTTCATCTATCGTTTGCTCAGCCACTGCATCAGTAGTTTGTTCATCGACAGTATTTTCAGGTATTGTAGTATCCTCACCAGCCGTAGATTCATCAATTGCATCAACTGTAGATTCATCAGTAGTATTTTCAGGTACTTCAGCAACAGTATTCTCATCCGCCGTTTCTTCAGGAGTCATATCTACAGTGTTCTCATCTGTTGTTTGCTCATCCGAAGCAGGAGTTTTAACTACTTCATCAACTGTTTTTTCATCAACCGCATCAACAGTATTTTCTGGCGTTGTATCTTCTGCTACCGCGCCTTTTGTATCTTCTGCATCAGTATCTTCAGCCTTAGCACTCGTTATTTCAAATGAAGCAACGGTTGTTTCCGGCTTTGCTTCTACATTGATAATTTCATCAATAGTTTGCTCATCTGCAGCTTCAACTGTAACTACTTCACCAATTGTTTGTTCGGCAACAGCATCAACAGTTTCTTCAGGATCAGTATCTTCATCAACAGCGTCAACCGTAGCTTCATCTGTTGTATCTTCAGGCACTTCAGCTATTGTAGTTTCATCCACCGTTTCTTCTGGAATCAGTGCTACAGTATCTTCATCAACAGTTTCTTCTGGTACTTCATTTACAGTATCTTCAGCAACAGTTTCTTCACTTACAGCTTCGTGATCAACAATATCTTGAGTATCTTCAGCAACTGCATCTTTTGTATCTTCTGCTGTTGTATCTTCTGCTACTGTTGTATCTTCTGGAACTTCAGGAGTAGTGCTTTCTGGTACAGCGTCCGTAGTTTGTTCAGCTATAGTATCCTCTACACTTTCATTATGTGCAGGAGTAGTATCTTCTGGGTTGTTTTGACCATGTGCTGGAGTTGTATCTTCACCAACATGAATTTCTTTTGAAGAAGTGCTTTCATCTACAGTATCTTCTGGTATTTCATTTACTGTATTTTCCGCTACTGCATCTACTGTATTTTCATCTGTAGTATTTTCTGTCTCTTCTGCTGTTGTAGTTTCTGGCACTGCATCAATTGTATCTTCTGCATCTGTAGATTCCGCTACTGCATCCGTTGTATTTTCAGCTGTTGTTTGTTCATCACTTGCTGGAGTAAGCACTACATCTTCTGTTGTATCTTCTGCTATTGCATCAACAGTGTTTTCAGCTGTTGTATCTTCTGCACTTGCCGGAATATTTATAACTTCTGCCGTTGTACTTTCATCTAATGCATCTGTTGTCTCTTCATCAGTAGTATTTTCAGCTACTGCATCCTTTGTATCTTCTGCTGTTGTATCTTCAGTTACTGCATCTATTGTGCTCTCAGGTGTTGTACTTTCAGCTACGGCATCTACTGTATTTTCATCTGTTGTTTGTTCATCACTAGCAGGAGTATTAATTACCCCACCATTAGTACTTTCTGCTAGAGCATCTGTTGTTTGTTCTGCTGTTGTATCTTCATCAACTGCATCTGTAGTTTGTTCATCAATTGTGTCTTCAGATATAGTATATGGAGCAGGAGTGTCTTCAGCTTGAGTCTCTTCTGGAGTATCTTCAGCTTGTTGTGTGTCTTCGGCTTGAGTCTCTTCAGCTTGTTGTGTGTCTTCAGCTTGAGTCTCTTCTGGAGTATCTTCTGCTTGTTGTGTGTCTTCGGCTTGAGTCTCTTCTGGAGTATCTTCTGCTTGTTGTGTGTCTTCGGCTTGAGTCTCTTCTGGAGTATCTTCTGCTTGTTGTGTGTCTTCGGCTTGAGTATCTTCTGCTTGTTGTGTGTCTTCGGCTGGAGCTACTAGCTCATCAAAAATAGGATTAGTATCATTTCTTCCATCTCCACCAAAATCTCTTGTTCTAAGATCTGCTTCAACATCTTGATTGCCATTGTGGATATTAGCAAAACTAGCCGTTCCACCTTCAGTTGACTGCACTGCTGCTTCTTGACCAGCCGCAGTTTCCAGATTATCCAAATTTTCCAGATTATCCAGACTAGTTGCATCTGTGTCCACAACACCATCATTTAAAATAGCTTGAAGAGAATCTGAATTTGACACTGTTTCATCCTGTGAAAACTCTCCTTCAGCAAGCGATGAATCAAAAAGTTGTGTCTCATTTCCATAAACGACTGTATTGGAACCATCTTGCATAATTACTGTAATATTATCCATTGCCTCATTGCCATTAGCCCCCACTACGACTTCGCCTTCGTGTATCGCATCACCTTTAGATAATTCTCGAAGAGACCCATCAGGACTTTTTGCAAAAAATTTACCCTCTAAATTAGTAACATTCCCTATTATTGCTGACATGAGACACCCTTTAATATAAATTTGCTTGTATGATATGATAAATGCAGAAGAAAAGTATATTGTACCTCAGTACAGTAATTAAGAAATATAAAATTTTGAAGAGTTATGATACTGTAAAAATGCAAAAAAATTAAAAGGCTGTTGTGAATGAAAATATTTATTAGTATTGCCTCTTATTGTGATGCATTGCTCTTTTTTACAATTAATGATTGCATAAATAAAGCAAACAAGCCTGAAAAAATTTTCTTTGGAATTGTTGATCAAAATGAGAAATCGCAAAAAGAAGAAATAGAAAAATTTGAATTCAACAAACGAATTAAGTATGTTTATATCAATTACATTGTCACTCACATGGGATGAAAGATACTTATTTATGGGCTAGGCAATGTTAGAATGTTGGATGAATATATTGTTTTTAGCGGCATTGATTATAAAAACAAACATTATTGAGCATATACTTATGTTGAAGATTATATACAGCTATTAATATATTTCAAAAAAAAGTTTATTAAGCAACATTTTTTAAAACTTCATATACAATTCCACCTAATTTAAAATTCAGGAAATTCTTTGAAATATATCTTAAGTTCACTGCTGCTAGCGTCTTTTATCCAAATTTTTTTGTGGCTCAACATCGGTGATAAATTCATAACTCCACCTGATGCTGACAACATTATTAAATCTCTCTCTTATGCGCCTTATACAAAGGGTGACAAAAAAGTATTTCTTAGTCAAGAAGAGGTTTTACGAGATTTAACGCTCCTGAAAAGATTTACTAAAAAAATTCGTGTTTATTCTGCTGAAGATGCTGAAAAAGTAATGCCTGCTGCAAAAGAACTTGACATGCAGGTTCACTTTGGTATTTGGCTCTCCCCTATTAAAGAAAATAACGACAAAGAGGTCGCCCTCGCTAAAACTCTTATACCAATGTACTATGCAAATATATCATCCGTTATTGTCGGAAATGAGGTATTGCTTCGTAAAGATTTAACCGTTGAAGAGCTAGTAGTTTATATTAAAGATTTTAAAGAGATGATTCACAAAATCAACAAAAGATCACCTATAAAATACCATAGACCTCTAGTGACAACTGCGGATATCTGGAGTGTTTGGTTAAATAATCCAAGTCTTGGCGATGAAGTTGATTTTGTAAACATTCACGTCCTTCCCTATTGGGAAAAAATTTCGGCTGAGCGAGCGATACCATTTTTTCAAGAAATTTATAAAAAAATATCCGAGACATTTCAAGATAAACGCATAACAATCGGCGAGTTTGGATGGCCTAGCCAAGGGTACAATAATCAAGATGCAGTCGCAAGTACTGAGAATCAAGCAACAGTAATCAGAAGATTTTTAATTTTAGCCAAAGAAGAGCGATTAAATTACAATCTTATGGAAGCAATTGATCAGCCTTGGAAAGGTGTGCATGAGGGCAATGTAGGGCAGTATTGGGGAATATTTGATGCGGATCGCCGCCTAAAGTTTGAGCTTCAAGGTGCAGTTCTTGTAGAGCCATATTGGTTCATGCAGATGGTTGTTGCCGCCATTATCGGTGCATTCTTGACATTCTTCGGACTAAGAAATCAGCATATCAATTTTCTGCATGCTATGACTTATGGTCTGGCTGCACAAGGTATATCTTTTGGTATTGTTATGTCAGCCGTGTACCCATTTATTCACTATATGAACTTTGGTATGTGGGTTATGTGGGTGATGGGCACGATACTTATGATACCTCTTACGGTAATTACACTTGCTAAAGCAAATGAACTGTTTAAATGCACGATAGGGCAACGACCTCAAAGGCTCATTCCGCTTGATCTCAAATCTGAACATGTTCCTTTTGTAAGCATTCATGTACCTGCCTACAAGGAACAGCCACATGTTCTTGAAGAAACTCTAATATCATTATCGAAGCTCAACTACACTAACTATGAGATACTTGTAATTATCAACAATACGCCTGAAGATTTCTATAAAGCACCTATTAAAAAGTTGTGCGAAGAGCTTGGTCCTAGATTTGTCTATCTTGATATTGAGTGTACGGGGTTTAAAGCGGGCGCATTAAACAAAGCCCTTCCTTATGCAAACAAAGATACAGAAATTTTAGCGGTGATTGATGCGGATTATGTAATAAGTCCAAATTGGCTTATAGATTTAGTGCCTATTTTTGACGACCCAAAAGTAGCTCTGGTGCAAGCTCCTCAAGATCATAGAGACGGCAATGAATCCATGCTAAAAACTGCCATGAACGCAGAATATGCAGGATTTTTCGACATTGGAATGGTTGAAAGAAATGAAGAGAATGCAATTGTCGCACATGGAACTATGCTTATGATTCGTAACAGTGCCTTTAACGAGGTAGGTCAATGGAATACTGATACAATTGTTGAGGATAGTGAACTGGGACTGAGACTCTTTGAAGCAGGCTACAGTGCACACTATACAAATAGAAGATATGGTCATGGACTGCTTCCCGACACCATGGAAGCCTTCAAAAACCAGCGACATCGTTGGGCATATGGAGCTATACAGATTCTTAAAAAACATTGGCAACACTTTAAGCCATCTTCCACCACGCTCACGCCTGCGCAAAAGCATCATTTTATAACGGGATGGTTTTTTTGGCTCTCTGATGCACTTGGAACGATTACCTCAATTTTAAATATCATTTGGGTTCCTGTGATTATATTCGTTGGAGTAACTATTCCAACGATTGCGCTCACTGTGCCAATTTTAACTGCTTTTATTGTGAATGTGCTTCATGCGTTTGTACTTTATAGAACAAGAGTAAAGGCAAACTTTTATCATTCTCTCTTAGGCGCTATTGCAGCTATGAGTTTACAATTGACAATTTTCAAAGCAGTGTACGACGGTTTTGTAAAAGACAGTCTGCCTTTTAAAAGAACAGAAAAAGGTGGAAACAGTAAAAAGTCTGCACATAATCCTATCAAAAATGAAATAATTTTGGCTTCATTACTGACACTTTCATTTGCTGGACTGGTTTTAACAAATTACCAACAAATAGTAGAAGTCTACCTTTTCGCTTCAACTCTTTTAGTGCAAAGTATCCCTTATTATGCGGCTATTGTTCTTAGAATAATAGAAAAAAAATCATATAAAAACGCCTAGTGAATCGTCTGATTCGCTAGGTCATAGTAATATCCATAAATTATTAGATCACCTTACTACTTTGTTTCGCCAACATAAAAAATATTTTTATAGCTAAAAAAATCGATGACGAAAGGTAAACAAAAGCTTTTTATCGATACAATTCCAGCCTTCCAAATAAGTGTCAGGGTAGCTCAGCTGGTTAGAGCACTGGTCTCATAAGCCGGGGGTCGGGGGTTCGAGTCCCCCCTCTGACACCACTTAAACTCCCATAAATAGCCACTTTCAAGACTTAAATCGAAACCTTAAATACAATCAATTTTCCTAGTGTCACCCAAAGTGTCACCGTATAAATCCACTTGTTTATTAGCATTTAAAGATTTTCCGACTGTCCATTTAGCATAATGATTGATTAACATGTTCAAATCACTGTGTCCTAAGAGGTTAGAAATCTCTTGAAGAGTAAACATTTTGCTTTCTATTGCACTTACTGCAAAAGTGTGTCTGCAATTTTTTAAATCCCTATATTCGACTTCACAATCAATCAAAAGTTTATGCCATTTAGAGTTTTGCTTTAGAACATAACTATCTTTAATCAACAGCTTATTTCCTCTGATGTCCTTGACATCTAAAAGATTTGTTCCATCATCTCGACTAAATAGCCAGATAGAGCGTTTCTTAGTTGCTATTGATAACAACTCTTTAACATAAGGCATCGAAGAACTAAAGATAGGTACAACTCTGTCGCGATAGACGGTTTTTGTCTCTTTAATTTTACCTTTTGTTATATTTCTTCTTATTGCGATAGTTTGATTTTCTAAATCAATATCTCCAATTTGAAGCCCTATAATTTCACTTGGTGACATACCTTGATTGAATGCAATACCTAAATAAAAGTGAAGCAACTCACTATATTGTGGATTTTTGCTTGCTTCCAAGAGAGTATTCACTTCACTCTTTGAAAAAGGCTTAATTTCGTTCAAGTCTCTTTTTTCACCTATAAGTTTGATGTCATAAGTAAAATTTTTATCCAAAACATTATCATCGACCGCCAACTCATAGACACCGTGAAAAATTCTAAGATATTTCAAGCGTGTTTTTCTTGACAAATCATCGTTGGTTGTTTTATGCTTCAACGAATTGAGCCATACTTTTATTGCAAGTTTGGTTATCTTAGGAATATCACTTGAACCAAAATCAACAAGAATCTTATCTAGCCTATATTTTACATTTAGGTAGTCATGAAACCGTTCATAATCTTTCAAAAAGAGAGTTGCATATTCCTTAAATTGCTTGCTAGTAACTTTCACAGCTTTTAGCTCTTCTTGCTTGCGAGCCATCCAAGCAGGTAAAAATTTCATCTGCATATATTTGAGAGTCTTTTCAGTTTTTAAAACCTTTGTACTCTCTTCACCTGTTTTAACATCATCATTTTCAAATAACACTTGATATTTCACATACCAAAATTTTCTATTGCCTCGTGATAGAATTGAGGCTTTTATATCTTGCACTTTATCTCCTTTTTTTAAAAGGGATTTAGTGTCACTTACAATTAACATAAAATTCTAGCCTCTTCTACCTAAAAGATTTTCAAGCTCTGAATCGACTTGATTACCTCTTAGCCAATTTTCAAGAGCTTCAATATCCCAAAGAACTGCTTTTTTTGTCTTTGAAGTTGTCGGAGGAATAAAATAGTGAATACCTTTTGTAAATTCGCTATCCATTCGCTTTTGAAAGTAATCTACTGATAAATCAAATATCTCGAGTAAATTTTTAGTTTGAGCATATTTTTTCATTTTGCACCACCTACAAAGGATATACAATTGGATTAGTTATGCCACGAGATTTCAATTCCACAAAAGCAGTCTGATATTTTTGAGTGACAACATGTTCATCTAAATCAGAATCATCCATATTGTTAAACAGCTTGAGAATGTACTTTTGTAGTTCAATATCATCAAGCTCTCTAGGATTGATGTTTTGATTCACATCTTCATAAATGAATTCAAGTTTATTTTGAATAAGTTCATCTTCTGTTTTTTGATATTTAGCTTCTTTGCTTTTGATAAACGCTTCTAGCACTTCATCAAAGTGTTGCTTGTCAACAATTCCACCATGTATATAAAACTTTCTAGCGATTGCGATATGTTCTTTTATAGCTTCTTCAATCGTATAGGTGTAACTCTTTCGCTTAATACGCTCTAGCGGTGCATCAAGTGCCAAAAAGTCTTTTAACTTGTATGAGCTATGCAAATGCTCCCATAAAGGATGTGTTGAAGCTCTGTGTTTGTTTTTTTCATCTACTGTATTATCTGTAATACTTGATAAGTCAACTAATCTGATTGCACTTAAGCAGTCTTGAAACAGAAGTTCAGCACGGGAGAGTAAATCATCCACTGTATCAATTTGAAAACTTTTAAAATAACCTCTATGCATTTCAAACTCTATATTAAACGCATTGGTTAAAGATTTGAAGCCGTTATTTAAAAAATACTCATACATCATATTCTTTTTCTTAGAGTTTTTCAGCTCTTCCATTTTGTCATACATACGGAGTAAAAAAGGCTTTTTACCAATATAAAGCGTTTGCAGTTTATGTTTAGAGGCTACTTCTTTAAAAATAGATGTGTAACTTCTTTTTCTAGCTACAAACATATCTTTATCTATCCAAGACAAATCAGATTCTACAAATATATTTAAATCAACTCTGGTGAGTGGCTTATGACCCGTGATAAAACCTGCAAGTAAATCATCTGTATATTTGAGAAGTGCTTTTAAACCTATGGTATAGATGCCGATTGCATTGAATTGGACTTGAATATCATTTAAACTTTTATTGGTTTTATAATCCTTAAAACCTATTGTTAAATAATTGTCTATATGCGTGAACCAGTAGAAACCTTGTGCTTTACCATTGAAGATAAAAGTTTGTTTGTTAATGAGAATTTGTAAATCTTTGTTCTCATACTTAATATCTCTTTTTTCAAACCTAGCTTTTGTATCATCGAGTTGGTCTAAAATATCTAAAAACAAATCATCGTATAAATCATTTGTCTCATAAAAGTAGTAAAGTGTATCAATCCCAGCTATGGTGTTGGGAGTGTAATTTGTACCAGTGCTCATAATAAATCCTAATTGAGGTTAAGAAGGGGGTGTTACTAAACACCCCAATCAAAAAAAACAGATAGATAAACGAGCATAAGATGCACGAAGTGGCAAAGCCACTGTCCCGCATTCTATTGCTCGAAGCTATCGCCTCGTCAAAGATTATTGAAAAACTCAAATTTATAAGCTCGTTGTTTCCTCATTTATCATCCTGATAAACGCGGTATAAAATAGATGTATGATAATAAAGACATACGAATATTTTTACAACAATATATAAATTAGTTTTTTGATTATTTAGATTTTATTTTGATTGCGGTTATTTAGTAGCTTTCATTTTTTACTTAGCGGCGTTTTATGTCTCACTTGACCTATGACTCGGTATCTTCTACGACTCTTCTGCCTATTACTTATTTCTCAGCTGTATGTGTACCTATTAGTTTATCTTAATATGCAAACTCCAATAATTTTGATTAGTACGAAATGTACTTATGGGCATTATAGTTTGTTTTTATTTGAATGTCAACTGTTTATTTATATTTAGATGAATTTAAAATCTAATCTGCTTCTTGTAGTTCTAAAAGAAGAGTTCAACTTGACATGCATAATTAGCTCACAAGCTTACAATATGTCTCCGCTAGCTTTTAATTCACTGATTATATTGTTTATATTTTATAAAATTTTTAATTATTTTATCTTATATAAAGTAGCTTGTCCATCTAAGATAGTAATAAACTTTGAATCACTTAAGGGTCTATATTCAATTTGTAACTTTGTAGTATTATTCTCTGGTATGTACTTGTCGCCCACATTAACTTCATATTGCTCATTAACTATCATTTTAATTGTCTCATATTTATTATTTACCTCAGTATTTATAACATTTTGCTCACTACTACTTCCACCACAAGCACTTGTAAATATTATCAAAAAAATATGCATTGTAAAAAATATCAATTTATTCATAGTAAGCCTTAAAATGTTATTGGATTAGTAGAGAAGTAGATTATAAGTAATGATTTAGTTTCACTCTCATTATCAATGGATAATTGACTATCATTTGTGATGTTAATATCATTAACGAATTTTGAACCAATTTTATGTTGTATTGAAATAAAACTACTCTGATAATATTTAATAATGAATTGAGCAACATCACCTACATAATATTTCAGTGTATTTTTATCAACAGCTTGTGTAAATTCAAGTCGAGCAAGTGAACTATTAATATCATGAGACACTAAAACCGAACCGTTAATATCTATAACTTTGTATGAAAGATTTAAATCGTTATTTATTCCAATGAACATATCTTCAAGAAGTTGTTTTGATGAAGTAGCGTTAATTATTTTAGTTGTAACATTTGTAGGCATATTTTCTACATTGCTATTTGATATATTATTATCTGTGGTTGTAACATTTTCTATATTGCCATTTGATATATTATTATCTATGGTTGTAACATTTTCAGGCACATTTTCTATATTGCCATTTGATATATTATTATCTATGGTTGTAACATTTTCAGGCACATTTGATATATTATTATCTATGGTTGTAACATTTTGAGGGTTGTTTAAAATTGGCTTTTCTTCTGCTAAACATCCAATTACAGTTATATAATCATTCCATAATCCTTTTAATGAATTCTTGGCATTTCGTTCAAGATTAGTGTATATATTTAATAAGCTTTCATCATCAATATAATTTTCCCACGCAATTGCGTAACCTTCTCGAATTAATAATTCATTCAAACTAGTACCGTCTGAAAATTTAACAATACATAAGTCTCGTCCATATAGGTCTTTCCCTAAAGTTAGAACTTCTAATGCTTGATTTTGAATAACATTTTTTACAAATTTTTCAGCTTCTTTTCCTGCACTTATCATAATATTTTCATCAATTTTACACATGTCTATGTCGCTATACAATTTATCTGTGTAATATGTTTCAGGGGTATCTATACCATATAGTCTACAAGTCATATCATCAAATTTAATTGTATCACCATCAACAACTTCAACAGAACTTGAAGAATAATTTAATATGGAGCTATTTTCACCACGTACGATATTGCTGTATGAGCTACACGCACTACTATTACAAGACTTTATTTTAAAACATGCATTACATGTGCCAAGTGAACTAGTAGAATAGCTACCTGTATAAACAGTGTCAAGATAATAGTATGAGTTATCACAACTATCGGAATAATAAATTTGATAAGAAGTGGTATTTGATGTGTATCCCCAACCAAGTGATAGTAATTTATTATTATTTTCACAACTTAATTGTAAAGACTCTGGTATCGAAGGTGTTGGTGTTACGGAAGTATATGAACTATTACATATTCCACCGTGATGGCTACATGTACCTTTTCCTGTTGAACTTGAATAACTGCCATCACAACAAGTTGTGGCTGTTAATTTTATGATTAAAAATAAGATGATTAATAAAAATTTCATTATCTATGTAACTATCTAAAAAAAGAATCAGCTTGTAAAAATGTTATTAGAAGTAAGGGAAATAAAACTATCAATCTCATAAAATTCCTCTGAATCATCATGCTAAAACAATAGATTTAAAAAATGAATTTGAATTACTGTAAAACAAATCAAAGAACTTTATAAATCAAATAGTTATTTGTTGCTTCAATTATTTCAAAATGATAATTTCTAATAGTTATCTCTTTGCCTTTAGAAAGGTCAAATACTAAACTTTGTGTAAACGCAGCTTTCATTAAATCTGATTGGTATTCTCGATAAGTAAGATGCAACTCATTACCTATAATGCCTGAATAAATTATTTCTTGCGAAAAAGTTTTATCCGTTAATGAAATTTCATTTTTTACAGCGAAAAAAGTTGTTCCTAAATCTTGATTACTTAATGATACTATTTCTTTATCATAAGACAATAATTTTCCATCTTTATCAAAAGTAACATAATACTGATTAGCTTTATTGCTAGATAATACATCTAACGAATTAGAAGATGAATTTGCAATGTTTACTTTGTGTGTACTATTATCTAAGTCATTTATACGCAGAGGCTCAGTTTTATCAACAATAACATCTATCTTTCCTTTGACTGATTCAATATCTCTGACTAAATGCCAATAAGTTCGTTTACAAACTGTCGTTTTGTAGTCCACTAGAGGACTCCCAGGATTGGTGTATAAATTTTTATTTAAAACATAATTTTGATATGGCTCGTATTTACAATCATTACTAGCGATTAAAGAAATAATAGCAACCGTTGCAAGAGTAGCTCCAACAACAGCTCCATCATTACGCGCATACACAACAGAACTACTTAAACTTAAGATGATAACAGCATTAAGTACATTTTTAATAAGACTCATTTGATACCTTTTAATCGGAGAAGGATTTCATTTTTAATGCAATACATCACTCTACAACAAATATCTTAAATTTTTGATTATTTTTATGTAAGGAATTTTTTGTTTTAGCATAGCCTTTAACATTTTAGTGGCATTACATACCTTAAATAAAATATTTTGAATATGTTATAATTGCATATAAATAAAAAGGAGAGTTTATGGCATATCTTATACGTGATGGAAAACTTGAAAAAGCTCAACCAATAACAAATCTTACTCCTGAGCAAAAAAAAGTGTTAAGAGTCAGCACCGCAAAACAATCTTCTAAGCTCAAAGAACTCAAAGCTCAAAAAGAAGAGAAAAAAGCAAGTTGAACAATATTGTAATAAGTCCTTTGAATGTTCAAAATTTAAAATCATTTTTTAATAAGTTTGATTTTGAAAAAGACTCTGAACACATAAAACAATATATGAGTTTGATTAAAGAATTAGCTTTTTGTCAGCAAATTATTATATATGAGGGATATGACTTAATAAAAGAAGATGTCTTTGGGTTTTTTGCCTTAAAGACCACTCATGATGACATTGACAATGTTCCGGGGATTATCGTTGAATTTTTATATTTAAAATCTGAGTATAGGTCAAGAATAGAAGAATTTTCAAATACAAAATATAGTTTTTTACTACTTGACTATGTGATTAATGTAGCAATAGATATTCAAAAGTTAGTGGCTATAAATCATGTCTATTTAGTTCCAATAAGCGATAAAATGAGAACCATATACAATGAGTACGGTTTTGTAAATATTCCGGGTTCTGGTAAGAATGAATATGAAGATTATATGGTATTTAATCTTTTGGATGAAGACCCAACTTTATTATAAAAACTATCGTTAATATTGTCAGAAAGTGTCACCTAGAGTGTCACCAAAAATTTAGAAATTGTCACTAATTAGCGTTAATTGTAAGTGACACAACCCCTATTTTAGCCTATTCTTGGGCTTCATTATCGTTCTCATAAGCCGGGGGTCGGGGGTTCGAGTCCCCCCTCTGACACCACTTATCTTTAAACTCCCTAAAATACGAACTTTCAAGAAACCTAAAAATTACTCGGTGCACATAACATTTGAAATAAAAGTACCTCTCTTCTTAGTTTCACTCTTTACATATTTATCAAGTGTCATCTTTGGTGAACTATGTCCGAGCATACTAGCTACCCATATAATATCTTCACCATTTTGAATCATTTGAGAAGCGAATGAATGTCTTGTTTGATAAAGTGGTCTATATTCTATATTGGCTTCCTTCAAAGTTCTCATCCAACTATGTGCTCTTATAGTCTTAGCATCATAAAAACTATTATCTGTTTTTGTTAAAAACACATAGCTATCTTTTGAACCCGTAATCTGGATATTGATTTTGAAAGAACTCAATTACAGCATCAATCATTTCAACAGTTCTGATTGAACTTGTTGTTTTTGGCAATGATTCTAAACCTTTGCGAACGCTTCTTTGAACATGAAATTCTCTTTTTTCAATATCAACATCCGACCACTTTAAGCCTATAATGTATAATACTCCCCCTAAAATCAAACCAGTAAATTCTATTTTTTAATTCCAAAACGCTAAAATTGAAATAGAAAAAATGAGCGTAAAAAGAAAGAGTTATAGTGCAGATTTTAAAGCTAAATTAGTTTTGAAAGTTTTAGAAGGTGAAAAGACAATCAATGAAATTGCAAGTTCATATGAGATATTACCAGTAAGTCTCAAGAACTGGAAGCAGCAATTTTTAGAAAATATGTCACTAACATTTGATGAAAGTGTAGCTGTAAATAGTACAAAGATGAATATCAAAAGAGTTAGTTTTTTAGAAAGGTAGTTACACACTACGACACAAAAGCTACACAGTAAGTTTTTAGATGGTTTTGAAAAGGCCATTTTAGGGATTAATTCCTCAGTGGTGGACGAGGAGAGGTTCGAACTCTCGGTACCGTTACCAGTACGCATCCTTAGCAGGGATGTGGTTTCAGCCGCTCACCCACTCGTCCATTTGAAGAGGGCAATTATAATCATCTTTTTATAATGTTTAGCTTAAAAATAGTAAAAATAAATCAAATATTTTCCAGAATTCTTTTAACTACCTCTGCAGGATTTTCAGATTTATATATTGGGCGACCTACAACAATAAAATCAACTAAAGCATTTTGTGCATAGGCTATATCAGCTACTCTCTCTTGGTCACCTGCATCTTCTCCAAAAGGACGGATTCCAGGGGTGAGCGTCATAAATTGTTTTGAAGTTATATTTTTTATAGATTCACTCTCATACGCAGAGCAAACTACACCATCAAGCCCACTCTCATAGGCATCTTTTGCGAACTGGTCAGCTTTTTGTGCTATGCTCTTTTCATAAACTTTTGTAAAATCTTCTTCATTAAAGGATGTTAGTGCGGTAACAGCCAAAACTATCGGCCGCTTTTCATATAAAGAGAGTCTCTCCATAACCATTTTCATGGCTTTAACACCGGCACTTGCATGCACATTAAACATCTCAACGCCCAGCCCCATGATAGACTCAGCGGCATCTGCCATGGTGTTTGGAATATCATAAAGTTTTAAATCCAAAAATATTTTAAAATCCGGATTTATCTCTTTTATATCCCTTAAAAACTCGGCTCCATCTCGAATATAAGAGCGAAAGCCAACTTTTAGCCAAACATCATACTCTTTTATCGCCCTAACTAACTCTAAATTCTCTTCTTTTGTCGGTAAATCAAGTGCTACACAAAGTTCCATAATTTCTCTTTCTTTTTTTGTGAAATTGTACCATTTTAACTATAATTTGTTTAGCGCAAGAGGCTGTTTTCTCTGCTCGCACACATGTAAACTTAAAAAAATGAGTGTATAATAAGAGCAGTTAATTATTCATTCATGTCTGTAGCAGCAGTTATATTTTAAATGTTTCTATTATTTAGTAAATTATTGTCGGTGGTTGAGTCTTCTTTAATTACCGCTTTTTCAAGGGGAAAATATGGCACTTAAAGTTGTTCTTTCACATAAAACACATTACAAATATGACAAATATATATCTCTTTCTCCCCATATAATTAGACTTCGCCCAGCTCCGCACAGCCGAACACCCATTGAGTCCTACTCTTTAAAAATCACGCCCGAAAACCATTTTATAAACTGGCAGCAAGACCCGTTTGGAAACTATCTGGCTCGAATCGTATTTCCGGAGAAGGTAAAAGAGTTTGGAATTGATGTAGAGATTATCGCCGATTTGATTACTATCAATCCATTCGATTTTTTTGTGGATGATTATGCGACAAATTACCCGTTTGAGTATAAGGATGAGCTAAAAAAAGAGCTTATTCCCTACCTAGAAATTACGGAAGACGGCAAAAAATTACAAAAGTTTCTTAAAACTCTTGATTTAAAAGAGAGACCTATCAACGACTTTTTAGTTTACTTAAATACAGAAATTTATAAATATCTCAACTACACAATAAGATTGGAAAGCGGTGTTCAGGCATGTGAAATTACGCTTGGAAACAAGCTTGGAAGCTGTAGAGATTACGCATGGCTTTTTGTTCAGGTGCTTCGCCATTTGGGGCTTGCTGCAAGATTTGTCTCAGGCTATTTGGTACAGCTAAAATCAGATGTAGCGTCGCTTGATGGACCGAGCGGTCCTGAGGCGGATTTTACAGACCTCCATGCCTGGACGGAGGTTTATATTCCCGGTGCCGGATGGCTTGGGCTTGATTCTACAAGTGGACTTTTTGCCGGAGAGGGTCATATCCCGCTTGCATGTACTCCGTCATTTGAGAGCGCACATGCCATAGAGGGAATGAGCGACAAATGCGAAACGGAGTTTGAGTATTCAAACACGGTTACCAGAATTTTTGAATCTCCGCGGGTGAGCAAGCCCTACAGGGATGACCAATGGAGTGCCATCTATAAACTTGGTTTCGAGATTGATAAAGAGCTTGAAGCTAACGATGTAAGACTCTCCATGGGCGGTGAACCCACTTTTGTTTCTATTGATGACATGGAGTCGCCGGAGTGGAATACAGACGCGGACGGAGCACACAAAAGAGAGCTTGCAGATAAACTCTCACGAAAACTTTTAGGCTCGTTTACAAAAGGTGGACTACTTCATTATGCCCAAGGAAAATGGTACCCCGGTGAGCCGATTCCAAGATGGCAGACTTCTATAATTTGGAGAAAAGATGGCAAACAGATTTGGAAAAACCCGGAACTTTTTGCAGATATGAATGAAAAACATGCCTACACAACCGAGGATGCCCATGCATTTATCAAGGAACTTGCACTCACGCTGGGCGTAAGTGACAGAAATGTTGTAAAGGCGTATGAAGACCCGATTCATTATATTATGAAAGAAGCTGAGCTTCCTTTTGATATTGACCCTATGAAGGCGGACTTAAACGATTCACTCGAGAGACAAAACATAGCGAAAGTTCTCAGTCAAGGGCTAAATAAAGAGGTTGGTTATGTTCTTCCTCTCAATTTCGGAGAGACAAAATGGGTAACCTCAGGATGGAAATTCAGAAGAGGAGAACTCTTTTTAATACCCGGAAACTCGCCAATCGGACTGAGACTTCCTATGGACTCTCTCTCACAAAAACCAACAGAGGAGTTGCCGCTCCATTTTGAACCTGACCTTTTTGCAGAGGTTGCAAAATTTAGCAAGCTCAGACAGAATGCTAAAAAAAGACATGCGGAGATGAAAAAACTAGAGCAAACAGACCCTCAGGATGATATTTTTGTACGAACTGCTCTGAATGTAGAGGTGAGAGACGGAAAACTCTATATCTTTCTGCCACCGCTCAATCATACAGAAGCATTTTTAGACCTCGCTGTTTCTATCGAAGCGGTAGCAAAAAAACTCGATATAAAAATTGTGTTGGAGGGGTATGAACCGCCGCATGATTTAAGACTTGAAACCATTAAAGTTACACCTGATCCAGGGGTTATTGAAGTTAATATCCAACCTGCAACATCATGGAAAGATTTAAGTGATAACCTTTTTACACTCTATGAGGATGCAAGACAGTCACGACTAGGCACAGAAAAGTTTATGCTTGACGGAAAACATACGGGAACCGGCGGAGGAAACCATGTAACCATTGGGGCCATGAAGCCCTCAGACAGTCCGCTTCTTAGACGCCCTGAACTTCTTCGCAGTCTTCTCACATTTTGGCAGCATCACCCTGGGCTTTCCTATCTCTTCTCCGGTGCTTTTATCGGACCGACATCGCAAGCACCTCGCGTGGATGAGGGAAGATTAGAGAATCTTTATGAATTAGAGATTGCATTTTCACAAATCCCACAAGATCAGGAAGTTCCTTTTTGGCTTACGGATAGACTCTTTCGCCACATGCTAACCGACATAACGGGAAACACGCACCGTTCGGAGTTCTGTATCGACAAACTCTATTCGCCGGATTCCAGCACGGGTCGGCTCGGTATTTTAGAACTTCGTGCCTTTGACATGCCGCCGCATTCGCAGATGGCGCTTTTGCAGATGCTGCTCGTGAGAACGCTTGTGTCGCTCTTTTGGAAAAAACCTTACAAACATAAACTTGTTCGCTGGGGAACTCAGTTGCATGATAAGTTTTTGTTAGAGCATTATGTAAAAGAGGATATCAGAGATATTGTAGAGTTTTTAAACAATGAAGGATATGCATTTGAACTGGATTGGTTCGACCCATTCTTTGAGTTTAGATTTCCACTTTACGGAATGGCTACGGTTGAGAACTTTCATCTTGAACTTCGTGCTGCGATTGAGCCTTGGCATGTACTCGGCGAAGAGAGCGGTTCTCAGGGAACTGCAAGATATGTTGACTCTTCACTGGAGCGTGTACAGGTAAAAGTAACCAACTTTGTGCCTGAGCGATATGTACTCACATGCAACTCTGTTGTTGTCCCGCTCAGCCCAACTGGAGTTGAAGGAGAATTTGTTGCAGGTGTAAAATATAAAGCATGGCAGCCATGGTCTGCTCTACATCCTACAATCGGTGTGGATACGCCTTTGACATTTGATGTGGTAGATAAATGGAACCAGAGATCCATCGGCGGTATGAGCTACTTTGTGTCGCATCCGGGAGGGCGAACTTATGATTCTTTTCCTGTCAATAGCTATGAAGCAGAATCAAGAAGAATCAGCAGATTTTGTGATTTTAACCATACGCAAGGCGAACTTGAATATGTCTCTGCCGCAGTTGTAAAACAGAGCTTAGTCGATGTAAACGGTGCTTCAAGAGCGGTGCTTACAAAAGAGAAACCGGAGGGCAAGAAGGTGTTCTATTTCCAGAATATTACGCCTAGCATGGAGTATCCCAATACCCTAGATTTAAGAAGAAAGTGGGCCAAACAGTAGATGCCGATTTTTGATAGTTATGTTTTAAAATCATCATGTGATGAGATGTTCGATCGTGAAAAGAAGGTAAAAGAGCCATGGAGAGAGGTTGCAGAAAGCCTCAAATCTGTAGGCTTTGAAACTTTGCAAGAGAAACAAGCAGAGATTGATTGGCTTTTGGAAGACAACGGCGTTACCTACAATGTTTACAATAGTATAGACGGAAATACGAACCGCTCTTGGAGTTTAGACCCAATCCCTTTTGTTATCTCAGAGTTAGAGTGGAGTGAGATAACAAAAGGGTTGCAGCAGAGGGCAAAACTTTTGAATCTGATTTTAAAAGATTTGTATTCGGAGCAAAAACTTATAAAAGAGAATATTATCCCCGCAGAAGTTATCTTCTCTCATAAAGGTTTTTCTCCTGAGGTGTATGACTTCGGGTTAAAAGAGAATTTTAATTTATACTTTTATGCAACCGACCTCGCCCGTGGTCCTGATGGAAAGATGTGGGTTATAAATGATAGAACTCAGGCACCCTCAGGGCTTGGTTATGCGATAGAAAATCGTCTTACCATGAATGTTATAGCAAAAGAGCTCTATCCGAATATTGAGACAAAAAAGCTCTTCTCTTTTCTTGAAGAGTTGAAAAATATGTTTAAAAAGTTTAAACTTAATGAGGATTCCGTTGCTGCACTTCTCACCCCCGGACCCTATAATGAGACCTATTTTGAACACTCCTACTTAAGCTCATTTTTAAATATTGAGCTGGTTCAGGGAGAGGATTTACTCACAAAAAACGGCTCTCTCTGGCTCAAAAATCTTGGCGGTCTTAAAAGAGTCGATACGCTTATCCGAAGAGTCGATGATAGATATTGCGACCCTCTGGAGTTAAAAAACAGCTCCAAACTTGGAGTTGCCGGTCTTGTAGATGTCATGAGACAAGACAATTTAAACATGATAAATCCAGTAGGGAGTGCGATTTTAGAAAATATCGGTCTCAACCCCTTCATGGAGAAGGCATCTCAATATTTTCTTAATGAAACGCTTATTCTCCCTCAAATTGCCACATGGTGGTGCGGTCAGGAGAAGGAGCTTGAATTTGTGCTTGAAAATCTCGATAAACTCATCATCAAAAGAATTGACAGAACAGAGAGTGTTCAGGTCTATTTTTGCAAAAAAATGTCTGAAACTGAGAAAGAGGATTTAAAGAGTCTGCTTCTTCAAAGCCCGAATCAGTATGTAGCCCAAGAGGAGATTAGTTTCTCGACTGTGCCCTATTATGCAGATAAAACCGTTGAGCCAAGAAGTGCGACAATTAGAACCTTCTCTCTTAAATCGGATGATGGCTATTCTGTTATGAGTGGCGGGCTGGTAAGGGTTTCATCCATAAAAGATGCCCTCCTCGTCTCCTCGCAAAAAGGCGGAACAAGTAAAGATTTATGGATATTGGGCAAGGAAGAGAAAGAGATTAATTTTGTCAATATGTTTGAAAATGCAAAATATTCAGACACGCTTATAAATAATCTATCCACGCTCAAAGCGGAAAATCTGTACTGGCTAGGTCGTTATCTCTCACGGCTCATCACAACAACTCGGTTTGTTTTGCATATTGTAAAAAAGATGACCAATTTTTACAGATATGAGGGAATGATTTCAAAGGAGTCTCAAGAGATTTTACAAAAAGCACTGACGCACCTCACTATGACCTACCCCGGTTTTTTCAGCGATGAAAACAAAAAGAAGTTGGAGAGAAATCCTATGATTGAGATAGCTTCGGTTGTAAAAGATGGTTCAAGAGCGGGAAGTTTATCTTTTACCTTTTCAATGCTCTCCAACACAAATATAAATCTTAAAGATATTTTGGCAATAGATTCGACAAAAGTGTATGAGAAGATGAAGAAGGAGTGGAGTGGTTTTGCTAAAAAAACAACACACTCCAATATCTCCATGGCGAATGAACTTGAGAGAATGCTTATCTACATGCTTGCCTATAAAGGGCTTGTAAAAGAGAGCATCTATAAAGAGCAAGGGCTTATTCTGTATGACATTGGCTACAACATCGAGAGTGCTTTGCTCTTCATCTCTAAGGCGAGGTCAATTTTGTGCTGGCATGTGGAAAAGTCGATTGAGTACGATATTTTGGAGGGTTTACTTAACTCCGTAGAGAGTTTTAACGCCTACCGAGCTAAATACAAAAGCTCACTGCTTCTTGAAAATGTTATAGAATTTCTGATTTTCAACAGACAGTTTCCAAAGTCACTTGCCTATAGAACGGAAGAGCTTATGCGGGCCCTAAAACTACTGCCAAAATCAAAAGACTCTCTTAGCTCCTATGAAAAACCGATGGCAGAGGCTAATCTACTTCTTCAGTCACTGAATATAAAAGAGATGATGAAAAGGAACGATAATGAGGCTCTTTACTTTGAATTTGACAACGCACTATCGAAATTATCCGAGTTGTATATTGCATGTTCCGATGAATTTTCAAAAACCTATTTTTCGCACTATGATGAGTAACTATGATTTATAACATATACCACAGAACAGTTTTTAATTACCAGAACTTGGTAACATTCAGCCACAATATAGCAAGACTCAAGCCAAAAGAGCTGCCGCATCAAAAACTGCTGAATTTCTCTATGGAGATTGAACCGAGCGTCTATGAGTCGCATGCATTTATTGACATGTTTGGAAATTCAAATAAGCATCTTCTCATCAGAGAACCGCATCAATCCCTCGCCGTTACAGGCAAATCAAGAGTAGAGGTATTTGAGGAGATGATAGTTGAAAATACTAACAGACTTAAAAACAGCGGCATCACTTACTCCCAAGCCTTGGAGAGATTATCGAAATTTAATATTGAAGATTTAGATGCAAAACAGTTTCTTTTTGAATCGGAACTAATTCCTACAAACTCTAAATCAATACAGAAATATGCACTGGAATCCTTCCACAAAGAGAGAGACCTTTTTGAAGCAGCCAACGAATTTATGGGACGAATTTTTAACGATTTTGAGTTTCTCTCAGGATTTAGCGATGTAACTACTCCTGTTGAGAAGATATTTAAGGCAAAGAAAGGTGTCTGTCAAGATTTTGCACAGTTTGCAATTTCTGCACTTCGCTCCATCGGATTACCGGCAAAATACATGAGCGGCTACATCGAAACTCTTCCTCCCGAGGGACAAGAGAAGTTTTTTGGGGTGGATGCCTCCCATGCGTGGTTTGCGGTCTATATTCCTAATGCCGGATGGGCAGAGTTTGACCCGACAAACAACATTATTCCAAGTGGACAGCATATACTTTTAGGCGAAGGACGAGATTACGCAGATATTGCACCGCTCAAAGGGGTGGTACAAAGCAGCGGAAGCAGCTATTTATCGGTTATGGTGGATGTGAAACGAGAGGAGAATAACACAACTTTGAAAATGCAAAAAGGGCAAACACAAAGCCAGATGCAGATTCAGACGCAGTGGTAAAAGTGGATCTCACCCACTCTTGATAATTCTAAAAGAGACTGCATTTTCAAAGATTAAACCGTTTTTGTAGTGGCATGCAATCACGCCGTTGCATGGCGCTACTATTTTATGAATCACTTCACCCTCAATGGCATGGACAATCTTGCCGATTGTCTCATCTTTTATAACATGGGAACCAATCTGCTTCGTTGGAATAAAGATGCCGCTCTTCGGAGTTTTGACAATCTCAATGTCCTCTTTTGTGACAACTGTTGATTCATATCCGTTAAGAATTTTGTATTTTATAATCTTATTTTTGCTTAAAAAACTGATAATTCCCTCTAAAACTTCATTTGAGCCGTTCATATCAATCTGCGTCTCATT
The DNA here is from genome assembly GCA_041662325.1 of Sulfurimonas sp. Taxonomy (GTDB): domain Bacteria; phylum Campylobacterota; class Campylobacteria; order Campylobacterales; family Sulfurimonadaceae; genus Sulfurimonas. The sequence goes on along the minus strand of JBAZSU010000001.1, from coordinate 48,799 downwards.
CGGACACATAATCGAGTACGCTTTTGTTCCCCAAAGTTGCCAATTGTATTGCAGCGACACGGTATCTGTAGGTCTTAGCTCTTTATAGTGTACTATTTTATAACCAAATTTTTTACTATTTTCTATATCTTCATACCCCGATTGAAAGAGTCTTACATAGGGAAAACATGTAGAGAGGTCTTCTCTATTCTCCAAAATAATTCCATGGGTGTAACCGCTGATTGCATCAAACAATTTTTTTGCTATTCTTTGCGTGGTTTCGCCCTCTGCATAGCCGGGGAACATGGTGTTGAGATTTGTTTTGTCAAGAGGCCAAAATCGTTCGTTGATATTGAGAGCATAGTGATTGATGGAGGGAATGACCAGAATATTTCCGAGTATGTTTTGAGAGTCGCTCATACTGTTTTTTAAAAAATCAACCAACTTTGAAGCTGTGTAGAGAGGCAAAATCGTCTTCCCCTCCATCGCTCCCACAACCGCAACGGTTGGTGCACCAGGGTTACTTCCTTCAAAGAGGTACCCCTCAACAATGAGAGGAGCACGGTTGAGTGAATTAATTCTTAGTATTTCAATTTTTTTCATCATTATTTCCAAATATTCTCGCTAAGAGCGAACCTTCATATACAATCGGGTATTCTCTAAGCGTAAACAAAATTCCACCGCTCGGTGCATAAATAGTCTCTAAAATTGCACCGTCGAGCGGATTTACGATAGTTCCTATCTTCTCATCTTTGCTTATAATTGCACAGTGACTCAGTTCCGGTACAAAAAGCCCGCTTGTCGGTGCGTTGAGATAAAAAACTTCGCCGACTTCCGACAAAAAGGGCTCTCTTGCCTCAAACTCTTCGTCTGTAATTATAATGCCCTCTTTTTTCATAAGATTTAAAATCCCGTTCAAAAGCTGCACGCCATACTCTTTTGTCAGACGCATGCCAACGCCCATCTCGACCACCAGAGTTTTGGTTCCCATTTCATTGAGGGTATGTGAAAAAGTAGCTTCAAGTACCGTGACCGCGTCATGAATCCAGATAAAATCACAATTCAACTCTTTGGCATGGGGAAGGGTAAATGCTGAAAACTCTTTATTGATTCGTATCTGCGGGATTTCACGCAGGAAAATATTGGAGGAGTGAATATCTATTGCAATATCGCTCCCCTTTACATCCTGAGCCAGAGCATAAACAATCTGCCCCGGAAGATACTCCTCTTTTCCGCCCGGAAAAGCTCTATTTAAATCCACTTCATAAAGCGGAAATCCTCTGGTGATAGAGTCGATTCCCAAAGCATTCACTGCGGGGTAGAGGTCTATGATGCCATGAATTAAACTTTGATTTTTGTTTAACCATGATGAAAGTAGGTAGATTACATATTGACCCTCTAGTTCGTCTCCATGTGTGCCGCTTACTATACTGATTCTTTTTAGGTTCTCTTGTTTTTGTGTCGGCTCAAACCTGCTTCTTTTGATGCTGAGTGTTTCACCGACAGGGAGTTGTGAGGAAAAAATTTCTGTTATTTTCATATTAATATACTATCATACTCTCTATTTTTTTGTGGATAGCATCCATAATATCTTCATTGGAGCTACTCTGCTTTTGTGATTGCTCGGCTTGACTCTCTCTATCCGTAGTTAAAATATCAATAATTGTATGAATCTCATCTACGATAACCATCGCCAACTCTTGATCTTTGTCAAATCTAAAATGAAAATCCGCCTCTTCTACTAGCTTGCCGAGTCTCAAAAAATAGTCGCTATTTTTTCTAAGTTCTCTTTTTGAGAGCTGACCCCAGATTTCACAGATAAGAGATTGTGCGCTATCTATAAAATTGTAATCAATGGAGATATGACTTTTTGATATAGTCTGGAAGAGCCCATGCAGGGCAATTATCTCCCCAAAAGCTTCCGTATCTATGTAGTTACGGCTGATTATCGTATTTTCTCTCGCATAACCCATCAGCTCACTCAGATTTGCGGAGTGCGCACCTAAAATAGCTTGAGATAAAAACTCCTGTGCATTTTTATACTCCAAGTCAACACCGATTTTTTTATAAAGTTTTACACCCGCCTCTTTGTCAACATCTATAATGCAATCATACGCACTTATAATCTGAAGCAGTGTTGCTTCAATTCTTTCTATATATCTTCCGAGCCAGTAAAGGTTCGTAGCCACATTCGCCGTTAGTAGTTGTCCCATCTTATAACTCCATAACCCATGTATCTTTAAAACCGCCACCCTGTGATGAGTTTACAAGATAATTTCCGGCTTCAAGTGCATATCTTGTCAAGCCACACTGCCAAACTTTTACATCCTTGCCCATTACCACATAGGCTCTGAAATCCGCTTTTCTGTTGTGCAGCTCTTTGTTCAGATAACACTGTTCATCATAAAACTCTATAAGCTCTTGTGCAATAAATCTTCTCGGATTTGCTTTGATAATCGCTTTTAAATCTTCAAGCTGCAGAGCGGTCATCGTATGACCAAAAAGAACCCCGTAACCGCCAGCTTCTGCCACATCTTTAATAACCAGTTTTTCTATATTGTCAAAGATATATTTCATGTCCTCTTCAAAGTATGGCAAATAAGTTGGAGCATTTTTGAGTATCGGTTCTTCACCCAGATAGTACTGAATCATTTTAGGAACAAAATAATAGATTCCTTTATCATCTGCAACCCCGTTGCCGATGGCATTCATAAGTGCAACATTCCCTGCCAAATAGGCTTCGACCAAACCGGGAACACCGATAAGGCTCTCAGGATTAAAAAATGTAGGGTCGATAAATTCATCATCGAGTCTTCTGTAAACCGCACCCACGCGAACCAGTTTGCCGTTATAGTTTTTAAAATAGAGCTTCTTATCTACAACTACCAACTCATGGGAGCGGACAAGCTGTGCTCCCACTTTTTCCGCCAAATAGCTGTGTTCATAATACGCCGCGTTAAATCGCCCCGGAGTGAGCACAACATTGATACCGCCGCAATTTACATAGTTCATTGCCTCTTCTATGTAGCTTGGATACTCTTTTATCGGTGCAATTTTAAGATTTTCAAAAAAGTCTGGATAGATTTTTCTGTAGGTATCACGAATTGAGAGCGGATAACTTGAGCCGCTTGGAACTCTGAGATTGTCTTCTAAAATAACCCACTCATCATTTACGGTATCTTTGACGAGGTCGATTCCGTTTATGTGTGTTCTGATTTTTTGAGAGGGAGAGAAGCCGACGAACTCTTTTAAATACCCTTTTGCTTCATGTACAAATTCCTGAGGAACGATACCGGCTTTTACAATTTTTGCATCCGTGTAGAGGTCTTCCAAAAACATATTGAGCGCCGTAACTCTTTGCTGGAGCCCTTTTTCTATTTTGCTAAATTCTTGTTTTGAGATGATGCGGGGAATAACATCGAAGGGGAGTGAACGCTCTATAAAATTGCCATCTTTATAAAGGTTAAAATTTACTGCAAACTTGTCCATGTAAGTCTGAAACTCGTCTATCTTTTGTCTGTCTTGTTTGGAAAAAATCTCCCAAAATTTTTTGTGTAACTCCGACTCTTTTTCTAACAAAAAACACCCCCGACATGTAATGTAATATTTTAGTAACCGACACTATTATAGCACCAAATTTCTTTTATGATATGTTTAATTTGTTTATTTTATATCAGAAATTCTGCTATGAAACGAGCGTTAGAAATAAATCGGTAACCACCTTAGAAATTGTCGTATTTTACTTATTTATACGCCTCATCATTTTCAAAATCATCAAGTTCTTTCTGACGCTTCTTATCCTTTATTGCTTGTAATTCTGCATCTGACATCATCATAGTAGAAACTTTTTTCATAAGAAAAGTTTTATTTTCAACTCGGGTCATAAACATGTATAATCCATAAGCAATCATGATACTAAAAGAAATAGCTATAATCATTTGAGCGGCATTGTATGTCTGAATTTTTTCTTTTCGCTTTATTTCACAAGCTCCACCTGGGCAGTTTGTCGCTTTTTCTTTATAAATCATATTGTAAACTTTACAGCCGACACATATCGAAAATGCGGATTCACTCATAAGCAGCAACAAGCAGATAATACAAATTAAAACTTTTATAGGAGTAGGTGTAAAATCAATTACAAGTGTATAAAACATAGGCGCAGCCAAAATAAGTCCAACTGCCCATGCAAAGCGTTTTTGAGTTGCTCCTACATATTCTGGTGTTTGATTTCTTACAAAAAACCGCCCTATTAACAAACTAGGGGAATAGCTTGGATTGATTACCCTGATTAAAAAATCAAACGTAAAGAATGTAATAAAATATTTTGTAAATATCACATGACCCAGCATTGCACTATTGAGTAAACTTATAAGTCCAAAAGCAAAAAGCAAGCCGGCACCTGCTCTTGCTTCTCTTTCATTAACAACTCGGACATCATATCCCTCAACTTTTTCACCGTATTTAAAAAATTCGTTCATATATCTTTCCTCTATTCATTCAAATCAACATGCTGAAATATTTCAAATAATTCTCTCATGTACCAGAGCAAAGTTACAACTAGCCCAACTGGCGTCAGACCATGTGAGCAACTAAATTGCGAATCGGTATGCTCTTGGGTGCAATAACAGTGCCCTATCTTCTTACCATACTTGCAATTTTTTCAACGATACTCGGGTCTTCAAGGGTTGAAATATCCTGAGTAATCTCTTCGCCTTTTGCGATGGAGCGGAGAATGCGGCGCATGATTTTACCTGAACGGGTTTTTGGAAGCCCTACTACAAAAACCACATCATCACAGAGTGCAATATTTCCAATCTCTTTTTTGATGACATTGTTTATAGCTTTTACCTCTTCAACCTCATCCGCTACGCCTGTGTCAGATTTGAGAACGATATATGCAAAAATGCCCTCGCCTTTTATCTCATGCGGCTTTCCTACCACTGCAACCTCAGCGACATTAGGATGTTTTTTAATAGCCGCTTCAACCTCAGCAGTTCCCATTCTATGCCCGCTTACGTTAATAACATCATCCGTTCGCCCTGTGATTGTGATGTAGCCATCCTCATCATAGACGGCACCGTCACCTGTAAAATAGACAGGTTTCCCCTCTTTAGTTGCATCACCGAAATATGATTTTACAAATCTCTCTTTATCTCCCCAGATACCACGAATCATAGAAGGCCAAGGACGCGTTATGCACATATAACCCTTCTCTCCAATCTCAGATTTGTTCCCGTTCTCATCCAAAATTTCAGCAATAATTCCCGGAAGCGGCATCGTTGCACATGCAGGCTTGATTGGAGTTGCCCCTGGAAGCGGCGAAATCACATGCCCGCCTGTCTCAGTCTGCCAGTAAGTATCCACGATTGAGCACTTGCTTCCACCCACCTCTTCATAGTACCATTTCCACGCCGGAGGGTCGATTGGTTCACCAACTGTTCCAAGCACTTTTAGAGAGCTCAAATCATACTTAGCAGGTTCATGCTCGCCCATTTTATGCAGAACTCTTATGGCTGTCGGGGCGGTATAAAATTGATTTATTTTATACTCCTCTACCATTTTCCATGGTCGTCCGGCATCAGGATAGGTTGGAACACCCTCAAACATAACCGTTGTGGCACCCATAGCAAGAGGACCGTAAACTATGTAAGTATGCCCCGTAATCCATCCAATGTCCGCAGTACACCAGTAAGTGTCATTCTCTTTTACATCAAAAACCCACTCCATAGTCATCTGTGCCCAAAGAATATACCCTGCCGAGTTGTGTTGCACGCCTTTTGGCTTGCCAGTGCTTCCCGAAGTGTAAAGCAAAAAGAGAGGGTCTTCACTCTCCATAACCTCCGGCTCACACTTTGTTGCTTGATGTTTTATCAGTTCGTTATAAGAGTAATCTCTCCCCGCTACCCAAGTAACATCTTCACCGTTTCTCTCAACGACCAAAACTTTTTCTACAGGAGTATCTCCACTGAGTGCCTCGTCGACAACCGGCTTTAACATGTAAGGAGTGTCTTTTCTAAATGCTCCATCCGCCGTAATTACTACTTTTGCATCTGCATCTATAATTCTGTCTTTAAGTGCTTCTGCTGAGAATCCGCCAAAAACGATAGAGTGAATTGCCCCGATTCTTGCACATGCAAGCATTGCATACGCCGCTTCCGGAATCATTGGCATGTAAATAACAACGCGGTCACCTTTTCTTACACCAAACTCACTCTTGAGCAGGTTTGCAAATCTGTTTACATTATAATAAAGTTCAAGATAAGTGATAATTTGTTTATCGCCTCGGTCTCCCTCAAAAATAATCGCTGCTTTGTTTTTACGGCTGTTTAAGTGACGGTCGATACACTGAACTGAAACATTGAGCTTTCCGCCCTCAAACCAGTTTACGAATGGAAAATCTTTATTGTCCATAACATTGGTAAAAGGCTTCATCCATGTTATCTTCTCTTTTGCAAAGCTTCCCCAAAAGCCCTCATAATCTTCAGTTGCCCAATCCATAAGGTTTTGATATTCACACATATTTTTTATTCTGGCATTTTTGGCAAACTCTCTGTTTGGCTTAAATATTGGTTTCTTTTGGACTTCTGTCATTTTATTTCTCCCTAGTTAATTTTAAATAAATCATAGCAGTCATAATCGCATCATTAACTGCATTATGTCCACCCATTTTTGGAACTGTACAATTTTTTAAGATTGTATCAAAGCGTAAATCAATATTTCCTTGTGGTATCAAAGAAATTGTTTTGTCAAAATAGAGCTCAGAGACTTCTATCATCTTGTTTGGAAGTGAAATTCCAAGAAAAGGTCGAATATATTTATTTATCATCTCAACATCAAACTCCAAGTAATAGCCCACCAATGGGCGTGAACCGATAAACTCCAAAAACTCTTTTATTGCAATTTCAGGCTCTTTGGCATTTTTTAAGTCAATTGGACGAATTCTATGAATTTGAATACTTTTTGAACTAATCTCTTTAGAATTTTTAAGATACACTTCAAAAGTTTGAGAGGTCAAAATTTTATTATCTCTTATCTTAACCGCACCTATAGATAGAATCTCATCCATTTTAGGATTTAATCCTGTTGTCTCCGTGTCAAAAACAATATATTCACCACTTTTATCTTCATCAAAAAGATAAGAAAAACTGTTATCTTTGAGTTTAGCAAAATTTCTCTTTTTTTTGAATTTTTCAAAGAATGAAAAAAACATTTAAGCGACCATATTTAAGTGAAAATGAAAAATCATAAACTTCTTAAACTTATTTATGATTTTGAAACTATCTTTGAGTAAATCCATCTGATTTTTTTGTAATTTCTTAGGATTTATATAGTTGCACTCCTCCAAATCTTTTGCCCCGAGCATCGCTTTGAGACGGATAGAGGAGAGAGTATCAAAACTCTCTATCAACTCTGTTGCAAAATTCTTATCGATGACACCTCTGTTATTCAACTTTTTAATTCTTGAAATTGTGTTTGTCTCTTTTATCTCATATTGAAGTGCCAAAACTCTTACACCATGCACAAGAGCAAAAATCCCACCCTTCTTTAAATCAAGCTTGTTACTATGGTTTTTCTCCAACACAAAACTCGAAAACATAGATAAAGGCGTGTCGAAATTTAAAACTGATTTTGCCATGTGTGCCAAAACATCATCTCTTGCATGAAAATTGCTGTGCAGATACTCCGCAAGCTCATCGAGCAGTGCACAATCTCCGCAAACACATTTTGCATCCAAGAAGATACTGAGACCTTGTAAATTTGCTTCGTTTAATGAGCTCATCCAAGAGTCTATAAGGGTTTTATATCCATCAACACTTTTTCTCCAAAATCGATTACTCACCATGACATTTCCCGCACATGACGGAAAGCCAAGCTCTAAAAGATAACTGTTTAACTTTAGCATAGGTTCTGTAAAAAGTGCAACATCCACACCGTCTTTTATTATGAGCGCATTATCTTGATCAGTTTTTACACTCTGTTCTTCCCTTCCCTCTGAACCCATGACAATCAAAGCACACTTATCTTGCAAATCCGCTTCTACACACATGTCAAAAACTTTTTTATACATTTTTATATTGAGAGTAGAAACAAGTTTAGTGATGTATCTTGTTTTTACACCTTTTGTATGAAGAGAGACTAAAAGATTTTTCAGGTCACTCTGTATGTTTTTGAGGTCTTCCACACTTTTGGCTTTGTCTATCTGAACGGCGACAAGATAGGAGTGATTCGCAAAATAACTTAATAAATCTAACTGCTCCAAAACACCTTTGACTTCACCTCTTTGCATAACAACAACTCTTTTTATCGTGTTGTGTGTCATGAGCAGAAGTGCGTTAAATAAAAAGTCGTTTATATCAATGGTTATGGCTCTGCTTGAAGCGATTGCTATAATCGAATCATCCACGCTGTTTTTACCGAGTAGAACTTTATTCCGCAAATCCGTATCCGTTACAATAAAAAGTGCGTCCTCTGCTTGAACCAGAATAGCACTTGCTTTTAGCTCTTTCATCTTTAAAAGTGCGTTATAAATTGTCTCATCCGGTGCAACAATACATGCATTATGAAGATACATATCCGAAACTTTTGACATTAAAAAAGGTGTCAAACTGCTTTGAGCATCATAATCTTTGAGATGCTGATGACGGGTTACAAAGTTTTGTAAAAAGTAACTTTGAACTCTTTTATCCTGCATTAAATCAAGAAAGTCCTCTTTTTTAATTTCATAACAGATTAAATCCTCATCCACAATAAATCTTCCCTCGCATGTGCCGTAAATAAGAGCATTTGCATCGAAACTGTCGCCTGCTCCAAACACGCTGTGAATTTCATCATCTATCAGCTCCGTAACAGAGCCTTTTATGACAATATAAAATGCAATGGATGGAAGATTTTTTGATATGAGAAGTGTATCTTTCGGGTAGTACGCTATATCAATCTTTTTCATAAGATTATCGAGTGTAAGCGAGCTTAACAGCTCGAAGGGATGGATAGATTCAATAAGTTTTCTTTGGTCTAAAATACTCAAGAATTACTCCTATTTTATGGCATGCGGACTTCGTCTGCACATGCCATGATTTTTTCTTAGTGACTCGCACCCTCAGCACCAATGCCGGTTTGACTTCTAATATATTGCGCTTCAAAAGCCTCCTGTTCCTCTTTTGCATTTTCTGATTTATCAGTAATTGAAAAGAACCAAATAGCAATAAAAGCTACCGCTACAGAGAATAATGCTGGATGCTCATAAGGGAAAATTGCAGTTTTATACCCTAATATTTTCACCCAGACAGTTGGACTTAAAATCACTAAAAGAATTGCTGTTGCAAGTCCTAATGAGCCACCGACTACAGCTCCGCGAGTTGTAAGTTTTCTCCAATACATCGAAAGAACCAAAATCGGAAAGTTCGCAGATGCGGCAATTGCAAAAGCAAGCCCGACAACAAAAGCGATATTTTGTTTTTCAAACATAATTCCCATAATGATTGCGACGATACCTAAAATAACTGTAGCAATTTTAGATACTCTCATCTCTTTCATTGAATCAACATTTCCTCTTTTTAATACGGAAGCATAGAGGTCATGGCTAATTGCCGATGCGCCTGCAAGTGTAAGACCGGAGACAACAGCCAAGATTGTAGCAAAAGCAACTGCCGAAATAAAGCCTAAAAAGAAGTCGCCGCCCACAGCATGTGAAAGGTGAATAGCCGCCATATTGCTTCCGCCCAGAATAGGTGAAGTTCCATCCACTGCATGTTTTGCCACATCTAAATAGGCTGGATTTTTAAATACCATAACGATAGCACCAAAACCGATGATGAAAGTTAGAATATAGAAATATCCTATAAAACCAGTTGCATAGAAAACTGATTTTCTTGCCTCTTTTGCATCGCTTACAGTAAAGAATCTCATTAAGATATGAGGAAGACCTGCTGTTCCGAACATAAGAGCAATTGCTAGAGAAATGGCAGATATTGGATCGGAGACCAATCCGCCCGGACTCATAATCGCTATACCTTTAAGTTCTGTGGCATGTGTAAAGAGTGCGCCAAAACTGAAATCGTAATGTGCCATAACAGCGATTGCCATAAATGTAGCCCCTGAAAGGAGTAAAAATGCCTTGATAATCTGAACCCAAGTTGTTGCAAGCATACCGCCGAAAGTTACATATAAAATCATAAGAACGCCGACAAGAATTACGGCAACCTCATAATTAAGCCCAAAAAGAAGCTCAATCAGTTTTCCCGCACCCACCATCTGTGCAATGAGATATAAAACAACTGTCGCAATAGAACCCGAAGCTGCCAGTGTGCGAATAGGCGTTTGGCGAAGTCTGTAAGAAGCAACATCGGCAAAAGTGTATTTGCCCAAGTTTCTCAAAGGCTCGGCAATCATAAACAAAATAATCGGCCAGCCGACCAAAAAGCCTATGGAGTAGATGAGACCATCATATCCCTTCATATAAACAAGACCGGAAATTCCCAAAAATGAAGCAGCCGACATGTAGTCACCCGCAATCGCCATGCCGTTTTGAAAGCCCGTTATCCCGCCGCCTGCAGTGTAAAAATCTTTTGCACTTTTTGTGCGTTTTGCAGCCCAGTAAGTGATACCTAAAGTTGCACTTACAAAAATAAGAAACATCACAATTGCAGACATGTTGAGTGCCTGTTTTTGCACTTCACCCTCAATTGCTCCGGAAGCAAAAACTGCTATAGAACCTAGTACTAAAAAAAGAAATGTTCTATTCACTTAGTGCTCCTTAATTACATTTTTAATTTTGTTAGTTAAATCATCAAACTCTGAATTTGCTCTTTTTGTGTAAATGCCTGTAAGAATAAAAGCAAATATGATAACCGCTATTCCAACCGGAATACCTACTGTTGTAACACTGTCCGCAGAGAGTGGAGTGCCCAAAAGAGCTGGTTTAAATGCTATTGTTAAGATAAAAGCAAAATAAACAGCGAGCATCGCAACACTCAGTTTTATTGCAAAACTACTTCGTTTAGAAACCAACTCTTGATAATTCGGGTCATTTTTTATTTTTTCTACAAGTTCTTTGTTCATAATCTTTTCCTTTAAATTTATTTCTAGAAGTTGTAGTTTGCTATAAATCTATACTCGTTCCAGCTTGTTGTATAACCAGTGGTTTTAGCAACATTAAAGTCATCAGCATAATTGGCACGAAGACGAAGACTTAGATTTTTCACTGCTTCGGGTTTGTAAGTTACATCAAATCCAGATTCAATCGCATTACCAAATGTGTAACCGTTATAATCTGCCATGTCAAAATTTGCATAGTAAAGTTCTGTATTTACATCTGAGCCGAATTTTTTCCAGTTATAAGATGCAGAAGCTTTACTCGCTTTTGTCCCTGCTAAAAATTGGTGTCTTGTAACCATTCCCTGTGTATAAGCCGGCATTCCGCCCCATGGAGTGATGATTGCGTTTGCCGTGACTGCATCTGTAGCAGAGTTTTTAGAAGTGTCTGAATACGCTAGCGTAGCTATAAAATTCTCAACTTTAAAACCGGCTTTTGCTGCCATATACGTGCCGTTTACACTTCCTATAAGTTTATCGCCTACTTCACTCTCTTGTATGAATTGAGCTCCTACAAATGGCTTAACATTATCATTTAAAAGACAAGTCCATGAAAAATCAGCATCTGCGTAAACTGCATTTAAAATATCATGTGCGTAGTAATCCCAAACCTGAACTTTTAAATTTTTAATCCCTGTGTAAGTTGCAGAAACAACGGAAACACCGTCCGTAGTTTTACCGATTGCATAATCTCCCATATTGACGAAATCACCCACTTGATTCCTTGCATCTACCGCAGAATAACCGCCTGTTGCTGAGAGAATACCGTTTGTATAGGCACGACCGAAGGTACCTTGAGCAAACTTCGTAACTTGTCCGGCTATCAGTGTTGTATCTTTAATATCTGTATTGACTAATAGATACGCTTCAAAAAGGTTTGGTAACATTCTTGCATCATCCGAACCGGCTAATGGAGTGTCAAGTTTCTGGCGACCGCCTTTAAAAGTTGTATTTGAATTTTTGTATTGAATATATGCTTCACCCAAAATAGAGTAACCTTCATTGTTTTTTCCAAGAAGAGTTGGATCAACTTTTGTGTAGTCTGTTACAGGGCTACCGACTAAGAATCCGTTTGTTGTATAAAATGCAGTTCCAAAACTCAAACCGTTATATGCTCCGGTTTCATACTTTAAATAACCGCCGATTGCATTTGCGCTACGGGTATAATCATCTTTCGTCGCATCACTTAAATCCATAGTTCTGGAAATACTGAACTCTCTAATCTGTCCGCTGGTCTTGCCCTCGGAAAACATGGAACTTAAATCCTCTGCACCATAAACATTTACTGCACTTAGCAACCCTACTGTTATTACGCTTATTGTTATATGTCTTTTCATTTTAATGTACCCCTTCAATTCTAAAGTAGGTAATCCTAAACCATCTAAGTAGCATGAACATAGCAAAGTAAAATATTGTCAACAAAATTGTAAATTTATTTCTATAAATTACGAAAAGTTACACTTTGCGAGGATTTATTTCAGAGTTGTTACTATTGGTACTGTATTCTCTGAATATCTTTTTATTTTGATGCAATCTTCATAGCAAGTTTACGAGCTAGCGGAAACACAATCAATACACTCGGAAATGCAATAGCATACGCAACAATCCATGCATGAAACCACATCTTTACAAAGCCATCTACCAATCCCAAATTAATTAATGAAATCGCTCCAGACATAATCAAGCTCATAAAACCTGAAAGGAAAAGTGCCTGTACCTGATGAAGATATTTAACTGAAACCATTTTTTCTCCTTTTAATTACTGCCACATGCTATCGTGATATTTTACGAAATTCCCATATCTGTTCTGAAAGAAATACACTTGGGGTACCAATATTTATTAATTAAACTTTTTGCATAACCCAAAAAAGATCTAAAAATTGCTATTTTGAGTGTATAAAGAATTATGAAAAACTACAACTGTCAAACGGGTAGTCAAAACTCTTTAAGATTTTATATGTTTAGAATCAGTATGGTACTGAATTTTAGTTATATTTTTAAGCTATTTGAATGATTTTTTATTTGACACAATACATCGATTTTTAAGTTCAATGATTTTAGAAATAACTAAGTTAAATACAATATAATTTTAAAAAGGGGTTTTATGTTGAATAATATTTTATTACAGATTGCCAAAAGTGCAATTCTTAGCAAGTTTGACGGTGGAAGTAATTTGGATAGGGAGTCGCTTTTTCATAAATATCCATTTTTAAAGAAGCATGGTGCGGTGTTTGTCACTTTAAATTATGATAATCAGTTACGCGGTTGTATAGGTTCTATTGCACCTTACAGAACTTTGCTGGATGATGTATTACATAATGCCGTATCAGCGGCATTCGGTGACCCTAGGTTTACTCCGCTTAGCAGTCGTGAACTTGAAAATTTAACACTAGAAGTCTCAGTTTTAAGTGAGCCGACAATTTTAGAGTATAAAGATTATGATGATTTACTAAAAAAAGTAAAACCTTTTGTCGATGGGCTTATCTTAAAACATGGCTCCTATCAAGGAACTTTCTTACCTCAAGTTTGGGAGCAGCTTCCTCGTCCCGAACAGTTTTTAGAGCATCTCAGCATGAAGGCGGGTGCCAATCCCTCCATCTATGCTCTGCATCCTACTATTTATCGCTATGAGGTGGAGCATATTAAAGATAATTTCAAAAATATAAAAGGAGTTTAACCATGAAACGAAACATGAGCGTTGCAGGCAGTTTCTACCCGGCAAGAGCTGTTGAAATTCAAAGATTTTTTGAACATTTTAGCAACATTTATGACGAAGCTTTTACCCTGCCTGACATTAAAAGCAGAGCCGTTATCGTGCCGCATGCAGGATATATCTATAGCGGATATACGGCAAATGTAGCTTATAGAGTACTTCAGAAACAGGGGATAAAAAAGTTTGTCATTATCGGTCCCTCTCATAGGGTTGGCTATGACGGGGTGAGTCTTTGTAATTTTCAAAGCTATGATACCCCTTTTGGCGAGATATCTGCTGCAACCGATTTGGCTCAAACAATAAACGAGAAATTTAATCTTACATGTCTTAGCTCCGCACACCACGAGCATAGCACGGAGGTGCAATTCCCTTTTGTAAAATATTATATGGAGGATGCGGAGATTGTTGAACTTGTTTACTCAAATGCCAATGCAGGAGAGATTTCTAAAATAATAGATTTTGTACTGCAGCAAGAGGAGTGCGGAGTAATAATCAGTACCGATTTAAGCCACTTCTACTCACTGGAGGAGGCGAATCAAATAGATGAGTTATGCCTAAAAGCAATAGACAAATTAAGTATAAATACACTCCATGGCGGCTGTGAAGCATGCGGAATGATTGGTGTCGAAGCTATGATTATGAGTGCAAAAAAACTTGGGCTTCGCTCCACTATTTTGGATTACAGAACAAGTGCGGATGCAAGCCATGACGACAGCAGAGTTGTCGGGTATGTGAGTGTTTGTTTCTCCTAAATCAACATGTCAAACGTCTTGGATGTGCCACCCAAACTTCTCAAATAGAGATGTAAATGTCTCATCCAAAGAGGCGGTTATCTCCAACTTTTCATGGGTGTGGGGGTGAGTTATCTCCAATTTACTCGCATGCAGAAGAAGTCTGTTGCAGTTGTAAACCTCTCTAATAAATTTATTATGCTCGCCTCTTCCATATTTTGTATCGCCTAAGATATGGTGAGAGATATGCTTCATGTGTCTTCGTATCTGGTGTTTTCGCCCCGTCTTAGGCAACACCTCTACAAGCGAATAACGGATATTTTCATAACGACCAAGGGCATGGGGGAGCTCAACTGTGGCTAATCGTCTGTAATGCGTAATTGCCTCTTGTGCTTCTTTGTCCTCTCTCGCTTTTTTATCGGCAATTTTGTCCAATTTTTCAACCAGAGCATGTTCTACAATGCCAGAATCCTCTGTGTAGCCGCGAATAACTGCCAAGTAAGTTTTTTGGATTGTGTGGTTTGCAAACTGTTCTGACATGAGCCTTGCAGTATCGCTATCGAGGGCAAAAAGAAGAACGCCCGAGGTCGGTTTATCAAGGCGGTGAATCGGGTAGACCCACTGCCCAATCTGGTCACGAAGCATCATCATGGCAAAGTAAATTTCATGTCTGTCTATCATAGACTTATGAACTAAAAGTCCACTCGGTTTATTGATGGCGACAAGATGCGCATCTTGATATAGAATTTCTAGTTTATACTCTTTCCACATGCTAACTAATAACTATTTTGAAGTTTTACTTTTTTTTGCTGAAAAAGCCTTTTTGTTCGTAACTATTTTCTTTCTTGGCTCTGCTTTTTTATTTGTATCTGTTTTCTTTGTATCTGTTTTTTTAGTTATTTCTGCTCTTTTGTTTGAAGAGGGGCTTTTCATGTTTCTTTTGTGGTAGGTGACTTCAGGTTTTTTATGCTCATTTTTGAGTTTTATTTCGTCTGCGTCGGCTCTTCTGAGAGTCGGATCTGGCTCAAAACCTGCAACAACCTCTTTTGGTATCTTCATACCAATTACTCTCTCAATATCTTTAATATCAAACTTTTCATACACATCAAGAAGCGAAATTGCCTCACCGTTTCGCCCTGCTCGCCCAGTTCTGCCAACTCTATGCACATAATCCTCAGGAACAGAGGGAAGCTCGTAGTTGATTACATACGGCAACTCCTCTATATCTAAACCTCTTGAAGCGATGTCCGTTGCAACGAGAACTTTAATTATTCCCTCTTTGAACTCATTAAGAGTCTTTTGTCTTTTTGCCTGCGTTTTATCACCATGAATTATTCCAGACTTCAAACCATCTTTTTTAAGTTCAAGAACCAAAGCATCCGCACTTGCTTTTGTTCTGGTAAATACCAAAACCTGCGGATAGTTTCTTGAACCAATCAAATAGGCGAGAAGTGCCGCTTTTTTGTCGGTATCAACCATGTAGGCAATCTGATTAATAGTATCGACTGTTGAATTCTTTTTAGAAACCTCTATAAACGCCGGCTTTGTGAGCAGTAGCTTTGATAATTTTCTCACTTTATCGCTATAAGTTGCGGCAAAAAGGAGGGTTTGATGTCGCTTTGGAAGGAGCGGATGCACTTTTCTAATCTCTTTTGCAAAGCCCATGTCGAGCATTCTGTCCGCTTCATCGACTACAAAAATTTCAACTTGTGAAATATTAAGTCCTTTTTCCACATGCTCCATAAGTCGCCCCGGAGTCGCAATAATAATATCAATACCTTTTTTGAGAGAACGTTGCTGAGATTCTAAATCTTTTCCGCCAACTAAAACCGCACACTCTAAACTCATATGTTTTGCGAAGCTCTTCATATCTTCAAAAATCTGAATAGAGAGCTCACGCGTTGGAGATAATATAACTCCCCGAATGGCTCTATCTTCGGTTGCCGTCGTATTTCTAAGCCTTTGCAGAAGTGGAAGTCCAAATGCAGCTGTTTTGCCGGTTCCTGTTTGAGCAGTGGCAAAAATATCCTCTTTTGCTAACACTAAAGGGATAGCTCTTTTTTGAATTGTAGTCGGATGTTCAAATCCCAACTCTTTTATCGCGCCTAATAGCGGTTTGATAAGTCCTAGTTTCTCAAATGACATAAATAAACAACCTCGTAAAAATATATGAAATTTTAACATATTAACCAAAAATTAAGCTATTTTTATCTAGTTAATAAACAAAGTAATTGGAGTAAAAAGATATACTTCAAATAATTTTAAATTTGTGGGCAAAAAATGATACGAAGAACTCTAAAAAAAACCAGTAGAAATGAAAAATTAGAAGCCCTCATATCAAAATATAAAATTCCGAGAGAATATCTTTCTGCAAGCAGAAGAATGGTTTCCAAGGGTGTTTTTCTGGGGCTTTTTATAGCCTTTATTCCAATGCCGATGCAGATGTTGGCGGTTGTTGCTCTCGTTCCGTTTACAAGATTTAATGTGCCGATTGCCATTGCAATGTGCTGGCTAAACAACCCTTTTACAATGGCGCCTATGTATTACATAGAGTATCTCACAGGAAGTTTTATTTTAGGGATGGAGGCGGTACCTGTCGAGATGACTCTTGATTGGTTCAGCAATAATTTTAATAATATTTTTATACCTCTATATGCAGGAACATTTCTTTATTCAGTGGTGATTTCATCTTTGGCATACTATTTTGTAAATCATTTTTGGAGATCTTCAGTTTATAAATATAAAAGACTGCACCGTCATGATAGAAAAAAATAATTAGCTTTTTAGCTTTCTACTTTTAATATAAAAATAAACCCAAACAAATGCTGCGCCCATGCTCATTCCAAGGCTTAAAACTTGCCCAAATGTTATAGCGTCACAGCAAACATAACCAATCTGTACATCGGGTGCACGATAAATCTCTGCAATAAATCTAAAAATACCGTAACTCACAGCATAGACTAAAATCAACTCTCCGCTAAATTTTTGAAATTTTCTGTATGCGTAAACAACCAGAAAAACTCCAAAACCCTCTAATGCCGCCTCGTAAAGTTGTGATGGATGGCGGAGGACTCCGTTTACAAAAATCCCCCAGCTTACGTCGGTTACGCGACCGATCAGCTCCTGATTTAAAAAGTTGCCGATTCGACCAAAAACAAAGGCAAGAGGAATACTCAAAGCTACTAAATCTATAATCTTTCCAAACGCAACACTGTACTTTTTGCAAAATATATAGGTGCTAACAACAAATCCAATAACTGCACCGTGATAACTCATGCCTCGTATGCCGATAAATTCACCGTTTTGAAAAGGGTTAAAAATCTGCCATGGGTGGGATAAAAAGTAGAGTGTTTGCGTGTCGTAAAAAAGTACATATCCAAGCCTTGCACCCAAAATTACGCCAATCTCTACATAGATAAAATATATATCTATCTGATTGCCCGTAATCTCCAACTTATCTTTTTTAATAAAGTATTTACCGATATACAGAGCACTTGTCAAAGCTAAAACATACATCATCCCATACCAGTGAACCGGAAGAAAAAATATATGAAAAGCTACAGGATTAAAAGTGTCGTAAATATGGTTCCAACTACTGTTTGGCACTACAAGGGCAGTTGTTATTTCATTCGGAAGCATTTTATTTCCTTAGGGCTTCAGCTATCAGCTCAATCGGATTTTTGAAAATAGTTTCAACTCCTGCACTGCTCATAGAGTTATTTATCTGCATTCTACATGCACTGCACTCCGCACTCACGACATCTGCACCGCTTCTTCCAATCATGTGCGCTTTTGGAATACCTGCGGCATGTGCGAAGTGGTACTTTTCAGTCTGCATAGTTATTCCGCCAAAACCGCAACATGCATTCGGGTCGCTCATCTCTACTATTTTGTAGTTTTGTTTTATGAGGTTTCGCGGCTCCTGATGAATTCCCTGCATTTTTTTTGCATGGCATGGGTCATGATAAGTCACAATGCGTGTATCTTTTTTCTTGGAAGCCAAAAGGTGTTCTAAATGGGTGTGGTGTTGCAGCCACTCTGTCGCCATAAAGATTTTGCCCTTGATTTTTTTAGCTCTCTCTTGCCACTCAGGCTGGTCATGAAAGTAGTGTTCGTAGTCGATTTTGAGCATCGCAGAGCATGTGGCTTCGGGAACAATAATAGCTTCGATATCATCGCCAAAACTCTCAAAATATTTGATGTTGTGTTTTGCATTTGCATCCACCGTGTCAAAATCGCCTGTAAAATAGGCAGGTGCCGAACAGCATTTTTGGTCTTTTGCCAAAAACGCATCAATCTCCAAAGCTTTTAATATCTCTAAGAGTGAGTTTCCGATGTCAACAAAGTTATAATTCCCCAAACACCCGATAAAAACCGCAACCTTTCTTTTTCCGCCATTGTTAATATTCTCTGCATGTGAATTTAAGAATGATGTTTTTCTAAGGCTCGGAATAAGCCTCCCGGTTTTTAGCATAGGAAGGTTAAAACGGCTATTCATTGAGTCTATCTCGGCTCTTATTTTAAATCCGCAGGTCTGGAATGTCCAGCCAAGTTTAAAAGCTATGTCATTGAGCCAGCGGTGGCGAAGAAGCAAAAAGAAAGCTCTTTTGTACCAAGCGATACCGAATTTTTTAGCGATGTCGGAGCGAACCTGTTCGATTATCATGTCTGTAGGAAGTGCTTTTGGACAAACTTCTACACAGTTGGTACATAAAAAACAGCTCTCAAAAATATCTTTTGCATTTTTGTCTAACTCTAAATTACCCTTGTGATATGCTCCCAAAAGGTCTATGAAACCCCGTGGAGAGGTTACCTCATCGGCATTTACATTATGAATCGTGCAAACGGGGATACATTTCCCACACTTTATACACTCATCACTAATGGCACTAAAATCAAAAATATCTGTTGGAGAATGCGCCATATTTATACCGTTTTAGAGAATGTTTTTGAGCTTTGTGAATGTTTCTTCATATAGGCATCAAAAGGCATTGCGATATTTCTAATAAGCAGAGTTCCTGTTTCGGAACACTCGATATGATTTTCATCCATTTTTAAAAGTGCATCATCCTCAAAAGGTTTCAGAGCTTCGATTGCATCCGCAAAATATGTTTTAAATTCAACATTAAAAAGTTTTTCAAATCTTTTTATATCAAGTTTAAAGTTGCTCATAAGTTCCATGATTACGAATTGGCGGATTTGGTCATCCACAGTTAAAACCACACCCCTCTCAAACGGGAGTTTTTCCGCATCAATTGCCGCTTCATATTCATGCATATCTTTAAAGTTTTGGTTGTAGCTGTCAACGCCTTCACCGATAGAGGTGAGTCCTACTCCGATTAAATCCGCTCCGCCTTTGGTTGTATAGCCTTGAAAGTTTCTGTGAAGTTCGCCTTTTTCTATGGCCTTAAAGAGCTCATCTTCAGGTTTTGCAAAGTGATCCATACCTATCATTTTATAGCCATGGGATGTTAAAAAGTCTATGGTGTACTGCATGATTTGGAGCTTTTCGTCAGGAAGAGGAAGTGTCGTCTCATCAATTTTACGCATAGTTTTTTTAAGCCAAGGAACATGTGCGTAGTTAAAAACTGCAAATCTATCTGGATTGAGCGTAAGCGCTAAAGATAAAGTCTCTTTAAAAGTTTCAAGCGTCTGGTGCGGCAACCCGTAAATAAGGTCGACATTTACCGAAACCATATTATATTTTCTTGCCAAATCCATTGCATCTTTTGTAATTGCATAGGGCTGTATTCTATGCACAGCCGTTTGCACCTTTTCATTAAAATCTTGAATCCCAAAACTCACACGGTTAAACCCCGCCTCGCTCATAACTTTCATTTGTTCTTCATTGATATGACGAGGGTCTATCTCACAGCTAATTTCAGCATCTTTTACAAAATTAGGAAAATAGGATTTAATCTCTTCTATAATCTCTTTTAACTGCGGTGCTGAGAAAAAAGTAGGAGTTCCGCCGCCAAAGTGCATCTGAATAACTTCACGGTTGCAGTTTAAGTGCTTAGATAAAATTTTCAGCTCTCTTTTTAAATACTCCATGTAGCGAACCATTTTGTCATCTTTTGATGTGAAAACAACATTACACCCGCAGAAGTAGCAGGCATTGCGACAAAAAGGGAGGTGAAAGTAGAGGCTGATAGGACGAGCCGAATCCTGAGCTTCGAGCTTTTTAATGTATGTATCATACTCATAACTGTCACTGAACTCCAACGCTGTCGGGTAGCTTGTATATCTAGGGCCTGGTTTAGAATACTTTGTAAATTTTGCAAAATCTAGCATTTTTAATCCAATATTTTATAATTTGTTATGATTATCTCTAAAAAGTGTTGAAAGAGTTATAAAACTATTTTTCAAACTCTCCGGCTAATCTTTGATAAATCTCTGAGTGTTCTAACAACTCTTTGTGATTTCCGCATGCCACGATTGCTCCGCCTTGCATAACCAAGATTTTATCGGCATCTTCAATTGTGCTGAGTCTATGTGCAATTGTAATGGTAATTTTATCTTTTGTATATTCATTCAGTGCTTTTTGAATTCTTTTTTCACTCTCGTTATCAAGAGCTGAAGTCGCCTCATCAAAGAGCAGAAGTGAAGAGTGTTTGTAAATCGCTCTGGCAATCGCTACACGCTGACGCTGCCCGCCTGAGAGATTTGCTCCGAACTCCTCCATTTTTGTGTAAATTCCATCTGAGAGAGCCTCTACAAATTTTGTTGCATCTGCAAGTTTTAAAGCTTCATAAACTTTCTCTTCATTTATCTCCTGCCCGTAAGCGACATTGGCAGCAAGCGTATCCTGAAATATATAGATTCTTTGCGTTACAAGTGAAATATGATGCTTTAATGAGATTTGGTTAAACTCTTTTATGTCTGTTTTGTTGATAAAAATATCACCGCTATCAGGGTCATAAAAACGAAGAATCATATTTATAAAAGTGCTCTTTCCTCCTCCGCTATCTCCGACAAGTGCTATGTTTTCACCTCTGTTTATAACAATACTCACATCTTTGAGGGCATATGCATCAAGATATTTCAGGGTTACATTTTTGAACTCCACCTGCTCTATATCTTTATCTAAAAGTTTTACGCCGTCAATAATTCTGCTTGGTGTATCTAAAACTTCAAAAACTCTCTCGCTCGCTGCCACTGCATCTTGAATTTTTGAGTAAATAGAGCCAATGCGGCGAACAGGCTGAAATACAAGCCCGACAGCGGTTAAAAATGCCGTAAATTCGCCAACACTCATCTTGCCCTCATATACCTCTTGTCCGCCCACAAAAATAACCGCCGCAAGTCCCGCAGCTCCCACAATCTCCATTAAAGGAGAAACAATTTCGCCGACATAAACAGACTTCATGTTTATCTTAAAAAATTGCCAATTCTGAGTGCTGAATCTCTCGACCTCATACTTTTCGGTCGCATTTGCTTTTATGATTTCGCTGTTGTTAAAAACCTCCGTCAGTCTTGTCACAACATCCGCATTTTTTGCCTGTGAACGGTGAGAGTACTTTTTGAGTTTTTTTGCTATCAGAATAAGCGGATAGATAATAAGCGGAACAACAATCAGAGAGTAAAAAGCAAGAGTAGGATTGAGATAAATCACATATCCCACAAGTGCGACAACGGTCAGACTCTCACGAAAAAGTTCGGGAAGCATGTTTGAGACAAAATATTGTATTCGGTTTATATCGTTTGTTACGCGTGAAATAAGCTCTCCGCTACGATTGAGATACAAAAATGTCATGTCAAGAGAGATGATTTTTTCTAAAAGCATCTCACGAAATCTTGTAACAATATGCTGACCTATGTAGTTCATGTAAATGGATTGGACATAGCGCCCGACAGATTTTAAAAAATAGATTGCGACCAAACCAAAAGGAATATAGTAGAGCATCTCCTCTCTTTTTGCTATAAACATGTCATCCATGAGAGGCTTCATGATATGAGCAGTTGCCGTTGTTGCACCGACTGTCAGCACTATTCCGGCCAAAACCAGTAAATATTGCAGTTTATACTCTTTTATAAATGGCCAATATCTTTTAAAAATTGTTTTCAAACTTATCCTTAACTATTTTTGTGATTTTATCAGATATTCTGTAACTGCCAGCGTAGCTTTGTAATACTCTTGACACTTTTTTTGCTCATCCGTGAAAGCTTTGCCATCTTTAAAACCGCCATCTTTAGCCATGATTACACCTGCATCATTAAAGCCGCAGTGAAGTCTGTTTTTGTCTAAAAGGTTTGTGCCGATAGCCGTGTACTCTTTCTCATCCAGTGTCAGGTTATAGAGAGTCGGAAAAATATCTTTGTGCGATGAAGCTACAGTTGTGTCAATTGTCTCTTTTGGTTTTAAATACTCCGGCAGATAGATATAAAACGGTATTTTTTTAGTTTGGGTATAGTAATCATCATATTTCATGATTCCCTCAATCGTGTTGTTATCGGCTGTAAATGCCACGACAGAATTTTTTGAGAGTTCTGAGTTTTTCACTTTGTCTAAAAACGCACCAGCCATATCAAGGGCGTACGCATAATCTTTAAATCTTAATTTTGCAAGTTCCATGTCACCCGTTATATGCTCTTTGAGATTTTGTGAAATCTCAAGAGAATTTGATTTATAATCATTTGGAACAGTATATGGAGGATGGTTGTTTGTTGTAAGCACAAAGATAAATTGGGGCTTTTTAGCATGAGAAAGTTTTTCAAATACATAATTGTACAGATGCTCATCAAAGACTCCCCAATCATGCGAAATCGACTTTGCATCTCTGCCTATACTTGCGGCAATTGCTGCTCTTCCGTCCACATGTTCAAACCCTTGGCGCGGTAAAAAAGTGCCGACGTTTCTCCAAGACAAATCACCGCCGTACACAAATGTAGTCTCATAGCCAGCATCTTGATATACCTTCGCACTTGCCTGCATAAAGGAGGTGTTGAGATACTCACTCTGTCCGAATGAAGTTGAGTCCGGACGGGCTGTAATATTTAAAAGCACAGGTTCCAAGGATACAATCGTTCCGTTTGAAGCTGAGATAAAATTTGTAAAAAGTGTGTCTTCTTTAAAATGCTTTTGAAGTCTGCCCATGATGTTAAAACTATTACTTTGATAGTCTAAAATAGGTGTTCCAAAACTCTCAACCATGACAACAACGATATTTGGACTTTTCTCTTTTGCTGCTTCGTTATGAGAGGATTTATATCGGATATTGCTCAACAAATCATCTTTGTTGATATTCTTATTTTGCGTGTGAATCTCAAAAGCTTTATCGACTCTGCCTTGGTAACCAGCTGTTTTTATCAGGTCATAGTTTCCTGATTTACTTTTTGCGTACTGCTCATAGGAGTTGAGCATTGCATAACATGCGGTTTGAGGAAGCTTGTTTATAAATGAATCTCGGCTAACATCCGGAATATCTTTTGCAAGCGGAAAAAGCCCGACTGAGCCTCTTCCTAAAAGTACAACGACCGCTATTACAGCCGTAAAGAAGAGTGCTTGCTTAGCCAGGTTCCACATTGCACTGATTTTTTTTTGCTCCTTCAATATTTTAAAAATAATAAAGTAAAAGAGTGAGAAAAAAAGAAAGACTCCTGCTCCGATGAGAGGAATATTATAGTTGGCAAATGCTGTTTTTACGAGCGCCTCCGTATCATCATCCGCAACACCGAATATCATAAGGGTTGAGTGTTCGGCAAAGTATGAGAAATAGGTTAAATCTGCAAAGGTAATAAGAAATAAAAATGACAAGAAGAGTACAAAATAGGCTCTAAAAAAGTTATAAAGATATTTTTGCAAAAAATTTAAGTTTAGAAGCCAAACTAGTAAAACCAAAAGGACTGCAGGTGCAAAAATATAGGCGAGAATACTCGCATCTAGTCTAAATCCAAGTAAAAAGGTGTTAAAAAGCTCTAAAAAAGTAAAAGAAGAAGACGCACCGTAGCTCAAAAAAAGGTAGAGACGCGAAGCCAGCATGAAAACTAAGAGGACTAAAAAAAGCTTTAAGAATGAGAAAAGCAGATTTACTAAAAATGGGAAATGATTATTTTTTTGCATACGGAATTATACTATTATTAATCATTTATTAAGTAAAATCATAGACTTTTTATAAAAATAGGAACAGCATGAAAAAACGAATTTTAGTAACGGGTGGCGCGGGTTTTTTGGGCTCACATCTATGTGAAAGACTACTGAATGAAGGCAACGAAGTAATCTGTTTAGACAACTTTTTTACCGGTGATAAAAAAAACATAGAACATCTTTTAAATAATCACTACTTTGAGCTTATTCGTCATGATGTGACTTTTCCTATTTCGCTTGAAGTGGATGAGATTTATAACCTTGCATGTCCTGCCTCTCCTCCTCACTACCAGTTTGACCCGGTTCAAACCACTAAAACATCGGTCATCGGTGCTATCAACATGCTTGATTTGGCTAAAAAATGCAAGGCTAAAATTCTTCAGGCAAGCACAAGCGAAGTGTATGGCGATCCGGAAGTTCACCCCCAGCCTGAGAGCTACCGAGGTTCGGTAAGTACAACGGGTATTCGTGCATGTTACGACGAGGGAAAAAGATGTGCCGAGACACTCTTTTTTGACTACTACCGCCAATATGGAGTGAAGATAAAAGTGATGCGAATCTTCAACACCTACGGACCCAACATGAACCCGTACGACGGAAGAGTTGTAAGCAACTTCATCGTCCAAGCACTCAAAGGCGAAGACATAACCATGTACGGAGACGGTACGCAGAGCAGAAGCTTCTGCTATGTGGATGACCTCATTGATGGCATGATAAAACTTATGAACTCTAAAGATGAGTTTACGGGACCGGTAAATATAGGAAATCCTGTAGAATTCACTATGCTTGAACTGGCAGAAAAGGTGATAAATTTAACCGGAAGTAAAAGTAAAATGATTTTCCAACCCTTACCGCAGGATGACCCGCTCCAAAGACAACCAATTATAGATTTAGCCAAAGCGGAGCTAAACTGGGAACCGCATGTAAAGCTTGAAGACGGTTTGAAGAAGAGCATTGAGTATTTTAAAAGCATTATATGAATAGCTTGATGAGTATAAAAGATAAAATAAATTTTGAAAAATTTTATCTTTATTCAACACTTTTTTTTGCTTTTACTCTGCCGCTTTCAAGAACTGCCGTAAGCTTTTTCATTCTTCTGCTTCCGATTGTTTTTTTATTTGAAGGCAACTTTAAAAATAAGTTTAAACACATCTGGAGCAACAAAGTCCTACAAGCCATACTGCTGTTTTTAGGCTTCAACCTCTTATCTCTGCTCTGGACGGAAGATTACAGCGATGCACAGAATGTTATAAGACTTTACGGATATTGGCTCGTAATATTAACCGTCGCCCTGTCGATACATAAAAACGATATTCAGAAAATTATTACATTTTTTTTGTATGGAATGCTTTTGAGCGAACTGATTGCCTATGGTGTCTTTTTTGAACTGTGGAGCTTCAAACATGCAACAATAAACAACCCCAGTCCCTTTATGTTTTGGATAGATTACAGTGTTTTTACAGCTTTTACATCTATACTTCTGCTAAGCCGTCTCTTTTCAAATGACTACCTTAAAAAAGAAAAAATTCTGATGTTTCTGTTCTTTCTCTCAACCACAGGAAATCTTTTTTTAGGGCTCGGAAGAACTGGGCAGGTTGCACTTATTGTGGCTATTGTTGTCATGATTATTCTCTATCTTAAAATCAATTTTAAATCTATTCTGATTGCCTTAGCGCTTATTTTAAGTATCTACAGTGCAGGATTTATCGTAAGCGATACATTCAAAACAAGAGTTAACAGCGCCGTACATGATATAGAAAATATTAAAAATAACAATTATGACTCTTCGTGGGGGATTAGAATTGTCTATTGGATGATAACCTACGACATACTCAAAGAAAATCCGTTATTAGGTGTAGGAATAGGAGATTATGAGCAAACGATTAAAGTGTTTTTGGAAAAAAAGAGCTATCCAATTTCAGAATCAACACAACATTTTATCTCAGAGCACCATGCACATAATCAATTTTTGATGATCATAATTCAAACAGGCTTTATCGGGCTACTTTTAATGTTAAATGTCATATATCAACTTTACACTCTAAAAATTGAGAATGATGAACTCAAAAAATTATCTCTGCTCTTTTTAACCGTCTATTTTGTAAGTTCGATGGCTGAACCACTCTGGCTCAAACAGTTTCCACTGGCTCTCTTTGTTCTGTTTATCGGACTTTTTGTAGCGGCGAATCAGACTAAAATTTATCCTGCCAGGTAATATTCTCTTTTACTACTTTGGCCGGATTTCCGACTGCCACTGACTCTTTAGGTATGTTTTTTACAACAGTTGAATTAATCCCGACAACGGACCCTCTGCCTATAGTAACCCCTTTCAATATTGTCACATTATCAGCAATCCAGACATCATCTTCAATGGTGATATTCTTTGCTTCATTTATTCTGACTCCCTCTTTATAGATAGGGTGTCCATCCGATGTCATGATTTTTACATTTCTTGAGAATCCGCAACTCTTCCCAATAGTAAGAGAAATATTTTGTTCTCTTGCACTTATATAACTTCCTCTGCCTATCACACTCCCCGAGCCTACTGTTATACTGCAATTATCTCCGATGATTTGGATAAAAACATCTCTTAATCTTATCTCATCACCAAAACTTAGACTATTATTTTTACCGCTTATAAGCACTTTACAGCCACTCATTTTAAAATTTTTACCTATTAAAATATTGCTGCTTTTGTCAACTTTTATTTTATTTCTCACTCTGTGCAGTAGATTAAACTTCATCTGATTCCTTTTGAATACCCTCTTTGCAAAAAAATTCATTCAGGGCTTGCCGTTGCATCATGATTTCACTATTTCTTTTGTGCGCTTCTTTTCTATCTTGTCTTGTATGATTCAGATGAATAAGATTTGCCGCATATTTGCAGGACTTATTTTTTACTCCAATGGCATTCAAGCGCCACTCCACATCTACATCATCTGCTACATCTCCGCTGGGGTAGGACTCGTCAAATCCATTAATCGCCAAAAAATCATTTTTGTGAAGTGAAAAGTTACACCCGACCAGTCGAGATTTTTTGTCCAAATAGCGGATAACAGATCTGTAAAATAGAGTTTTCGGAAAAAGATAGAGCCCCTGTTCAACATGTCTTGACCTGTCTTTTTTAAATTTTGACCAGAAAGAGAAAAAACTCTGTTCAATTTGAGTGACGGAAATTTTCTTCTCTCGAAGCTGCTGCGATAATTGGTCTCCGGTATTGACCCTTCTGCCGCACAAGACTCTCTTTTCTTCGCTCAAAACAACATGCGACTCAACAAAAGTGGAGTATGGCAGGCAATCGCCGTCAAAAAAAACTAAATACTCCCCAACGGAGAGGTTAACGGCTCCATTGACTGCCTTTGCTTTCCTCCACCCCTCATCTCCATGTGAAAAATGTTTTATCTCATAATCGGAATTATAATTTTTTAAAAAAAATTTGACCTCCTCCGAAGCATCATCTTCGGCTACTATCACTTCAAAGTTTTTATATGTCTGAAGTTTCATAGCATCCAGGATAAGTTCTAAAGCCTGCATATCCTTATATGTAGGAATAATTACAGATACAAACATCAGAATGCACTTTTAAATATTTCAGCCAATTTCGCAAACTGCAGCTCATTTGAAAACATCTCTTGGCCCTTCTTTTGACCGGCTTTTGAAATGCTCTCCAACAGTTCACTCTTGTTCATCAGTTTCTCAATTTCATCTGCCAAGCTCTCAAAATTCTCTGCTTCAAAAAGCAATCCTGTTTTTTCATCCTCTATTATCTCAACAACGCCGCCGCTGTTTGAACCTATTACAGCCGTTGCAACCTGCATGGCTTCGATTAAAACCAGCCCGAAGGTTTCTCTTTTTGAAGCCAGAACCACAGCATCACAAATCTGATAAAAGTGGTGAGGATTTTTCATAAAACCTAAAAAGTGGATATTATTTTCTAGATTTTTATCTTTTATCTCTTTTTTTAACGCATCAAGATAGGACTCTTTCATCGCATGTCCCACAAAATAGGCATTGACACTGAGACCCTTTTTTACCAAAAGATTAACAGCTTTTATAAGTAGGTGCTGCCCTTTTGCTTCGTTGATGCGTCCGACCATCCCGAGGTTAAAGCTCTCATCTCTAAAGTTTAAACTCTTTTTTAAGGCGTCTGCCTCATCATCGTTCAACATCTCAGGCTCATCGGAACCCATATATAAAACTTCAATTTTTGGTCTGACATCTTGGGGAATAAATCTCTCCAACTGCTCTTTTACCTGATACGTTACAGGCAGCATCAAATCAATATTTTTATACATCCATCTATGGTAAAAATCATTTTTAAACCTTGTCATAGTCATATTTCTGGTTTGAACAATCTTTGGTTTTGATTTGCTAAGCATTTTTGCCAAAACTACAAAAGGAATATCTTTTGTCCAGTGCATGTGAATAATCTCCACATGCATACTGTCTATAATCTTTGCAAGTTCTTTAGCCGCACCAAACATAAAAAGATTATTATTCTTTTTAATTTTTATGTATTTGTGATTTTCATCGTAATATTGCTCTAATTTTGAGTTCTCATTTATTACGCTTATAACATTAAACTCATCTTTTAAAGCCTTTGCAGCTCGCATCATATAGAGTTCAAGCCCACCCAAATCAGGCGACATGCAGAGTTCTATTATAATTTTTTTAGCCATTTTCTTGCATCTCCAACATCAAAGCGTATTTCATATAAGAACTAAAAGCTGAAATTATTGCCACATTCCACCCGTTTACTCCATGGAATGCTCCGCCTTTTAAAACTAAAGCCTTAAACAAAGCCCCGACTCCATGCGTAAACGGGTCAAATTTTGAGGCTCTTTTACCCTCTGCATGTGCAATTTTAGCGCCTCTGGTTATAAATTTATGGCTTGTTTTTATCATCTCGCCATAATCCGCATAGGAGTAGTGCAGCATGTCCGCATCGAGTGCTTTTACATTCTGTGTATCGACTCTGGCATGTCCGCCTGCAGTTGTAAATCCACATGCCGACTTTTTGTAAAGCCTTGTCACACGGTCCGGATACCAAAGTTTTATAAAGTTTTTGCCAACGAATGTTTTTCTGGCAAATGAAAAAGCATCATACGGAGTAGAATCTAAATCCAGATTTTTGATAGCTTCAATGGCGTTTGCATCAAGCCTCTCATCCGCATCAATGCTTAAAATCCACTCATTCTTGGCATGTGGCGCGCCAAAAGCTTTTTGCATTCCATCGCCCAGATACGCCTGCTTTATCACTTTGGCACCCAAAGACTCTGCTATCTCACAAGTTCTGTCTGTACTCAAAGAGTCAATTACGAGAACCTCATCGCAGACGCTCTGCACCGATTGTATCACCGCTTCAATATGTTTTTCTTCATTAAGTGTTATAATGTTGGCCGTTATATTTTTTTTCATAAAAATCCTAAAATAATTGGCAAAATTTTATCCTAATCTCAATTATACGCAACTAAAGGCTTTCTTTGTCACACAAATACACACTTAATCCGAAATACAAGCATTTTGAAAACGAACTCTTAAACATACAGAAAATTTTTAGTAATGCGAACGAGAGCATCCACAAAGCAAGAAATGAGCTTAAAATAGTTGAGTTACATGGCATAAAATGCGTAGTCAAATCATTTAAAGTCCCACATGCCATAAACCGCGTTGCTTATACTTTTTTTCGTGAGGGTAAGGCAAAAAAATCGTATGACAATGCCGTAAAACTTACAGAACTTGCAATACACACTCCCGAACCGATAGGCGTCATCGAATTTTTTAGTTCAGCACTTTTGACAGAGAGCTACTTCATCTCGGTTTATGAGCCGTATGATTTTACAATCAGAGAGGTATTTCACCATAAGGTAAGCACTTACAGAGAAATTTTACAAGAGTTTGCAAAGTTCACCTATGAAATACATCAAAAAGGTGTCTGGCATGTGGATTATTCTCTTGGAAATATTTTAGTAACACTTCAGGATGATACATATAAATTTTCGCTTGTTGATATAAACAGAATGAAGTTTAAAGCCATACATCCCTATGAAGGTCTGGCAAACTTCAATAAATTCTGGGCAAAAGATGATAATGACCTCATTATTTTGGCTACAGAGTATGCAAAATTGGCAAAAATAGATGAAAAAAAGGCTGTTGAGATTGTAATAAATGAGGCTAAATTTTTAGAGGCAAAAGTTACTATAAAGAGAAAGCTCAAAGGCTCAAAGTAGTAGATGCTTTTTAACTCCTATGAATTTATCTTTGCTTTTTTGCCGATAACTTTTTTTATCTACTTCTATCTCAATAAAAAAAGGTTGACAGAAGCATCCATAGGATTTTTAGTTCTCGCATCACTCTTCTTCTACAGCTGGTGGAATATAGTCTATCTCCCTTTAATACTGCTCTCGATTTTATTTAACTACATCGTCGGCACATCCCTCTCAAGAGAGAGCGAGCAAAAGAGAGTCTCTAAAAAGTTGCTGCTTACCTTCGGAATAATCGGCAATATTGGGCTCTTAGGCTATTTTAAATACAGTAATTTTTTCTTAGAAAATTTTAACGGCATCTTTGGCTCAAATATTCCGCTCCCTCATATAATTTTGCCGTTAGGAATCAGTTTTTTTACATTCACCCAGATAGCATTTTTAGTCGATTCCTATAAGCAAGAGGTCAAAGAGTACGATTTGCTTCGTTACATGCTCTTCGTAACTTTTTTCCCTCATCTCTTAGCAGGTCCGATTTTACATCACAAAGAGATGATGCCTCAATTTGCAAATTTAAAAAACAAAGCAATAAATTATAGAAATATAGCTTTAGGTCTATTCCTCTTCTCCGCCGGTCTGTTTAAAAAAGTTGTCATTGCAGACACTTTTGCGGCGTGGGCAACAAATGGGTTTGATAAAACAGAGAGTTTAAACCTATTGGAGGCTTGGGCAACCAGTTTATCCTACACATTTGAGCTCTATTTTGATTTTAGCGGTTATACAGACATGGCAATCGGTGCTGCACTTTTGTTTAATATAAGACTTCCTATCAATTTTGACTCTCCCTATAAAGCGCTCAACATTCAAGATTTTTGGAGACGATGGCATATTACGCTCTCCCGCTTTTTGAGGGACTACATCTATATTCCTCTTGGCGGAAATAGAGGAAATAGTTTTAGAACCTATAATAATATTTTAGCAACTTTTATCATCGGCGGTATCTGGCATGGCGCAGGGTGGACATTCATCTTTTGGGGCTTTTTACATGGAATGGCTCTGGTAGTTCACAGATTCTGGAGCGGCTTTAATTTGACCATGCCAAAGGTTTTAGCATGGTTTATCACCTTTAACTTTGTAAATATCGCTTGGATTTTCTTTAGGGCGAAGGAGTGGGAAGATGCCCTCAAGGTTTTAAGAGGGATGTTTTTCGGTGCATTTATACTCCCCTATGAAGTTATAGAGAAATTTCCATCACTCAGCTTCATTCATCAAGGCGATGTTTTTGCACAAATTGATGCGAGTGATGATGGTATTTTGTGGCTAATCGGAGCTTTTATAGTTATCCTTGCCTTTAAAAACAGCTTTTATTTCACACAAAACTTTGTGCCGAACATAAAAAATGCTCTATTAATGTATCTTTTTTTTGTACTCTCATTCTTGCACTTTACAAGAGTAAGTGAATTTTTATATTTTAACTTTTAGGTTGATACCGTATGTCTTATATTAAAAAGTGGATTTTATTTACTTTAGCATCCGTTCTTTTTACTCTGTCTTGCATTGTGGGTGTAAATTATTTTATGGATCCGCTCTGGACCTTTGAGCATGAACATAAATATAATCAGTTTCAAAGAGGTAGAAAAGAGAGACAACAAAAAAGTAATGCCCTCTATTTCAGGTCAAAGAAATATGACACACTCCTCTTTGGAAGCAGCAGAACAGCCTACATGAATCAGTACAAATGGGACAAAAAAACTTTTAATTATGCTGTTTCGGACATGCAGCCAAACGAGTATGATGCATATCTCAATTTTGCGATTCATGAAGCTAAACAGCCTATAAAAAGAGTCATCATAGGTTTGGATTTTTTTGGAGCTTTAACATATGCCCCTCTCATATCCAAAGAGCCCGGGCTCATCTTAAACGAAATTACTCAGCCGTTTTACAGATATAAACTACTTCTTAGCATAGACACATTAAGCTACTCAAATCTGAATATTCAGGATTATTTCAAAAAACCTTATGCAAAATACAGATACAACAATGTCAAAACTTCGCCTCCAAAAACAGATACGAATTTGGAGAATTATGAAAGGCGGATACAAGGAAATATAGAGACCTATATAAGAGAGAGGTATTCAAAAAAATATGACGAAAACTATAAAAAAGAGATTCTGAACCTAATAACTTCACATCCCGGTATTGAGTTTATAGTATTCACAACTCCTGTCAGCAGCCAACATTTCAATGCTTTATTATCTCAAAATTTATATCAAGAGTATGAAAGATGGCTTAAAGAGAGCGTGGAAGTATTTGGAGAGATTCACCACTTTATGTATAAAAACGAGATAAGCAAAAATGCAAATCTCTATTTTCAAGACTCTAATCATGGATATGATACGACTTATGACTGCTTAACAAACGAAATACTGCAGAAAGATTCTGAGTGTCCGAAAATAGATATGATTTTAAATGCAGAAAACATTGAAGAGAAACTGAACTTACTTCAAAAATCAAATCTCAACTAACTCTTTTTTTATTCTATGCAACAACGCAACTCTATTTGCTCTCTCATGCGCAATCTCAAAGTTTCGTTGTAATTTTGCATCTCCAACACCCCTCCAGCGTGCAGAACTTGCAAACAGACTGTCGGCAAAAAATGTCATGGTCGGCGTTCCCACTAACGAAGCCAAATGATAAGTTCCGGTGGAAGTACTCACAAAAAGTTTGAAGCGACTTATGAGTTTTGCAAAATTCACTATTCCCTCTTTGGAAATGTAGAAGATAACTTTTTCATGCGCGAATCTCTTTTTCATCGCATCACACAAAGCCGCTTCATCTGGACCGAAAGTGAGAACCACTTGATATTTTTCCCCAGCCAGAACCTCACGGATTAAACTTTCATACTCATCCAAACTCCAGTTCGCATCGCTGCTTCCGCCAAAGCCTACATGAAAGGCTACTACCTCTTTTGTAACATCATACTCTGCACAAAAAACATCATAAACTTCTTTTGCATTGCTAAACGCTAAAAGCGGTTTTTTATACTCCAAATTTATCTCAGGAAAGAGTGTTTTTGTAAGCTCCAGATTGTACTCAAACTCCGCCATTTTCACTTCGCTTCTTCGCTGAGAAACTCTGTGCGTATAGAAAATTTGCGCTATTTTTGTCGCAGGTGCTATGCGTTTTGGAATGCGTGCCAAAAACTGGGCAAGAGCTACTCTGGTATTTGAAAAAAGCGTTATGGAAGCGTCAATTTTTGCATCTCCGAGTTTTGCCGCTAACCCAAAAATAGAACTTTTACCATCATCTAAAATAACCTCATCAATAAACGCACATGCCAATGCAAGTTCTCTATTCAAAGGTGCAACAAGGGCTATAACT
This sequence comes from Sulfurimonas sp., assembly GCA_041662325.1. Classification (GTDB taxonomy): domain Bacteria; phylum Campylobacterota; class Campylobacteria; order Campylobacterales; family Sulfurimonadaceae; genus Sulfurimonas. The sequence continues at coordinate 14,614 of JBAZSU010000001.1, read as the reverse complement.
CTGTTTTTCGGATTGTGCTGTTTTAAAACAAAAAAAGTCGGAAGTGCAGTTATAAAATCACCCAGCTTATCGGTACGGACTACTAAAATATTCAATCTTTTCTCACTCTCATGTAGGAAGCAAACTTCGGCTTGCCGTTTTTTGTGAAGCCGAAATATTTAAACGAGACCATCTCCCCTATTTTTGGAGGATTCGCTCTTACTGCATCACTCAATCCGCTTCCAATAAAAAACTGCGTGCCGTCTTCAAGTTCAACCTGCAAGCTCCCCATCATGCCTGTAAATTTGCCGCTCCCGTTTTTATAACCGATGACCTTTGCTTCCATATCCTCTGCAAGTTTTACTTTCAAAACCGAGTCGCTTCTGCCGTCAAAATACTCTTTTGAGCCATCTTTTATGACAACACCCTCTCCTCCGACAGCCATAACGCTCTGAAAATAGGCATCCAATTCTTTTTTATTTTTACAGATTTTTTGCTCAATAACTCCAACATGTGTAAGTTTCTGCTCATCTATATATCTTTGAGCCCGCTCGAGTCTTTTACTAAAATTACCCTCGGCATGTGGGGCTTCAAATATCATATATTTAATTTTGCTCCACTCCGGTTTTGGAGTTTTATCCATCACGATAGACTGAATATTTTCAAAATCCCCTCTCTTTGTCCAAAGTTCGCCGTCAAGCTCAAAAAGTGGAAGCTTTTGCGTAAACCACTCCGGAGCATTTATAACTTGACCCTGTCTTGAGAGAAGCTGTTTTCCATCCCAGTAGGCTCGAACACCGTCAAGTTTTTGGGACATCATCCAGCCGGTGATATTTTGGTCGCTGTAAATATTTGCTTTTTGCAGAGTGAGTGCATTCAGATTCAATGCAAATAAAAGTGCGACTACAAAAAGCTTCAACATCTTAATTTACACCGATTTGAAAATACTCAAACCCGTATTTCGCCATCTTCTCTTTACTAAACTGGTTTCTTCCGTCAAAAAATACGGGATTTTTGAGAAGTTTTTTCATCTCCTCAAAATCAGGACTTCTAAACTCCTGCCACTCCGTCACCAAAATAAGTGCGTCTGCGTCTTTAAGAGCCTCATATTTGCTCTCGACATAAGAGACTTTTTCATTACCTACAAGATAGTGCGTTTGTGCTTCATGTATCGCTTTTGGGTCGTATGCCACCACTTTTGCGCCTCTTGAAGTGAGCTCATTTATAATAGTAATTGAGCTGGCCTCGCGCATGTCATCGGTCTCAGGTTTAAAACTCAGCCCCCATACTGCAAATATTTTGCCGCTTAAATCCTCTCCAAATTTAGTGATTACTTTATTGGAAATTACATATTTTTGCGCATAATTTACCGCTTCAACCGCATCCAAAATTCTTGGGTTATATCCAAAATCTTTTGCTGTTTTTGCCAGTGCTTGAACATCCTTTGGAAAACAGCTTCCGCCGTATCCACACCCAGGATAGATAAAACTGTAGCCGATTCTGCTGTCGCTTCCTATGCCGTTTCTCACCTTGTTTATATCCGCTCCGACTCTCTCACAAATTTGGCTCATCTCATTCATAAAACTGATTTTTGTCGCAAGCATTGCATTTGCGGCATACTTTGTCATCTCAGCCGATTTAATATCCATCGCAATAAAGCGGTCATGATGCTTCATAAAAGGAGCATAAAGTTCGCGCATAATCTCCATGGCAATCTCACTGTCCGCACCGATAACTACACGGTCAGGGTGCAGAAAGTCGTTGATTGCCGCACCCTCTTTTAAAAATTCCGGATTTGAGACAACGGCAAACTCTATTGTTTTGCCTCTTTTGTCCAGCTCCGCTTGGATAGTCGTTCTTACTTTATCGGCAGTGCCAACCGGAACAGTCGATTTATCAACGACCACAAGATACTCTTCCATCGCCTCGCCGATACTTTTAGCAACCGCCAGGACATAGCGTAAATCAGCGCTTCCGTCTTCGCCCATGGGCGTTCCAACTGCTATAAAAGCTATTTTAGAATTTTTTATTGCACTGCTTACATCGGTTGAAAAATTAAGTGTTTTATTTTTATAGTTCTCTAAAGTCATATCCTCTAAGCCCGGCTCATAAATGGGGATAATTCCTTGTTTTAAGTTTTCTATTTTTTTCTCATCTATGTCTACACAGGTTACTCTGTTTCCCATCTGAGCAAAGCAAACTCCACTTACAAGCCCTACATAGCCTGTGCCGATTACTGATATTTTCATTACATAGTATCCTGAAATAATTTATTTTATAGATTTTATCTTAAAAAAGATATAATCGCACTTATGAAAAAACCGTACCAGTGGGATGATTATTCAGATCAGCCCTATCAACTCAAAGATAAAAACTACAAGAAACAGATAAGAAAAAAGGAGTTTTTCTCTCTTTTAAAAACTTTATTCACAGCTCTGTTTATACTCCCATTTTCACTTATATTGATGCCTTTTGTACAAAGAAAGAAGGTGCATGCAGCCACTTTTTTTTGCATCGGAGTCGATTACGAAAGAGAGCCTGAGCTGACCATAGAACTTCTAGAAGAGCTTGATGTTGAGAGAATTTTGCTCCGTTTTAAACTCTGGGAGATGAAGGAACTTCCTCTGTTAAAAGAGTTTCTATCCAAATGCGAAAATAAAAACATAATTCTAAAAATCATGCAAGACAGAGAGCATGTTGAAGATTTAGAACTGCTTCAAAAAGATTTACGAACAATTTTTACTACTCTGGGCAAAACCGTGGATATATTTGAAATCGGCTCAACGATTAACCGCTCTAAATGGGGTTTTTTTAGCGTGAATGAGTATAACCGCTTCTATAAAACAGCCTATGATTTAAGAGAAAATGAGTTTCCACATGTCAAGCTCATTGGAAGTGGAGTGATAGATTTTGAATATCACTACACTGCACACACACTTTTTAATCTCTTTAAATACCGCTACAACGGGGTCTCTTCACTTTTATATGTCGATAGACGGGGCGCACCGGAAAATAAGCAAATGGGTTTTAATCTCTCAAATAAAATCGCACTTCTTGGCACCATGGTTTGGCTTAGCCCAAAGAGCGCGAATGAACTTCATATCACTGAGACAAATTGGCCGATTTCAAATACAGCTCCCTACGCGCCGACAAGCGAATATGAGTGTGTGAATGAGGAAAGTTACGCAGATTTTATGCTTCGCTACTACCTTTTAGCTTTTGCATCGGGGCAAGTAGATTCTCTCTCATGGCATCAACTTATTGCCGCCGGATATGGGCTGATTGACAACCGTAACGGCATAAGAAAACGCTCGGCTTTCTATGTCTATAAGTTTATGGTTAAAACTCTAAAAAATGCTCAATTTTTAACGTTGGATGTAAAAAAAGAGTATTACATATTTCAATGTTTTGTTGACAATCAGCTTCTGCAAATCCACTGGTCGCTAAAACCTGCAACTCTGCAAAATGAGGAGTTCTATGAAGTTCATTCAAAAGAGGGTAAAAGAGTAGAAGACAAAACTCTTAATATTGGCTCCTCTCCTCTGTATATTTACATAAAAGACGCGGTATAATTGCGCCTATGGATAAAAAATACTTAAATATAAAACTCTCTTTTTGGCTACTTTTTTTAGCTTCTTCGTTGTTATTTATCTTTTTCCCGCAAATAGATTTGTTTGTTACAAACCTCTTTTATGATGGCAAAGAATTTCCGCTCAACGGAACTTGGATTGAAAAGCTATTTTACTATTCGGTGCAACCAATTGTCATTGCATTTGCTCTCTCTAGTTTGGCTCTCTTTGCATACAATTTTTTTACTAAAAATAGTGTTTTAAACATGAACGCAAAAGTTATTTTATATCTGCTTTTAGTTTTAGGAGTCGCTCCCGGCTTAATCGTAAATGTCACACTCAAAGATAATTGGGGAAGAGCAAGACCTGCTGAAACCACCAATTTTGGCGGAACAAAAGAGTTCACACCGGCATTTATCCCAAGTAATCAAGGCGGTTACTCTTTTAGTTGCGGTCATAATGCAGCCGCATTTTCACTTATCGGTTTCGCACTTTTGGCACGCAGAAGAAGAGCGCTTTGGATGAGTTTAGCATTTGCCTACGGAGTTTTTGTAAGCATTGCAAGAGTAGCAGCAGGTGGACACTTTTTGAGTGATGTTGTCACCTCGTTTTTTATAGTTACAATTTTCACCTATTTTTTTTACAAACTGATTTTGAACGAACAAAAGGATTAAAAATAATTTCTCGTAACCAATTGACTCAAATATTTTTTGTACTAATCATAAGTTTTATCGCACTCATGGCGATTCGATTATCTCTGTATAATTTTTATACTAGTGACTTCAGCGACTTAACAAATCAGGAGTTTTACGCTTCACTGCTTATGGGTTTTCGTGTTGACATGATAACAATTTTCACATTCTCATCTCTTTTTGTTTTAGCTCTGCTTTTTATAAAAAATCCTAAGTACAGAACCATAATAACACTCATTTGGGCGGTAATTTTAAACACTATTTTTGTACTCAGTTTTAGCGATGTTTTGTATTATGACTACATTCACAGACACATGTCTAGCGAGATTTTCAACCTTGGCGATGATGGTGATATCATTATTGGCATGGCACTTGGTTCTATGCTTCACTTCACTCTTGGGGCAATTCTTTTAAGTGCACTTTTTTTATATACGGTTTATAAGATTTTTTCTCAAAAAACGGAGAGTTTTATCTCAGGCAAAAAACTTATTCTGGCAACAATCATAACAATTTTAGCTCTGTTTATAGGAATAAGAAACAACTTTGCAGGAAAAAGTTTTGGAAGCAGCGATGCCTATGCAGTAAATAAAGTAAGTAGCGGAAACTTAGCACTCAACGGTTTTTTTACAATTTATAGAACGGCAAAAACTTCATCCAAACACACACTTGCCAAACTAGACGATGCCGTAAAAATCACGCAAGAGGCGATGCAGACTCCCAATGCACCTTTTATCAATAAAGAGTATCCGCTTCTTCGTTCATACGCAAAAAAAGAGACTCCGAAATACAATATAGTTATAGTTCTACTGGAATCATTCGGAGCGGAGCATGTGGACGGTTTTACACACTATAAAGAGCTAGGAGTCACCCCTTACTTCAAAAAACTCTCAAATGAGGGGCTGAAATTTACTAATTTTTACTCCAACGGATACCGCTCGATTTTTGGGATAACTTCTCTGTTTACCGGCATCACGATTCCCACAGGATTTGAGTATCTGGGCAAAGGATTAGAACTCTCAAATCTCAGCTATCTTGGAGATGTAGCAAAAAAAAACGGTTATTCTACTCTCTCCATGCAAGCGGCGAATAATCGCTCTTACAGAGTGGATGCGGTGAGCCATCTGGCAGGCTTTGACGACTATTACGGTGCGGAGGACATGCCCAATATTGAAGCGTGTGACGAGGGAAGAACACCGCTTACAGGAACTTACGACTACAACATGCTTGATTTTTACCATAAAAAACTAAACTCTATGAAAGAGCCGTTTTTAGGTTTTGCATTTACGGATTCTACCCATTCTGATTTTTATCTCCCTAGTAAAATTTACGAGAGATTTCCACATGACCTGCAAAATTATAACGGTGCTCTCAACGCCTATATTTATGCAGACAGTGCGATTGAGCGCTTTATGGAGAGTGTAAAAAAGGAGCCTTGGTTTGAGAGAACTATCTTTGTTTTCACCTCAGACCATGGAAGCGGAGATGCTCTCAATGAGATTGCAAAAAGACATGGCAGAGATGACAAACCTCTAACATCGATTGAGCATTTTAGAATCCCGCTCATCATCTATGCACCCAAAATATTTAAACCTCAAAAGGTAACAACACTCGGCTCACATAACGATATATTTCCTACTTTGGTGGACATGCTTGGACTTGAAGCGAATATCACGACAATGGGGAGTTCACTTTTTGACAAAAATCTGAATGAGAGATTTGCCTACTTTTTTGCAGGCGACCTCATCGGTTTAGTCACAAACGATGGATATATTAAATACAATTTTAAAGAAATTGTTGAACATGTTGGGAATAAAGAGAGTGTAGAGAAGATGAAAAAACTACTTTTTGCGGTTGACACTGCCGAAGCGGGATTATTAGAGAAAAACAGGTGGGCTAAATGAAAATTTTAATCATACTCCCAAACTGGCTGGGTGATGCCGTTATGGCTACTCCTGCTATTGAGCTTTTATCTCAATATTACCCGTATGCAAGATTTACTTTTGTCGGTAGTTTTGTAAGCATAGAAGCACTCAAATATCATCCGCAGTGCGAAAGAGCTATTGTAGATGAGACAAAGAAAAGTTCTAATAGATTGTTAGCAACCTATAAACTGGCAAAAGAGTTAGGAGAGTTTAACTTAGCAATAAGCTTTAGAAATCAGCTCCATGCCTCACTTCTTTTAAGGTTTACAAATACCGTTCTCTGCATCGCAAAACAGTCGTGGCACTCTATGTTTTTACTCTCTCACACTCCGAAAATTTCAACAAACCAACATTTAGTAATGCAGTATGCAAAACTTAGCATGACTAATGTAGATGATTTTGATGGAACTATCAAAGATTTAATGCTCTACATTGAACCAAAGAAGTTTGACAGACCCACTCTTGGCATCAATGCCGGAGCAACTTACGGAAGTGCAAAAAGATGGTATCCTGAGAGGTTTGCAGCGGTCGCCAAAGAGTTCTCAAACAAGTTTGATATCATCATTTTCGGCGGACAAAATGAGGTAGAAATGGCAAACGAGATAGAACTAAATTTGGGAGTTTCTTGCAGTAATTTAGCAGGAAAAACAAATATTCAAGAACTATGCGCAAATATCGGCGGATGCTCTCTCTTTATCACAAACGACAGCGGACCTATGCATGTAGCGGCGGCATATAAAGTGCCGACTGTAGCTATTTTTGGACCTACAAAGCATACAGAAACCTCACAATGGATGAATGAAAAAAGTACAATTGTAAGACACGAGATGCCTTGTTCTCCCTGCATGAAAAGAGAATGCCCACTTGGGCATCATGAGTGTATGAAGAGTATAACAGCGAATGAAGTTATAGAAGCAATAAAAGAGCTAGGAATTTACTAATATTTCTCGTTCCCAAAAGTTCTCCTTGGGAATGTATATTTTAGCCACATAATGATTATCTATGCATTCCAAAGCTGGAGTGTTGAAACGAGAAGAAAAGAGTTATTTCCCCTGTATTCTCTCTATCGTCTTTGTCGTACTCTTCCCATCGACAAAATCAACAAGTTTCAGTTCGCCGGAAAACTCTGTTCCGACAACCTCTTTACCTTCATAATCTCCGCCTTTTACAAGGACATCAGGTTGTATCATTTTGATTAGATTATAGGGTGTGTCCTCTGCAAAGGGTACGACGAAATCAACAGCTTCGAGTGCAGCCAAAATGTAGGCTCTATCTTCTGCAATATTTACAGGACGACTTGGACCTTTTAAGCGAGAGACAGAGGCATCCGAATTGAGTCCTACAATGAGAACATCCCCAAAACTTTTGGCTATTTGCAGATACTTCACATGCCCGACATGAAGAATATCAAAACAGCCGTTTGTAAAAACGACTCTCTTACCGTTTAATCTGTAACGCTCTACGATGGAGCTAATCTCGTCAAAACTTTTTATGTGTGCATCCGAAGTACTTTTGTGCAGGGTTGCTTCATACTCCTCAATCTCTGCAAGACTTACAGTTGCCGAGCCGATTTTGCCGACCACTACTCCCGCCGCCAAATTGGCAAACTTTGCAGTCTCTTCTATACTTTTATTTGCACAAAGTGCAAAGGCGATGGAAGCTATAACCGTATCGCCTGCACCCGTTACATCAAAAACCTCTTTCGCAACCGTAGGAAATCTCTTAAGTTTCTCATCATAAATCGCAATTCCATCTTCTGAGAGAGTGATAAGAGAGATACCTAAGTCACACTCATTTTTTAATTTAAGAAGTGCATCTTTGAGAGTTTGCTCATCTTTGATGTCTATCTTTGTAGCTAACATCGCCTCTTTTTTGTTTGGAGTAAGAAGATAGGCACCCTTGTATTTTGAGTAATCATTCCCTTTTGGATCCACCAAAACTTTCACACCGCTTATATGGCAAAGTTTAATAACTCCTTGGCAAAGTGCATCCGTTAAAACACCTTTACCGTAATCAGATAGAATCACCATCTCATACTCTTTGATATTCAGACTTAAAGTCTCTAAAATTTTTGCAACAGAGGAGGAAAGAATATCATCTTTACTCTCTTTGTCATATCGGAGTATCTGCTGGCTTACGGCAATTATACGGCTTTTTTTAGAGGTCTTTCTACCGTTTTGAGTAATTAAATTTTTTGTATCAACTCCAATGCTTTGGAGCATGTTTGTAAGTTCATGTCCATTCGCATCATCTCCAATCACACCGCTCACGCTTACCTCTGCGCCAAGAACAACAAGGTTATTGATAACATTTCCCGCTCCGCCCAAAACCGTAGTCTCTTTTGCAATATCCACCACCGCAACGGGGGCTTCCGGAGAGATTCTCTCACAGCTTCCCCACAGATAGTGGTCTATCATCAAATCGCCTACGACAAGGATTTTTGGTTTTGCGTTTTTTAGAGCCACCATTATCTCTTCACCTCTTCTTCAAACACTCTTTTAATCTCGCTTACATAGGCTTTAATTCCATCTTCCATCTCGTAGGCAGGTGCATAACCCAGAGCCTCTTTTGTAGTCTCAATGTCCGCCTCCGTATGAAACTGATAACTTCCGATAAACGGGTTTGGTATATATTCGCATGTCAAGGAAGTGCCTAATTCAGATTGCAAAATATTTACTATATCTTGAAAACTTCTCGCTTTGCCCGTTCCGACATTATATATTCCGCTCTCTTTAGGTTTCATCGCTTTAACATTTGCCTGAACAATATCTTCTATGTAGATAAAATCTCGAAGAATTTTGTCACTATGCTCAAAAAGACGGGGATTTTTACCATGAAGAAGTTGATGCCCGAATTGTAGAATCATAGAAGCGGTCGTATTTTTGAAAAATTCTCCCGCCCCGTAAACATTAAAATAGCGAAGCCCCACGATGCTGATATCGCTTTTTTTCATATATTCACGGCTCAAATAATCCATGCTGAGTTTTGAAAATCCGTAAACATTTGCCGGAGCTTCACAACCAACTTTTTGAGGCGATGGAGCATTTCCATAGGTTGCAGCCGAAGATGCATAAACCATATTTGCGCCATGTGCCACGGCTAAATTTAGTAAATCCTTATACGCATTTACATTTGTTTTTATCATCAAATCTTGCTCTAATGCCGTGGTGTCAGAGATGGCTGCTTCATGAAAAATATAGTCAAATTTATAATTTATTTCTAAATCTAAAAGCAAATCTTTGTCATTAATGTCCCCGCTTATAACTTCGCCTTTAAAACCCAAAAGATTTTTATAGTGACCAAAGCTTTTGAGGTTGCCGTTTGAAAGTGTTTCACCGCTTCTAAAACTGTCTAAAACTACAATTTTTGCCTCAGGATGGTTGTTTTGAAAATAAAAAGCTAAGTTTGAACCGATAAACCCTGCCCCGCCTGTTATCAAAATTGTTTTCTCTTTTAAATCTTCTTCAATATATCGCATTTTCCCATCCGCAGTAAAGTTTATTTGCCAAAATAATACCTTTTAATTCATTAACGAGTATTTAAGACTCTAACCACTATAATTGACCCGAAAATTTATCCAAGGAAATAAAATGAAAAAAATCGTTTTAACATTACTCGTTGCCGGTGCTTCTCTTATGGCTGCTGATGGTGCAGAATTATTCAAAAAATGTACAAGCTGTCATGGTGCTACAGGTGAAAAAGCTGCTCTTAATAAGTCTCAAATTATTAAAGGATGGGATGCTGCTAAAACAACTGAAGCATTAAACGGTTACAAAGCCGGTACAAGAAACAGTGCTGGAATGGGTGGTCTTATGAAGGGTCAGGTTGCTGCTTATAGCGATGCTGATATCGCTGCAGTTTCTGCTTATATAGCTACTCTAAAGTAGTTATTTATGAACTGCCTTTTTGGGTGGTTCATTTCTTTTATATCACTCTGGAGTGTAGTGTCTCTTTAACTCTTTTTTCTTTCTCTCTTGATTTGCAGCGTCATTCAGTTCATCTTCACCGTCAAATTTTGCAGCATTTAAAAACTTCTCTTCATCATCAAACTGACCATTTTTTATAGCCCAAAGAAAAGCAAATAAAGCAACTCCTCCAAGAAAAATAGATGCTCCAAGCATCATAGCAATTACCCAATTATCCAAAACATTCTCCTACTTTTTATTCCACTTCAGACGAATTCGCATAGAGTTACCAACAACCAAAAGTGAGCTGACACTCATAGATATTGCAGCGACTAAGGGTATTACAAACCCTGCCATTGCCAATGGTATTGTAATTGCATTGTACAACAATGAGATGTAAATATTCTGTTTTATCAGCCCATAAGTTGTTTGAGATATTTTAAAAGCATCTTCAAGTGATTTTAATGAATCGTTTAGTAAAACAACATCTCCGACTTCAACCGCTACATCACTTCCGCTTCCCATGACTATCCCTATGTCGGCGCATGAGAGTGCTAAAATATCATTTACTCCATCGCCAACCATTACAACTTTTTTGCCTTCATTATGAAGCTTTGTTATAAAATCTGATTTATTCTCTGGCGTCTGTTCATACAAGAAAGTATCAATTCCAACCTCTTTGGCAATTTTAGTTGCTATGTGAGCGTTATCTCCAGTGAGCATAACTGTTTTTATCCCTTTTTTTGAAAGTCTCTCAATCACCTGTTTTGCATTCTCTTTTATCTTGTCGCTCAGTTCATAAATAGCTACTATTTTATCTTCAATAGCAAAATAAAAGAGCGTATTTTCACTGACAAAATCAATGCTTATTCTATTTTCTCTCATAAGTTTTTGATTACCGCCAAAGAACTGTTTCTTCTCAAAAGTAGCACTCATTCCACATGCAGGAATCTGCTTAAACTCATCAAAAAGTATCTCATTTACATCTTCGCCATTTTGCATAAAAAACTCTAAAACTCCACATGCCACGGGATGATTGGATGATTTGACAAGCGAGTAAAGAACTCTTTTGTCAAACGCACCATACAGATGCTCTTTTAAAACCTTTGGTTTTCCTATGGTTATCGTTCCTGTTTTATCCAAAACAAGTGTATCAATTTTTGCCATGGTCTCAAGATGCGCTGCCTCTTTAAAGAGAATTCCTCTTTTTGCACCTAAACTAAGCCCGACGAGTGTTGCGACTGGGGTAGCAAGTGCCAATGCACAAGGGCATGCTATGATGATAACAGATATTGCCACCATAAAAGATGTTTCAAATCCATGTTCAAAAAAGTACCAAAAAAGAAATGTAACGAATGCAAAACTCAAAATTATCGAAGAGAAATATTCAGAGAGTTTATTTGCCATCAACTGAATTTTTGGTTTTTTGTTTATAGCGGTTTCTAAGAGTGCAACTAAATTTGAGAGTGTTGAGTGTTGGAAATCTTTGGAGGCTCTAAAATGTACATCCGCATCTATACTCGTTGTGCCGCTAACTACACTGTCTCCTATCTGCTTATAAATCGGATTGCTCTCTCCTGTCAGATTTGATTCATCAAAGGAACCGCTTCCTTTGATAATTTCGCCATCAAGAAGAACTCTCTCACCAGTTGAGACCACAACAATATCTCCCACACAAACATCATTCAATTTACAAGAGACAATTTTGCCATTCTTTACAATATTCACCTCATTTGGGATATGTTTTGTAATAATGTCGAGTGTGTCTGCCGCATTTTTTTTGCTTAAAACTTCTAAAAATTTACCGATTAGAACAAAGGTGATTATCATGCTCACAGAGTCGAAATAAGCTTCTCCTCTTTGAGCAACTGTTATGTAAATAGAGTATATATAGGTGAGTGATGAGCCGGTTGCTACAAGAGTATCCATGTTTATAGTTCTATTTTTTATGCCGTAATATGCACCTCTATAAAAGACCCAGCCGCTGTAAAAAAGGACAGGAGTGGCTAAAATTCCCTCTGCGATATTTAAAATTGTTTTAATATCTTGGGTTATGCCGCTAAAATAGCCTGCATATTGTGCAACTGCAATCCACATGATATTCATCGATGCAAAAATTGCCACTGCCATTCTAAGGTAATACTCTTTTCTCTCTTTGTTGGCATGTGCCTCTTGGAGTGAAGCATCGTATGGATAGGCGTTGTAACCGACTGCTCGAATCATGTCAATAATGCGTGAAAGTTTTACTACATTATCTGCCCAAACTATGATTGCTTTGTTGTTGGTGAAGTTTATATTCGCTTCTATAACTCCATCCAATTTATGGAGCGCTTTTTCATTGAGCCAAACACATGCAGAGCAGTGAATACCTTCTATAATGAGGGCAACTTCACTAAAACCTTCGCTATTAGTTTTTACAAATCTCTCATAAAAAGCCGGAGAGTTAAAGTTTGAAGAGTCTTCATATTGCTCTGTCGGAGGAGTCAGGGTTACATTGCCAGCTTTTTCATAAAAGCTATTCAGTCCTGAATCGCTCAAAAGATGAAATACCCCTTGACAACCATTGCAACAGAAGTAATGCTCATTCTCTTTTATCATAACAGAGGGATTAAATTCTAAATGGCAGTGGCTACAAGCAATATTTTCAGACAATTTCAAACTTTCCTAAATCTCTATTTTTTGCTATTTTATTCCACAATTCCACATGACCGCTCATACAGATATATACTCCATAGTTTTGTAAAGATTTTAGAAATCCTATTGCTATACCTAGGTTTAAAGTTGCCTCAATCTTATCAATTTCAAATGGATTCATGGCACCCACTAAAACAATTTTTTTATTATCAAATATTTCATGAAAAAACTCAGCGCTTTTATCCATTGTATCCGTTCCATGTATAATTATAAAAGTATCATCTTTTGATTCGCCCATAATATTAGCAAGCATTTTTCTATCATTGAGGTCCATTTCAAGGCTATCTTTATATACAACACCAGCTAGATCATATTCAAAAGTAACACTTTGAAGTATTGACTCTACTGCTACATTATCATACGGAACTTCTAATTCGCCATTTAAAGGATTGTATCTCTTGTTGAAAGTACCGCCACTATTTAAAATCAACATCTATATGTCCAAATATCTTCAAGTTTAGAAACTATTCTGCTAGCTTTTGAATCTTTAACAGAGTTTGATACATCCAATAAATAAGTCTCATGTAACCCGGCCTTTAACCCAGCTTCTATATCTCTTTCATTATCCCCGACTAAAACAGAGTTTTCCAAATCAACATCAAACTCTTTTTGAGCATCTAAAAGCATTCCGGCTTCCGGTTTTCTACAACTGCACTCCCCTGTGGTTTCGGGATGGTGCGGGCAGTGGTAGACTTTTTTTATCTCTACATCATGTCTAGCAAACTCTTCAACCATCCATAGACTAAGTAGTGCAAAATCCTCTTCACTGTAATAACCTCTACTAATTCCTGACTGATTTGTTATAACAAATATCATAAAGTCTAAGTTCTGATAATAGTGGCAGAGTTCAAAAATTCCATCAATAAACTCAAATTTTTCTACTTTGTGCAAATAGTCGTGATCCACATTAATAACACCATCTCGGTCTAAAAAAAGAGCTTTTTTCGTAGTTTTTGGCATTACTATTCGCCCACGCCATCACCAAATATCTCTTTTTCTATAATATCGCAAAGAATATGCCCAATCAATATATGGGACTCTTGAATTCTAGGAGTAGAATCCGACGGCACTACAATTGCATAATCCGCTAGTTTAGCCATTTCACCGCCATCTCTTCCTACCAATGCAACTGTAGTAATTCCTTTTTTCTTTGCACTATGAAATGCATTTATAATATTAAGTGAATTGCCGGATGTAGAGATTCCTATAAAAATATCGCCGCTTTGTCCCATCCCTTCAAGCTGGCGAGAGAAAACTTTATCATAGCCATAATCATTACCGATAGCAGTAAGATTAGAAGTATCTGTTGTAAGTGCCAACGACGGAATAGAAGGTCTGTCAAAACCATATCGTCCTACTAATTCTGCAGCGATATGCTGAGCATCGGCTGCACTGCCGCCATTACCGGCTAAAATGGTTTTATTAGAACCTCTATATAATTCAACGCACATTTGTGCGACTTCTTCTATTTTATTTAATAGTGCATCATTTTCATATATAGCAAGTTTTGTTTCATAAGATTTTTTAATTTGATTTTTAATGTAATTTTTCATTGTAATTTTCCTGAAATTTAGTCTGAGATGATAACATATTTATAATTACATCCAGCAATATAGCATGGCAAAAGAGATGATAAAATAACAATAGATATAGCTATAGGAAAAGAAAGTAGTTAAAACAGAAATAATTAGCAGTGTTTAATAATAGTTTTTATTGATAAAGGGAAGAAAGGATTAAATTTGACGGAACTAGGCAGCGACCTACATTTCCACACCTGAAAGATGCAGTATTATCAGCGATGAGAGGCTTAGCTTCTGGGTTCGGAATGGAGCCAGGCGTTTCCCTCTCTCTAT